>NZ_MVHT01000120.1 GCF_002086275.1 Mycobacterium intermedium | reverse complement strand
GGCGGAGGCGGCCTAGGCGGCGGGGGCGGGTTCGGTACTAGTGACCACGGCTTTGGCGGCCAGGGCGGTACCGGCGGTGGCAAGGGGCCAATCCTCGGCGAGGATTGCGGCGCGAGTGCGGCGAAATAACGAAATGCGACACGAACCTGCTGGGCAAAGTGTGATATTCGCCTCGCCCGAAACGGGAACCATAAGAGATTCTTATCCAACGACCCTGGCGCAGGCCGGCCCATCAGGTAGTTGTGAGAAGCAGCCTCGCTGTTCAGAGCGTATGCTTAGTAAGACTTCATACTTCTGGTATACTGGTGAAAAATGGCCACCTGAGTGGAACCTAAGTGGTCTTAGTGACCTGGGTAACAAGCTCGCGAATTGAATTCTTTTCGGGGGAATATCGCGAGCTAGAATGGCGTTCAATGCTATTAAATGCGGCGCTAATGGGAGTGCCGTAAAACCGGTAATCCCCGGCCGACGGGCCGCGCAAGGTAGCGACGGCAGTCGCCCCGCGTGGAGGTTCGACAACAGCAAAGGCGGTGCCACATGAGCGCGATAAAAGGCGCGATAAAAGGCCGGAAGGCTGCGAAGGCCAGCAAGAACATCGAGCTCGTGGACGTCGACTCGTCACCTGGCAACCCCATCGCTGTCCAGATTCCCGTCCAGAACGGTCCCATCAGCGCTATCGGGATAACCCCCGACGGCGGCCAGCTGATGGTGACCAACTACCGCGACCACAGCGTTTCGGTGATCAACACCGACACCTGCCGGGTCACCGTGACCCTCGCCGGCATCGACGAACCGTTCGCCATCGCCATGGGTGGTGCGAATACCGGTCGTGCCTACGTCAGCACGGTTTCCCCGTCGTATGACTCGATCACCGTCATCGACACCGCCACCAACACTGTCGTCGACTCCCATCCGCTGGCCCTGAGCCTCACGGATCTGGCCGTGAGCCACGACGGCCACTACGTGTACGCCAGCCGCAACGGCGCCCGTGGTGCCGACGTCGCCGTGATGGATACCAGGACGGACCGCATCGAGGTCGTCGACATCGCCACAACGCCCGGCGCCGTCACCGAATGTGTGCGCATCAGCCCCGACGGAAGCCGGCTGTACGTCGGCGTCAACGGCCCGTCCGGCGGTCAGGTGGTCGTGATCGGTACCCACAGCCAACCCGAGGCCGCGAGTCGCGGGCGCTCCGGGTGGCGCAAGAAGGGCGCCAAGTCCGCGGCTAAGGGCGCCAAGAACACCAAGAACGCGAAGGAAACTCAGCCGGGCCTGCGTGTGCTGGCGACCATCGACATCGGTGCTGCCATCCGCGACGTCGCGTTGAGTCCCGACGGCACAACGGTTTACGTCGCCAGCTGCGGCGCTGACTTCGGCACGGTCGTCGACGTCATCGACACGAAGACCAACAAGGTCACCGCCACCCGCAAGTTCAGTGAGATCGGCGGCCTGGTCACCCAGGTCAGCGTCAGCGGCAACGGGGATCGCGTCTATCTGGTCAGCGAGGATCGCGTCACGATGCTCGGTGCTGCCACGCAGGACGTCATCGGCACCCTCAAGACCCGCCAGCCGTCGTGCGTCGTTGAAAGTCCGGACGGCAAGTACCTCTACGTCGCCGACTATGACGGTATCGTCACCAGGGCATTGGTTGGTCAGACGCAAGAAGTGCCCGCCGAGCAGCAGGCGCTGGAAGCCAACATGTCCGTCGACTGGCTGCTGCCCGAGCTCTTCGAGCGCGAGCCGGCGCTGGCCTGACGGCACGGTGTTGAACGAGCTTCTCGGGGGAACCCGTGTGCCATGACCTCCCACGGCGATAGCATTCGCCCGACTGGAGACAAGGCGGTGCTGCGCCGAGACCCGTAAGGCGGTACGTCGATGTACGGCACGATGCAGGATTTCCCCCTGACGATTACCGCGATCATGCGCTACGGATGCGGCGTTCACGGAGCACGTCAAGTCATTACCGACACCGGTGACGGGTACCACTACAGCACCTACCGCGACGTGGGTCGGCAGGCTGCGCAGCTGGCAAACGCGCTGCGCGGCCTCGGCATAACGGGTGACCAGCGCGTCGGGACGTTCATGTGGAACAACGCCGAGCACCTCGCGGTGTATCTCGCCGTTCCTTCGATGGGTGCGGTCTTGCACACGCTCAACATCCGGCTTTTCCCGGAGCAAATCGCATACGTCGCCAACGAGGCGGAGGACCAGGTAATCCTGGTGGACCTGTCGTTGGCCAAACTGCTCGCGCCGGTGCTGCCGGAACTCGAGACCGTGCACACCCTGATCGCGGTGGGCGAGGGCGACGAATCGGCGGTGGAGGCGCTGCAGGGTTCCGGCAAGACGGTGCTGCGCTACGCCGAGGTGATCGACGGCCAGCCCACCGATTTCGATTGGCCGGATATCGACGAGAGGTCTGCCGCAGCCATGTGCTACACGAGCGGCACGACGGGCAATCCCAAAGGTGTTGTGTACACCCATCGTTCGAGCTATCTGCACACCATGGCGGCGTGCACCAGCAACGGCATCGGGGTCGGGTCCAGCGACCGGGTGCTGCCCATCGTGCCGATGTTCCACGCCAACGCGTGGGGACTGCCGTATGCGGCGTTGATGGCGGGGGCGGACTTGGTGCTTCCCGACCGGCACCTGGATGCCAAATCGATCATCCACATGGTGGAGACGCTGCGGCCAACGGTGGCCGGCGCGGTGCCGACCATCTGGAACGACGTCTTGCATCAGCTGGAAAAAAACCCCGGGCACGACATGTCGTCGTTGCGCATGGTCGTGTGCGGCGGTTCGGCCGTTCCGGTGTCGCTGATGCAAGCCTTCGAAGAAAAGCACTCCGTGCAGATTCGGCAACTGTGGGGCATGACGGAAACCTCTCCGCTGGCGACCATGGCCTGGCCGCCGCCCGGGACCCCGGACGACCAGCACTGGGCTTTCCGTGGGACGCAGGGTCGGCCGGTCTGCGGCGTGGAGGCCCGCATTGTCGACGACGACGGCAAGGTGCTGCCCAACGACGGCCAGGCCGTGGGCGAGGTGGAGGTTCGCGGGCCGTGGATCACCGGCTCGTACTACCGCGGATACGACGAGTCCAAGTTCGACTCGGGCTGGTTGCGCACTGGCGACGTCGGCCGCATCGACGAGCACGGCTTCATTACCTTGACCGACCGGTCCAAAGACGTCATCAAGTCCGGTGGGGAATGGATCTCCTCGGTGGAGCTGGAGAACAACCTGATAGCTCACCCCGACGTCGTCGAGGCCGCAGTCGTCGGGGTTCCCGACGAGCGCTGGCAGGAACGGCCGCTGGCCGTCGTCGTGCCCCGGGAAGGTACCACGATCAGTGCCGGTGAACTACGAAAGTTCCTCACGGACAAGGTAGTTCGGTGGTGGTTGCCCGAACGGTGGGCATTCACCGACAAGATTCCGCGCACCAGCGTCGGCAAGTACGACAAGAAGACCATCCGGTCTCACTACGCCGACGGTGGCTACGACGTCATCGAGGCGCACGACTGACCGCCCTCGGGCGTCTCACCCCACCCGCGAGCAGACACAAAGTCGTACGCGTTCGGCCCGCAACGTACAAGTTTGCGTCTCAGTGTCAGGGTGAGTTTGCCGTGTCATGGCGTGTCCGCGTGCGTGGGCCGTCTTGCGGTGGTTGGTTCCGGATCATCCGGTGTCTGGCTCGGTTTGTGTCTGCCGCTGAGAGGTTGGCGTTCAGCAGTAGTGCCGACGCCGGATGAGACGGGCCGGCCGGTGTGACTTGTCAGGAGCGTGGTACCGCCCCGACTGAGATGTGTCCACCGGCCGGCCCAACCTCAACACCCCAAGTGAAGGAGGCACCACCATGGTGGTCGTTGGAGTCGATGTACACAAGTTCAAACACACCTTTGTCGCTGTCAATGAGGTGGGACGCAAGCTGGGCGAGAAAACGGTCAAGGCCACCACGGACGGGCATATCGCGGCCCTGATGTGGGCGCGCGAGCAGTTCGGCGACGATCTGCTGTGGGGCATTGAAGACTGCCGCAACATGTCAGCGCGGCTCGAGCGGGACCTGTTGACCAGGGGGCAAACAGTCGTGCGGGTACCGACGAAGTTGATGGCCCAGGTCCGCAAATCCGCGCGCAGACCGGGCAAGTCCGATCCGATCGACGCCGAGGCCGTAGCCCGGGCAGTCCTGCGCGAACCCGACCTGCCCGCGGCCTGCCATGATGAGGCGTCGCGGATGCTGAAGTTGCTCACCGACCGCCGTGATGTTCTTGTTGGGCAACGAACTTCGGCTATCAACCGGCTGCGCTGGCTGGTGCACGAACTGGACCCGCAGCGATCACCTCGACCGGGTGGGCTTAGCGCGGTCAAGCAGCAGCAGGCGTTGGCGGCTTGGCTCGACGTCCAACCCAAAACGGTAGTTGTGGACATGGCGCGTGCCGAATTGGCTGATGTCACCCGGCTCACCGCCGAGATCAAGGCGCTCGAAAAGCGCCTGGCTGATCAGGTCCGCGCACAGGCCCCCACCCTGTTGGACCTGCCGGGCTGCGCGGAGGTGACCGCCGCCAAAATCCTCGGCGAAACCGCCGGGATCAACCGCTTCAAAAGCGAGGCGGCTTTCGCCCGCTATACCGGGGTAGCGCCGATCCCCGTGTGGTCAGGCAAAACTGAAGGTCAGGTGCGGCTAAGCCGCTCGGGCAACCGCCAACTCAACACCGCCATCCACCGCATCGCCATCACACAAATCCGCCTGCACGACACCCCGGGCCATGCCTACTACCAAAAGCTCATCGCCGCCGGCAAAACCAAGGCAGCCGCCCGACGATGCCTCAAACGCCGCCTCGCCCGCGCCATCTACCGAAGCCTCCACACCGACAACCAAACCAGCTCACAACAAGCCCAACCCGCCGCGGCTTGACATAGGAGCTACTGCTGGCGAGTAGAACTCGGGGGTAGAAAGGTGACCATGAGTCTGCGAGTCGTGCAATGGGCAACTGGGTCGGTCGGCGTCGCCGCGATCAAGGGTGTGCTAGAGCATCCCGAACTCGAACTGGTCGGCTGCTGGGTGCATTCCGAGACCAAGAACGGCAAAGACGTCGGCGAGATCGCCGGGACGTCACCGCTGGGCGTAACCGCGACCAACAGCATCGACGACATCTTGGCCCTCGACGCCGACGCGGTCATCTATGCGCCGTTGATGCCCAGCGTCGACGAGGTCGCCGCGCTGTTGCGTTCCGGCAAGAACGTCGTCACCCCGCTCGGGTGGTTCTACCCGAGCGAGAAGGAAGCCGCGCCACTGGAAATCGCCGCCCAGGCCGGCAACACGACGCTGCACGGTGCCGGCATTGGACCGGGCGCGGCCACCGAACTGTTTCCGTTACTGCTGTCGGTGATGTCGACGGGGGTGACTTTCGTTCGTGCCGAGGAGTTTTCAGATCTCAGGACCTACGGAGCGCCGGATGTGCTGCGCTACGTCATGGGCTTCGGCGGCACCCCGGACAGCGCGCTGACTGGTCCGATGCAGAAATTGCTCAACGGTGGCTTCATCCAGTCGGTCCGGCTGTGCGTCGACCAATTGGGCTTCGCCGCCGAGCCCGAGATCCGGCCTTTGCAAGAAGTGGCCGTCGCGACCGCGCCGATCGACTCGCCGATCGGGGTGATCGAGCCCGGTCAGGTCGCCGGGCGCCGCTTCCACTGGCAGGCCCTGGTCGGCGACACGGTCGTCGTCGAGATCACCGTCAACTGGTTGATGGGGGAGGAAAACCTCAATCCCCCTTGGTCTTTCGGTCCTGCGGGGGAGCGGTACGAGATCGAGGTGCGGGGAAACCCGAACACCTTCGTCACCATCAAGGGCTGGCAGCCTGAAAGCGTGCAGGAAGGACTGCAGAGCAACCCTGGCATCGTCGCCACGGCCGCGCACTGCGTCAACGCCATACCGGCCACCTGCGCGGCGCCGGCGGGCATTCAGAGCTTCTTCGATCTGCCGCTCATCACCGGCCGGGCCGCCCCGCACCTGAGCCGCTGACGGCAGTCCGCTCGGCGGCTACAGTCAGTTGATGCCGAGCTCTGTCGTCGTCGCTCAGTCGCGAGCAATTCCCGTCACTGCCGAAGATGCGTTTCGCCGCACGCTGGCCATACCGCTGCCGGTCATTTGCTCGAACTGGTACGGGCCCATTCCGCCGATCAAGGACGTCCTTGACCAAACGGGCGACTGGGATGCCGCGGGCCAGACCCGGCGCATCACCATGGTGGGCGGCGGCAGCGTGCGTGAGGAGCTGACCAGTGTCGACCCCCCGCGGGCATTCGGCTACACGCTTTCCGACGTCAAAGGACCCATGGCGGCGCTGATCAGCTCGGTCGACGGCAAATGGAGCTTCACACCCGCGGGCACCGGAACCAAGGTGACTTGGCAATGGACCATCTATCCGAAGTCGGCCGTGTCCGCCCTCTTACTTCCGGGATTCGGGAGGATCTGGAAAGGCTACGCACGCGGAGTCCTCGAGAACCTTTCCGCGCAACTCTTGCACTGAGCCCTTCGGTAGCGTCGGGACCATGTGTCGACTTTTTGGCCTGCATGCCGGGACGAAGATTGTCACGGCTACCTTTTGGTTGTTGGACGCCCCTGACAGCCTCGCCGAGCAAAGCAGGCGAAATCCCGACGGCACGGGCCTGGGGGTCTTTGACGAGCACGGCCGGCCGCAGCTGCACAAAGAGCCCATCGCCGCCTGGCAGGACATCGACTTTGCGGCCGAAGCCCATCACCTCACCGGCACAACGTTTGTCGCTCACGTGCGCTACGCGACGACGGGGTCGCTCGACGTCCACAACACCCACCCGTTCTTGCAGGACGGGCGAATCTTTGCGCACAACGGCGTAGTCGAGGGTCTGGACATCATCGACGAACGGTTACGTGCCCTCGGCGTCGCGGATCTCGTTCTGGGCCAAACCGATTCCGAAAGAATCTTCGCGTTGATCACCGCCTCGATCCGCGCTCACGGAGGTGACGAGACGGCCGGTCTGGTCGACGCGATGACGTGGGTGGCGGCCAACGTCCCGGTCTATGCGGCCAACTTCGTGCTCAGCACCGCCACCGACATGTGGGCGTTTCGCTATCCGGAGCCCAACATGCTCTACGTCCTGGATCGCCGCTTGGGCGGCGCGCCCGATTTCGATCTGCGATCGCAGCGCATCCGCGCGTGGTGTGAGCATTTGAGTGACCGGCCGTCGGTGATATTCGCGACCGAAAAGATGGACGACGACCCCCGCTGGAGCCTGATCGCTCCGGGCGAGCTGGTGCACGTCGACTCGGCGCTGCGGATGACCCGGACTTTGGTGTTGCCCGATCCGCCGCGGCACCAGCTGCGCAAAGCCGATCTCAGCGAGCCGGTGCTGCACGCCCAGCACACGTTGGTGTCATGACCAGGCGCGCGCTCGTGCTGGCCGGCGGTGGGCTCGCCGGAATCGCTTGGGAGACAGGGGTTTTGTGCGGCATCGCCGACGAGTCGCCGACGGCGGCGCGGTTGCTGCTGGAGTCGGACGTGGTGGTCGGCACCTCGGCCGGCTCGGCAGTCGGCGCCCAGATCTGTAGCGGACGCCCGCTGGAGGAGCTGTTCGCCAGACAGATCGCCGAGACGTCGGCCGAGATCGACCCCGGTGTCGACATCGACAAGATCACCGAGCTGTTCCTGGCCGCGCTTTCCGGGCCGAACGAGGGCGGCCTTGCTGGCCGGTTGGCCAAAATCGGCCAGGTGGCCCTGGCGACCGAGACCGTTCCCGAATCCGTACGGCGTGAGGTGATCGCCCAGCGCCTGCCGTCGTACGAGTGGCCCGACCGCGCGCTGCGACTCACCGCGATCGACACGGCGACGGGCGAACTGGTCGTCTTTGACCAAAACTCTGGGGTTGAGTTGGTCGACGCGGTGGCGGCCAGTTGCGCCGTGCCGGGGGCGTGGCCGCCGGTGACGATCGGGCAGCGGCGCTATATGGACGGCGGCGTGCGCAGTTCGGTCAATCTGAGCGTTGCCGACGATTGCGACGTGGCGGTGGTCTTGGTGCCGTCCGGCGTGGACGCGCCCTCGCCCTTCGGGCCCGGGCCGGCCGGTGAGATCGCGGCATTCGACGGCACCGCGTACGCCATCTTCGCCGACGACGAGTCGCTGGCGGCTTTCGGGCCGAACCCGCTGGATCCGCGCTGCCGGGTTCCGTCGGCGAGGGCCGGGCGCGCCCAGGGCCGGCGAGAAGCCGCGGCCGTGGCACGAGTGCTGGGTGTCTGAAGGGGGGCGTCAGGCCTCGATGGCGGGTGCGACGGGCGAGTCGGGACCGTCCGACGCTCCGTCCGACAGGGTGTCCAGCGCGCGGGTAGCCAGCTCGCGACCGATTTCGATCACCTCCGCCGCGCGGTGGAACTCGAGGCTTCGGCACGTCGAGCGCGGCACCTCGATCAGCAGGTCGGCGGGGTAGGCCGCCAGCGTATGGCGTGCCAGGGCGCTTTGCGCGATGTCGATGGTGCGATTCATCACCTCGAAGCTGCCCAGCTTGGGAAGCCCGGACTCCTCGGAACTCGCTGCGGCCTCGTCGGCGTTGTCCACGTCGCCTTCCGAACCGTTCAGCGCTTCCGCGGTCGCGCCGAGGCGACTCAACACCGCCCTCGCCGCAGGACGATCCAACAGCGACCGTGCGGCGTTGGCGTCGAACAGGGCAGAAGTGCTGCGGACCATGCGGGTCAGCCATTCGGCGGTGGCGCCCTGCTCCACTTCGCGACTTCCGGGCGTCTCGCTGCCGCCCAGGCTCACCGCAATGGTGAGGTCCGCGCTGACCCCGGCGATGGGCGCCATGGGCAGGGGCTCCAGGATGCCGCCGTCGGCGAGCAGGCGTCCGTCCGTTTCGTGCGGCGCGATCACCCCCGGTATCGCGATGGACGCCCGGATGGCGTCGTCCAGCGGACCGCGCTGAAACCACACCGACTTGCCCGTCAACAGATCCGTCGCCACCGCCGTATAGGGGATGGGCAGCTCCTCGATGGTCACCGGTCCCACGATGTCGCGCACGGCGTCCAGAATTTTTTCCGCGCGCAGCACGCCCGCCGCGGTGATCGTTGGGTCCAGCAGCCGCAGGATGGTGCGCTGCGTCAGGGACGTCGCCCAGTCGGCCAGCTCGTCGAGCCGGCCCGCCGCCTGAACGCCGCCGACGACCGCGCCCATCGACGAACCGGCGATGCCCACGATTTCGTAGCCGCGCTCCTCGAGGACCTGTATCACCCCGATGTGGGCGTAGCCGCGGGCGCCGCCGCTGCCCAACGCCAACGCGACGCGATTGCCGGATGATCCGCGCCCGCGCGGCGGTATAGGTCCAGACACCACTTCATTCTGCGCGGGCAGGCGTCCTACCGCCGATCCGGTCGACAGTTTTGTGCACCCCTGATCGCAATTGCGCGGCGGCTATCCGCATCCGTCGTTGGCGGCGGCTTCGGCGGCGACGATCACGGCCGCCTGTCGCGCCGGGCTGAGGTTGGCCCAGGGGATGTTCCAGGTCCCCGCAACTCCGGAGGCGGAGGCCTGAACCATGGCCAGATATGGCTCGATCATTGACTGCCCGGCGCCCGATTGCTCCTCCATCCACACCTTGGCGGCATGGCAGGCCTGGAAATATTCTTCCTCGGTCGACTCGGCCGGAGCATCGACCTTGGTCGTGACGCCGCCCGGAGAGATCCCGATGGCGCCCGGCGGCGGCGAACTGGTGGTGGTTGACGGCCGGGGCGATGAGGTTGTCGGCTTGCCTCCACCGTCGCCGTCCGAGCACGCTGCCACGACCGTCAGACCCGCCGCCACGACGCTCAGCGCCCAGCGCGGGGGGCGGCGAGGCGACCGATGCACAGTCCTAATTTATGCAACACTCGTTGGCGTGATGGAGTGCTCCGGCTTTTGGGAGTGTTGTCGGCCCTGACGCACCGCCGCTTGCCCTAACCGTTTCACCTTCCGGAGCTCTCTGATGGCCATGCCGTTTGCCCTTGCCTATGCCTCCCCGGCGTCGGGCCCCACGCGGTTGCGCGTGCCCGATCTGCTGCTCGCGACTGACCAAGCCGCCGACGACGTGCTCAGCGGACGGTGCGACCACCTGCTTCCGCGGGACGGCCTGCCGGAGAACAAGCGCTGGTTCACCCGCATCCATGGCGACGACGAATTGGACGTCTGGCTGATCAGCTGGGTCCCGGGCAAGTCCACCGAGTTGCACGATCACGGCGGGTCGCTCGGGGCGCTGACGGTGCTGTCCGGGTCGCTCAACGAATACCGTTGGGATGGCCAGCGGTTGCGCCGGCGGCGCCTCGATGCCGGCGACCAGGCCGGATTTCCGCTGGGCTGGGTGCATGACGTGGTGTGGGCGCCCCGGCCCATCGAGGAGCGGGCGGCCTCGAGTAAGCCCGCGCGTGCCGTGCAGCCGACGCTGAGCGTGCACGCCTACTCGCCGCCGCTGACCGTCATGTCGTACTACGAGGTCACTACCCGAAACACGCTGCGCCGTCAGCGCACCGAGTTGACCGACCAGCCCGAAGGGTCTTGATGAGCCGGATCGACCGGGTGCTGGAGGCTGCGCGGGGGCGGTACCAACGGTTGCCGGCAGACCAGGTGCCGGAGGCGCTGCGGCGTGGCGCGGTACTGGTCGATATCCGGCCGCAGGCACAGCGTGCGTCCGAGGGCGAGGTGCCGGGCGCTTTGGTCATCGAACGCAACGTGCTGGAGTGGCGCTGCGACCCCACCAGTGACGCGCGGTTGCCGCAGGCCGTCGGTGACGACGTCGAGTGGGTGATCCTGTGCTCGGAGGGCTACACGTCCAGCCTGGCGGCTGCGGCGCTGTTGGATCTGGGCCTGCATCGGGCAACCGACGTGGTGGGCGGGTATCACGCTCTGGTGGCCGCCGGCGTGCTGGCCGAGTTGAGCTAGCCCGTCGGCAGCCCAGCCGACAGTCCAGCCGTTGGTTACTGCCCGTTCTTGCCGGCAGCGCCAAATATGAGGCCGCCTTTTCCGCCGGGTCCGCCCGATCCTTTTTCGCCGGCGGTTATGCCGTTGCCGCCGGCGCCGCCGTTGCCGCCGTTGCCGCCACTTCCGAGCAGCTGCGCACCACCGCCGGCGCCACCGCCACCACCGTTGGCACCCTTGCCGCTCGACCCGGCGCCATTGCCGGCACCACCGTTACCACCATTGCCGCCGGTACCGCCGTCTCCGCCGGATCCGCCGTCGCCGACCAACAACGCGCCGGCGCCGCCGTTGCCTCCCGCGCCGCCCGCTTGCCCGTCCCCGCCCTTGCCGCCGGCACCCTCAGTCGCGGCGCCGCTACCGGCCTGGCCGCCGGCCCCGCCGGTGCCGCCCGCACCGCCATTGCCCCCGGTGCCGCCGCTACCGAACAATTTGCCGCTGGCGCCGCCGTAGCCTCCGGTTCCGCCGACGCCACCCGCTCCGCCGGTTCCGCCAGCGCCGGTGAGCATGTCCAAGGCATCGGCGGGGCCGCCTTTACCGCCGGTTCCCCCCAACCCCGCGTTGCCACCGGCGCCGCCTGCTCCGCCATTACCGGACAACCAGCCACCGGCACCGCCGCCGCCGCCGGACCCGGCATTGCCCCCATTGCCTCCGTTACCGCCATTTCCCGCGGACACTGCCGGGCCGATAGTGATGCCGCCGCCTACGCCGCCGGTATTACCGTTGCCGCCGTTGCCGCCGCTGCCACCGGTGCCGCCGTTACCCGTTAGCCAACCGCCATTACCGCCAGTGCCCCCACTGCCGCCGCTGCCTCCGATGCCACCGGCACCACCGCCGCCGGCCGAGGTTGTCCCCGCCCCGCCATCACCGCTCACACCGCCGGCGCCGCCGTTGCCGCCGTTGCCGGCGTTCCCTCCGTCGCCGAAGAGGCCGCCGCCGCCTCCATTGCCGCCCCTGCCGCCAGCGCCGCCCATCCCGCCGGAGCCGCCATTGGTACCGACATTCTGGTTGTTGCCTTGAGTGCCCGATCCGCCCTGACCACCGAGTCCGCCGTCGCCGCCTGCGCCGCCTTTGCCGAAGAGCCAGCCGCCCTTCCCGCCGCTTCCGCCGGCGCCGCCGGTGCCACCTTCCGCGCCGTTGCCGCCGTTGGCGGAGCCGACGCCGCCTATCCCACCGTCGCCGCCGGTACCACCGGCCCCGCCGGAGCCGAACAGGCCGGCAGACCCGCCGGCACCCCCGTTGCCGCCGGCGCCACCTATCAGGTCCGTCGTGCCGTTCAGGCCGGTACCGCCCGGCCCGCCATTGCCGCCGTTGCCAAAGAGCCACCCGCCTGCTCCACCGGCGCCACCGTTGGCGCCCGGGCCGCCCGCACCGCCAGCACCCCCGTTGCCGATCAGACCGGCGGCCCCACCGGTACCGCCGGCCGCCCCAGGAGTGGTCTGGGAATAGCCGTTTCCGCCGTTGCCGTAGAGCAACCCCCCGGCTCCGCCGTTGGGGTTGGCTGCGGTTCCGTCGGCGCCATTACCGATGAGCGGGCGCCCCAACAGGGTCTGGGTGGGTGCGTTGATCACACCGAGCAAGGTCTGTTCGACGTTGGTCGCCTCGGCTTGCAGATACGACTGGGCGCCGGCTTGCAACGACTGCAGGAACTGGTTGTGAAACTGCAAGGCTTGCGCACCGATGCGCTGATAGCTCTCCGCATGGGCCGTGAACACGGCGGTCACCGCGGCGGAAATTTCGTCCGCGCCGGCCGCCGCCAGTGTTGTTGTCGGCAGCGCTGCGGCCGCGTTGGCGGTGCTTAGCGCTTCACCGATACCGGCGAGATTGGTTGCTGCGGTGATCAACTCCGACGGTGACACCAACAAGAAGGACACAATCGCTCCTTCAACCGGGCTAAAGGCGGGCCAGTGCGTGCCGACCAGATATTAACGCTGTGTTCAAAGCATTTCGGGAGAATTGGAAAGTTGATTCACGGCGGTCCGCTGTTCAGCGAGCCGGATGCGTTGTCGTCCATCGCCTTAAGGCAATGAGGACATGTCTGCGGATGGCACCAAGAATTCGCTTTCAGCGCCACTCGACGTTTATTAACCGGCGTCGTCCTCGCCTGGGGAACTGAGCGGCTTCGCTTCAGCTCGTAGCAACGGGCGCAGCCGCTCTGTTTTCTCCTGCGTCCAACCGGGCGGAGACAGCACCGCCGCCCAGCCGTCAGCGACATTGGCGACGTACCGATGGCCATGCCCGTCCGGCACGTCGACGGCCACCGCCATGTCGGCGGATACCTGCAAGAAGGTCACGACGGGAATCCAGTACGTCTCGGGAAGCACGTCGTACCCGCGCGGTTCCGTCAGCCACTCGGGTTCCTTGAACAGCAGGTTCGGTGTCCACCAGGCGATCGGGTCGGAGGCGTGCTGCAGGTACACGACCCTGGGCCTACGCCACTCGGCGTCGGGCCGGTTCAGATCTTCCGGACGCGCGACGAACCGGACATTGCGTCCGTCCTCGTAGATGGGCAGCCATTGCGGTGAGCCGGGATCGCGGTTCCTGGTGAGTTGAGTCCAGATTGTGTTGTTGAAGGTCGGCCCGCTGAACAAGGCACCGTCGGTGCGGGCCAGCACATTGTTGATGCTCATGAACGGCGCCTCGGCACCGAAAGAGCCCAGACTCTCACCGAATACCACGAGCTTGGGGCGTTTGAATTCCGGCATCTGCCGGATCCTCCGGTCGACCGCCTCAAACAACTCCTGGCCGGCGTGCCGGGCATTCTCCTTGTCGACCAAAAACGACAACCAGCTGGGCAGGAACGAATACTGCATGCTGACGATCGCGGTATTGCCGTTGTACATGTACTCCAGCGCCGAGGCTTCGGCCTCGTTGATCCACCCGGTGCCGGTCGTGGTGGCCACGGCAACGACGGCCCGTTGCAGGCCGCCGGTGCGTTCCAATTCTTGTGCGGCAAGCTCCGCCGTCGCGTCGATCCCGTCGGCGGAATTCAACCCCGCGTACGCCCGGATGGGTTCGATGGCTGGGGTCCCGTTGAAGTCGGAGAGTTGCTTGCGGGACGGTCCCGCCCCTACGAAGATCCGGCCTTGGTGACCCAGCGACTCCCACGACACCAACGATCCCGGACCGCCCGATCGCTTCGGCGTCTTCGGCGGGGCGTTGTCGGGATCCATCTCGCTGTTGACCGAGGCGAACGTGTCGTTCATGGACCGCATCGCGAATTTGAGCACCACGCCGTTGAGCACGGTGATGGTCAGCGCCACGAGCGCCGCCACCACGATGGCCGCCGACAGACGGAAGGGTGCAATTCGGTCCACCTGCGCTACCAGGAAAGCGACCACCAGACGGATGAACTGGCCGATCTCCACCAGCGTGAAAAGCACGACGATCGAAAGGATTCCGGTGAGCGGGTAGTCGTACCACTTCAGGTGCTCGACGCCCATCATGTCGCGCACCCGGTCTTGCCAGAAGTGGAATTGGACGCCCATGAAGACCATGCCGATCGCGCCGACGGCAACAAGGGGCAGCCACACCCACCGCGGGGGCGGCGGGGTGGTGTTCTTCGAACGCAACCAGCGGATCAGCCAGACAATGAAGACGCCGATGGCGTAACCGATGGCGCCGGAGCAGCCACTGACCACGCCCTGGAAGAGCGGGCCCCGAGGCAGCAGCGACGGCGTCAGCGACAGCCAGATGAAGACGAGGGCGACGGCGGTCCCGGTGAAGGTGTAATGCCGGATCCAAAATGCTTTGCGGACAGCCGCGTTGGCATCCGCCACGGTTTCTGAGACCTCAGAAACGGGGGCTTCCTCAGCGTCGGCGCCAGGCTCCTCGGTGGTGGCGGAGCCTTTCTCGGTCATCGGTGAGTGAAGTTCGGGGGGCGTTTTTCGATGAACGCCGCCATGCCTTCGGACTGGTCGGCCGTGGCGAACGTCGAGTGGAAAAGCCGTCTCTCGTAGAGCAACCCCTCGGCGAGGGTCGATTCGAAGGCACGGTTGACCGCCTCTTTCGCCATCCGAGAGGCCGAGCGCGACATCTGCGAAATCGTGGTGGCGACGCCCTTGGCTTCGGACAGCAAGTCTTCGGCGGGCACCACCCGCGAGACGAGGCCGCTGCGCTCGGCTTCCGCGGCGTCGATGGTGCGTCCGGTGAGGATCAGGTCCATAGCCTTGGCCTTGCCGATGGCGCGCGTCAGACGCTGGGAGCCACCCATGCCGGGCAACACGCCGAGTTTGATCTCTGGCTGCCCGAATTTCGCGGTGTCGGCGGCGATCAGCAGGTCACACATCATCGCCAGTTCGCAGCCGCCCCCCAGCGCATATCCGGCCACCGCGGCGATCGTCGGGGTGCGCACGGCTGCCAGCTTGCCCCAGGGGGCGAAGAAGTCTGCCTCGAACGCGTCGGCAAACGACAGTTCGGCCATTTCCTTGATGTCGGCGCCGGCGGCGAACGCCTTCTCCGACCCCGTGATGATGATCGCACCGATACCGGGATCATTGTCCAATTCAGTTGCCGCAGTGGTGACTTCGCGCATCACCTGGCTGTTGAGCGCGTTCAGCGCCTTTGGTCGGTTGAGCGTGATGATGCCGACCCGCTCCTCGCGCTCAACCAGGATTGTCTCGTAAGTGTTGTCGGCCATGGGGGCTCCCTCTCTAGCCCGGATTTTTCGTGAAACGTTGTGAGTTTCGGGGTGTAGATATGCGAAAGTGCCTGTCCTGCAAGGAATAATTGGA
>NZ_MVHT01000011.1 GCF_002086275.1 Mycobacterium intermedium | reverse complement strand
CGAAGGCTGAATCGCACGATGGGGCATCACAACACTCCTCACTCAAAGAGGTGTTGCATCGATGGCTTGAAACCGCAGACGGAAGTGGGCCATTTCGCCCACACTGGGCGGGGCGCGGGAGGGCCGGCAGTCGTAGGCGGTGCGTCGAGTGTGGGCCCCGTGTACCGCCTCCCGACGGAGGTGGGCCATTTCGCCCACACTGGGCGGGGCGCGCAGGAGTGGCGGCGAAGCGCGGGACGCTCGGCGATCCGGCGGCAGGCGTCGGCACGCCCGAATCAAGCGGGCTAGGCTGCGGCGGTGCGGTACTTCTATGACACCGAATTCATTGAGGACGGCCGCACCATCGAGCTGATCTCGATCGGCGTCGTGGCCGAAGACGGCCGCGAATACTACGCCGTATCCACCGAATTCGACCCTGAGCGGGCCGGCAGCTGGGTGCGCGCGCATGTCCTGCCCAAACTGCCGCCGCCGGCTTCGCAGTTGTGGCGCCCACGCAGCCGGATCCGCGCGGACCTTGAGGCGTTCTTCGACGTGAACGGCTCCGAACCGATAGAGCTGTGGGCCTGGGTGGGGGCCTATGACCACGTGGCCCTGTGTCAGTTGTGGGGTCCCATGCCCGGCTTGCCACGGGCGATACCGCGCTACACCCGGGAATTGCGGCAATTGTGGGAGGAGCGGGGCAGTCCACGGCTGCCACCGCGGCCGCGTGACGTGCACGATGCGTTGGTGGACGCTCGCGATCAGTTGCGTCGCTTTCGGATCATCACCGGCGAACAGGACCCCGGAGGGCGTTCGCCCTGATCAGGCGTCGACGCAGCCCGGTTACCATAGACCGATGAACTGGACCGTCGACATTCCGATCGACCAGCTGCCGTCGTTGCCGCCGCTGCCCAGCGATCTGCGGGCCCGGCTGGACGCCGCGCTGGCCAAGCCGGCCGCCCAGCAACCGACTTGGGACACGGACCAGGCGGCGGCCATGCGCACCGTCCTGGAAAGTGTGCCGCCGGTGACTGTGCCTTCGGAGATCGTCAAGCTGCAGGACCAACTGGCCCAGGTGGCCAGGGGTGAGGCATTTCTGCTGCAGGGCGGGGACTGCGCCGAGACGTTCGTCGACAACACCGAACCCCATATCCGCGGCAACATCCGCACGTTGCTCCAGATGGCGGTGGTGCTCACCTACGGCGCCAGCTTGCCGGTGGTGAAGGTGGCCCGCATCGCCGGTCAGTACGCCAAGCCCCGCTCGGCCGACGTCGACGCGCTGGGCCTGCGGTCCTACCGCGGCGACATGATCAACGGGTTCGCCCCGGACGCCGCCGCCCGCGAGCACGACCCGTCCCGGTTGGTACGCGCGTACGCCAACGCGAGTGCGGCGATGAACCTGGTGCGCGCGTTGACCTCGTCCGGTCTGGCGTCGCTGCACCTGGTACACGACTGGAACCGTGAGTTCGTCCGGACCTCGCCCGCCGGCGCGCGCTACGAGGCACTGGCCGGCGAGATCGACCGCGGCCTGAAGTTCATGAGCGCCTGCGGCGTGGCCGACCGCAACCTGCAAACCGCCGAAATCTACGCCAGCCACGAGGCTTTGGTGCTCGACTACGAGCGGTCGATGCTGCGACTGTCGGAGCACCCCGACGACCCGGACGGCGAGCCGCAACTGTATGACCTCTCGGCGCACACCGTGTGGATCGGTGAGCGCACCCGGCAACTTGACGGCGCGCACATCGCGTTCGCCGAGGTGATTGCCAACCCGATCGGGGTCAAGCTCGGCCCGACGATGACTCCGGAGCTGGCCGTGGAGTACGTCGAGCGGCTCGACCCGCAGAACAAGCCGGGACGGCTGACGTTGGTGACCAGGATGGGCAACAACAAGGTCCGCGACCTGCTGCCGCCGATCGTCGAAAAGGTCCAGGCCACCGGCCACCAGGTGATCTGGCAGTGCGACCCGATGCACGGCAACACCCACGAGTCGTCGACGGGCTACAAGACCCGCCACTTCGATCGCGTCGTGGACGAGGTCCAGGGCTTCTTCGAGGTCCATCGCGCCCTCGGCACCCACCCGGGCGGCATCCACGTCGAGATCACCGGCGAGAACGTCACCGAGTGTCTCGGTGGGGCACAGGACATTTCCGATCACGACCTGGCCGGCCGCTACGAGACGGCCTGCGACCCGCGGCTGAACACCCAGCAGTCGCTGGAGCTGGCGTTCCTGGTCGCCGAGATGCTGCGCGACTAGCCGGCTCGCCAGCTCTCTAGAGCAGGCCGCTCAAGTTGCTGCCGATCGTCCATCCGGCGGCGGCGACCAGCCCGGTGATCGCCAGCACGACCGCGACCCAGATCAGCACCATGCGGCGCCGGTGCTCGCGCTCCCAGGCGAACTCATCTAGTGAGATGCCGGCGAATTGCCCTGGCTCGTCGGCGTATTCGTAATCTTCGTCGTCGAATTCGGACGGTGCATCCGGCACCTCTGTCGCATCCGTCGCATCCGGCGCGACCGGTGCGCCGGGCATGGGTTCGCGGGTGAACTGGCGGGTGGGATGAGGACCCGCCGGCACCGCCGGCGCTCGGGACGCACCGGCCCCAGCAGCCGCCGCGGCGCGTTGCTGGGCGACCTGACTGCGGTGCAGCACCGCCGACCGGTGTTGGGCGGAGTTGCGCGGTGCCGGCACGCGGAAGTCCGGTAACCCAAGCTCTTCGACGATCGCATCCAAATCGGCTGCCATCTCGATCGCGTCGGCATACCGTTCGGCGGGGTCACGCGCCGTCGCACACGCCACGAACTCGTCGAATTGCGTTGGCACGCCGTCGATCGCGGCGCTGGCGGGCGGCACATCGTGATCGAGTCGCTGATAGGCGACGGACAACGGCGAATCGCCGGTGAACGGGGTCTGCCCGGTCAGCAACTCGTAGGTGAGAATCCCGGTCGAGTAGACGTCGCTGCGGGGACCGGCGTTGCCGTCGCGCACCTGCTCCGGAGACAGGTAGGCCGCGGTGCCCAATATGACGCTGTTCGACGTGATCCCGGCGGCGGCGACGGCGCGGACCAACCCGAAATCGGCGATCTTGACCTCGCCGTCGTCGGAGATCAGGACGTTCTCGGGCTTGATGTCACGGTGCACCAGGCCGGCCCGGTGCGCCACGGACAGTCCGCCCAGCACCGGGCGAAGCACGGCCGCCACCGCATGCGGTGGCATGGGTCCGCGTTCGTGCAGGAGTTCGCGCAGTGTTCCGCCTTCGATGAGCTCCATCACGAGGAAGGGGTGCCGTCCGTCGTGCCCTTGGTCGTAGACGGCGACCAGTCCCGGATGCTTCAGCCGCGCGACCGTGCGGGCCTCGAGTTGGAAGCGGGTCAGGAACTGCTGATCGCCCGCGTAGCGGGAGTCCATCACCTTCAGGGCGACGGGCCGGTCCAGCCGGGTGTCGAGGCCGCGGTAGACCGTCGACGTCCCGCCACTGGCGATCTCGGCCTGCACCAGGTAGCGCCCGTCGAGCAGCGTGCTCAACAACGGATCGCCCATCCCAGCTCCAACCACGGGGTCATCGTAGGTGGCGTCGCGAAATGGGTCGAAGAACTGTGCTGAACGGGGCGCCGCACCGGCCGCGTCAGGCTTACACTGGCGCCGTGGGCAGCATTCCGGCCGGCGAAGACGTTCTGGATCCTGACGAACCTACCTACGACCTGTCTCGAGTGGCTGAGCTACTCGGTGTATCGGTCAGCAAGGTGCAGCAGCAACTGAGAGAGGGTCACCTGGTCGCGGTGCGGCGGAACGGCGGCCTGGTGGTACCCCAAGTGTTCTTCACCAACAAGGGGCAATTGGCCAAGTGCCTGCCCGGGTTGCTGACGATCCTGCACGACGGCGGCTACCAGGACACCGAGATCGTGCGCTGGTTGTTCACCCCCGACCCATCGCTGACTGTCACTCGGGACGGGTCACGCGACGCGCTGAACAATGCGCGTCCGGTGGATGCGCTGCACGCACACCAGGCCCGGGAAGTCGTCCGTCGCGCTCAAGCGATGGCGTACTGAACTAAGCGACACGCTCCCCGTCCGGCTCCCGGCGCAGGGAACGCCACGCCAACACCGCGAACGCGGTGGCCAGGATTAGGTGCCACCAGACGTACATGCCATGTGACCCGTCCGGCTTGAAGATCACCATGATCCACGTCGAGAAGCCGGCGATCAGCGCCACCGCGCGCCGGGACTGGGCCAACGGCGCCACCACCGCCAGCGGCCAGGAGTAGTACCAGGGCAAGGCGGCCGGAACGAACAAGACCACGACCAGCATCGCCCACGCGATGCCGGTCAGCGCGGCCCGGTCGTCGCCGCGCGCCCGCCACCACAGCACCGGCAGTGACACCGCGATGATGACGATCCCGATGAGCCGGGTGGTCTGCAGCAGCGTGTAGAAGTTGATCTTGAAGAGGCTGCCGAAAACGGCATGAATCAGGTTCGCCGCTGCGGTGGGCACGGTCAGCCAGTTGATGATCTTCACCGAACCGGCCAACGCGGTCAGCCAGCCCAGGCCGACGCCGGCCACCGCGGACAACACCCCGAAGACGGCCACGCAGATCACCAGCGAGCCCAGCGCGGCAGCGAAGGCCGCCCGTGCGGTCCGGTAGCCACGGTCTTCGCGCAGGTGACGCAACCACACCCAGAACAGGAACGGCAGCGCCAGCCCCGCGGTCGCCTTGACCGCCATCGCCACCGTCAGCACCGCGATGCCGGCGACGTGCTGCCGGCCCAAGGTCAGCGTGATGCCGGCGGTCATCAGGCCCACCATCAGCATCTCGTTGTGTACGCCGCCCATCAGGTGAATCAGCACGAGCGGGTTGAGGACACAGATCCACAGCGACGTGGGTCCGTCGGCGCCCAGCTGCCGGGCCAGCCGCGGAGCCGCCCAGATCAGCAGCGCCAGTCCGGGCAGCATGCACAGTCGCAGCAGCATGGTTCCGGCGACCACGTTCTCGCCGACCAGGAGCGTGACCAGCTTGGCCACCAGAATGAAGGCCGGGCCATAGGGGGCGGTGGTGATCGTCCAGATGGGGCTGACGTCGTCCAGTAGCGCGTTCGGATTGCCAACCGGACCGACGACGTAGGGATCCAGACCATCACGCAGCAGGGCGCCCTGAGCCAGGTAGGAGTAAGTGTCGCGGCTGAAGACGGGTACCGAAAGCAGCAGCGGCGCCAGCCAGAAGCCAGTGGTGGCTCGCATGGTGAATTCGCTGACGTCCCGGGCCAGGACGCGCTTGCCCAGGTTCACCCAGGCCATCAGCATGAGCCCCACGCCCACCCACAGCACAATCGACGACACCACCAGCCCGTGGCCAAACCGCAGCCAGGACATGTGGATCGACTCCAGCAGCGGGTCGTGCTGACGTGTGCTGCCGGCCCCCAACCCGCCCGCGGTGATCAGTAAAGCGCCTAGCAAGCCCAGCCGTGCGGGTCCGGCCTCCGGCGCGGCGGCGAACCTCAGTATCCGTGAAAACCGCTGAGCGACAGATGATTTCTGCGCTGGGCTGGAGGCTGGGCTGGACACTGTGCTCATGCCGACCGATCCGTGGCCATGCGGGTGAGTTCGGCCAGGCCCGCTTTCGCCGCGGCGGCGATCGGCGCGGCGTCCAGGGTCCGCAGCGCCCGCTCGGTGAGCGTGGCGATGCGGCTTTCCGCCGCGGCCAGTGCACCCACGTCCTCGATCACCTGGCACAGCTCCCGTACCTGCGCGTCCGTCAACTCCGTGCCGATCGAGGCTCGTAACAAAGCGGCCGCGGTGGGATCGGTCTTGTCCGCCAATTCGGCCGCTTCGGCGACCAGCACGGTGCGCTTGCCGGATCTGAGGTCGTCGCCGGAGGGCTTGCCCGTCACCGCAGGATCTCCGAACACGCCGAGCACGTCGTCGCGCAGCTGGAACGCCACCCCCAGGTCGGTACCGAATTGTTGGAACGTCTCGGCGATGTCGGGACGGTCGGCGGCCGCGGCCAACCCCAGTTGCAACGGACGCGAGACCGTGTAGCAGGCGGTCTTGAAGTTGGCGACGGTCATCGCCGACGCGATGGACGGCGCGGCGCTGGCCTCCGCGACGATGTCGAGGTATTGCCCGCCGAGCACCTCGACGCGGATGTCGGACCATACGCGCTGGACTCGCCGTTGGGCATCGGGGGACAGGACTTTTTGGCCTACCCGGGAGACGATGTCGTCGGCCCAGGCCTGCGCGACGTCGCCGAGCAGGATGGCCGCCGAGGTTCCGAACTGCTCAGGCGAGCCCCGCCAGTTCCGGTCGCGGTGCAGCGCCGCGAAGTGCATGTGGGCGGTCGGCTCGCCCCGGCGGGTGGCGGAGGCGTCGATGACGTCGTCGTGCACCAATGCCCACACGTGCAAGAGTTCCAGCGCCGAAAACAGCAGTAGCACATCGGCATCGGGTTCCTGCGGCGCTACCGCGCGCCAACCCCAATAGGCGAAAACCGGCCGCAGCCGCTTACCCCGGTTGAGGGCGAAGTCCGCTAACCACGCGGTCACGGCGGCAAAGTCGCTGCCCCCGGGGAATTCGACGTAGGCGGCCTCGCCGCGGCGCTCGTGCAGATACCGTCGCAGTTGGTCGGTGATCGCGCTGGCCAACTCGACAGTCGCCGATGCCGCCGGTGGATTCAGGGTCAGCGCGGCGCCCCTTTCTGCTCGGCCTGGCTCTGGCTCGTCAGTGTATTCCGCCTGGCCTGGGTGGTGGCGTCGACGTGGACGGGGCCGCTGAGGCTCGCGGTTATGCTGTCAGCGAGACGGTCGATGCGACGTGGGCTAGCGCCCATCAGGCGGCACAGGTCAGCGCGACGTGGCGCGGTCGGGGGACGTAGACGAGTGCGCCGTCGTGAGGAAGACGTGCAGCCAGTGCAGAAAGAGGAGCCGTGACGCTCAACACCATCGCGCTCGAGTTGGTGCCACCCAACGTGGACGGGGGCAAGGAGCGGGCCTTGGAGGACGCGCACAAGGTGGCGCGCTTCTCCGCCGAGACCGGCCTGGACGGCCGAATCCGGCACGTCATGATCCCGGGCATGATCGCCGAGGACGACGACCGGCCGGTTCCGATGAAGCCCAAGCTGGACGTCCTGGAGTTCTGGTCGATCATCAAGCCGGAGTTGCCCGGTCTGCGCGGACTCTGCACGCAGGTGACGGCGTTCACCGACGAGGCGGCCCTGCGCCAGCGGCTGGCCGACCTGTGGGGTGCCGGGATGGAAGGCGTCGTCTTCGTCGGGGTACCCCGCACGATGAACGACGGTGAAGGGTCCGGCGTGGCACCCACCGACGCCCTGTCGATCTACCGCGACGACGTGCCGAACCGCGGGGCCATTCTGATCCCCACCCGAGAGGGTGAATTCGGCCGGTTCGATTTCAAGTGCGGGCAGGGCGCGACGTACGGGATGACCCAACTGTTGTATTCCGACGCGATCGTCGGTTTCTTGTCCGACTTCGCCAAGAACACCGACCATCGGCCCGAGATCTTGCTGTCGTTCGGCTTCGTGCCAAAGGTCGAGGCCCGCGTGGGGTTGATCAACTGGCTGATCCAGGACCCCGGGAACGCCGCGGTGGCCAAGGAGCAGGAGTTCGTCAAGCGGTTGGCCGCAAGCGAGACGCCGGAGAAGCGTCAGCTCATGGTCGACCTGTACAAGCGGATCGTGGACGGCGTCGTCGACCTCGGCTTCCCGTTGAGCATCCACTTCGAGGCCACCTACGGTGTGTCCGCCCCGGCCTTCGAGACCTTTGCCGAGATGCTCGCCTACTGGGCGCCCGACCGAGCCTAGTCGGCTCCTTGGTCGCCCGGCGCGGTGAACCGAGGGGAGCGGTCCCTGCTCATCCAGGCCATCACCGCCACGACGCCGGCCGCCAGGAACGAGGCGATGCCGAGCCAAATGCCCGCTCCGGTGAACGAGCGCGTGTTGGGGTCGGTGTAGCGCGCCTGGGCGGTCATCGTGCTCACCACGCCCGGTTTGAGCTTCCACTGCACCACTTCAGGCTCGATCCGGTCGCCGTTGGTGGATGTCACGGTGCCGGGGAAGGCCACCGTCAAGACGATGTCGGCGTCCGGGTCCGTCAGGTTGGTCAGATCGACTCGACCCTCCAGGATCACCAGGTTTCCGTTTCGGCGCAGCGACAGATTCACCCCGGCCGCATCGGAGTTCATGTCGGCCAGCTGGGGCAGTTCACCGAAGGTCAGGTCGGAGAAGACCGCCTGAGACCCGACGAAGCCGTCGCTGTCGTAGTTGGAGACCGCCACCTTGTGGGCGAACCCCAGGTTGCTGGTGTCCAGCTGGGGTCCATTGTCCTTGTTCGATTTGGGTTTGGCCGCGGCGATGATCTCGCCCGACACCAGGTCGTCGGGCGAGATGGTGAGCGACGCCCTGACCCGCAGGCATCCGGTGGCCAGCGGCACCAGGAGCAGCAGCATCGCGATGGCCAGGATGCGGCGCCGCCGGGCGGAAACGCCTCGGGATCCGCGAGTCGAGGGAAGGGCAGGGCGCGCGCGCACCAGGTCATCGTGCCAGATTCGATGCGGCGCTTCGGCAAGCCCGTCCTGGTGGCGGACAGCTGCATGTCTGGTCAGGCCGAGCTGGCGGGGTCTGAAGACGGCCTAAAGAGCCCTAAAGAGGTAAAGCCCGTCCCAAAATGGCGAACGCCCGTGGATCTCCGGCGAAGTAGTAACCGCGGATGATGTCGGTGAACCCGAGCCGCCGATACAACCGCCAGGCCCGGTTGGCCTCGCCGTTGGTTTCGGGTGTGGAGAGTAGGACGTACTCCTCGGTGCGGCGCGCCAGCAATCGACGGGCCAACGCCTCCCCGAGACCGCGGCCCTGCGCGCGGGGATGGATGTGCAATTCGGTCAGCTCGAAATAGCTGCGCATCAGCCGATCGATGGCATGCGCCGGAAAACCGTTGCGCTGCAAACCCAGAATGACCTGCTGCTGCCACCATTGACCGGGCGCCCCGGGGTAGCCGTAGGCCACGCCGAGCATCGGCGCGGTGCTCAATTCCGCAGGCGAAAATTCGGCGCCCGCCTCCGCGCCGGTCAAGATCCCGTCGGAGGCCGCACCTTCGGGCGTCCCGATTTCGAAGGCCCCGACGGCCTGCCAGCCCTGCCGCCTGGTGTGTTCCAGCCACATGCTGGCGCGCTGGTTCTCCGTTCCGCGGGGATATCGCATCGCATCGACATACACGCCAAGCGCATCGCGGAGGCGACGCTGCATGTCGCTAGGCGACAGGTCGCTGAGGAAGGTCGCCAACTCGCGGTCTCCTCCTGCTGCCTAGTCGGGCTGGTCGTGCAACTCGTGCTAGCACCAGTATCTGACGGACCCAGGTGATGTGGCGACGCGGTCTGGGTGATCGGCTTGGTGACCGCTTGTGACGCACGACAATCCCGTCCGCCGCGTCCCTAGGCTGTGCGTGCGCCGCACGGGGGATAGAATCGCCTGCGAATCAGTGGTACGGCTTAGATTGACCTCGTATCATCTGAGTTAGTTGCCCCGGAAATGGGCATCCGTTTTGTGCAGTGGTTAGGTGACGCCACGGTCTGTCGGCAAGGAGGGACGAATGCCACTCTCCGATCACGAGCAGCGCATGCTCGACCAAATCGAGAGCGCTCTCTATGCCGAGGACCCCAAATTCGCCTCGAGCGTCCGTGGTGGCGGCTTCCGTGCCCCGACCGCGCGCCGTCGCCTGCAAGGGGTGGCGCTATTTGTCATCGGGTTGGGCATGCTGGTCGCCGGCGTGGCCATTAAGGCCACGATGATTGGAAGCTTCCCGATCCTCAGCGTCCTGGGTTTCATCGTGATGTTCGGTGGTGTCGTGTACGCCATCAGCGGTCCGCGGTTGTCCGGTTTGCCGGACCGCGGGCCGTCCAGCGGGCCGGGTCGGCAGCGCCGCAGCAAAGGCTCGGGCGGTTCCTTCACCAGTCGGATGGAAGACCGGTTCCGCCGGCGGTTCGACGACTAACTCGACGGGTCCAACCCTCGCGGGGCAGCTACGGCTGCCCCGTTTTTTGTTTGGCGGTTGAAGCGACGCGCCCGAGGTGCGGCCGCCGGGAGCTCACGACGCGCCAAGGCGCTCGTTGATACGGACTTGTGCCGAAGTTGTGCTCGAGCCGTGCCCCACTGGCCCCCACTTCGACCCCCGCGCCTTCGACAACGTCCTGAAATGCGATTTCCCGACGTCGTCGCGATGAGCCGCAGCGCTGCAATGCCGCCTTCGACCCTAGCTGAATAACGAATCGGTGGGGAAAAGGGGGGCCGACACTCCAAGGACGGGAAATGTGTGGGGAAAAGTGGGGGGTTGTGGGGTATGGTGGCCGAAGCGTTTGGGTGAGAGCCAACTTGGAGGTGCCGCAGTGTTTCTCGGCACCTACACGCCCAAACTCGACGACAAGGGCCGGCTGACATTGCCGGCCAAATTTCGCGACGCTTTGGCAGGGGGGTTGATGGTCACCAAGAGCCAGGACCACAGCCTCGCCGTCTATCCGCGGGCGGAATTCGAGCAACTGGCACGGCGGGCAAGCAAGGCCCCGCGCAGCAATCCGGAGGCGAGGGCGTTCCTGCGCAACCTCGCCGCCGGTACCGACGAGCAGCATCCCGACAGTCAGGGCCGGATCACGTTGTCGGCGGACCACCGTCGATACGCGGGGCTTTCCAAGGATTGCGTGGTGATCGGCGCGGTCGACTACCTCGAGATCTGGGATGCGCAGGCCTGGCAGGACTACCAGCAACTCCATGAAGAGAACTTCTCCGCGGCCAGCGATGAAGCACTCAACGACATCTTCTGAGGTGCATGCCCGTGCACCGTGGTCTCTGTCCGAACCGACCCTGGCGTACTTCCCCAACGCCAGGTTCGCAACCTCGGACGGAGGCCTCGGTGCACGGGCGGCACTGCGGGTAGGCCGATACTGCCGAAGCGGAGGAGGTGTCAGGATGACTGATCCAGATTCCGATCCCCGCTCCGCGCCAACCGATTTCGGGCATGTACCGGTCCTGCTGGACCGCTGCGTCGAACTGCTCACCCCAGCGCTGACCCGTCACCATCCGGACGGTTCCGGGGCCGTGCTCGTCGATGCCACGTTGGGCGCCGGTGGGCACGCCGAGCGGTTCTTGGCCACCTTGCCCGGCCTGCGGTTGATCGGACTCGACCGAGACCCCAGCGCGCTGGAGATCGCCCGTGGGCGGCTGGTCCGGTTCGGTGATCGGGTGACGCTGGTACACACCCGCTACGACGGGCTGGCCTTGGCGCTGGCGGAATCCGGTTGTACGGCAAGTGAATCCGTCGACGGGGTGTTGTTCGACCTGGGCGTCTCGTCGATGCAGCTCGATCAAGCCGAGCGGGGCTTCGCTTACGCCAAGGACGCGCCGCTGGACATGCGGATGGATCCGTCGTCGCCGCTGACGGCGGCCGACATCGTCAACACCTACGACGCCCGGGCGCTGGCCGATATCTTGCAGCGCTATGGCGAGGAGCGGTTTGCGCGCCGCATCGCCGAACAGATCGTGCGCCGACGCGCTCGCGCCCCGTTCACCTCGACCGCCGACCTGGTCGCCCTGCTCTACGAAGCGATTCCGGCCCCGGCTCGGCGCACCGGCGGGCACCCGGCCAAGCGGACGTTCCAGGCGCTGCGCATCGCGGTGAACGACGAACTCGGCTCGCTGCGTGACGCGATCCCGGCGGCCCTGGATGCGCTTGCCGTCGGTGGGCGCATCGTCGTGCTGGCATACCAGTCGTTGGAAGACCGCATCGTCAAGCGGGCGTTTGCCGACGCGGTTGCCTCCAGGACACCGCCGGAACTCCCGGTCGAACTTCCCGGCCACGAGCCGCGATTCCGGTCGCTGACGCATGGAGCGGAACGCGCAGACGCGACCGAGGTGGAAAGCAACCCACGCAGCGCACCGGTGCGCTTGCGGGCCTTGCAACGAGTTGGGACGGGAGAGCGATGAAGGCGAAACGCGAGACGCCCGAACGCCGCAGCAACGATCGTCGGGGCGGACACACAGCAACCGTCCGAACGAGCCGGCGGACGGGGCCGGGCTCGGTGGTCGACTCGCCGTCGCGCCGTACCCGCCCGGGCAGAAGTGCGACTCCCACCCGCGAGGCGCGGTCACCGAAGTCGGGGCCGCAAACCAGTCCGATACCGCGGCCCGTCGACCGGCCGGCGCGGCCCAAGAACACCAGTCAGGCCAAGGCGCGGGCGAAGGCTCGGAAAGCCAAGGCTCCGAAGGTAGTTCGGCCGAAACTGACCGAGCGGCTGGCGATCCGGCTGGCATCGATCGACTGGCGGCCGAGCGCGTGGCTGAACAGGGTTCCGTTCGTCGTCCTGGTCATCGGCTCGCTCGCCGTTGGGTTGGGGCTGACGTTGTGGCTGTCCACCGACGCCGCCGAGCGTTCGTATCAGCTGAGTCACGCCCGCGAGCGCACCCGGATGCTGCAGCAGCAGAAGGAAGCGCTGGAACGTGATGTGCGAGAGGCGGAATCCGCGCCCGCACTGGCCGAGGCGGCTCGACGGCAGGGCATGATCCCCACTCAGGACACCGCTCACCTGGTCCAGGGGCCGGACGGCAACTGGGTGGTGGTGGGCACGCCGAAGCCGGCCGACGGCGTCCCGCCGCCGCCGCTGAACACGCCGCTGCCGGAGGAAGGTCCGCCGCCCCCTAACCCGCAGGCGGTGCCGCCGGAGGTTTCGGTCCGCGTGACGCCGGCTCCCGGTGATGCGCCCGCGCCGCCCAGGACCGGGCCGCAGCTGCTGCTGCGCACACCGGACGGCGCCTCGACACTGGGTGCCACGCCGGTACCGGGCCAGCTTCCCTTGGTGCCCGGCCAGCCGCCGCTGCCCGGCCAAGTTCCGGTGCCGGAAGGCCAGGTGCCGGTGCCGGGCCAGGTGCCGATGCCGGAGGGCGCGGTGCCCGCGATACCCGGCCAGGTGCCCCCCGTGCCCGGCCAGGCACCCGCGGCCCCAGCCCAGGTTCCCGCGCAGGTCCCCGTTCAATTGCCGCCGGACGCGCCGTTCGAACTGCGGGCGCTACGCCCGACCGTCCCGGCACCCCCGGCAGCCCCAGCGGCACCTGCGCCCGTCCCGCCGCAGCCGGCCGGCGCACCCCAGCCGCCCGCCAACGGTGGACCGGCGGCCCCTAGTCCCACCGTCCCCACACCGGTGCTGGGGATCCCACGGTGAGTCGCGACGACCCCCGGCGGTCGCGCCCCGCCCGGCGCCCGGCGCGTGGCCCTCGCCAACCGCAGGAACCCGTCGATGCCCGGCAGCCCAACCGCGCCGGCAAGAAGGATCGTCCGGGCAAGGGGCCCAAGGCCGTCCAGGAAGCTCAGCCCCGAAAGGCCAAGAAGGCCCAGAAAGCCAAGGACGCCAAGAAGTCTCGCCCTGCAGCAGCCGAGTCGGCCGGGCTGGGCCACTCGGCGCGGGAGCGGCGCACCCGTCAAGCGGTCGAGGTAGCCTCCCGCGGCGCATCCTTCGTCTTCCGGCACCGGGCCGGTAATGCCGTCATCTTCATCCTGCTGCTGGTGGCCGGCACGCAGCTGTTCTTCCTGCAGGTGTCCAACGCGGCAGAGCTGCGCGCCCAGGCGGCCGGCCAGCTCAAGGTCACCGACGTCGAACGCGCGGTCCGCGGCGCGATCGTCGACCGGCACAACGATCGCCTCGCGTTCACCATCGAAGCTCGCGCGCTGACCTTTCAGCCCAAGCGGGTCCGCCAGCAACTCGAGGAAGCCAGGCAGAAGTCTCAGCGCGCGCCCGAGCCCCAGCAGCGGCTCAAAGACATCGCCCATGAGATCGCGAACAGGCTGAACAACAAGCCCGACGAGCCCACCGTTCTGAAGAAGCTGAAGAGTGATGAGACGTTCGTCTATCTGGCCCGCGCCGTCGACCCCGCCATCGCCACCGCGATCACCACGAAGTTCCCCGAGGTCGGCACCGAGCGTCAGGACCTGCGCCAATATCCAGGTGGGTCGCTGGCGGCCAACATCGTGGGCGGCATCGACTGGGACGGCCACGGGCTACTGGGCCTAGAGGACTCCATGGACGCCGTGCTGGCCGGAACCGACGGGTCGGTGACCTACGACCGCGGCTCCGACGGCGTGGTGATCCCCGGCAGCTACCGCAACCGGCACCGGGCGGTGCACGGCTCGACGGTCCAGCTCACGTTGGACAACGACATCCAGTTCTATGTGCAGCAGCAGGTGCAACAGGCGAAGAACGTGTCGGGGGCGCACAACGTTTCGGCGGTCGTGCTCGACGCAAAGACCGGTGAAGTGCTGGCCATGGCCAACGACAACACCTTCGACCCGTCGCAGGACATCGGGCGACAAGGTGACCGGCAGCTGGGTAACCTGCCGGTCTCCTCGCCGTTCGAGCCGGGTTCGGTGAACAAGATCGTCACCGCGGCCTCGGTGATCGAGTACGGGCTGAGCAACCCCGACGAGGTGCTTCAGGTGCCGGGCAGCATCCAGATGGGCGGTGTTCCGATCCACGACGCGTGGGAGCACGGCGTGATGCCGTACACCACCACCGGCGTCTTCGGGAAGTCGTCCAACGTCGGCACGCTGATGCTGGCGCAGCGCGTTGGCCCGGAACGCTTCTACGACATGGTTCGCAGATTCGGGCTGGGACAGCGCACCGGCGTCGGCCTGCCCGGTGAGAGCGCCGGGCTGGTGCCGCCGATCGACCAGTGGTCGGGCAGCACGTTCTCGAACCTGCCTATCGGCCAAGGCCTTTCGATGACCTTGCTGCAGATGACCGCCATGTACCAGGCGATCGCCAACGATGGGGTGCGGATCCCGCCGCGCATCATCAAGGCCACCATCGCGGCCGACGGCACCCGGACCGAAGAGCCGCGGCCCGAGGGCATCCGGGTGGTCTCCGCGCAGACGGCCCAGACCGTCCGCCAGATGCTGCGTGCCGTCGTTCAACAAGACCCGATGGGCTACCAGCAAGGCACCGGTCCCGCGGCGTCGGTGCCGGGCTACCAGATGGCCGGCAAGACGGGCACAGCGCAGCAGATCAACCCCGGCTGCGGGTGCTACTACGAGGACGTCTACTGGATCACTTTCGCCGGCATGGCCACCGTCGACAACCCCCGCTACGTCATCGGCATCATGATGGACAACCCGCATCGCAACGCGGACGGCACTCCGGGCCACTCGGCCGCCCCGCTGTTCCACAACATCGCAGGCTGGCTGATGCAGCGGGAGAACGTACCGCTGTCGCCCGATCCGGGTCCGCCGCTGACCCTGCAGGCGATGTAGATCCTCATCGCCGCCACCGTTCGGCTGGGGCTCAATCGCGGTTCACCAGACCGGGCGCGTACGAGACACGTCGCGCCCGGGTGCGCCTGGATAGGGTGTCATGGCCGATCATGACTGGGATGCGGCGACGGAGGCAGGACGGAGGTGACCGAAGTGACGTCGGAATCCGTTGACCTGCGCCCCTCCGGCGTCGCCGGTGTGCCGCTCTCCTCGCTGGCGGCCGACATCCGTGCGGTGCTGGCCGCGCGGCCGGGCCCGGTTCCGGACGTGCCGGTGACCGGTGTGACGCTGCGCGCGCAGGGGGTGGAGGCCGGTGACCTGTTCGCCGCACTGCCCGGATCGGCGACGCACGGTGCCCGGTACACGCAGCAGGCGGTCGAACGTGGTGCCGTGGCGGTGCTCACCGACGCCGACGGGTTGAAGGAGATAGGAAAGCTCGCCGACACCGTGCCGGTGCTGCTGCATCCCGCGCCGCGCAACGTGCTGGGCGCGGTGGCCGCCGCCGTCTATGGCCGTCCCTCGGACCGGGTGAGGGTCGTCGGGATCACCGGCACCTCGGGCAAGACCACCACGACGTACCTGGTCGAGGCCGGACTGCGCGCTGCGGGAAGAGTTGCCGGGTTGATCGGAACGATCGGCGTCCGGGTCGACGGCACCGACATCGCCAGCGCGCTGACCACGCCGGAGGCCCCTGTCCTGCAGGCGATGCTCGCGGCGATGGCCGAACGCGGGGTGGACACCGTGGTGATGGAGGTGTCCAGTCACGCACTGACCCTGGGGCGGGTGAACGGTACTCGATTCGCCGTGGGCGGATTCACCAACTTGTCGCGCGACCACCTCGACTTTCACCCCACCATGGCCGACTACTTCGACGCCAAGGCGCTGTTGTTCGACCGGGAGTCGCCGCTGCGAGCCGACGTCGCCGTGGTCTGTGTCGACGACGAGGCGGGACGCGCCATGGTCGATTTGGCGCCGGACGCGATCACCGTCAGCGTCTCGGACCCGTCCGCACATTGGCACGCCACGGACTTTGCCCCGCTGGGCGCGGGCGGTCAGGAATTCACCGCGGTCGACCGCGCGGGTGTGCAGCACCGGGTCGGCGTCGGACTGCCCGGCCGCTACAACATCGCGAATTGCCTTCTCGCACTAGCGATTCTAGATGTAGTCGGGGTCACCCCGGAGCAGGCTGCGGCGGGGCTGCGGGAGATCCGGGTCCCGGGTCGTCTGGAACGCGTCGACCGCGGTCAGGATTTCCTGGCCCTGGTCGACTACGCGCACAAGCCGGGCGCCTTGCGGGCCGTGCTCGAGACTTTGCGTGACCCGCAGCGCCGGCTGGCCGTGGTCTTCGGTGCTGGTGGCGACCGCGACCCCGGGAAACGTGCGGCCATGGGCGCGGTCGCGGCGGAACTGGCCGATCTGGTCGTCGTCACCGACGACAACCCGCGCAGCGAGGACCCTGCGGCGATCCGGCGCGAAATCATTGCCGGCGCAACGGAAGTCGACGGCACGGCGGAAGTGGTGGAGATCGGTGACCGGCGCACTGCGATCGAGCATGCGGTCGGCTGGGCCGGACCCGGCGACGTCGTCGTCATCGCCGGCAAGGGGCACGAGACCGGCCAGAGCGGCGGCGGCGAAACCCGCCCGTTCGACGACCGGTTGGAACTCGCCCGCGCACTCGAGGCCCGCGCATGATCGAGCTCACCGTCGCGCAGATCGCCGAGATCGTAGGTGGCGAGCTGGCCGATATCACACCGGAAGACGCTGCGCGCCAACGGATCACCGGGACGGTGGAATTCGACTCACGGGCCGTCGGGCCGGGCGGACTGTTCCTGGCGCTGCCCGGCGCGCGCTCGGACGGCCACGACCATGCGCCCGCCGCGGTCGCGGCCGGCGCCGTCGCGGTCCTGGCCGCGCGCCCGGTCGGGGTGCCGGCGATAGTGGTGGCCCCCGACCGGCAAGAAGCGCGGACCGGCCATGACAAGGTCGCGGGCGTCCTCGAGCACGACACCGACGGATCGGGAGCGGCCGTCCTGGCCGCGCTGGGCAAGCTGGCCAAGGCGGTGGCCGCCGAACTGGTGGCCGGCGGGCTGAGGATCATCGGCATCACCGGGTCCTCGGGCAAGACGTCGACCAAGGATCTCGTCGCCGCGGTGCTCGCCCCCCTCGGAGAGGTGGTGGCCCCGCCCGGGTCGTTCAACAACGAGCTCGGTCATCCGTGGACGGTGTTGCGCGCAACGCGGAGCACCGACTACCTGATCCTGGAGATGTCGGCCCGCCATCCCGGAAACATCGCCGCGCTGGCCGACATCGCCACGCCGTCGATCGGCGTCGTCCTCAACGTCGGCACCGCGCACTTGGGCGAGTTCGGTTCGCGGGAGGTTATTGCTCAGACCAAATCCGAACTGCCGCAATCGGTTCCGGAATCCGGGGTGGTGATCCTCAACGCCGACGACCCGGTGGTGGCGGCCATGGCCGACGTCACCGAGGCCCGCGTCGTTCGCGTCACCCGCAATGCCGGATCGGGTCCCGATGACGTCTGGGCCGGACCGGTGACGCTGGACGCGCTGGCCAGGCCGCAGTTCACCATGCACCGCGGCTCGGCATCCGGCCACAGCCAAGCGCAGGTCCGACTCGGGGTGTCCGGCGACCACCAGGTGACCAACGCGCTGTGTGCCGGCGCGGTCGCGATGGAGTGCGGCGCCGACATCGAGCAGGTTGCGGCCGCGCTGGCCGAGGCCGGACCGGTGTCGCGGCATCGCATGCAGGTGACCACCCGCCCGGACGGGGTGACGGTGATCGACGATGCCTACAACGCCAACCCCGACTCGATGCGGGCCGGGTTGCAGGCACTGGCCTGGATCGCGCACGGGCAGGCGGACCAGCCGCGCCGCAGCTGGGCGGTCCTCGGCGAGATGGCCGAGCTGGGTGAGGACGCGATAACCGAGCACGATCGCATCGGTCGGTTGGCGGTGCGCTTAGATGTGTCTCGACTCGTTGTCGTGGGAACCGGGAGGTCGATGAGCGCCATGCACCACGCAGCGGTCATGGAGGGTGCCTGGGGAGCCGGGGGTGATAGGGGGGCGGTCAGTGTGGCGGACGCGGACGCCGCCCTGGCCTTGTTGCGGGAAGAGTTGCGGCCCGGCGACGTGGTGCTGGTCAAGGCGTCGAACGCGGCCGGGCTGGGAGCGCTGGCGGATGCGCTGGTCGCGGACGGCTCGCGGCAGGACCCCGCAAGCGGAGGTGCGGCGCGCCCATGAGACAGATCCTCATCGCCGTCGCCGTCGCGCTGACCGTCTCCATCCTGTTGACGCCGGCGTTGATCCGGCTCTTCACCAAGCAGGGGTTCGGCCACCAGATCCGCGAAGACGGGCCGCCCACGCATCAAACGAAACGCGGCACGCCGTCAATGGGTGGAGTGGCGATCCTGGCCGGCATGTGGGCCGGCTACCTCGGCACCCACCTGGCCGGGCTGGCGTTCGACGGCGAGGGCATCACAGCGTCGGGGCTGCTGGTGTTGGGCCTGGCCACGTCGCTGGGCGGCGTCGGCTTCATCGACGACCTGATCAAGATCCGCAGGTCACGCAACCTCGGCTTGAACAAGACGGCCAAGACCGTCGGGCAGATCGTCTCCGCCGTGCTGTTCGCGGTGTTGGTCTTGCAGTTCCGCAACGAGGCGGGCCTGACCCCGGGCAGCCCGGACCTGTCCTATGTGCGCGAGATCGCCACCGTCACCCTGGCGCCGGGACTGTTCGTGCTGTTCTGCGTGATCGTCGTCAGTGCCTGGTCCAACGCCGTCAACTTCACCGACGGGCTGGACGGGCTGGCCGCCGGCTGCATGGCCATGGTCACCGCCGCCTACGTGCTGATCACGTTCTGGCAGTTCCGCAACGCGTGCGTCACGGCACCCGGCCTCGGTTGCTACAACGTGCGCGACCCGCTGGACCTCGCGCTCGTCGCGGCCGCCACCGCCGGGGCCTGCATCGGCTTCCTGTGGTGGAACGCCGCGCCCGCCAAGATCTTCATGGGCGACACGGGGTCGTTGGCACTGGGCGGCATCATTGCGGGGTTGTCCGTCACCAGCCGGACCGAGATCCTGGCGGTGGTGCTCGGTTCGCTGTTCGTCGCCGAGATCACTTCGGTGGTGCTGCAGATTCTGGCTTTCCGAACCACCGGGCGCCGGGTGTTCCGCATGGCGCCCTTCCATCACCATTTCGAGTTGGTCGGCTGGGCCGAGACGACGGTGATCATCCGGTTCTGGTTGCTCACCGCGATCACCTGCGGCCTGGGCGTCGCCCTGTTCTACGGCGAATGGTTGTCCTCCAGCCCGATTGGTTCCTGACGTGCTCGACCCCCTTTCGGCCGGTGCACCGGTCCTGGTGGCCGGTGGCCGGGTCACCGGCCGGGCGGTCGAAGCGGCACTGACCCGTTTCGGCGCGACGCCGACGGTCTGCGACGACGACCCGAACATGCTGCGCCCGTACGCCGAGCGCGGGGTGGCGACCGTGGACCCGTCCGAAGCCATCCAGTGCATCGGTGAGTACGCCCTGGTCGTCACCAGCCCCGGTTTCCGTCCGGATGCGCCGGTGCTGGCCGCGGCCGTGGCGGCGGGCATCCCGATCTGGGGCGACGTGGAGCTGGCCTGGCGGCTGGACGCGGCCGGCAGCTACGGGCCGCCGCGCCGCTGGCTGGTCGTGACGGGCACCAACGGCAAGACCACCACGACGTCGATGCTGCACGCGATGTTGACCGCGGGCGGGCGGCGCAGCCTGCTGTGCGGCAACATCGGCGACCCGGTGCTCGACGTGCTGCCCGAGCCCGCCGAATTCCTGGCCGTCGAACTGTCGAGCTTCCAGCTGTACTGGGCGCCGTCGCTGCAACCGGAGGCCGGCGTCGTGCTCAACATCGCCGAAGACCACCTGGACTGGCACGCGTCGATGGCCGAATACACCGAGGCCAAGGCCCGGGTCCTGACCGGCCGGGTGGCGGTGGTCGGCCTGGATGACGTGCGCGCGGCCGCGCTACTGGACTCGGCCCCCGCGCCGGTGCGGGCCGGCTTCCGGCTCGGTGTCCCGGATTTGGGTGAGCTGGGGGTGCGCGACGGTCAGCTGATCGACCGTGCCTTTGCCGACGACTTGGCATTGCTACCCGCGGCGTCGGTACCGGTGCCGGGTCCGGTCGGAGTGCTGGACGCGCTGGCCGCGGCGGCACTGGCCCGCTCGGTCGGGGTGCCGGCCGAGGCGATCCGGGACGCCATCGCATCGTTCCAGGTGGGTCGGCACCGGTCCGAGGTCGTGGCAGTGGTTGACGGCATCACCTACGTCGACGACAGCAAGGCCACCAACCCGCACGCGGCCGAGGCGTCCGTGCTGGCCTACCCGCGCGTGGTGTGGGTGGCGGGCGGCCTGCTGAAGGGCGCATCGCTGGACGTGGAGGTCGCCAGGATCGCATCACACCTGGTCGGCGCGGTCCTGATCGGCCAAGATCGGCTGGCAGTTGCTGAGGCGTTATCGCGACACGCGCCCGATGTCCCCGTCGTCCACGTTGTGACAGGCGAGGATGTTGAGATGCATGCGACTCCTGGTGCTTCTGTTACTCATGTGACGCAAGATGAAAGTGACGAAGTGGCCATCGGCACCCGCGTGATGACCGCCGTCGTGGCCGCCGCAAGGCAGCTGGCGAGGCCCGGGGATACCGTGCTGCTGGCGCCGGCCGGGGCATCGTTCGACCAATTTGCCGGTTACGCCGATCGCGGCGACGCCTTCGCGGCGGCCGTACGCGCGGCGACCCGGTAGGTGGTCGTGGGTAGCGCAATGAGCCGGCTGCTGCGCCGGAACAAGGGCAAGATCGACTCCTCGGACCCCGTGGACGCCGCAACTCAGGGCGAAGCGACGGCCCCGGAGGATGGGGCTGCGCAACAGGCCCCGGATAAAGCCCCGGATAACGCCTCAGCCAAGAAAGTGCTTATGGCCGAGGGTCCGCGGACCCGCTTCGGTGCCTGGCTCGGCCGGCCGATGACCTCGTTTCATCTGATCATCGCCGTCGCCGCGCTGCTCACCACCTTGGGCCTGATCATGGTGCTGTCCGCCTCTGGTGTGCGGTCCTACGACGACGACGGTTCTGCGTGGATCATCTTCGGCAAGCAGGTGTTGTGGACGCTGGTCGGGCTGGTCGGCTGCTACATCGGGCTACGGATGTCGGTGCGGTTCATGCGCCGCATCGCCTTCACCGGGTTCGCGATCACCATCGTGCTGTTGGTGCTGGTGCTCGTACCCGGAATCGGTAAGGAAGCCAACGGTTCCCGGGGCTGGTTCGTGGTGGCGGGCTTCTCGATGCAGCCTTCCGAGCTGACCAAGATGGCCTTCGCCATCTGGGGCGCGCACCTGCTGGCCGCCCGGCGCATGGAGCGGGCGTCGCTGCGCGAGATGCTGATACCGCTGGTGCCGGCGGCGGTCGTCGCCTTGGCGCTGATCGTGGCCCAGCCTGACCTCGGTCAGACCGTGTCGCTGGGCATCATCCTGTTGGGTCTGCTGTGGTACGCCGGTCTGCCGCTGCGCGTCTTCCTCACCTCGTTGGGAGCGGTTGTCGTCTCCGCCGGGATCCTGGCGGTGTCCGCCGGGTACCGGTCCGACCGGGTGCGGTCCTGGCTCAACCCGGAAGACGATCCCATGGACTCCGGCTACCAGGCCCGCCAGGCCAAGTACGCCCTGGCGCACGGCGGCATCTTCGGTGACGGCCTGGGTCAGGGCGTGGCCAAATGGAACTATCTGCCCAACGCCCACAACGACTTCATCTTCGCGATCATCGGCGAGGAGCTGGGCCTCGTCGGCGCGCTCGGACTGCTGGGCCTGTTCGGGTTGTTCGCCTACACGGGAATGCGGATCGCGCGTCGTTCGGCAGACCCGTTCCTGCGCCTGCTGACGGCGACCACCACACTGTGGGTGCTGGGCCAGGCGTTCATCAACATCGGTTACGTGATCGGGCTGCTGCCGGTCACCGGGCTGCAGCTGCCGCTGATCTCGGCGGGTGGTACTTCCACCGCCACCACTCTGGCGCTGATCGGCATCATCGCCAACGCGGCTCGTCACGAACCGGAGGCGGTGGCCGCGCTGCGGGCCGGCGGCGATGACAAGGTGAACCGCTTGCTGCGGCTGCCGCTGCCCGAGCCGTACGAGCCGTCGCGTCTGGAGGCGTTCCGCGACCGCAAGCGTTCGCATCCGCACAACGCCACACCGCGGGCGCCCCGCAAACCGCACCGCCCTGCCGACCCGCCGCGCCGTCGCGCGACGCCGCGCACCGCCGATCGTCGCACGCGGCGGTCTGCTGATGATGCCCGTGCGCAGGGAAGGCATCATGGATCTGGCCAGCGGAGCGCCGGCCAGCGTCCAGCGCGACGCGTTCGAGCATTGGAAGGTCAGCGTTACGGGTGAATGACTCGGTCAGGCAGCCAGCCGGCGGGCAGGGGGTAACCCCCCGGCCCGCCGGTGCCTTGTCGGTCGTGCTTGCCGGCGGCGGCACGGCGGGCCACGTCGAGCCGGCGATGGCGGTCGCCGACGCGCTGACCGCGCTCGACCCCGAAATCAGGATCACCGCACTCGGCACCGCCCGCGGGCTGGAGACGCGGTTGGTGCCCGAACGTGGCTACCACCTCGAGCTGATCACTCCGGTGCCGTTACCGCGCAAGCCCAGCGGCGACCTGGCCCGGCTGCCACCGCGGGTGTGGCGTGCCGTGCGGGAGACGCGGGCGGTGCTGGACAGCGTCGACGCCGACGTCGTCATCGGTTTCGGCGGGTACGTGGCGTTGCCGGCCTACCTGGCCGCTCGCGGCATCCGGGGCCTTCCCGGACGGAACCGCCCCGGCGTGGAGCGCCGACGCCGCCGCATTCCGGTGCTGATCCACGAGGCCAACGCGAGGGCCGGGCTGGCCAATCGCGTGGGTGCCCGCACCGCCGATCGGATACTGTCCGCGGTTCCCGACTCCGGCTTGCGCCGCGCCGAGGTCGTGGGCATCCCGATCCGGGCGGCGATCACGACGCTGGACCGTGCGGCACTGCGCGCCGAGGCGCGGGCGCACTTCGGCTTCCGCGACGACGCCCGGGTGCTGCTGGTGTTCGGCGGTTCGCAAGGCGCCGTGTCGCTCAACCGGGCGGTGTCCGGCGCGGCCGCCGAGCTGGCGGCGGCGGGCGTTTCCGTGCTGCACGCACACGGCCCCAAGAACGTCCTGGAACTGCGCACTCCCGCACCCGGCGACCCGCCGTATGTCGCGGTGCCGTATCTCGACCGGATGGACCTGGCGTACGCCGCCGCCGACCTGGTGATCTGCCGTTCCGGGGCGATGACGGTCGCCGAGGTGTCGGCCGTCGGCCTGCCGGCGATCTACGTGCCGCTGCCCATCGGCAACGGCGAGCAGCGGCTCAACGCACTGCCCGTGGTCAACGCCGGTGGCGGAATGCTGGTCGCGGACGCCGACCTGACGCCCGACCTGGTGGCCGGCGAAGTGTCGCGGCTGCTCACCGATGCGCCTCGGCTGGCCGCCATGACGGCGGCCGCGGCACAGGTGGGGCATCGTGATGCGGCACGGCAAGTCGCCCAGGCGGCCCTGGACATCGCTCGGCGGTCGCGCGCTGCGGCAGGCAACACCAGGGGACGAGGATGACGGCCGAGCCGTTGCCACCCGAGCTGCAGCGGGTGCACATGGTCGGTATCGGGGGAGCCGGAATGTCCGGCATCGCCCGCATCCTGCTCGACCGGGGCGGCCTGGTGTCGGGCTCGGACGCCAAGGAGTCCCGCGGCATTCACGCGCTGCGGGCGCGCGGCGCCAAGGTCCGGATCGGGCATGACGCCTCGTCGCTGGATCTGCTGCCCGGCGGCGCGACGGCCGTCATCACCACCCATGCCGCCATCCCGAAGACCAACCCCGAGCTCGTCGAGGCCAGGCGCCGCGGCATTCCGGTGGTACTGCGCCCGGTGGTGCTCGCCAAGCTGATGGCTGGACGCACCGCGCTGATGGTCACCGGCACGCACGGCAAGACGACCACGACGTCCATGTTGATCGTCGCCCTGCAGCACTGCGGGCGGGACCCGTCGTTCGCGGTCGGCGGTGAACTGGGGGAGGCCGGGACCAACGCCCACCACGGCAGTGGTGACTGTTTTGTCGCCGAGGCCGACGAGAGCGACGGGTCACTGCTGGAATACACGCCGAACGTGGTGGTGGTGACCAACATCGAGGCCGATCACCTGGACTTCTACGGCAGCACCGAGGCCTACGTCGGGGTGTTCGACTCGTTCGTCGAGCGGCTTGCTCCCGGGGGAGCGCTGGTGGTGTGCACCGACGACCCGGGTGCGGCGGCGCTGGCCCAGCGGACCGAGGAACTGGGCATCCGGGTGCTGCGCTACGGGTCTACACCGGCTCACGAAGGCGACGACCTCGCCGGCAGGTTGGTGTCGTGGGAGCAGCAGGGCACCGAAGCGGTCGCTCAGATTCGACTGGCTTCCGAGCTGGACCCGCAATCCCCGCCGCGGGTGATGCGGCTGTCGGTGCCCGGTCGGCACATGGCGCTCAATGCGCTGGGTGCGTTATTGGCGGCGCTCGAGATCGGGGCCCCGGTCGACGACGTGCTGGACGGTCTGGCCGGGTTCGAGGGGGTCCGTCGGCGCTTCGAGTTAGTGGGATCCGTTGCGATCGGTGCGGACTCGGTTCGGGTTTTCGACGACTATGCCCATCATCCGACGGAGATCGGCGCGACGCTGGCGGCCGTGCGTACCGTGCTGCAGCAGCAGGAGAGTGGGCGCTCGCTGGTCGTGTTTCAGCCCCACTTGTATTCGCGGACCAAGGCTTTCGCGGCCGAGTTCGGAGCGGCGCTGAGCGCTGCGGACGAGGTGTTCGTGCTTGACGTGTACGGTGCGCGCGAACAACCGCTGGCCGGCATCAGCGGGGCCACCGTGGCGGAGCACGTGACGGCGCCGGTGCGTTACGTGGCTGACTTCTCGGCCGTGGCAGAGGAGGTGGCCGCCGCCGCGGGCCCCGGTGACGTCATCGTGACGATGGGGGCCGGCGACGTGACCATGCTGGGGCCGGAGATCGTGCGGGCACTGCGAGAGCGCGTCAACCGCAGCGCCCCAGGACGGCCGGGAGTGTTGCAGTGACCGAGCCGGAAGACGGTCCGCCGACCAATCTGGCTGCGGAACCAACGGGCTCCGGTCCGGATATCGACCCGGATCTGGACCCGGACGCCGCCACCGGGCCGGTCGAAGCTGGGCCGGGGGACGGTGAAACCGAGGCGGAGCCAGAGGATTTCGAGGGCCCACGTCGCCGTGCTCGCCGCGAACGTGCCGAACGCCGCGCCGCGCAAGCCCGGGCCAGGGCGATCGAGCAGGCGCGTCGTGAGGCGAAGCGACGCGCCACCGGTCAGGTGCCCACTGAGCCCAAACCCGTTGCGCGGGGCGTAGTCCGAGGGTTGCGAATGCTGCTGGCGACCATCGGACTCGCGGTGCTCGGGGTGGTGCTGGGCCTGATCCTCTATTTCACGCCGGCGATGTCGGCGCGCGACATCATCGTCGTCGGTACGGGGGCGGTCACCCGCGAAGAGGTACTCGAGGCGGCGCAGGTGCGTCCCGGAACGCCGCTGCTGCAGATCAATACGAGCGAAGTGGCCGACCGGGTGGCGGCGATCCGCAAGGTCGCCAGCGCGCGAGTGCAGCGTCAGTACCCGTCGGCGTTGCGGATCACCATCGTCGAGCGGGTTCCGTTGGTGGTGAAGGACTTTGCGGACGGTCCGCACCTGTTCGACCGTGACGGCGTCGACTTCGCGACCGAACCACCGCCGCCGGCGGTGCCTTACCTCGACGTCGACAACCCGGGTCCGGATGACCCGGCCACGCTGGCGGCCCTCAAGGTGTTGACCACGTTGCGGCCGGAGGTCGCCAGTCAGGTCGGGCGGATCGCGGCCCCGTCGGTGTCCTCGATCACCCTCACGTTGTCCGACGGGCGGGTGGTGATCTGGGGGACCACCGACCGGGCGGAGGAGAAGGCCGAGAAACTGGCGGCGCTCTTGACGCAGCCCGGGCACACCTACGACGTGTCCACTCCCGATCTGCCGACGGTGAAGTAACTGCTTTGGGTGGCGACAAAGACCGCGCGCCACTGGCAATCCCCGGCACCCGGGGTAACACTGGGCAGGTGACGACGGAACCGTTGGGCTTGGAACCGGCGCTCAACGAGCGGATAGGCGAACTCCTGCGGGCGCGGGGACTGCGACGCATGGCCTCTCGGATTCAGGTCTTGGCGGTGTTGGAGCCGTATGACGGGCACCTGTCGGTGGCCGATATCCGGGAGCGGCTGATCAGCGCACTCCCCGCGGGCGCTCGGCCGCCTGATTTGGCGACCATCTACCGCACGGTCACCACACTGGTCGACCAGGGTGTGTTGCATGCCCTGACGCGCAGTGATGGCGTCACCACCTACGGATTGGCCACATCGCCGCACCACCACGCCGTTTGTACCCGATGCGACGCGATGATCGAGGTGCCGGCGGGACGACTGAGCTCCGCGCTGCAGCACGCGATGGCGGGGAGTTCGTTCGAACTATCCGAGGAGGCCGGCCTGACGCTGCGCGGCCTCTGCCCGCAGTGTCAGGCCGGTGTGGAGGAGTTGGAGGACTCGACCAACCGGCGGCCACGAAGGGGCGGTCCGCGGCAGCGCCGACGCTGACGTTTTTTGCTCGTCGAGTGTGTGGCCGGTGGCCCCGGCGCCGCGAGTGAGAGGTGCTTTTCCCCCACGCTCGGCGCGAGCCCGGCACCGACTCACCCAGCGCCGAAGGGCGGAATCGGAAGCAGCCGTAGTCCGTTGCCGACGGCGGTCGTCACCGCCGACACCAAAGTCGTACTTGGCTGACCCAAGTTGATCGTCAGACCCGGATCCAGCATCGGCACAAACGGGTAGGTATTCGGCATGGCCGACGGTGGGAGCACACCGGCCAACACCAGATCGGCCTGCACGCCCTGTACGACGCCCTTGACCAGGTAATTCCCGACGGTGACCGGGTTGATCAGCGGGAACAGGCCGGCGGGAGTGGGAAGGTCCGCATACTCGGTGTGAGGTCCGCCGATATCGCCATAGCCCATGTCGACAAACACCCGCAGTACCGGCTGGATCAGGTTGTGCAACGGCTGGGGCAGGTTGAGCGGCGCCAGCAGCGGCAGGTTCTGGCCCGGGATCATGTAGTAGGTGGTGTTGCCGGTGGCGCCGGGAGAAACCGGCGCGACGACCGCGGACGCGAGCTGCCCCGCCGTCAGGGCCTCATACGCCGGCGTAGGGCTCAGGTGGCCGTAATACATGCCGGCCAGGGCATTGGCGACGGACAGCAGGTTGACCGGATACCGGGGGAAGTGGGCGAAGCCGTCGTATTGGATGGTGTAAATGTCGGTGGGGTAAGCCAAGTTTGGGGTTGCACCACCGAAGGTCTGATTGAAGCCGGGGATGTACAGGCCGGTGAAGCGTTCGTACAGGCCGCCGTTGGGATTGTTGGGATTGCCGGCCAGCACGAACCGCACATCCGCCGGGTTTGGCGGGAGGATCGAGCCGTTGGCAATACCGTTGAGGTAGTTGGTGATGACGGTGGCACTCTGGGAGAAACCGAAGACGACGGTTTGGGTGTCCGCCGGTTGAGCCGCGATCGCCTGCCGCAGGATCTCGACCCCACGCGCGATCGACGTGTCGAACGTCAAACTGTTCAGACCGGTCAGCGGGAAGCCCTGCTCCGGGGTGGTCAACCCGGTGGGAATCGCGGTCAGCGGAGCGATGAGCGGCGCGATGTAGGCGTTGTAGATGTTGTTCACATAAGCGGCAGTTGGGAGGGGGTTGCCGGTGCCGCCCATGATCAGCGTGGCAATGCCGGCAGCGGGCAGGGCCTCGCCGGATGCACCCATCAGTGCCGAGGCGCTGAGCGTCTCCGCGCCCAGATACGCTGCGGCCGCCGCGCTCAGGGCTTGAACGAACTGCTGATGAAATGCGTTGGCCTGCAAGCTGATCGCCTGAAACTCCCGGCCGAAACCAGCGAACAGCGCGGCCGCTGCGGCCGATACTTCATCGGCGGCGGCAGCCGCCAGCGTGGTCGTCGGAGCCGCGGCCGCCGCGCGCGCCTCGTCCAGCGCCGCACGGATATTCGCCAAGTCCGCTGCCGCCGACGCCAACGACTCCGGCGTCACGAGGAAAGACATGTCACCCCCCGGTTCATGATTCGCTATCCCAGGACGGCCCCCGCGCCCAGGTGCTCGGCATCATCGGCTCTCGTGGCGCGCCGTCGAATCCGTCGTCAACAAGCGTGGTCAACCCCGCGGCCGGGGCAACGACCTCCTCCTGGCGAGCTGCCTCGGCGGCACCCAGGAGGCCCGCGCCACGGTCCGATGCAGCGGTGGGCGCCACGGGGCCGGGGTCGTCGACAGCACCGCCGTCCAAGTCCATGTATTCATAACCGCGGCCTTTCATCTCGACCTTGTCCCGCCGTTTGCGACGCGACCGGGTCTTGTCCCGCGCGGCCGCCGCGACGGCCGCCGGGAGCGCCGCAATATCCGGTTGGGCGGCCTTGCGCTTGACGCCGGTCTGCGCAGTTGCCAGGACACCCATCTTGGCCGCGCCGCCCACCAGGTAGGGGAATGGCCCCGCGCCCACGCTCCCGGGTGGTGGTGCGCTGGGCCCGAGGGGGGTGGCAACCGTGGGACCCGCTATCGGAGTCGCCGGGGCAACCGTGGGCGCCGCCGCTGGCGCCGCGGCCGGAGCGGCAGCGGCCGAAACCGACGACGGCGCAGGGGTTACGGCGGGGACGGCGGGCGCCTCCGGGATCGGGGCCACGTCCGCGTGCGCGTGAGCGGCCACCTCGACGATGCCCACAACGCCGGCAGCCCCCACTCCGGCCAATCCCGCCGGAACGGCCAGCAACGGGGCGGCCAGGGTGACCCCCAACAGGGGAAAGGTGACGACGAACTGGATGACCTGGATCGTCAGGTCGTAGCCGATCGCGGCCGCGCCGAACAAGTAGGCCAGGGCGAGCAACGCGGGGTTGTTCCCCGCCGCACTCGTAAGGCCCTGCAGTAGGGCCGGGTAGCCGCTGACCGGGGACGACAAGGAGCCGATCTTTCCGACGAACCACGACACCGGATCGGTGCCGGGCGGAACGCTGAAGATGTAAGAGATCAGGTCGCCGCCGCTTTCAGCGCCGACACTGTTGAAGACCCGTTCGACCGCCGCGAAAAAGTCGGTGATCGCCGCGAACGGGTCGGACGAGGCAGCCGCGGGGGCGCCGCCATTTTGGGTTCCGTCGGCCTTGACGATCGCCGGCGCCGGTTGCGGTGGCGGTGATGCACCCAACGCCGCGGCCGAGACTCCCTGATAGGTGCTCATCGTCGTGGCGGCCTGAACCCACATCCGGACATAGTCGGCCTCGTTGAGCGCGATCGGAATGGTGTTGATGCCAAAGAAATTCGTCGCCACCAATGCCGCGTGTATGGCGTGGTTGGCGGCCAACTCACCGAGGGTGGGCATGGCAGCCAGAGCGGTCGTGTAGGCGCTGGCCACGGTCTCCTGCAGGGTGGCTGTCGCGGCGCTGTCGACGCCGGCCTGTGTCAGCCACGCCAGAAACGGTGGGTGGGCGGCGGCGTACGCCGCCGCGGTCGGGCCCTCCCAGGCACCGGCCTGGACCGTTCCCAGCAGCGTCGTCAGCTCCTCGGCGGCCTCGGCGTATTCGGTGCTCAGCGCCCGCCACGCCGCCGCGGAGGCGAGCAGCGGACCCGGTCCCGGGCCGCTGGACAGCAGCGCCGAGTGCACCTCCGGCGGGAAAGCCATCCACACCGGGCCGGTCATTGCCAACCGGTCCCAGGGGGCAAGAGGGCGATCAGCGCATCAGTGGGCGCGCACGCAATACAGGGACCGCCGGACGACGGATATAGCGTCATAAGGCGCCAGCTCTCTCCGGAGTGCTCCGCTCCGGGTTAGCAGGTCGCGATGATGTGAGTCTCCTGGCTCTCGGATCACCGCTCGCCTCGCCTTCCAACCAATAGCCGTGGCCTGTGAGGGTCGCTCCCCGATGACAGTGGCGGGACCGCGCCGGATTTTCACCGGCTTCCTGCATCATCATCGCCGTACGCGCGACATTGTCGCATCCCACCGCCCCCGCGGGCTGCACTTAGCGCAATCGTGCCGCGGGATGGCAGCCGGAATGATCAGCCGACGCACGGGCGCACCGGGGATTCAGCAACGTCTACGGAACGCGGCGCTTAAATCAGGTGAGGGCTTATCCATCAAGCCACCTCCCGCGAATCGCTTGCGTCAGGCAATCGCCTCCGACGTTACTGCAAATCTTTCGCATGAGGAACCGGCAGATCTATGGTTGACGCAATTGCGCGCGGGTAGCACTCGGGCCATAAACGGGCCTCTAACGTGACCTCAAACGTGATGAGGTAGAGCCTTGTTGCGGGGCCGGCCCGCCGCAAGACAGTGCGACGGAGGGTGTGCGTGCGACCAGACACTGAACCAACAGCCGCGCAACCGCCGGGAATTCTCAAGTCGGCGCGCGCAACTCTGATCGGCTGTGGTCTGCTGGCCGCGGTCAGCTCGCTGGCCGGCATGGCGCCACTGTTCGCCGTCGTAGAGGTGAGCCGGCGACTTCTCGTGGGCGACACCGACGTCTGGCCGATCATCGTCGTGGCGGTCGTCGCGCTGGCCGCAAGACAATTGGGCGTCCTGGCCGCGGGAGTGATGACGCATCTCGCCGACATCCGGGTGTCGTTTCGGATCCGCCGTGAACTCCTGGCCAAGCTGAGCAGGGTGCCGCTCGGCTGGTTCAGCGATCGCAACTCCGGGATCGTCAAGAAGGCTGTGGAAGACGACGTCGCCGCCCTGCACCGGCTCATCGCGCACTCGATCGTCGAGATCAGCGCGGCCGCGGTGCCGCCTGTGGTGGCGTTCGTCTACCTCTTCGTTCTCGACTGGCGCATGGCATTGGCCACCCTGCTCCCGGTGTTGGCCGGGGCTGCCGCGTACCAACGCGCCGCGGCCAGCGCGGGGACCAAGTATCCCGAGTTCATGGAATGGCTCGCGCGCCTCAACGGCGCGGCCGTCGAGTTCGTGAACGGCATCGGTGTCGTGAAGGCTTTCGGCACGCCGGGCGCGCCGAGTCGCCGGTTCCGGGAGGTATCTCGCGCTTTCGCGCACTTCTTCCTCGACTGGGCCAAATCCACCAGCGTCGCGAGCGTCACCGCGGAGATACTGCTGTCACCGCCGAGCATCCTGCTCGTCGTTGCGACGACGGGCGGAATCCTCGCCGCCAACGGCGATCTCCCACTGGGAGTCTTCATTGCGTTCTTGGTGTTCGGCACCGTCATCACGTCGGGATGGATGACCCTGTTGATGTCGGTGCACCCCTTGGTGACCGCGCTGAAGGTCTACCGCGAGATCCGGGAATTGCTGGCCACCCCAGAGCTTCCGACCCCGAGTGAGCCGGTCCAGCTCGATCCCTCGACCGCTGGGCCGGTGGTTCGGCTGCGCGGCGTGCGGGTCACCTACGGCGACACGGTCGCACTCAACGGGATCGACCTTCGTCTCGATCGGGGGACGATCACCGCGCTGGTCGGACCGTCGGGTTCCGGGAAATCCACCTTGGCCAAGCTGTTGCCCAGATTCAATGACCCTTGCGAAGGTTCGGTCGAACTGTACGGAGTCGATCTGCGCGACATAGACCCGGCCGAGTTGTATCACCACGTCGCGTTTGTCTTCCAGGACTCGCATCTGTTGTCGGCCATGAGCATTCGCGACAACATCCGTCTCGGTCGCCCCGACGCCGACGATGCGGCGGTGCGCAGCGCAGCGGAGAAAGCCCAAATCTTGTCCACGATCGAAGCATTGCCGCGCGGGTTCGACTCGGTTGTCGGCGAAGACGCCGCGCTGTCCAACGGTGAACGACAGCGCGTCTGCATCGCCCGGGCGATCCTGGCCGATCGTCCGATCCTGGTGCTCGACGAGGCCACCGCAAGCGCCGACCCGGAAAACGAGGCCCGCATCCAGGAGGCCCTCAGCGAGGTCGCGCGCGGCCGGACGGTGCTGGTGATCGCCCACCGGCTCAACACAATTCGGGGTGCTGACGCCATCGCCGTACTCGACCGAGGCCGCATCGCCGAGGCCGGTACGCACCCGGAATTGCTGCGCAACAACGGAATCTATGCACGGCTGTGGGAGCAGGAGAGGAACGTCGAATTCGACGTCGCCGAGCAACTGGAGGTTGGGCGGTGAGCATCATCATTCGCTATCTGCTCGAATTGCTCGACGACCGTGGGCGCCGAAACCTGCGCAGGATGCTGGTCGTGCAAGCCGCGCAGGGAGTTCTGCAGGGCCTGGGGTTCCTGTTCGTCGTCCCCCTGATCGGTGCCCTGATACAGCGGCCCACCCAGTGGGGTCAGCTCTGGTTCTGCATCGCGGCGATCGCCGTGACCGTTGTGGTGCATCATGGATTGCTGGCGTGGAGCACGTCGTTGGGCTATCTGGTCGGAACGGGTGTGCTGACCAGTTTTCACGGCCGGATCGGGAACCAACTGGCCGCCCTGCCGGTGGGCTGGTTCGGCGCCGACCGCACCGGACCGGTCGCGCGCCTGGTCACCAAGGATGCCGTTGACGTGGCGGACTTTCCGGCGCACCTGCTGCGCCATCTGGTCGTCGGCGTGAGCGCACCTGCCACCCTGATCGTCGGTAGTTACCTGAGCGACTGGCGCATTGGGCTGGCGTTGACCGTGGGCGCGGTGTTGTGCGTGCTCGCGCTGCGGCTGTTCATGGGGATCGTGCACCGCAACGACGCCCAGTACGAGACCGACATCGGCGCCACCGCGTCGCGGATCGTCGAGTACGCCCGCATGCAACCGACGCTGCGCGCTTACGGTGTGCTCAACCGCCGCGAGCTCGGCACCCTGGAAGAATCCCTTACCCGCCAACAACACTCACAGTCGCGGTTGACCATTCGCGGGGCGTGGGGGCTGATCGCGTGCTTCGGCACGATGCAGCTGGTCGTCACGACGGTCGTCGCGTTGACGGTCGCTCTGACGTTGCGCGGTGAGCTTGCGCTGCCGACCATGATCGGTCTGCTGATCATCACGCTGCGGATGATCGATCCGATCTCGCAGCTGGGTGACCTCGCCGGCCACGTCCAAGTCACGGCCGACGCGATCGTCCGGGTGCGCGACCTGCTTGCCGTGCCGCCGCTGCCGGAACCCGATCGCGCGGTGCTGCCGGCCGGCACCGATATCGAATTGCGGGGCGTGCGTTTCGGTTACGGGGACGGCAGCGAGGTGATTCGGGGCGTCGATGCGACCATCCCGAGTGGCAGCCTCACCGCGATCGTCGGCCCGTCCGGCGCCGGAAAGACCACGCTGCTGCGCTTGATCGGCCGATTCTTCGACGTGGACGACGGCAGCATCTTGCTGGGCGGCAACGATTTGCGCGAGGTCGGCACCCGCAACGTCGCCAAGCTGACGGCGAACGTTTTCGAGGACGCCTACCTCTTCGACGGCACCATCGCCGACAACCTGCGGATGGCCGATCCCGACGCCACGGAAGGCGACCTGCATCGGGTCGCCGCCATCGCGCGCCTCGACGAGGTGGTCGATCGTCTCCCCGACGGATGGAACGCTCGCGTCGGTGAGGGGGGAGCGGCACTTTCCGGCGGGGAAAGACAACGCGTTGCCATCGCTCGCGCGTTGCTCAAGAACGCGCCCATCGTGCTGCTGGACGAAGCCACCGCCGCGCTCGACGCCGTCAACGAGGCCGCGGTGGCGGGCGCCATTGGTGAGTTGGCCCGAGAACGCACGGTCATCGTTGTGGCACACCGCCTTTCGACGGTGCTGGACGCCGATCAGATCCTCGTCGTCGAATCCGGTCGGATCACCGCCCGCGGACGCCACGAACAACTGCTGGCCGAGGGCGGGACCTACGCCCGATTCTGGGCAGAACGGCTACGCGCCCGCGGCTGGCATCTGCAGTCGTCCTAACCGAGCCGGAACAGGTTGAACTTGTAGACGTTGACCATCGCCGGAGACAGGCGCGACACCAACGCCATGCCGTAACGGCGTTGCCACGGCCAGGTTTTGGCGATGTCGGGTTGCGGGGTCGCCAGCGTTCTGGTGTCGAGCAATTCCAGCCCCCAACCCTCGAGGTCGCGTGGCTCGTCGCAGACCCATTGCATGCGGCCTCGCACCTGCGCCAACGATTTGTTCTTGTGCTGGTTGTCGATCATCTTCTGGCCGGCAGTGTCGAATGCGATCTGCGAACCCGGGAAGCGGTCGCGGATTTGGGTGAGCGCTTGGCGTACCTCGTCGTCGCGGAGGTAGATCAGAACCGCTTCGCTGAGAAAAAGGTACGGGCCGGGGCAGGCGGCCACCACGTCGAACCAGTCGGTGTCGAGGACCGAGCCGGCGATCATGGTTCGGCGGTCGCTGTCATGGAAGAACTTGCGGCGCAAGGAGATTACATCGGGCAGGTCGAGGTCGAACCAGTGCACCCGGCCGTTGTCGAGTCGGTCGAACCGGGTGTTCAGCCCGGTGCCCAGTTCGACGACCGTCCCGTCGGGATGATCCTGGAGGAACCGGGCCGTCCAGCCGTCGAAGATCGACGTCCGAGACACGGAGCCGGGCAGCGACCCGCCGCTGAAGCGGCTGAAGTCGTAGTCGATGGCGTCGACGAGTTCGCGAGCGCGTTTGTCGCCGAGCACCGGACGGCGGGACGCGGCGTCCCACGCGCGGGCATAGAGCGGAATCAGCAACGTTTCCTGGACTTCGCCCAGTTCGGGCGCGGACTTGCTCATTGAGTCGCCTTCCGTGCACGGCTTCGGTCGACCTAGTCAATCATTCGCCGGTGCTCGCAACGGCCGGCGCGTTAGGCCGGCAGCGGAACCAGCAGGCTGCCGCCCAGCGCGTGTCCGAGCACGCTGAGCAGACCCGCGCCGGCCGCGATCGGACCCACTCCCCAGCCCGGCATGTTCAGGTAGCCGCCGGCAAAGTCATCGGGCGGGTGGAAACTGAGATGCGGACCCAAGCCGTTGAGCATGGAACCGCCGGTGCCGTAGAACTCCGGGCCGCTGGCACCGGTGACCACTTCCCCTGGACTGAACAATCCGCCGAAGGTGTAGGTAAGGCCCTCCAGGTGTTCTTTGCCCAGGGATCCGGAGTAGACCCACGGGTCGAACACCGGCGCCAGCGCGTCCAGATTGAGGGTGGCGCCGTTGAAGAACCCGTCGACAACGTTGGCGGGGGTGTTGATCAGGCCATAAAGGGCGCCCGTCGGGTTGCCGCCGGTGATGTCCGCAAAGACCGAGCCCGCGCTGTTCCACAACGCCACGGCCGGGCTGATCAAGGGGGACACCGCACCGATGAGCACACCGCTGGCCGGCGACGACGCGAAATTGACCAGAGCCGTCGCGAGACCGGAACCCGTCGAGAAATCTCCGAGGCCGACGAACCCCTGGTACAGCTGCAGGTGCACGTCCGGGACGTCAACAATTTCGGGAGGTTCCACGCTTCCGTTGACCGCCTGCGTGTTGCCACCAAGTGTGTGGTGCGCGACGGACCACCCGAGTTGCTCGTCGGCGCCCAACAGGAACACCGACTGCGCCGCGTTGCGCAGATTGCCGACGAATGCCGCGGGATTGGTCGCCAGTTGGTTGAGCCCGGTGGACACGCCACTGACCAGCGTGTTGAGGCCGGCCGGGACGGCGCCGAACGACGCTTGAGCGTTCTTGGCCGTGGTGTTGAAGACTTGAGCCCACCGGGTGAGCGGATCGACGCTGGTAGCAGCCGCGGCATTAACGGCCTCGGCGCTCGCGTAGGCCCCGGCGCTGGAGTTCAGCAGGTTGACGAACCGCGAATGAAACGCCTGGGCTTGGCCATTCACTGTCTGAAATTCTCGGCCGAAGTTTGCGAACAGGGCGGCGATCGCGAGGGACACCTCGTCTTGGGCGGCGGTCGCGATCGCCGTTGTGGGGCCCGAAACCGCGGCCGAGGCCTCGGCCAGTGACGTGCCGATGGCCGCCAATTGCGTCGTCGCGCCCTGCACCAACTCCGTTGTGGCGATCACGAACGACACTTCGACCCCTCCGCCCTTCGTCAGATCCTCTTGCGAGTGATTCGCATGTATCTAACCTGGATGCGCGGCCGCCGATAGTCAATGAAGAATGCGAACCGATTCTGTGCGCTTTACCGCGAGACACGACGGGCAGGGCGCCGGCACCAGCCCGGCATCAGATCAGCTGGCCGCCCAATGCCTGCCCGAGGATGCTGAGCAGACCGGCGGTGGCACCGATCGGACCGACCGGTATCGCGGGAATTGCGATACTGCCGCCGGCGAAGTCGTCGGGCGGGAAGAAGCTCAGGTGCATCCCCAAGGCGTTGAGGGCGGACCCGCCCACGCCGTAGTACATGTCGCCGCTGGCGCCGTCGACCACCTGGCCCGGGCTGAACAACCCACCGAACGCGACGCTCAGGCCCGTCAGCTGCTCGGCTCCGCCCGAGCCTTCGACAACGAACGGGTTGAAGACGGGCGCCAGCGCATCGATGTTCAGGGTGGCGCCGTTGAAGAACGCGTCAACGACGTTGGCGGGGATGTTGATCAGGTGGCCCAGAGCTCCCGTCGCGTTGCCGCCGGTGATGTCGGCGAAAACGCTCCCCGCGCTGTTCCACAGCGCCACGGCGGGGCTGATGACGGGGCCCACGGCACCGAGGGCCACCCCGCTGAACGGCGACGATGCCAAGTTCAGAATGGTTGACAGCAACAGGCCGTCGGGACCGGTCGGGATGTAGCCGTCGCCGAGCAGGCCGGTGTACACCTCGCCGTGCGCGTCGTTTACCGGAACCACCGTCGGATCGGGAGGTACGGCGAGCGGGTTGGTCGCGGTCGTGACCCCGCCCAGCGTGTGCCGTATGACGGCCGCCGTGACATCCTCGGGCGCTCCGACCAGGAACACGGACTGCGCCGCGGTCTGCAGGTTGCCGAAGAACGCCGCGGGGTTGGTCGCAAGTTGGGTGAATCCGGTGGAGACGCCGTTGACCAGGGTGCTCAGTCCGGCCCGGGAGGCGCCGACAACCGTTTGGGCGTTTTCGGCCGTGTTGGCAACGACCTGTCGCCACGTGTCGATCGGGTCGACTCCGAGCAGAGTCCGTTGCGCGGCGGTCTCGGCGCTCCCGTACGCTCCGGCGCTCGCGTTCAGCAAGTTGACGAACTGTGCGTGAAATGCCTGCGCGTGGGCGCTGACAGTTTGAAATTCCCGGCCGAAGTCGCCGAAAAATGAAGCAATCGCAACGGATATCTCGTCTTGGGCGGCGGCCGCGATCCCGGTGGTGGGACTTGAAACGTGTACCGCGGCGTCGGCCAGCAACGAGCGAAGGCCCGCCAGATCCTGGGCCGCACCCTGCAGCAAGTGTGGTGCTGCGCTGACGAACGACATATCCACCGCTCTCGGTTTCGTGCTGATCCCAGGCTTCCGGTCAAGCTCGGTACAAGCGACATTAATGGAGGCCGGTGTTGCACATCGTTTGCAGGTAGTAACTTGCATACGTAGCCGCTCTTTGTCAACCACTGGGGATGCGTCAGGCTGGCATGGCGTGCTGAGGGTCAGCCCACGATGGGAGGGGTGCGGGGATGGTGTTCGCAGTGACTGGGACACCCAAGCCTGGGACCGAACCTGGTTACGTCGAGCCGACCAACTCGTCCGCAGCCGATCGACGCGCCAACGAGGTGATTGCGCAGTGGGTCGCCCGACGCCCCCAGGCCGTCGCGCTCCGCATGGTCGAGGCGAGCGGAACGGACGTCTGGACGTACCGCAGGCTGTGGGACCGGGTCTCGCAGATCCGCGACGGCGCCTTCGCCGACCTGCCCGTCGGCTCGCGAGTCGTCATGGCCCAGGCCGGCGATGCCGATTACGTGGCTGGGTTCATCGCCGCACTGGATGCCGGACTCGTCCCGGTTCCGCTCTATCTGCCCGCCGCCGGTGCGCCAGAGCGGTTTCTGCAACGGGCGCAACACATTTTGCGCGACTGTGACCCGTCGGCGGTGTACACCAGCTCCGACCTCGTCGAGGCGCTTGGCCGCGATTCCCTGCTGGACGGCTTGGTGCTGCGGACACCGGACTCCGCGGCAGGCGCCGCGCGGCCGCCCGCGTTGACCGACGCCCCACAGGTCGCGTTCCTGCAGTATTCCTCTGGCTCGACGGGAGAGCCGAAGGGGATCATCAACACTCACGAGTCGATGCTGCATCAACTCGCCATCGCGATGGCGCTGTGGAACCGACCCGACGACATACACACGGTCAGCTGGCTCCCCCTGTACCACGACTTGGGCATTTTCTGGGGAACACTGCTGGCCCTGGGCACGGGTGGAAGCGCGACCCTCATCCCGCCGACCGAGTTCGTGCGCCACCCGCGCATCTGGCTGGAAACGGTCGGTCAGGTCCGCGGAAACTGGATCGCCGGACCGGATTTCGGTTATCGGCTGTGCATCGACGCCTTCGACGACGCGGCGCTCGAATCCCTCGACCTGTCCTGTCTGCGGCTGGCCGTCAGCGGCGCAGAGCCCGTCCGCCCCTCCACGCTGCGCGACTTTGTCGAGAAGTTTCGCTCCGCTGGTCTGAGCGACGACGTCATGGCACCGCAGTACGGGCTCGCCGAGGCTGGGCTGGCCGTGTCCGGAACGCGTAACCCGCGCCCCTGGGTGCAAACGAACTTCGATGCCGAACAACTCAACCGCGGTCGCGCGGTCGCGATTGATCAGCCGGCGCCCGGTCAGCGCACGCGCACGCTGGTGAGTTGCGGCAACAGCACTTTCGGTTGGGACGTGCGCATCGTCGATCCGGAGCGGCGCATCATCGTGCCCGACGGGCATGTTGGCGAAATCTGGGTCGGCGGTACGGGGTTGCCACGAGGATACTGGCGCCGGCCCCGGGAGACGGCCGAAACATTCGGCGCCACAACGGCCGACGGGGCGGGGCCCTACCTGCGGACCGGCGACGCCGGGTTCCGGAGCAACGGCGAGCTGTACATCTGCGGACGCTATCGCGACCTGATCATCGTCGGGGGCGGCAACTACTTCCCGAACGACATCGAGACGACCGTCGAAGAGGCGCGCTGCGGGGTGGACAGCGGTGGAGCGTGTGCCGTGCAGCCCGACGGATCCCACGAGTGGTGGCTGGTCTTGGAAGCCGCCGACGTCAGCGCCGCCCGCGAAGATCTCGACGACATCAGTCGGGTGCTGCGGCGCAGAATTCTCGCTGCGCATCACATCGCACCAGAACGCATCGTGTGGTTGCGCCCCCGGGCGCTGCCCAGGACGACGTCCGGAAAGATTCGGCGCCGCAAGACACTCGAGCTGCTCAACGCCGGCGCATTCGATGTCGTCCACGAGGTGTCCATCCGGCCGGCGCCGTCCGGAACCGACCGGCCGCCGAACGAGTTGGCGGGATACGTTGCGCGCTTGCTCGGTGTGCATGTTCACGAACTCGGCAGTGGCACCGATCTCACCGAACTGGGGCTGACGTCCATGATGACCACGCAGGTGGTCGAATGGGCGGCCGCCGGGGGCCGGCAGCTGGACTTCGCGGCCTTGTATGCGGAACCGACACTGCGCAATTGGCAGCGGCTCTTCGACACTGCCCCATCCCTCCCCGCACGTGACACCACCTTGCCCGGAGCCGCATCCGACATACCGACGACAGCGCTGCAACGTGCGTACTGGATCGGTCGCGGCGCGGAACAACCACTCGGCGGAGTGGGCTGTCAGACCTATTTCGAACTCAGTGGCGCCACCATCGACCCCTACCGGCTCGACACCGCCCTCGGCGCGCTGGCGCGGCGACACCCGATGCTGCGCAGCATGTTTCCCGATGCGACGCGAGGCCGCGTCATGCCGCAGAACATTCACGCACCCTTGCAGATCCACGACCTGACCGCGGCTACTGATGCCGCCCGGCGCCGACGCCTCGACGAGGTGCGGAACAGGTTGCGCACGCACCGATTCGGCATCGAGAGTGGAGACACCTGGCGGGTCGAACTGACCCTGCTGCCCGACGGCTGCATCCTGCATTTCGCGTTTGATCTCATCATCGCCGACTTGACCAGCATCGGGATCTTTCTGCGGGAGTTGGCGGCGTTGTATCGCGGCGAGGACTTGCCCGCGCTGTCCGCGACCGTTCCCGTGCCCGTGCCGGCCATGCAACTACCGCCGAGCGCCGCCGTCGAACGCCTCCCCGAAGGCCCACAACTGCCCCGGTCCGAGGAACGCGAAACCGCGTTTCGCCGTCGGCAACACGCGTTGTGCGCCAAGGTGACAGCGGGCCTGGACGATGGGTGCCGGGCACACGGGGTCACTCGGGCGGCGGTGTTCTTGGCCGCATATGCCCTGGTGCTCCGGCATTGGAGCAGCACCGACGACTTCCTGATCAACGTCACTACCTTTGGTCGTCCGCCCGGCGTTGCGGACGTGATCGGTGACTTCACCAAGACCCATCTCTACCGGGCCGGTGCCGACGAGCTGACCGGCTTCGCGACCCAGGCACGCATCGCGCAACGGGGCCTGCGTACCGCGCTGACCGCACCCGAGACCGCCGAACTCCTGGCAGCGCAGTTGAAGTGCGGCACCGGACACAGTGGAATCGCGCCGGTCGTCTTCACCTACGCGGCGGACACGGCCGTCCTGTCGCAACGTGACGCGGACACGCTCGGTTGCGTCGGCGAAGTGTGCTCAATGACCCCGCAGGTGATCATCGACAACCAGGTCGGCGCCCATGGCGACGAGCTGGTCGTGTCGTGGGACTACCGTGCGGGCTGCTTCCCGCCCGGTGTCGTCGAGGACATGTTCGGCACTTATGTCAGGCTGCTCGAGGGTCTGGCTGCCCACGACTGGTCTACGCCCCCGGAAATCGACCTGCCGCCCCATTCACGACTGGTCCGCCAACAACGCAACGCCACCACCGCGCCCAGACCGACGGGGTTGCTTTACGACGCATTCCGGGAACAGGCGCGGCTCGATCCCACCCGGGTCGCGTTGCGTTGGCGGGCCGACGAGTTCGACGCCGATGCCTACGGCGACCCGATTGCGGGCGCCCACGCCCAGCTGTCCTATGGGGCACTCGACGAATATGCGCGCAGTGTCGCCGCGGCGCTGGCGAACCGGCATGCCCCAGGCTCCATCATCGGCATCCAACTGTCCAAGGGGCCGGCCCAGATCGTCGCCGTACTCGGGGCATTGATGGCCGGGTGCAGCTACCTGCCGGTCGGCACGGACCAGCCGCTAGACCGCCTTGCGCGCATCTGCTCCGGGTCTGGAATGTCGGGGCTGATCCGGTCAAAGCGCTTGGAAATCGGCGACGTTGACGGCCCGGCGTTGCACGACATCGAAACGCTGATCCGGCGCGCTCCGGGAGACCCGGTTCGTGCGCGCCCGGGCGACACCGCCTACGTGATCTACACGTCTGGCTCCACCGGAGAACCCAAGGGCGTGCTGGTTTCCCATGCGGCGGCGTTGAACACCATCGTGGACGTGAACCGCCGCAACAAGATTGGCAGCCGGGATACGCTGCTGGCGTTGTCGGCGCTGGACTTCGACCTCAGTGTCTACGACATCTTCGGCCCGCTCAGCTGCGGCGCCAGCGTGGTGACGATATCGGAGCAGTCGCGCCGCGACGCATTCCGCTGGAATACGTTGATCAACGAATATGCGGTCAGCGTTTGGAATTCCGTGCCGGCGTTGATGGACATGTTGTTGATCGCCGCGGGGGAGCGCGCCAACGCGCTGCCGAGTTTGCGGACGGTGCTCCTGTCCGGCGACTGGATCCCGCTGGACATGCCGAGGCGGCTACACCATGCCGCACCGGGCGCGCGCCTGGTCGCGATGGGTGGTGCCACCGAGGCCGCGATTTGGTCCAACGAGTTCGTGGTGACCGACGTCGCCCCCGACTGGGTGTCGATTCCCTACGGATACCCGTTGTCCAACCAGGCGTTTCGGGTCGTGGACGAACTGGGCCGGGATCGACCCGACTATGTCGCGGGTGAACTGTGGATCGGGGGAGCCGGTGTCGCCGACGGGTATCAGAACGCCCCGGACCTGACCGACGAGCGATTCGTGGTCGACGAGACGGGCGAACGCTGGTACCGCACCGGTGATCTCGGCTGTTACTGGCACGACGGGACCCTGCAATTCCTCGGCCGGCGCGATGCACAGGTCAAGATCGGAGGTCACCGCGTCGAGTGCGGTGAGATCGAGCACGTGCTGCGCGACCATCCCCGGGTACTCGCCGCGACCGTGGTGCCGATTCACGCCAACACGGCGCTCGGCGCGGTGGTTGTCGTCCGCGATGGCGCTGGGGAAGGCGCCGCCGCCGCCGACGAGTTGCGGGCCTATCTCGCAGATCGGTTGCCGCAGTATATGATCCCGAAATCGTGGGTATGCCGCGACGAACTGCCGCTCACCGCAAACGGCAAGGTCGATCGACGCTGGGCCGCCATGGAGGTGGAGACCTTCGCGCGGGCGTCGGCGGGCGGACAACCAGCCGAGACCGGCACCGGACTGAGCGCGGTGGAACAGTTGGTCGCCGACGTCTGGTCCGAGGCGCTCGGCACCCCGATCACGCGACGAGAAGACAACTTCTTCGCCCACGGCGGTGACAGTTTGCGCGCGACGCAGGTGGTCGCGGAGCTCAACCGCAGGGGAGTGCGCGGGGCAGCGGTCGGCCACCTGTTGCGGCGGCAAACGCTGGGCGAGTTCAGCTCTTGCTGCATAATCGGTCGACTTCTGTCTGATCCTCCCTGTCGCAGCGCCGACGCCGGCCGGGCGGAAGCGGGCTTTGCGCTGACCCGTCTCCAGCAGGCCTATGTACTGGGCAGCGCGGGGTTGAACGGACGTGTCCGTGCGCCAACCTATTTCGCCATTGTGCTGGGGGTGAAGGTCCCCGAGGCCGGCATCGATGTCGACCGCTTCGCGACCGCGGTCGGTCGATGTGTCGACGAGTTCGCGATGCTGCGTTGCGCATTGGGGTCCGACACCGACCAGCGCGTGCATCCCGATGCCGCCCACGTGGCGGTACACGTCGTCGAGGCGTGCGACCCGGATGGTTTGCTGCAACGCATGGCCGGCGCGGCGTTCGATCCGCGGGCCGTTCCGGCCATCCAGTGCTTCACCCCGTCCGGCCCGTCTCAGTATGTCGGGCTGCTGATCAACTACCTGAGCCTCGACGCCCGCAGCCTCGCCACCGTCATCGCGACAATCGTCGCCGACTACCAGGGGTCCCCCCGGCCGCGTCAAGTCGACCCCACCGCAGAGGTTTTCGTGCGGTTCGTCACGGAAACTGCGGAAAGTCAAGACAGCGGCCAGAATTCGAGCCTCGATGCCGGCGCGCCGCCCGTGCTGCCGCTGCGCCCCCAGCGCCCCGACGGCAAGGCCCGAGTCGGTTTCGCCCGATCGAGTTTCACGCTGGATCCCCACGCCTTCGCCGACCTGCGGGACCGCGCCGCACAGCTGCGGGTCACCCCCACCGCACTGATCTTCGAGGCCTTCACCGACGCGCTGCACTCCATGGGCGCGGGCGAGCGGTTCGCGATCGTCGTACCCACATCGCACCGGCCGGACTATGCCCCCGCCGACCGTGAAGTGCTGGGCAATTTCACCCGACTGGCGTTGTGCGACACCGACTACCGTGCCGCACGGCCGGGTTCACCCGCGGCCGTCGCCGCGGCGCAAGAGCAACTGTGGGCTGCGGTCGGCGTCGACAGCGATGCCACCGGGCGGCTCGCCGCGCTGACGGCGGCCGGTTCCACCGAATACCCCGTCGTGTTCACCAGCACACTGGGTCTTGTCCCGGCTGGGGATGCCGGATTGTCGAGTATCCGAACGCTGACCCAGACTCCCGGCGTCATGCTGGACTGTCAGGTCGAGGACGACATGGGCGGCGCCAGGATCAGCTGGGACACCGCCATCGGCATCATTGCCGACGAATCACTGGCCGCCGCGTTCGCGCACTTCGAGCGCGCGGTCCGCCGCCATGCGGGGCGGGGCAACGAGGTAGACCAGGTTGTCGCGCCCGTCGCACAAACCGGGGACTGGGCCAGCGCAGTGATTGCCGCGGCGGCAAGTCTCTGCACCGCCGAGCGGGTCCGCCCCGAATATGCGGAGCTGGTGCGACTTTGGCGGCAGCTGCCGGAAGCCCCTGCAATGGAACCCACCACGGCCCGGGCGGCACGGCGGTTGGCCGACATCGTCACCGGCGCGGCCTCGCCGCAGACCCTGGTCGGCGACCCACAACTGTCTCCCGAGGTGATGCTGCTCGCCGACGAGCGGCTGCACTGGGCGCTGGACGACCTCAGCGAGCGGGTCTTCGGACATGCGCGACAGCTCGGCCGGCGGCTTCGCGTCGTCGAAATCGGCTCTCGGACCGGGCTGATCACGGAACGGCTCGCCGAGATGTTTGGCGCGGTCGTCGACGAGTACCTGTGCTTCGAGCCGAACCCCGTGCTGGCCGAGATCGCCGCGGGAAGGCATATTGCCACCACCACCCGGCATATCCCGACACCGGAACAGATCGCCGCCACCGCAGTGGATGTGGTGATCTGCTGTGGCTCGCTGCATCAGCTTCCCGACCCGCGGTCGGTGCTCGGTGCGCTCACCGTGGCCGACGGCGGCTGGCTGTGGGTGGCCGAGGTCTGCGGGGTGACCTCGGCGACGTTGGCCAGCGCGGCCATAGTCAACCCGGGCCTGGTATCGACGAATTCATTGCCCACCGCGGACCAGTGGTGGCGGTTTATCGCGGATCAGCGTTGGCAGCCGGCGCAGATGACGCAGGATGGCCCCGGCGTGACCATCATCGCCTACCGGCAACCGCGTTCCGCGCGACCGCAAACGACGCGGCGCGCCGATACCGCGCAACCACTGCCCGCCCCGGCGTCGGCGCCCGCGGCCGACCCGTCGGTGCTCGCCACGATCGCCGAGATTTGGCAACGGCACCTGAATGACCGAACACCCACCGCGACCGACGACTTCTTCCTGCTCGGCGGCGACAGCATCGTGGCGACCCGGGTCTATGCCGACCTACGTGCCGCCGGCTTCGGGCATTTGGCCCTCGTCGACCTGTTCAACTACCCGGTGCTGGGTGAGCTCGCCGCGCATGCCGGGGCACCCACGGCACCGGAGCCCGCGCAGGCCGCGCTGCCGAGCCGGCCGAGTGGCAGCACCGAGTTTCCGCTCACCAATGTCCAACAGGCTTATCTGGCCGGCCGGGTCGGCGGCTTTCTGCTCAGCGGCGTTGCGGCACACTGCTATTTCGAGTTCGAGGCCACGGATTTCGACCGGTCGAGGTTCGAGACGGCCGCACGGCAACTCATCATGCACCACCCCGGATTGCGCACCACGGTGACCACTGAGATCGGCACCCGGCCAGCCCGCTTCACCGCCGTCGTGCACCCCGCGCCGCTCGAGCCCGTCGTGCACGAATATGACGACGTGCGCGCTCGACTGCGCGATCAGGTCATCGACCTCACCACGCGGCCCGGAATCGACTTCGGGATTCAGGCCGAAGACCGGCGCACCATCGTCGGGATCAGCATGGACAACATCATGCTGGACGGCACCAGCATGATGATCGCCCTCGCCCACCTCGACCATCTCTATCGGGGTGGAAGCGTCGATGACTTGCCGTCATTGCAGACAACTTTCGCGGACTATGTGAACAGCCATCCGGAATTGTGGCCGGATGCCGACGAGTCGGCGCTGCCCCAGCTGGCGGCGGGCCGCGCCTACTGGCGCACCCGCCTGTCGTCGTTGCCGCCGGCGCCGGAGCTGGTTTCGCTGCAGGAAATCCTCGACATCGACAAGCCGGTGTTCGAGCGGGTGGAAGCGGTTGTCGCCAAGGCCGATTGGGAAAGAATCACCCGGACCTGCCGGAGCGAACGAGTCACTCCCTCCGCGTTCCTGCTGGCCAACTATGCGCGAACACTGGCACAGTGGGCCGGGACGGCCCACTTCTGCGTGAACGTCACCCTGTTCGACCGGGATCCCGGTGTGCCCGGGATCGACGACGTCATCGGCGATTTCACCTCACTGCTGCTGCTGGAGTGCCGTGTCGAGGCGACCGCGTCGATCTGGGAGCAGGCCCGTCGAGTGCAGCGACAGCTACTCACCGACCTGCCCCACCGCTCGTCGGACGCGGTCTGGCTGCAGCGTGAACTCCTGCGCCACCATGGCCGGCCGGCGAACGCCGTGTTCCCGGTGGTCTTCACCAGTGGACTCGGACTGGTTGACAACTCCCGGTGGCCGTCGTTCGATCTCGGCGCGCTCGTATACGGCATTTCGCAAACGCCGCAGACGCTGCTGGACTTCCAGATGTGGGAGCGGGACGGATCGCTGGCCTTGTCGTGGGACTTTGTCACGCAGGCGATTTCACCGGAGATCGCCCGGCGGAACCTCGACAAGCTGGTCGACGCCATGGTCGCGGCACCGTCGGAGCAGGCCGGAACGGACGACGAGCTCACCCAGCGTGTCATGGCGATCTGCGCCGCGGCCCTCGGCCTGGCGCGGGTGGCGAAGTCCGACAACTTCTTTCAACTCGGCGGTGACTCGGTGTCCGCGACCAGCGTGGTGGAGCGATTGAGCCGCGAAGTTTCGGACGCGGCCACGTTGCGACTGCTGTTCGAGAACCCCGTGATCGGGGACTTCAGCGAAAAGCTGGCACAGCTGCGCGCCGCCGACGGTGCGGACTTTGAAGAGGGTGTGTTGTGAGCGCCGCGACGCTGATCGACCAGGTGCGCCGCCTCGGCGTGCAACTCTGGGTCGACGGTGAGAACCTGCGCTTCCGGGCGCCGCAGGGCGTCTTGGGCCCCGATCTCAAAGCGGCGCTGTCGGCGGCCAAAGCGGACGTCATCGCGGAGCTGACGCGCGAAACTCAAGTGCTGCGGGCGCCGCAGGATAGGTTCGAGCCCTTTCCGCTCACCGCCGTCCAGGCGGCGTATTCGGTCGGACGCACATCGGCGTTTCGCTGGGGCGGTGTCGGTTGTCACGGGTATGCGGAGTTCGCCGTCGACCACAGCGTGACGAAACCGTCCGCCGCCCAGTACCGCGCGGCGTGGTCCAAGGTCGTCGACGCGCATGACATGTTGCGCTGTGTCGTAGATCCTGACGGCTACCAGATCATCCGGACCGATCTCGACGATGGCCTGTCGGTCCTCGAAAGTGCCGACAGCGAACAGATTTCACGCGACCGCGCCCGGATCACGGAGGAACTGAAAAACCGCGTCTATCCGCTGGGCGAAGGCCCGATGTATGACATCGTGGTGACCATCGGTCCGGACGACGCCTTGGTACACGTGTCGGTCGACCTGCTGATCGCCGACTTCGTCAGCATCTTCATCGTGATGACCGACTTCGGGCAGGCGCTGTTGGACCCGGAATACGTACCTCCGGCACCGGAATTCAGCTTTCGCGAATACCTGCTCAACCTAACTCGCCAGCGCAACTCGGTGGCCGGTTCCCGACGTCGGCAACGCGACCTGGACTATTGGCAGGGTCGGCTCGAGGAGTTGCCGCCCCCGATAGCGTTGCCGCTGCTGCCTGAGTGTCGCGGGCGCGACGCCGGCTCGGCGGACGTCGCACCGACCTTCTCGCGGAGGTCGATGCGGTTGGCAGCCAGCCGGTTCGCGGCCTTCAGCAACCGCGCGACCGAGCGCGGCGCCACCGCCAGCGTGGCGATCGCAACGGCATTCAGCTGCGTCCTGGGCCGCTACGGTGACCGTGACCATTTTCTGTTGACGCTGACAACCATGTCCCGACATCCCTTCGTTCCGGACGTCGATCGACTGGTCGGGGACTTCACCGGAACCAGCGTCCTCGAAGTGGATGTACGCGGGCAGCGCCGGTTCGCCGAACTCCTGGGCGTGATCGGCCGGCGCCTCTTCGAGGACATGGACCATGCCGGCGTAGACGGCATCGAGGTGGCGCGCATGCTGGCGCAACACGCCGAACACCGTGGCGAGCACTCACCGGTGGTGCTGACGTCGACGCTCGGCTTCGACGTCCAAAGCGCACCCTTCCTGCGTCCGGTACCTGGGCGGGGACTGAGTCAAACCCCGCAGGTGCTGTTGGACTGCCAGGTGTTCGAGATCGACGGTGTCTGCGAGATCAACTGGGACACCCGCGACGGAGCCATCAGCGACGAGGTACTCGACCGCGCATTCGCCGACTTCCGCGATGCCGTGGAGAAGCTCAGCTCCGACCCACTGGCATGGGACCGACCTCTGCTCGCCGTGTCGGCTCCACAACGCACCCCGGTACCGCCCAACGGCGCTTTGCTTCATTCCGGGTTCTTACAACAGGCCGCGCGGACGCCGGATGCGGTGGCGATCCGGCACGGTGAGTGGTCGGTAACCTACGGTGGGCTGCTCGCCGCCGCCCATGCGGTAGCAGCGGAATTGTCCGCCGCCGGTGCCGGTGTTGGCGACTACATCGGAATTCGCCTGCCGGCGGGGCCAAGTCAGGTCGCGGCGATCCTGGGCACCGTGCTCGCCGGGGCGGCGTACGTGCCGCTCGATGTGGCGTGGCCGTACCACCGGGTCGCGCAGATCACCCAGCAATGCTCGCTGACCGCCTTGTTCGAGCCCGGTGGACGGGTCGATGAATTGCTCGCCGACCCGGCGACCTGGCTACCGGGCAGCACCACGATTGCGGTGCCATCGCCGGCGCCGGACAACACCGCCTATGTGATCTTCACGTCGGGGTCTACCGGAACGCCCAAGGGCGTCATGGTGAGTCACCGCGCCGCCTGGAACACCATCGACGACGTCAACGATCGGCTGGACATTCGGGCAACCGACTCCGTACTCGCCGTCTCGCAACACACGTTCGATCTGTCGGTGTACAACATCTTCGGGCTCCTGGCCGTCGGCGGCACCATCGTGTTCGCGGCGGGAACGGCGCGCAACGACCCGCGGGCATGGGCCGACTCCATCGCGAAACATGGCGTGACGGTGTGGAATTCCGTGCCCGCACAGATGCAACTACTGCTTGAGCACGTCGGAGATCGCGAAACGCTGCCAAGTCTGCGGCGAATCATGCTGTCGGGCGACTGGATTCCGGTGTCCCAACCCAAACAGATCGCGTCGTTGGCGCCGCGGGCCGCCATGCTCAGCCTCGGCGGCGCGACCGAGGCCGCCATCTGGTCGATCTGTCATCCGCTGGAGGCACGCCGATACGAGCGCAGCGTCCCGTACGGGACCGCGATGCGCAACCAAAGCGTGCACGTTCTGACCCACCGCGGGGAGCCCGCGGCGCCCTGGCAGATCGGTGAAATACACATCGGCGGGGTGGGTCTCGCGCAGGGGTATCTCGGTGATCCCGATCGCACCGCCGCTGCGTTCATCGACCATCCGGTCAGTGGCGAGCGACTTTACCGCACCGGCGATTTCGGTCGATACACCGACGATGGTGTGATCGAGTTGCTCGGCCGGCGTGACAACCAGGTCAAGATCCGCGGTCACCGCATCGAACTGGCCGAAGTCGATTCGGCACTGTGCCGGATCCCCGGGGTACGGACCGCGATGAGCGCCGCCATCGGGCAGGCGCCGCACGACCGGATCATCGCGGCCGCGGTCGTCCCGGACATCGCGGACGACACCGAGCGATCCGAACGCCGTTGCAGCTCCGAAGCGGTCCGGCGCAGCCTCGGCAAAGCGCACCAGCACCAGACCGCGGACCTCGACGGCGAAAAGCTGCTGCGCTTCGCCGCAGCCGCCCGATCGGTTGCGCTGGAAAGCATGTGCGCGGCCCTGGGTACCGTGGCACGCCCGGGCGAACCGATCACCGTAGACGAACTGGGCCAACGCCTTTCGCTGCCCGGCCGGCTCCACCGACTGCTGCGCCGCTGGCTCGACGCGCTCGTCGACGCGGGCCTGGTCACAATGAGGCCGGGTTCCCGGCTTGAACTGACCGAACATCGAGAACTTTCAGACTGCGCCGCCCAGTGGCAGCGGGTGCGCGAACTCGGTGCCGCCGTCGACTACGGTGACGACCTGTTGGCCTACGTGGGCGAATGCATCGAGAACCTGCCCGGCTTGCTGGCCGGTGCCGTCGACCCACTCGGGCTGCTGTTCCGCGAGGGAACGGTCGGCACCGCGACCGCCGCCTACCGCGACAACCTGATCAGTCGATATACCAACCGGCTGGTGGTGTCCGGTGTCGCCGCTCGCGCGAGCCGGGCCACGGCCCGACGACCCCTGCGGGTCTTGGAGGTCGGCGCCGGTGTCGGCGGCACCAGTGCGGACCTCGTCACCGCGCTTGCGCCCTACCACGTGCGGTACACGTTCACCGACGTGTCGAACTTCTTCCTGCTCCGGGCCAGCCAAATGTTCGCCGACCACGACTTCATCGACTACCGAATGTTCGACATCAATCGTTCACCCGCGGAGCAAGGCTTCTGCCCGCAATCCTTCGACGTCATCGTCTGCGCAAACGTGCTGCACAACGCGGTCAACATCGACGACACACTCATCATGCTGGACCGACTACTGACGCCCGGCGGATCCCTCGTCTGCATCGACGCCACCGGCGTCAACCACCCACTGATGATTTCGATGGAATTCAAAGAGGGTCTGCACGGATTCACCGATGCGCGCGCCGGGACCAACGCGGCGTTTCTTTCCCACGCGCAATGGCTTGGCGCCCTGCAGCGTTCGCCGTTCGGCGAGGTGTGCAGCTTTCCGCCGCCGGAGCACCCGCTGGGGTGGCTTGGCCAGCACGTGTTCTGGTGTGACTCCGCGTCTACCGCGCATTCGTTGCGGTCGACCGAGGTGATCGAACGCGCGGGGCAGCTATTGCCGAATTACATGGTTCCGCAACAGCTCATCTGCCTGCCCGCGTTGCCGCTGACGGCCAACGGGAAGGTCGATCGAGCGGCGGTCACGACCGAACTCGAATCGCTGCGGTCTGCGGCCCGGGCCGACGGCGAGGCCGGCGCGGGTGCGGCCGGGTGGCAGGGACATCTGGACACCATGCAGTCCCGCATCGCCGACATCTGGGCGTCGGTGCTCGGGCTGCCATCCAGCGAATCCTTCTCACCCGCATCGGACTTCTTCGCCCTCGGCGGCGACTCGCTGCTCATGGCCCAGGCGATCGGCCGGATCCGCCGCGAAATTCCTGAAGCCTCCGGCCTGGCCTGGGATGATCTGCTACGCGCGATGGTCTCCAATCCCAGCCTGGGCGCGGCCGCCGAGGCAGTGCGCGGCGGCACGGAGTCCCGGCCGAGCAACTCCGGCCACGACGGCTCGCCGCTGGTGTACCTCGGTGCGGGCCAAGGCTTTACCCCCGGCACCGAGATCGCGGTGTGCGTGCACGACGGTAGCGGGGGACTGGCGCCCTATGCGCAGTTGGTGCCGCAGCTGCTCGGGATGGGCGATCAGGTGCCCGACCTGTATGGGCTGCAGCGGATTCCGGGCGACGGCTACGCCGAGGTCGAACCCGCGCGGCTGTTCACCACACTGGCCGCGCGCTACAGCGCGCCGATTGTGGCCTTGGCACCCACCAAGGTTCATCTGTTTGGTTACTGCATGGGCGGGCTGCTGGCAGCCGAGATCGCGAAGTGTCTGGAAGAGTCCGGCATTGACGTCGGCACGGTGACCGTGGCCAGCTCGTACCGGGTCCCGATGGACGTCGAAGACGACGACATCCTCGACTACTGTTTCGCCCAAATCCTGCAGGTACCACCGGAAGCCCTCGGCCTGCAGGTTGACGACGACGCCATCCGCGGCGCCTTCACGCGCGCCAGGGCCCGGTACGGCGACGTGATACCGGCCGGCGCGTTGCGCGGCGAGGCCGAACCGGTGCTCGCGGCGTGCCTCGAGCGCAGCGCGGAACCCGGGGCGCCACGCCTGCGGTTGCTGGCCGAATCGGGCGTTTTGGGCGAGTCGTGGGATGTCGAATCCCTCACCGAACTGCGGTCGATCTTCGTGCACAGCCTGCGGGCGGTGGTGCATGGCGCGGCCGAGCCGTTCCTGGGTGACATTCACTTCCTGCGACAACGGGGCGACATCCATTTCCTGCCAACGCTGCAGGAAGACATGACCGCATTCTGGTCCGACTACTGCCTGGGCGAGTTGACGGTCAGCACCATCGACGGCAACCACTTCGATTGTCTGACCGGTGAAAACGCGGAAGCCGTCGCCAAGCTGCTCGTGCACTCTTGGGTCAGCGGTACGTGACCGGCGTGCTGCTGCTCGGCGGTACCGGAGCGGTCGGACGCGGCTGCTTCGACGTCTTGACGCGTCTGCGCGGCATGTCCGTCGTGCTGGCCGGCCGCGACGAGGCACGGCTTCGCGAGGTGGCCCCGGGTGCCGACGTCGCCCGAATCGACATCACCGATGCGGCGGCCGTTACCGCCGTGGCGACACAATGCGACGTCGTCGTCAACTGCGCCGGACCGTCAACAACATTCAGCGCGCAGGTCGCCGAAGCCGCCGTCGCCGCGGGGGTGCCCTACGTCGACCCAGGCGGTGACCAAGCGCTGATGGACCGGCTCACGGCGACCGGTGCGGGTGTTCCCGTCGTGCTGCAGGCGGGTGTGCAGCCCGGTCTCTCCGGACTGCTGCTGCGTCTGCTCGCATTACGCGCAACCGGCGCGATCGAGGACGTCACCGCGTGGTGTGGCGGATTGCAGGAACTCACGCCCGCCTCGGTGCTCGAGTATCTCGCCAGTCTGCACGACACCCAGAGCCACCCGGGAGCCGTGTTGCGGGACGGCGTGATTCGGCGCGCCACTCCCGACGAATGCGAGCCGGCGCCGGCGTCGTGCTTTCCGGACTCCGTCACCGCACGCCCCCACCTCGACGCCGAGACCGTTGCGGTGGCGGCACATCTCGGCATTGGCAATGTCTGCTGGATGAACGTGTTCGACGGCGCCCACAGCACCCGGGCGATGCAGCGGATGGCGATCGATGACGAACGATCGCCCGATCTGGAGGCGGTACGGTCGGCGGCCAAACTGGATCTGTTTGGCCGCCAGCCCTATTTCGCGATCGTCGCGCGCGCTCACGACGGCGTTGGCTCGACGACGGCCGCGTTCAGCTGTCCGGACAGCTACCGTGTCACCGGGGCGGTGGCGGCCTTCGCGGCCACGCGGGCCGCGGACCTGCCGGCCGAGGTCCACCCATTCTGGAGCATCGATGAGCCGCCGCGCGCGCTCGAGTTCGTGACCGAAGCGATTCCCCAAGCGACGCTATCGTGTTGCCGCGATTCTGCATTGCCGATCGAAGAGGGTGCCCTGTGACGGCGCGGCCGCGGGCGATAGTCGTCGGAGCGACCTTCGGGGCGGTCTACGCCGAAGCACTGGCGGCACCTCGTTCGCCGGTCGAGTTGGTCGGCCTGGTCTCCACCGGGTCCGCGGCGTCGGCCGAGCTCGCGGATCGACTGGGTGTGCCGCTGTATACCCGCCTGGACAGCCTGCCGAGCATCGACATCGCATTCGTGGTGGTCCGCTCGGGCGTGGTCGGCGGCGATGGGGTCCAGATCAGCGAGCAGTTGCTGGCGCGGGGCATTCACGTCATGCAGGAGCAACCGGTACATGCCGACGAAATCCTGTCCCTGCTGCGCGTCGCCAAGAAAAATGCGGTTTTCTACGATGTCAACGACTTCTACAGCCGCGTCGCACCGGTACGGCAATTGATCAGGGCCGCAAAGGCTCTCGACAAACGATCGCGGATTCGCTACGTCCATGCGCGGTCGGCGATCCATGTCGCGTACCCGCTGTTCACCATCCTCAGCAAGGTCGTCGGCCCGCTGACACCGGCCCGGATCACCGTGCCGCACCCAACGGACGACGGCCCCTTCGCCGCCGGTCGGCTCGTCCTCGGCGACGTGACCGTCGATCTGCTCATCCAGAACGAACTCTGCGCCAGCAACCCGGACAGTCAGCTGCGGTTGCTGCACACCATCACCGTGGGGTGCGATGCCGGTGAACTGGTCCTGGCCCATACCCACGGTTCGACGCGGTGGCATCGGCGTCCCCGCGCGGAAGCAGCCAGCGAGGATGTGCCGATTGCCGAGCTCGTCGGCACCTGCTTCGAACCGACCGCGGCCGAGGTGCGAAACACACTGTGGCCCGAGGCCATTCGCCGTGCGGCGACGGACTTCGTCGAATCGACCGACCGTTCCCGCTCGCCGATGTCACAGCGATTCGTCCGCGCGGCGCGACTCTGGTCGGACTTCACCTCGGCGCTAGGCCCCGCACAGCCGATCGAGTACGAGACGCCAATCCCGTTGTCGGCCGCGGACTTGACCAACGAGTCACAAGGCACGTTCTCGGACGATCCGGGCCAGATCGAGGCCGTGAATTCGGCGCACAACGGATAGTTGGGCCAACGCGGCAGCAAGGAGAATGGCGCCCGCCACCACCACGGGTGTCGTCGGCCGCATGTCGAGCCGAAGGTGGTAGCCGAGGCTGTGATACGTGGACAGCAGACGATCCGCGAGCACCACACCGCCCACCACCCCAAACGGAATCGCAAGCAACGCGAGGCCGACGTTTTCGGCGGCGATCAACCGGGACAGCATGCCGGCGCCCATGCCTTGGGCATGTAATGCACCCAACTCACCGATCCGTTCGGACATGTTGGCCGACAACGCGTTATACAAGAGGGCGGCCGCCATCACGGTGGCGAAAACGAGCATGATGCCGACCAGGGTGTCGTAGAGGCTGAAAGCCTTCCGCATGGTCGCCGCCAGCGATGTCGTGGACCGATACGCCACCACTCCCGGTAGCGCAGCGATCCGGTCGCCGGCCGCGCGCTCCTCGGTGCCGGGTCTGAACTTGATCAGCACACCGTTGACCGGCAGCGCATCCGCTTGTGCCCGCAGCTGGGCCAACGAGATGTACACGACCGGCGAGAACGGTTCGTCGACGAATCCGGCGACCCGCTCGCTGAACCGGAGCCCCGATTGCGGCAGCACGATATCGATGTGGTCTCCCAACGAGGTGGACAGCAATTCGCGCAAACCCACCCCGAGTAGGACCCCATCGCCGGTGAGCCGGTCTTCGCCCGAATCCCCTGGAAACGTGTGTAACTGGGTTTGCGGTGCCAGCCCGACCAGTTGGGTTTCGTATCGATGGTCACCGGAATAGACGCTGACTCCGTAAGCGCTGTAGGCCTCGGCCGCTTCAACATTGGGATCCGCGCGCAGCTTGTCCAGCACCGCATCGGACGGGCCGGACAGCACGGCCTCCCCGTCTTGTCGGGCGATCTGTCCGAATTGCCGATGCACCGTGCCGGGAAGGGTGTCGCGCATACCCGCGAAGACCATCACCAAAATGATGGACACCGCCACCCCCACCACCGTGAACAACGTGCGCCGACGGTTCCGCGGGATGGCCCGCAACACCATCCGCCAACGCGACGGGACGCGGCTCAGCGCGGGCACCAGCCGCTCGATCAGGCTGCGGCGACCGCGATCCACCGGCGGGGCGACCCGCATCGCCTCGGCGGGCTGCATGCGTGCCGCCGCATTGGCCGGCGCCACCGCGGCCAACAGCGCGACGGCGACGGCGGCGAGCGCGGCGATCACGTAGGTGAGCGGGTGAATCGTGGTGAGCCGCATGGGCAGCGCGATGGCCGTCGTAAACCTGGTGGTGATCCATTCGCTGAGGAAGTAGCCGCCGAACAGACCGGGCGCAGTCCCCAACACGGCACAGGCGATCCCGTAGCCCAGGTAGTGCCTGCGCACCGCGGCCGCCGAAAGTCCATTGGCGACCAGGGTTCCGATCACCGCTCGCTGTGCCGCGACGACTCGGGACAGCAGCACATAGGTGCCCAGCACGACGGCCGCAAGGAACAGCCACGGCAACAGCCCGGCGAGGCTGCGGAACTGCATGACGTCGTCCCGCAGCGTGTGAAACGACGCCTGGTCTTCGCGAGGCACGAACTGCAGCCCGGCCTTGCGGGCCAGCTCGCCGGCCGCCGCTGTCAGGGCGTCCGCCGCCGAACGGTCCTGCGCGTAAACCACGATCTGTTCGGTCGCGTTGGGTAGCGCACGCTGCAATTCGTCGCCGGGCAGGAACACCACGCCGAAGTCTTCGGGCGTGGTGAGAACCTCCTGCGCGGAGCGGGCGGGCCAAAGGTACTCCGGTGAGAGCGCGGTGCTGGCAACCGTAACCGGTTGCCAGCCTTGCCGTCCCAGCAGCTCGACGGTGTCTCCGGGGCCAAGGTGATAGTGGTCGGCCACATGCTGCTCGACCACCAGTTGCCCGGCGCCGGGCAGTGCGCCCGCGCGCAGGTCGAGCAACGACACCGTCGGTTGCCGGGAAGCGGGTACCCCGACGGCGCGGCCGTACAGCGCGTGTCCGTTCAGTCGGATGCCGACGTCGGCTTGATGGCGGGCTTCGACGAGCGGCCTGCCCGGCAGTGCGGCGGCGTCGTCGCGCAACGCGGCGGCCCCGAGTCCGGACAGGATCGCGTCGGGCAGCCGCTGGGCGGCGTAGGTCCGGTCGAAGGACTGGTCGAGATTTCGGTAGCTGTCCGTGGCGCCGATGAATACGGCCACGCCGATCGCGATGATCGCGGCGATCGCCAGGAAGCGCCACCGTTCCCCCCACACGTCACGACGCAATTTGCGTCGCAAAGTACGGCTCACCAGTCCAATTCCGATGCGTCCACCGGATTGTCGATCCGCTCTGCCTTGCTGATTGCGCCTGAGTGCAGCCACAGCACCCGATCCGCCATGCGCGCTATCTCGGAATTGTGTGTCACCAGAACGATCGTCTGAGAACCGTTGCGAGCCAGGTCACTCAACGCCGCCAAGACTTGTCGCCCGGTGGTCAGGTCGAGGCTTCCGGTGGGTTCATCGCAGAGCAACAGCGGCGGCGCCTTGACGATCGCACGGGCGATCGCCACGCGCTGCTGCTGCCCCCCGGAAAGTTGGGCGGGGAAGCGGTCCGCGACGTCAGCGATGCCCACTCGTTCCAGGGCGGCTCGACTGCGGGCTCGCGCATCGGGTCCGGTCAGCTCGGCCAGGAGTTCGACATTCTCGAGTGCCGTCAGCGTGGGCACCAGGTTGAAGAATTGAAAGACGAAACCGACATGTTCGCGGCGGTATTGAGTGCGTACCTTGCGGTCGAAGCGTCCGATGTTTTGACCGTCGACCTCGATCTCGCCGTCGGACGGCTGCTCGATGCCACCGATGATGTTGAGCAGCGTCGTCTTTCCCGATCCGGAGGGGCCGAGCAGCACGACGAATTCGCCGGCCGTGACTTCAAGGTCCACGTCGCGCAGGGCGACAACTCGGGTGGATCCGCTGCCGTACGTCTTGCCGACGTTGGCCAATCGCAGTGTGACCCTTGCGCCGTCCGTGCCCGCGACCATGTCCTCACTATTTCAGACCTCACCCGTCATACCCACCTTCTGGGTGACGCCAACACCTGCTGCGCTGAATAGCCTCGACCACGTGAGACCGCTGGGCAAGCTTGAACAAGCGGTCATGGAGGAGCTGTGGAAGGCTCGCAGCCCGCAGACCGGACGCCACTTGCACAACGCCCTGTCGGTACACCGCCGCCTTGCTTACACCACGATCACGACCGTCCTCACCCGGTTGACGGCCAAGGGACTCGTGGTGGCATACCGCGACGAGCGGGCGCATCGATATGCGCCGCGCCGGGAACACGGTGAGCTGGTGGCCGAGCTGATGGCCGATGCGTTGTCGCACGCGACGGACGTGGCCGCCCGCCGCTCCGCGCTGATGCACTTCGTCGAGAGCGTCAACTCCGACGATGCGTCGGCATTGCTGCGCGCACTCGCCGATGTTCACGCCGCGGACCACCCAGGTGGGGGATGGCCACCCAGTGCGTGCTGAGCAGCTCTTGGCTCTAGCCCTACTCAAGGAGGAAATCATGTGTGACACAAAAGATCCCATTGACCACTTCCGCACAACGTGCCCGCACACCGGCGAGTTCTTCATCGACCGATTGTCTTGGCCTGGGCTGCTTTCGATAGTGCTGGGTCTCGCCTCGTGGATTGGCGGTGTGGCCTCCGCAGCGTATAAGCACCACGAGTGGGTGATGACATTCGGAGTGGTCGGACTGTTGGCGATCGCCGGTGGCATCGCCTGGCTGGTCCTAGAGCACCGACGGGTGATGAAAGTTGAAAACCTTTGGCTCGCCGCCGATTCCGACCTGGGCAGAGCCGCGCACCAGCCCTAACGGGCTGCGGCGAACTCCCGAACCCAGTCGAACCAGCTCTTCATGCCGTCTCCGGTGCGGGCACTCACCGGCAAGATCGTTGCGGTCGGGTTCACCTGCCTGATGCGTTCGATGTAGCTGTCGACATCCACGTCCAGGTGCGGGACCAGATCGGTCTTGTTCAGCAGCACGACGTCGACGGACCGGAACATCACCGGGTATTTGAGCGGCTTGTCCTCACCTTCGGTGACCGAGTACACCATCGCCTTTGCGTGTTCGCCGACGTCGAACTCGGCGGGGCACACCAGGTTACCGACGTTCTCGATGATCACCAGGTCCAACGGTGCCAGGTCGAGTCCCTGCAGTGCCCGGTTGACCATCGGGGCGTCCAGGTGGCACTCGCCGCCGAATCCGTTGCTGGTGTTCAACAATGAGATCTGGGCGCCCCGGCCGTCGAGTTTGGCGGCGTCCAGGTCGGTCGCGATATCGCCCTCGATTATCCCCACGGACACTTCGCCGGCCAGTTCGTCGAGGGTCGCGGCCAACACGGTGGTCTTGCCGGAGCCCGGCGAGCTCATCAGGTTCAGCGCGCGAACGCCGTTGCTCTCGAACAGCTTGCGGTTGATGTCGGCCCGGGAGTCGTTTTCGGCGAAGATCGATTCCAGCACCTCGATGCGCTGCGATCCGGTCTCATACCCGGAGTGGTCACCGTGCTCGTGCTCGTGGTCCTCGTGGTGGTGGTGGTGACCGTCGTCGTCGTCGTGGTCGTGGCTGTGCACGGTGCCATCGTCGTGCCGGTGAAACCTACCCATTGCCCATGCCTTTCCTGACGGTGTTCACGACACCTGGATCGAGGTGACCAGGAACTCGTTGCCGCGCACCACCTCGACGTCCACGCTCTCACACTTCGCGCAGCACACCGACCAGCGGGATTCGATCACCGACCGCTCCCCACAAGGGCGGCACGCCACCTCGGCTGGCACGAACTCGAGCTCCAGTTGGGTGTCGGCCATGCTGTCGTCCAGGTGCTCACACACCAGCGACCAACAGAACTCGAGCGACTCGGGTACCACCTGGCGGAGCGCCCCGACCTGGACCCGAACAACATCGACGTGCCGGCCGGCCGCGTGGGGCTTGACCACGCCGGCGATGGCCTGACACAGCGACAGCTCGTGCACTACACCATGCTGCCTCGCCAGAACCATCGCTGTCGCGCATATTGAGTGCGGAAAAACGCAGACTTTGTGTGCGAAATTGTGATTGTCGGCACATCGGACTGCATCTAGCGTGGGGCGTACCCGCCCGTGCCGCCAGCCCACCTGGCACGGGGGGCTTGCTGCTCAGGAGGTTGATTTGGGCAGTCGGAACAATGGGGGGACGAGCGTACGGCTGCGTCTCGACATTGCCGGCGTGGTCCAAGGAGTTGGATTCCGCCCGGCCGTCGCGCGCATCGCCGCACGTCACGGCCTATCCGGCTGCGTCTACAACGACTCCGGTTCGGTGCATTGCGAGCTGGAGGGCGCGCGGGACGCGGTCGAGGCCGCGATGTGCGCGATCCAGTCCGAACATCCCCCCATGGCCCGCATCGACTCACTGCGGGCGACCCCGATTCCGCCGCGCGGCGAGTCCCGGTTTCAGATCATCGAGAGCCAGACGGTCGACGACCGTCGCACCCTGGTGCCGCCGGACATCGCCATCTGCGCCGACTGCCTGCGCGAACTGTTCGACCCCGCCGACCGCCGCTACGGCCATCCGTTCATCACCTGTACCAACTGCGGGCCGCGCTTCACAGTGATCACCGATCTGCCGTATGACCGCCCGACGACCACGATGGCGCACTTCGAGATGTGCGCGGCATGTGCGGCCGAATACTCCGACCCCACCGACCGCAGATTCCACGCCCAGACCATCGCCTGCCCCGATTGCGGGCCGACGCTGTCCTGGCATGGGCCCGGCGACGGCAGCGACCCGATCGCCGCCGCCGCGGCAGCACTGAACGACGGCCTGACCGTCGCGGTCAAGGGCATCGGGGGCTTCCACCTGGCCTGCCGCGCCGAAGATGCGGCGACCGTCGCCAGACTGCGCCAGCGAAAGAACCGGCCGGCCAAGCCGTTTGCGGTTATGGTGCCGGATATCGCTGCGGCGCAACGCATCTGCACGGTCAACGAGGCAGCGGCGGAGTTGCTGGCCTCGCCGGCCGCGCCCATCGTGTTGCTTCCCGCCCGCGACGACTCTCTGTTGGCTTCGGTAGCGCCCGGCCTGTCCGAGATCGGCGTCCTGCTGGCCTATTCGCCCCTGCATCATCTGCTGTTCGACCGGCTCGGTGCGGCTCCGCTGGTGATGACGTCGGCAAACCAGGGTGGCTCGCCGATCGTCTTCCGCGATTCCGATCTGGACTGGATCGACGGGTTGGCCGACGCGGTGCTCACCCACGACCGGCCGATCCACGTGCCGTGCGAAGACTCCGTCCTCACCGTCGACGCCGATGGCGGTGCGGTGCCGATCCGGCGGTCGCGTGGCTACGCGCCGCTGCCGGTATCGGTCGACGGGTGCGACGACGGCGAGGTCATCCTGGCCACCGGCGGCGACCTCAAGACGACGTTTTGCCTGATGGACGCGGGTGGCCACGCGCACATGTCGTCGCACCTCGGCGACATGGCCGACCCCCGGACCCAGTCATGTTTTGCAGCCGCGCTGGATCATCTGGCGTTCATGACCGACCGCCGGCCAACGCTCGTCGCCTGCGACCTGCACCCGTCCTACGCCACCACCGGTTGGGCACGTCGACGCCCGCAACCGGTCGTGCAGGTGCAACATCACCATGCGCACGCGGTGTCGCTGCTGGCCGAACACGGACGGCTCGAGACGCCGATGCTCGCGGTCGCCTTCGACGGCACCGGCTACGGCACCGACGGCACCGTCTGGGGTGGCGAATTGTTGCTCGTCACCGACCCGGCTGCCTTCACCCGCGTCGGACACCTCAAACCGTTCGCACTGCCGGGCGGCGACGGCGCGGTGCGCCAACCGGGGCGGATCGCCCTGGACCTGCTGCACCGGGCCGGCATCGACTGGGCGCTAGACATACCGGCGGTCGGCGGGCTCAGCGAGCGGGCGCGCCATGTCCTCGCCCAGCAGATTCCGCGTGGGTTCGGATGCGTCACGACCAGCAGCATGGGCCGGCTGTTCGACGCCGTCGCCAGCCTGCTCGACGTCTGCCACGACGTGACCTACGAGGGACAGGCGGCCGTCGAGCTCGAGCACCTCGCGCGCCGCGGCCGCGCGGTTCCCCTGAACTTCGAGATAACCGCGGGCGTGCTTGACCCGGCGCCGTTGATCACCGACCTGGTGCGCCACCTGCGCGCCGGCACGGCGGCCGCCGATCTGGCCGCCGGCTTCCACGACGCCGTGATCCGCGCGACCGCCGAGGCCGTCAGCCAGGCGGCCGCCGGTATGGTGGCCACCGTCGGACTGACCGGCGGGGTGTTCGTCAACCGACTGCTGCGTGATGGTCTCCGTAAAGCACTGGCCGGCAACGGCTTCGAGGTTCTCACTCATTCGGTGTTGCCGTGCAACGACGGCGGAATCGCGCTCGGTCAAGCGGTGATCGCCGCGCGGCGACAGGAAAAGCTTCCAGAAAGGGGGACGATCGAATGTGTCTCGGAATTCCCGGCAAGGTAGTCGACACGTGGGACGAGGCGGGGACGCGAATGTGCACCGTCGACTTCGGTGGCACCACCAAGACCGTGTGCCTGGCCTATCTGCCGGACATGGAGATCGGTGAATACACCATCGTGCACGCCGGATTCGCGATCACCCGACTCGACGAAGCGTCCGCGAACGAAACGCTGCGGATGTTCCACGATCTCGGCGTCCTCGACGAGGAGTTGGCCGGCGACGAGGGTCAGATACGGAGGGAACCCGCATGAAGTACCTGGACGAATTTCGCGACCCGGTAGCTGCCCGCACTCTGGTGGACCGCATCAAGAAGCGTGCCACCAAGACCTGGACCATCATGGAAGTCTGTGGTGGGCAGACCCATTCGATCATCCGCAACGGCATCGACCAATTGCTCGACGGCGCCGTGGAATTCATCCACGGACCGGGCTGCCCGGTCTGCGTGACGCCGCTGGAGATGATCGACCGCGCGCTGGAAATCGCCGCGCGCGACGACGTGATCTTCTGCTCCTTCGGCGACATGCTGCGGGTGCCCGGGAGTAACCAGGATCTGTTCAGCGTGCGCGCCCGCGGCGGCGACGTGCGGATCGTCTACTCGCCGTTGGATGCCACCCGGGTCGCCGCGGACAACCCCGACAAGGAGGTCGTGTTCTTCGGGGTCGGCTTCGAGACCACCGCGCCGGCCAATGCGATGGCGGTGGTGCACGCCCAGCGGCTCGGACTGACCAACTTCTCGATGTTGGTCTCGCACGTGCTGGTGCCACCCGCGATGACGGCGATTCTCAGCTCACCGACCAACCGCGTCGAGGGGTTCTTGGCGGCCGGACACGTCTGCACGGTGATGGGCACCAGCGAATACGGTCCGCTGGTCGACAAATACCAAGTTCCCATCGTGGTAACCGGTTTCGAGCCGTTGGACCTGCTCGAGGGCGTCCGGCAGGTCGTCGACCTGCTCGAGGACGGAACACCGGAGTTGCGCAACGCGTACCCGCGCGCCGTGACCGCCGCGGGCAATACCGTCGCACAGCAGACCCTCGCCGACGTGTTCGTGGTGACCGATCGGCAGTGGCGCGGCATCGGCATGATTCCCAAGTCCGGCTGGACGCTGTCGCCCCGCTACGCACAGTTCGACGCCGAATTGAAGTTCGGGGTGGGGCAACTGCGGGTGTGCGAATCCGCCGAATGCCACAGTGGGGAAGTGCTGCAGGGTCTGCTGAAGCCCAACGAATGCCCGGCGTTCGGGAAGTCGTGCACGCCGCGCACGCCGCTGGGCGCGACCATGGTGTCCAGCGAGGGCGCCTGTGCGGCGTACTACCAGTTCCGTCGGCTGGAGGCGGCCGCCCATGCCTGAACCTCCGGTCGCCATCGATCCGGCCGATTGGGTCTGTCCGCTGCCGCTGCGTGAAACGAAGCGCATCGTCCTCGGTCATGGCGGTGGTGGCGTGCTCTCGGAGGAGTTGATCGAAAACCTGTTCCTGCCCGCGTTCGGCGGCGCCGCCGGCCCGGCCCGCGATTCGGCGTTGCTCGACGTCGCGGGTGGGCGAGTGGCGCTGACCACCGATTCCTATGTGGTGCAACCGCTGTTCTTCCCCGGCGGCAACATCGGCGACCTGGCCGTCAACGGCACGATCAACGACTTGGCCTGCAGCGGAGCACAACCGGTCGCGCTGACGGCCGGGTTCATCCTCGAAGAAGGGCTCGAGCTCGAGGTGCTTGGCGCGGTCGCCGAAACCATGGGCAAGGCCGCCGCCAACGCCGGCGTCGGGATCGTCACCGGCGACACCAAGGTGGTCGCCAAGGGCGGTGCGGACCAGCTTTTCGTCAACACCGCCGGCGTGGGCGTCGTCCCAGCGGGTGTGCACATCGGGCCGGAGCGGGTGCGTCCCGGCGACCACATCCTCGTCTCGGGCAATCTCGGCGAGCACGGCGTGGCCATCATGAGTGTGCGCGAGGGCATCGACTTCGGCACCGTGGTCACGTCCGACAGCGCGCCACTGCACCGTATGGTCGCGGCAATGCTGGACGCCGGCGGCGCGGCCGTGCACGCGCTGCGCGATCCGACGCGGGGCGGCCTGGTGGCATCCGTGGTCGAGATCGCCCGTGCCGCCACGGTGGGCATCGAACTCGAGATAGCGAAAATTCCAGTGCCCGAGACGGTTTCGTCGGCGTGCTCGTTCCTCGGACTGGACCCGTTGCAGGTGGCCAACGAGGGCAAGATGGTCGCGTTCGTCGACCCCTTGCACAGCGAGGCGGTTTTGGATGCCATGCGGTCGCGGCCCGAGGGGGCCGATGCCGCCGTCATCGGACGGGTGGTGGCCGAGCATCCCGGGATGGTGGTGGGCAAGACGCCGTTCGGTACCACCCAGGTCATTGAACGCCAACTGGGAGAGCAACTTCCGCGAATTTGTTGACGGCAAGCTTGTCAGTGCACCTTCGTAGACTTGCGGTATGTCAACTGGCACAAGCGAGGACATCGCTGAGATCCTCGGCGGGCTGGAGGCCCTCGCGGATCGCATGTGCGAGTTGACCTATGAATCACAAACCACCGCGGAGTTACTGCGGGCCAGGGAAAACCTGGAACGTATCGTGCGCAAGCTCCGGGTGCCCGGGCACGGGATGGTCAACCAACTCGCCGCGCAAGCCACCTGCGAGGAGTTGGGTGGCACCTTGAGGCAGGCGTTGGCCGACCGGTTGCGGATCACCAAAGGCGAAGCCAGCCAACGCATCGCGGAAGCCGCCGACCTGGGCCCGCGGCGCGCCCTGAGCGGCGAACCGCTGCCACCGCTGTTGCCGGCGACCGCCGAGGCGGAACGCGAAGGACACCTCGACAGTCAGCAGATCAGCGTGATCCGCAAGTTCTTCGCCAAGTTGCCCGAGCGGGTCGACGCCGCCACCCGCGAGGACGCCGAAAACAAACTGGTCCTGGTCGCCACCGGATTCCGCCCCGACGAATTGGCCAACTACGCACAGGTTTTCAAGGATTGCCTCAAGCCCGACGGAGACTTCCAACCGGAAGCCCAGGAGGCTCAGCAGAACAGCGCCCGCGGTATCACCCTGGGCAACCAGCAGTCCGACGGGTTGTCGAAGATCAGCGGAAAGGTCACCGCGGAATTCCGGGCCGTCATCGAGCCGATTTTGGCGAAGCTGGCCGCGCCGGGCATGTGCAATCCGGCGGATGAAAACCCGACGATCGATGGGCGCGCCTCGGCGGAGGCGGTCGACCGCGACCCGCGCACCCGTGCCCAACGAAACCACGACGCCGTGCAAACCGCGTTGCGCGTGGTGCTGAGGTCGGAAACCCTGGGCCAGCACCACGGGTTGCCGACCTCGATCATCATCACCACCACCCTGGCCGAGCTGGAAGCCGGTGCGGGGCGGGGCTTGACCGCCGGGGGCACCCTGCTGTCGATGAACGAGGTCATATCCCTGGCCTCACCCTCGCACCCCTACCTGGCGATCTTCGACGAAGACAAGACACTCGCGCTCTACCACAGCAAGCGGCTGGCCTCCCCGGAGCAACGACTGGTACTGCTGGGCAGAGACCGCGGCTGCACCCGCCCTGGCTGCACCGTCCCCGGCTACTACACCCAGGTACACCACCTCGAGGGCTGGATGGCCAAGCGCCGCACGCATATCGACGAACTCACCCTGGCGTGCGGGCCGGATAACCGCATGGTCGAACGGCGAAAGTTCGTGACCCGCCGAAACTCCCACGGCTATACCGAATGGATTTCTCCCGAGCATCCCGACCACGGGCGACCCCGGGTCAACTGCATGCACCACCCGGAACGGGAACTCCAACCCCGCGACGACGATCCCGGCTAGCCCGGCACGTCACCCCGAGGCCAGCGCGATGCTGCGCAGCGCCGCGTTGGCGACCGCGGCCGGGGTCAGGCCCAGATGTGCGGCCACCTCGGGTCCCGGTCCGCTCGCACCGAAGCGTTCGATGCCGATCACCGTGTCGAACGGCCGCGCCAACGCCCGCCAGCCGGTCGTCACCCCGGCCTCGATCCACACCACCGGCAGATCGGGCAGGGCGGTGCCGTCGGCCTCCAACGCGGCCGCGATCCGCTCCCGCCACATCACGGAGACCACCAGGGCGGATATGCCACGCGCACCGAGCATTTCGGCCGCTTCCAGCGCGAGCGCCACCTCCGAGCCGCTGGCCGCCAGCATCACGTGCGCGGTGTCGGCCACCGGCCGGACAACGCGCATGCCGTAGTGGCGGACGTCGTCCAGTCCGGCGCCGCCGAGCACCGGCAGGTCTTGCCGGCTCAGAATCAAAGCCGTGGGGCCGTCGGTGTTGGCGGCCGCCAGTTGCCATGCCAGTGCCGTCTCGGCGGCATCACCCGGCCGCAGCACCGTGAGACCCGGGATGAGCCGCAAGGATTCCAGTTGTTCGATCGGCTGATGCGTCGGGCCGTCCTCGCCGACATGCACCGAATCGTGGGTGAACACATACACCACGGGCAATTTCATCAACGCGGACAGCCGCAGGGCGGGGCGCAGGTAGTCGGCGAACACCAGGAAAGTGCTGCCGAACGGACGCAACCCGCCATGCAACGCAATCCCGTTCAACACCGCGGCCATGGCGTGCTCGCGGATGCCGAAATGGATGGTGCGGCCGTTGAAGTCGCCCGGGCCGACGTCGCCGCCGGGGATGGCGGTGTTGGTCGAGGCGGCCAGGTCGGCCGATCCGCCGACCAATCCCGGGTAGACAGATGCCAGGGCGTTCAACGCGGCACCGGATGCCTTGCGGGTCGCGGACTTTCCACCGGGAGCGGCGTCGTCGGCCAGCGGCGTCAACACCGACAGGTCGTCGACGGTGGGAACCGCGTCCAGCGGAAAGTCCATCGACAGCTGCGGATTCGCGGCCCGCCACTCGGCATGTGTCCGCGCCCAGCGGATGTATTCCGCCTGGCCGCGGGCGACGGCCACGGCCGCGGTCGCGCTGACCGCGAGCGGTACGTGGAAGTGTTCGTCGGGCCAGTCCAGCCGTGCGCGCATGGCATTGAGCACCTCCGGGCCCAGCGGGCTGCCATGGGCTTTCGGTGTGCCCTCCACGCCGGGGGCGCCGAAACCGATGGTGGTGCGCACCCGGATGAAGACGGGCCTGCCGTCACCGTAGGAGGCATCGGTGAACGCGCGGTCCAGGGCGGGCACGTCGTTGCCGTCCTCGACGGTCAGCACCCGCCAGCCGTAGGCCGCAAACCGTGCCTCGACGTCGTCGGCGCAACTCTGCGACGCCGGGCCGTCGATGGTGATGTCGTTGTCGTCGAAGATGACGATGAGCCGGTCCAGGCCGAGTCGCCCGGCCAGAGAAGCGGCCTCGTGGCTGATGCCCTCCATCAGGTCGCCGTCGCCGGCCAGCACCCAGGTGCGGTGGTCGACGACGGTGTGTTCCTCGGTGTTGCACCGGGCGGCCAGCATCCGCTCCGCCAGTGCCATGCCGACCGCGTTCGCAATCCCTTGTCCCAGGGGGCCCGTCGTGGTCTCGACGCCGGGGGTGTGGCCGTATTCGGGGTGCCCCGGCGTCATCGAACCGAGCTGGCGGAACCTGCGCAGCTCGCGGATCGGCAGGTCGTAGCCGAAGACGTGCAGCAGGGCGTAGAGCAACATCGACCCGTGTCCGGCGGACAGCACGAAGCGGTCGCGGTCGGGCCAGTTCGGGTCGCCGTTGTGGCGCAGGTGTCGGGACCACAGGGTCCAGGCGATGGCACTGGTGCCCAGTGGCAGTCCCGGGTGCCCGCTGTTGGCGGCCTGCACGCCGTCGGCGGCCAGGAACCGCAGGGTGTTGATCGCCAGCCGGTCCAATTCGTCTGTCCTGGGCGTTATTTCACTTGGACTCGGTGCGATGGTCATCGCGTCACCAGCCTTCCGTTGATCTCGTGGGCATCGCCAGTTGCACCAGCGGCAGCAGTGCGCAATGCGTTCGCCCGTTCTGTCATATCTCCGCCGAACAACGCTGATCCGGCACAGAACACGTCGGCTCCGGCCGCGGCGGCACCGGCGATGGTGAGCGGGCTGATGCCTCCGTCCACCTCAAGCTCGATTTCCAGTCCGCGACTGTCGATTTCGGTCCTAGCGGCGGCGATCTTGGATTCCATGCTGGCCAGGTATCGCTGGCCGCCGAAGCCTGGGTTGACCGTCATGATCAGCAGTAGATCGGTGATGTCGAGCACGTCGACGACGGCGGCCAGGGGAGTGGCCGGGTTGAGCGCGACCCCGCCGCGGGCCCCGAGGTCGCGGATGCTGGACAACGTGCGGTGCAGGTGCCGACATGCCTCGGCGTGCACGATCACGATCTCGCAGCCGGCCTCGACCCAGCGGGGCAGCGTCGAGTCCGGGTCCTCGACCATCAGATGCGCCTCAAAGCCGATCGACACCCGGTCGCGGCAGGAGGCGATCACGTCCGGACCGAAGGTCAGGTTGGGGACGAACCGGCCGTCCATGACGTCCCACTGGATCCGGTCGACGCCGGCGCGCTCGATCTCGGTGACGTCGTGGCCGAGTTCGGCGAAGTCCGCCGGCAGCACCGATGCGACCAGAATTGGTGTCACCAAGCCACCTCCTTCAATTTCATTGCCGCTCAAGGTAGGGCGACTCGTGGCGGCGACGTATCCCCCAGGGTGGGGAAAATCAGGGTGTGCCGGGCGCGGAATTATCGGGAACGAAAATGTGGTGACGCTATTCGGATTCGCCATTATCTTGAATACATGATGACGGCTACCGCGGCATCACCCGTTCGAGTGGTTTTGGTCGATGACCACGAAATGGTCATCGAGGGTCTGAAGGCGATGCTCGCGTCTTTCAAGAATCGGGTACGGGTCGTCGGGCAAGCCGTCGGCGCCGAAAACGCACTCTCGATCATCGCGAGCCTGGAACCCGACATCGTGTTGTGCGACGTACGGATGCAGGGCGCCAGCGGGCTGGACCTGTGCCGCGAGATCCGCGAGCGGACTCCCGCCTGCAAAGTGATCCTGCTGTCGGTCTACGAGGACGAGCAGTACCTGTTCCAGGCGCTGCGGGTCGGGGCTTCCGGCTATCTGTTGAAGGGCATCAGCAGCGACGAACTGGTGCGCCAACTCGAGTATGTGCAAGGCGGTTCGAGGGCGATCGACGCCGGCCTGGCCGCTCGCGCCGCCGACACCGCGGCTCGGCTGCAGCGCGACGAGTTCTGGCCCGGCGCGCGACAGGGCCTGAGCCAACGGGAGAGCGAAATCCTGTCGTTCGTGGTGGCCGGCCTGTCCAATCGGGGCATCGCCAGCAAACTCGTCATCGGTGACGAGACCGTCAAGAGCCACCTGCGCTCCATCTATCGCAAGCTCGGCGTCGCCGACCGCACTGCGGCCGTGGCCGTGGCGTTGCGCGAGGGCATCTACCAGTGACCGTGCGCGGCCTGGTCGACGCCGACCGCGAGGTCGCGCTGCTGCTCGACATCGTGGCAGCCACGCAGAGCGGACCGGGCGTCGAGCCGGTGGCCGCCGCGGTAGCCCGCCTCATCACCGCGGCCACACCGGCCGACGTCTGCTTCGTGCATGTGCTCGACGACTCGGGCGGCTCGCTGACCCTGGCCGGTGCGACGCCGCCGTTCGACCAACACATCGGCCAGGTGCAGCTGCAACTCGGTGAAGGCGTCTCCGGATGGGTCGCTCGGCATCGCGAGCCGGTCGTCATCACCAGCGACAAGGAAGACGACCCGCGGTACGTGCCGATCGCCGCGCTACGCGGCTCCGACTTCACCTCGATGGCGTCGGTTCCCATGGAGACCGGGCCGGGCCGGCTGGTCGGGGTGCTCAATGTCCACACCGTGGCACGCCGCGAGTTCACCGAACGCGACATCCAACTGCTGCTGGCCATCGGCCGGCTGACGGCTGGCGCGTTGGATCAGGCCAGAGTGCACCGGCAGTTGGCCCTGCGGGAACGGGTGCATGGCGATTTCGCCGAGCAGGTTATCGCCGCGCAGGAATCCGAGCGCCGCCGGTTGGCCGGCGACATCCACGACGGCATCTCGCAACGCCTGGTGAGCCTGAGTTACCGGCTGGACGCCGCCGCGCGGGCGGTGGAGATCGACGACGCCGACGAGGCCACCGAGCAACTCGAAAAGGCTCGTGACCTCGTCGACCTCACGTTGGCCGAGGCGCGGTCGGCAATCAGCGGCCTGCGTCCACCCGTGCTGGACGATCTGGGTCTGCGGGGCGGGCTGGCCAGCCTGGCGGCCACCATCCCCGAGGTGGACCTCGACCTGGAGCTGGCCGATGACCGGCTGTCCGAGCATGTCGAGGTGGCGCTCTACCGGATTGCCCAGGAGTGCCTGCAGAACGTCGTCAAGCACTCGCGGGCGCTGACCGCCAAGCTGCGCTTCGCCGTTGACGATGGTCAAGCTCTTCTCGAGGTCGCCGACGACGGAGTCGGTTTCGACTGCAGCTCGGCCGACCGGGCGCCCACCAGCTACGGCATGCTGTCGATGACAGAGCGCACGGAGCTGGTGGGCGGTCGGCTGGTCGTGCGGTCGGCCCCCGGAGCGGGAACCACGGTCACGGTGACCGTGCCCCTGACCGCGGGCGCCGATCAGGCGGGCTGAAGTTCGCCGCGCAGGCGCAGGGCGGCCGCGTTGGCGGCCACGTGCGTGGCCAGGGCTTCCTGCGCCGCGCCGACCCGCGTCTCGTCGCCGCGCCACGCCTGCAACGCGGGTGACACCAGGGCCCGGCCGAAGGAGAAGGTCAGCGGCCAGGGCGTGCGGTGTGCCTGCAACGCGGTGAGGTTTGCCGTCGCCCGCCGCGGTGACTGGCCGCCGGACAGGAACGCCACCCCGGCCAACTCGGCCGGCCAGGCCCGCAGCACCGAAACCGAGGCCTCGGCGACCTGCTCGGCGTCGGCCTGAGTCGCGTGGTTTTCGCCTTCGATCACCATGTTGGGTTTGAGGACGACGCCAGCCAGATCGACGCGCAGCAAGTTCAGCTGCTGGCGCACCGCGGCGTGCACGCTGGCGGTCACCTCGGCGCAGCGCGCGATGCTGTGCGAGCCGGTCATCAGCACCTCGGGTTCGACGATCGGCACCAGGCCGGCCTCCTGGCAGGCGGCGGCGTAGCGGGCCAGCGCATTGGCGTTGCAGGCAATCGCGCCCCAGCTCGGGGTGCTGTCGGTGATGGTGAAGACCGCGCGCCACTTGGCGAACGCCGCGCCCATCTGCGCGTACCGGGCCAGCCGGGCGGGCAGTCCGTCCAGACCCTCGGTCACCGTTTCGCCGGGCAGGCCCGGGCACGGCTTGGCGCCGGTGTCGACCTTGATGCCGGGCAGCATGCCGAGGTCACGGACCGCCTGAGCAAACGGTCGCCCGTCGCTGAACACCTGGGTGAGGGTTTCCTCGCAGAAGATGATCCCGGACACCCCGTCGGACAGGCCCGGCGTGCTGGCCAGGATCTCGCGGTAGGTGCGCCGGCTGTCCGCGGTCGGGGTGACACCCGCCTTTTCCAGCCGTGCGGACATGGTCGCGATGCTCTCGTCGGCGGCCAGGATGCCCTTGCCGGGCGTGGTCAGTGTCGTGGCGATCTCCCTGCATGTGTTCATGCGGCTCACGGTAAGAAGCCGGCCACTGGCCCGGCGTCACCCGATCGGTGGAACGTGCGGGGTAGCGAATGAGACTTAACTATTCACTTCAGTATTGAAGGCTTATTCTCGATAGACAGCTTCAGTATTGCGCTGACAGCATTCCAGCCATGACAGAGAGATGGAACGCGGGCGTGATCCCGTACGCGGAAATGGGTTACTGGCAGCCGGACTACGTGCCGAAGGACACCGACGTGTTGTGCGCCTTCCGGATCACCCCGCAGGAGGGTGTGCCGCCGGAGGAGGCGGGTGCGGCGGTCGCCGGCGAATCGAGCACCGCGACGTGGACGGTGGTGTGGACCGACCGGCTCACCACCTTCGAGCACTACCAGGCCAAGTGCTACCGGGTGGAGGCGGTGCCCAACGCACCCGGGCAGTGGATCGCCTGGATCGCCTACGACCTCGACCTGTTCGAAGAAGGCTCCATCGCCAACCTGACCAGTTCGATCATCGGCAACGTCTTCGGGTTCAAGCCGCTCAAGGCGCTGCGCCTGGAAGACATGCGGATTCCCACCCACTACGTCAAGACGTTCCAAGGCCCCCCGCACGGGATCGTGATGGAACGCGAGTACCTCAACAAGTTCGGTCGGCCACTGTTGGGCGCCACCACCAAGCCCAAGCTCGGGCTCTCGGCGCGCAACTATGGCCGGGTTGTCTACGAGGCACTGCGCGGCGGGCTGGACTTCACCAAAGACGACGAGAACATCAACTCCCAACCGTTCATGCGGTGGCGCGACCGGTTCCTGTTCTGTATGGAAGCGGTCAACCGGGCCCAGGCCGCGACCGGCGAGATCAAGGGCCATTACCTCAACGTCACCGCCGGGACCATGGAGGAGATGTACGAGCGGGCCGAATTCGCCGCGGAACTCGGCTCGGTGGTCGTCATGATCGACCTGACGATCGGCTACACCGCGATCCAGTCGATGGCCAAGTGGGCGCGCAAGAACGGCGTCCTGCTGCACCTGCACCGCGCCGGGCACGGCACCTACACCCGGCAGAAGACGCACGGCGTCAGCTTCCGGGTCATCTCCAAGTGGATGCGGCTGGCCGGCGTCGACCACATCCACGCCGGGACCGTCGTCGGAAAGTTGGAGGGCGACCCCAACAGCATCGCCGGTTTCTACGACACGCTGCGGCTCAACAGCGTGCCGGCCGACCCGAGGAAGGGCCTGTATTTCGACCAGGAATGGGCGTCGATGCCCGGTGTCATGCCGGTGGCGTCCGGCGGTATCCACGCCGGCCAGATGCACCAGCTCCTGCACTACCTCGGCGAGGACGTGGTGTTGCAATTCGGCGGCGGCACCATCGGTCATCCGATGGGCATCGCCGCCGGAGCCGAGGCCAACCGCGTCGCGTTGGAGGCGATGATCAAGGCCCGCAACGAAGGCCGTGACTACTACCAGGAAGGCCCCGAAATCCTCAAGAAGGCCGCGGCGCGCAACCGCGCTTTGGACACCGCGCTGGCCACCTGGGGTGACATCACCTTCAACTACGAATCCACCGACACCCCCGACGTCGTCGCGACGCCGACCAGGGTCTGACGGCGAGAGGAGCACAGCAGCATGCGCATCACCCAGGGCACCTTTTCCTATCTGCCCGACTTCACCGACGACGAGATCAAGGCGCAGATCAACTATGCGCTGGAGCACGGCTGGCCGCTGTCGGTGGAGTTCACCGACGACCCGCATCCCCGCAACACCTACTGGGAGATGTGGGGGCTGCCGATGTTCGACCTCAAGGACGCGGCGGGGGTGCTGCTCGAGGTCAACGCCTGCCGGGCGGCCTATCCGAACAGCTACATCCGGCTCAATGCATACGACTCCGGCCTCGGCCGACAGACGACGGCGCTGTCGTTCATCGTGAACCGGCCCGCCGAAGAACCCGGGTTCCGGCTCGAGCGGGCCGAGCGGGCCGACCGCCGGATCGGCTACACCACGTACGCGTACGCCACCGAGCGGCCCGTCGGGCAGCGATACGAGGCGCCGTGACCGCGTTCGGTTTCCGTCCGGCCCCAGAGCCCGAGGGAGAGGTCCTCGGCCCGGATGCCGTCGTCGACCTGGCGGCGGCCCGGGCGAGCTCGGGCATCGACGAGGTGCTGTCCGCGCTGGACCGGGAGCTCGTCGGCCTGGAACCGGTGAAGACCCGGATCGCCGAGATCGCGGCGCTGTTGCTGGTCGACCGGATGCGGGAACGTTTCGGGGTCAGCGCTCCGCAGCCGACGCTGCACATGTGCTTCACCGGCAACCCGGGAACCGGCAAGACCACCGTCGCGATGCGGATGGCGGACCTTCTGCATCGGCTCGGCTACCTGCGCCGCGGACACCTGGTCGCGGTGACGCGCGACGATCTGGTCGGCGAGTACGTGGGGCACACCGCCCCGAAGACCAAGGAAGTCATCAAGCGGGCGATGGGCGGGGTGCTGTTCGTCGACGAGGCCTACTACCTGTACAAGGCCGAGAACGAGCGCGACTACGGCGGCGAAGCCATCGAGATCCTGCTGCAGGTGATGGAGAACAACCGCGACGATCTGGTGGTGATCCTGGCCGGCTACGCCGACAAGATGGAGCGGTTCTTCTCCGCCAACCCGGGCATGCAGAGCCGGGTCGCCCACCACATCTCGTTCCCGGACTACACGGTCGGCGAACTCGAGGAGATCGCCGGGCTGATGATCACCGGCCTGGGTTACCGATTCTCCGAGGACGCCAAGGTGGTGCTGCGGCAGTACCTGCACCGGCGCCGGGACCAGCCGTGGTTTGCCAACGCGCGCAGCGTGCGCAACGCGCTGGAGCGGGCCCGGCTGCGGCACGCGCGGCGCCTCTTGGAGCAGGCCGACACTGCCCCTGCTTCCAACGTCGGGCTGGACGCGCTGACCACCATCGAAGCGGTAGACCTGCTGGCCAGCCGGGTGTTCGAGACACGGGAGAGCGCATGACAACCAACGCGCGCCTGCGGGCGCTGGTCGAGGTGGCCGATACCGGTTCGGTGCGCGGCGCTGCCGAACGGCTGGTGGTGACCGAGTCGTCGATCTCGTCGGCGATACGGGCGTTGAGCAGCGACATCGGCATCGCCCTGGTCGACCGGCACGGTCGAGGAGTGCGCCTGACGCCGGCGGGGTTGCGGTACGTGGAGTACGCGCGGCGCATCCTGGGCCTGCACGACGAGGCGATTTCGGCCGCCCGTGGCGAGGCGGATCCGGAGAACGGTTCGATCCGGCTGGCCGCGGTGACGTCGGCCGGCGAACTGTTGATCCCGGCGGCGCTGGCGTCGTTTCGCGCGGAGCATCCCGGCGTGACCCTGCACGTCGAAGTGGCGGCGCGGGGCGCGTTGTGGCCGATGCTCGCTCGCCACGAAGTCGACCTGGTTTTCGCGGGCCGCCCGCCCGAGGAGCTGCGCCAGCAGGTCCGGGTGCGGGCGATCAGCCCGAACACGCTGATCGTGGTGGGCCCGCCCGAGCTTGCCGACGGCTTCGCGCCGGGGACGGCAACCTGGTTGTTGCGCGAGCAGGGGTCGGGCACCCGGTCCACGCTGATGGCGCTGCTCGAGGAATTGGATGTCACGCCGCCGCAGCTGGTGCTGGGGTCACACAGCGCGGTGGTGTCCGCGGCCGTTGCGGGGTTGGGCGTCACGTTGGTGTCGCGTCAGGCGGTGCGCCGGGAGCTGGAGGCCGGCGCGCTGGTCGAACTGCCCGTGCCGGGCACTCCCATCAAGCGGCCCTGGCACGTCGTCAGCCAGCCCACTCCGCCGATGGCGACCGAGCTGTTGATCGACCATCTGGTGTCCCACCAGGAGCTCGGCTGGCGGCAGGTGAGCGCGGTGCGGCGCGCCTCGTAATCGCGTCTGCGTTGAGTCTGCGTTTTGGGCGGGGAAGTTCGAGTAGAGGCCGCCAAAAGCGCAGTATCAACGCGTCGTTGCTACCGTCGCAACGTGTCCGACGGCGCCTCGCCCCACCGCTTGCGATACTCCACAGCAAAGCTGCCAAGGTGGTGGAATCCCCAGCGTTCGGCGACGGCCGTGACCGTCACACCGTCGGACGGCATCGCGTCCATCAGCTCCTCGTGCACCCGCTCGAGTCGGCGTTCGCGGACGTAGGTCATCGGGGTCATGTTGAGCTCTTCGCGAAACCCCTGCTGAACCGACCGGACGCTCATGTGGACCGCCTTGGCGATGTCATCCATGGTGATCCGTTCGGCGAGATGGTCGTCGATGTAGTTCATCGCGTCGTGCACCACGACTCGGCGCGGATCGGGCTGGACCGGCTGCAGGAACTCCTCGTAATAGTTGGACTGCTGCAAGTGCAGCAAAGTGCTCATCAGCAGTTCCTCGATCGCGCCGATGCCCTGGCCGCGCTGGATCAACGACCCGGGGTGAAACACCTCGGAATGGATCAGCTGGACGGCGGTGTGCCAGCGCATCGCGGCTTCGGTCGTCAGGTCGAACTCGGGCTCGAACTCCAACTGCTTGTTCAGGCTGCGGCCCAACAGCCGGGTCAGGTGCGCGGCCATCGCGCGCTGTTCGATGCGGATCAGCAACTGCGGGGAGTCGTGATCGAACTCGATGTGCAGGGACTCGCCGGGACTGGTCACCAGCGCGCAGATGGTGTTGGCCTCGAAGCTGCGGCCGCGGTGCTCGACCAGGGCGCGGCCGTTCATCGGCATGTGCACGCCGTAGTACTGGCCGAGGGCGGGAATGTCGATGGTCGCCGCCACGTGGACGTCGAGGTACAACATGCTGACGTTGCGCAGCCGCACGCCGTGCATGGTCGCAGCAAACCCGTCGGCGTTCTCGGGAGGGACGTGCAGCGACAACGGCGCCAGCGCCTTGGTCATCAGCCGCATGGCCTCGTTCGGGCTCTCGGTATAGAAGATTTCGTTGTCCGCCAGGGCCGGCGGGACGCCACGCGAGCGCACTTTGCGCCGCACCGGGTTCGCGGTCCGCCGGACGTCGATGTAGCCCAGGCGAGTCAGTCGCGACACGGCGTAAACCCTGGTTGAAGCCGTGTAGCAGCCCGTCGCGATGGTGAAGTGTTCACTAAATAATCGACGGTGATCATGCAAGTCTCTCCGACATCGACGCGCACCAGCGGGTAGAACTGTTCGCAATTCTGACAACAGTTGCGCGAAAGCGATAGGCAGACCCCAAACTGGTCGCTAGCTTTGTGATCGGGGCCACAGTTCACTGTGGTCGCCCAGGATCGGGCACAGCCCGCCCGATCCGCTAAGGGAGGTGTTATGTCAGCAAACGGTCAGGTTGCCACGCTCTCGCCGGCTGACCAGCTGCGTGAGCGGCTCGACGACCCCGCGATCGCAGAGTCGCTCAACACCCTGCTCGACCACGTCGACCTGTTGGCGGTGCTGGTCAGCGGATTGGACGGATTCGTGCGGCGCGGTGACGCGATCAGCGAGTCGTTGGCCTCGACGGTCGGTGAGCTGCGCACGGGGGTCCAAGCCGAGCTGCAATCGGTGGACCTACAGTCGCTGGTGTCCAGCCTGGCGTCGCTCACGTCGGCGCTGGTCGACGCGACGCCGGCGTTGAACAGGATCCTGCACTCGCCGCTCGTCGAGCCGCAGACCGCAGATGTCCTGGCGGAGATGGGTCAGGCCCTGGTCGAAGGCAAAGCCGCCGCGACGGCCGATCCGGGTGGCCCCAAGGGTTTCTTGGGACTATGGCGGGTCAGCAAGGACAAGGACGTCAGCCGAGGCATGGGCTTCCTGGTACAGGTGGCCCGGGCGTTTGGCCGGCGTTTACCCCAATAACCAAAAACCGTTTATCGACAGCCCACGATTCACCAAAATGCGGTCGCGCCCTCGGCCGCCATTCGAGAGGAGTTCCTATGGCTTCCGTTTTGTGGTTTCAGGGCGGTGCTTGTAGCGGAAATACCATGTCTTTTCTCAACGCCGAGGAGCCGAACGTCGTCGACTTAATTGTCGATTTCGGACTGGATCTGCTGTGGCATCCGTCATTGGGGCTCGAGCTCGGAAAGAATGCGCAGAAAGTTTTCTGGGATTGCGCCAAGGGTGACCGCCCGCTGGACATCTTCGTGTTCGAGGGCACCGTCATCGAGGCGCCCAACGGCACCGGCCGGATGGACATGTTCGCCGACCGGCCGATGAAGGACTGGGTCACCGATCTCGCCGCCGCCGCGCAGATCGTGGTGGCCATCGGCGACTGCGCCTGCTGGGGTGGCATCCCCGCCATGGAGCCCAACCCATCGGGGTCGACCGGCCTGCAGTTCCACAAGCGCGAGAAGGGCGGGTTCCTGGGACCGGACTTCCGGTCGAAGATGGGCCTGCCCGTCATCAACATTCCGGGCTGCCCCGCCCACCCGGACTGGATCACCCAGATCATCGTTGCGTTGGCCACCGGCCGCGCGGGCGACATCACCCTCGACGAGCTGCACCGGCCCGAGACATTCTTCAAGACCTTCACCCAAACCGGTTGCACCCGTGTGCAATTCTTCGAATACAAGCAATCGACGCTGTCCTTCGGTGAGGGCACCCGCACCGGATGCCTGTTCTACGAATTCGGCTGCCGGGGCCCGATGACCCACTCGCCCTGCAACCGGATCCTGTGGAACCGCCAGTCGTCGAAGACCCGCGCCGGCATGCCGTGCCTGGGTTGCACCGAACCGGAATTCCCGCACTTCGACCTGGCGCCGGGAACCGTGTTCAAGACCCAGAAGGTCAGCGGCATGATTCCCAAGGAAGTGCCCGAGGGGTCGGACCACCTCACCTACATGGCGCACGCCGCGGCCGCGCGCATCGCCGCGCCGCAGTGGTCCAAAGAAGACATGTTCGTCGTCTGACGACCGACCAGCACGCCAACAGCCCTGGTAGTGCCCACATTTCAGGAGGGATTCCAACCATGACCGCGCTTGATCTTTTCGTCAGCCCGCTAGGGCGTGTCGAGGGCGACCTCGACGTCCGCGTCACCGTCGAGGACGGGGTTGTCACATCGGCCTGGACCGAGGCCGCGATGTTCCGCGGCTTCGAAATCATTCTGCGCGGCAAGGACCCGCAGGCCGGCCTGATCGTGTGCCCGCGCATCTGCGGCATCTGCGGCGGCAGCCACTTGTACAAGTCGGCGTACGCCCTGGACACCGCGTGGCGAACGCACATGCCGCCCAACGCAACTCTGATCCGCAACATCTGTCAGGCTTGCGAAACGCTGCAGTCGATTCCGCGCTACTTCTACGCGCTCTTCGCCATCGACCTGACCAACAAGAATTACGCCAAGTCCAAGCTCTACGACGAGGCGGTACGCCGATTCGCCCCGTATGTCGGCACGAGTTACCAACCGGGCGTGGTGCTTTCGGCAAAACCCGTTGAGGTGTATGCGATTTTCGGTGGCCAGTGGCCGCATTCGAGTTTCATGGTGCCTGGAGGGGTGATGTGCGCGCCAACGTTGTCCGACGTCACCCGCTCCATTTCCATCCTGGAGCATTGGAAGGACAACTGGCTGGAAGCTCGTTGGCTCGGTGGCACCATCGACCGCTGGTTGGAGAACAAGACCTGGGAGGACGTGCTCGCCTGGGTCGACGAGAACGAGTCGCACTACAACAGCGACTGCGGCTTCTTCATCCGCTACTGCCTCGACGTCGGCCTGGACAAATACGGCGCCGGCGTGGGCAACTACATCGCCACCGGCACCTACTTCGACCCGTCCCTGTACGAGAACCCGACGATTGCCGGGCGCAATGAGGCGCTGATCGGCCGTTCGGGTGTGTTCGCGAAGGGCCAGTGGTACGAGTTCGACCAGGCCAATGTCCGTGAGGACGTGACGCATTCGTTCTACCAGGGCAGCAAGCCGCTGCACCCGTTCGAAGGCGAAACGCTGCCGATCGACCCCGAGGAAGGCCGCAAGCAGGGTAAGTACAGCTGGGCCAAGTCGCCGCGCTACGCCGTCGGCGACCTGGGCAACATCCCGCTGGAAGCCGGCCCGCTGGCGCGCCGGATGGCCGCCGGCGGTCCCAACGCCGCCGCGCACCAGGACAACGACCCGCTGTTCGTGGACATCTACAACAAGATCGGGCCGAGCGTCATGGTTCGCCAGTTGGCCCGCATGCACGAGGGCCCCAAGTACTACAAGTGGACCCGCGAATGGCTCGACCAGCTGAACCTCAAAGAGAGCTTCTACTCCAAACCGATCGAGCACGCCGAGGGCATGGGGTTCGGATCCACCGAGGCCGCGCGCGGCTCGCTGTCGGACTGGATTGTGATCGAGGACAACAAGATCAAGAACTACCAAGTGGTGACTCCCACCGCGTGGAACATCGGTCCACGCGACAGCTCCCAGGCGCTCGGCCCCATCGAGAGCGCACTGGTCGGGTCGCCGATCGTCGACCTCGAGGACCCGGTCGAACTCGGCCACGTGGCGCGCAGCTTCGACTCCTGCCTGGTGTGCACCGTGCACGCGTATGACGGCAAGACGGGCAAGGAGATGTCCCGGTTCGTGATCAACGGGATGGTGTGATCCTGACGACCTACGATTGCAGTTTGGGCGCCGACTCAGACCTGAACCAGGACCTGAACCTCGATCCTCCGGGATGCGCGGTGCTGGTGGTCGGCTGCGGCAATCTACTGCGCGGCGACGACGGGGTCGGGCCGATCCTGGTCCGGCACCTGTGGGAGCGGGGTGTGCCCGACGGGGCGAAGCTGGTCGACGGCGGCACCGCCGGCATGGACGTCGCATTCCAGATGCGCGGCGCCGAACGGGTGGTGATCATCGACGCGGCCGCGACGGGCTCCGCGCCGGGAACCATCTTCAAAGTGCCGGGCGAGGAACTGGAGGAACTGCCTCCGCTGCAGGGCCTGCACACCCACTCCTTCCGGTGGGACCACGCCATCGCCTTCGCCCGCTGGGCCCTCGCCGAGGACTGCCCGACGGACATCACCGTGTATCTCATCGAGGTCAGCGGGGTGGAGTTGGGTGCCGACCTCTCCGAGCCCGTGCGGGCCGCGCTGGAGCAGGTCATCGACCGGATCGAGGCCGAATACCTGGCCGCGCTGCGGCCGGTGGTCCAGGACGAGATCACGGTCGAGTTCACCGCCGACGGGTACCTGCGCCTTGGCGCGGAGTTGGCGGCCAGCAGGTTTCCGTCCGACGCCGTGGTCGCCATGGTTCGCGACGGTGACCTGTGGCTGGTTCCGCTGCGCGGTCCGCGCAGCGGCGGCCTGCTGCTCAAACAACGCAATCCGGCCGGCGACCGCTCGCTGCTGATTCGTGAGGTGATCGCCGACCGCGAGATCTCGGGTGTGTTTCGTGCATGCTGGGACGATGAGCACAGGGCGTTGCGCATCCCGTTGCACGACGAACCGGGACCGCCAGGGTGATTCTCATGGCTGAGCGGCCGACGGACGGGGGGCAGCCCGAGCAGCGGGATCGCCCGCCGACGGTAGTCCGTACCGACAGCTCGGCCGATGAAGCGCTGGACGTACAGACCGTAGTGGTGGAAGAAAACGGCCGCTGGGCAGTGGAGATCGTCGTCGTGTTCGCCGACGGGGTGGTTCGAAAGCGGATCGACACCCACGCCACCAAGCGTCGTGCCGAGTTGTCGGCCGGCCTGATCAAGCGCGCCGCCGAACGCAATATCGGAGGGGGACCCCTGAATGGATGAGACACGATGACGGCAACCTCCGAACTCGACGCGCCGATGACGCTCGCGGACCGGCCCCAGCCGCTGGGCGCGTTCCCGTTGCCGCTGGGGTATCTGCTGATCCCGGCGGGCGCGGAGAACGACTTGGTGCGCGCAAAGCTGTTGGTTGGCAACCTACCTGACGAATGGCCCGACGAACTGCGCGCGCTGCAACTCGCGCACGACGGTGATATCGAGGCCGCGCTCGACCACCTGACCGGTGCGGACCCGGTCACCCGATACAACCGCTTCGTGCTGCACCCCGAGGGTGTCGACACCGACGAATTACGCACCGAGCTGGGTGAATTCGGCGTGCTGGTCGACCTTGTGCTGTTCACCCTCGGTAGGCGCGACACCCCACCCCAGGTCGACGACGCCACCGGTGAGCTCGCCGCCGCGGCACTGTCGGCGCAGGCTACTTACGCGCTGGCAGCGGGGGATCCCCAAACCGCGATAACCCTGCTGGAGCGGGCGGCCGAAGCGGCCTCGACGGTGTCGCCGTGCTTGCAGGGCGTGTTGGTCGGGGCGGCCGGATCGATCTGCCGGGACATCGAGGACTGGTCGGCTCAGGAGCGCTTTGAGCGGGCGCTGCAGTTGCTGGACGGCGCCGACGGCCTTCGCGTTGCCCGTGCCGAATTGCACCTCGCCATCGCGGGCTTGATCCATGAACGCGCCCAAGACAATCCGGCGTGGTTGTCGAAGGCCATTCCGCACTACCACTCCGCCCTGCAGTTGGTGCTGCGGGAGGAGGCGCCGCTGCTGTGGGCATCCGCGCACGCCAACCTCGCGACGGCGTATCTGACCATGCCGATGGTGGAGGCGTCCGACCAGTTGCGGCTGGGCGTGGCCGCGCAATCGTTGCGCTCGGCGCTGAAGGTCTACACACCGGAGCAGTACCCCGAGCAGTGGGCCAGCGTTCAGCTGAACCTGGCCAATTCGCTGGTGTACACGCCGTCCAAGCATCAGGCCGACAACCTCGTCGAGGCGGTGGAACTCTACGAGGGTGTGTTGGCCGTACGAGACCGGGAGACCGATCCACTGGGCCGCGCCAGGGTGCTGGCCAACCAGGGCAACGCGCTGGCCCACCTGGGCATGTTCGACCAGGCCAAGGCCAAGCTCTACGAGGCGCGCTTCCTGTTCGAGGAGCAGCAGGATCACGACTCGGTTCGCGCCGTGCGCGGCGTGCTGGACGAAATCGCAAGGCAAACAGCGCTTTCACGCAGCGAGTGATGAACGGCGGGGGAATGACCAATGACTGTGACATCGAAAGTCGATGAGCCCAGGCTCGAGGAACTGGCCAAGCGTGTCGATGACGCGGTGTCAGCGCTGGCCGATCTCGACCCGAAGTCTCGCGCCGTCGCGGAGGAGCTCAAGGCCGCGCTCGAAGCGGTACACCGCGCCGGATTGGTGACTATTGTCCGCCGCATGCGCGAAGACGACGCGGCGCGCGCCGTGCTGTTCGAGTTGGTGGACGACCCGGTGGTGCACCTGCTGCTGTCGCTACACGAGATCATTCGCCCGGACCCGGTGACCCACGCCAATCGGGTGCTGGTTTCGGTGCGACCCCAATTGCAAAGCCACGGAGGGGATGTCACGCTGGTGCGGGTCGAAGACGGCACCGCATACGTCAAGTTGGAAGGCGCGTGCAACGGTTGCTCGATGTCGTCGGTCACGTTGCGCAACCTCGTCGAGCAGGCCTTGGTAGAAGGAGTGCCCGCGATCTCCGCCGTTGAGGTGCTGCCCAACGAGCCGTCGCCGACGCTGATCCCGCTCGAAGCGCTACGCATCGGCCCCGGCCGGGTGCGGGACGGTTGGGCCAAACTCGGACCCGTCGACGACGTGACCGACGGCGAGGTGACGGTGCGCAGCCTGACGGCCGATTCGGGGGAGAGCGCCGAGGTGATCGTGGTGAGCGTGGATCACCGGTTGTCGGCGTACCGCAATGAATGCGCCCATGAGGCAATGCCGTTGGACAACGCCGTCCTGGACGTGGGCACCGGCACGCTGACCTGCCCGTGGCACGGTTTCTGCTACGACGCCTCCTCGGGCGAATGCCTGAGCGCGCCGGGCGCGCAGCTCGAACAGTTGCCGCTGCGCGTCGACGACGGAGATGTCTGGGTCCGAGTGCGAGGATGAGTCGCTACACGGTCCGGCGCAATATCGGCGCGTTTCCGACGGCGCTGGCCTCACGTACTGAGCCGGTAGCCGACGTCGACCTGACCGACGGATGGTCGCCCGAGGTGTGGCTGGGCGCGCCGGCGGTCGGCGGTCTGGCCCTTCCGGCAGCCAAACCGACGATGGCGTGGATGTATTCGCCGCGTGGCGTGTTCCTGGGCGAGCACCATCTGGTGGTGGCCGACTCCGGCAATCACCGGGTGTTGTTGTGGCACGGCGTTCCCGGCGCGGACGAGCAACCGGCCGACGTGGTGCTGGGTCAGCCGGACGGCTCGACCGAGGGCCGCGCGGCGGGTGGCAGGGGGCCGGAGCGCGGGATGAACCTGCCCACCGGGGTGTTGGTGCATGAGGGTCGCCTGATCGTCGCCGATGCCTGGCACCACCGAATTCTGATCTGGGACAAGGTTCCAGAGTCCAGCGATGTGGCGCCCGACGTCATACTCGGGCAGGCAGACGCGTCCTCGGTGGAACCCAATGCCGGCGCGGAATGCACGGCGGCGTCGTTCTACTGGCCATTCGGCATCGCCATCATCGGGCGCAGGTTCTGGGTGGCCGACACGGGCAATCGCCGGGTTTTGGGTTGGCGCAACGGCATTCCGGACCCGGGCCAACCGGCCGATATCGTGCTCGGTCAACCGGACGCCGCCCACCGCGAAGAGAATCGGGGCGGCACCGTCGGCCCCGCGAGTTTCCGCTGGCCGCACGACATCACCGGGCGCGACGACTTGCTGCTGATCGCCGATGCCGGCAATCATCGCATCCTGGGCTGGTCGCCGCTGCCGGATGCTGACGGCCCCGCTGATGTCCTGCTCGGGCAACCGGATTTCGAAAGCGCGCAGGAATGGCCGTACGGTCCGCACACCGGTGACCGGTTCCGGTTCCCGTACGCCCTCGGGCTCGAGGAAGATCGGCTGGCCGTGGCGGACACCGCGAATAACCGGATCCTCTTATGGGACGGCATGGGTGACGGCGTGCCCACCGAAGGCCGCCCGGCCGATCACGTCCTGGCGCAGCCGACCTTCGGTACCAATGGCGAGAACCGGTGGACGTCGGTGCAGCGCGACACGCTGTGCTGGCCGTACGGGTTGTCCCTGCGCGGCGCCCGGTTGGCGGTCGCCGACTCCGGCAACAACCGGGTCGTGATCTGGCGGCGGCGGTGAGACCGCGGATCATCCAGTCCGACGGGCAGATCGGGTTCTACTGGACCACCCCGTCCGGTACGCCCACGTCGTTACAGAAGCTGGTGGAGCACGACGAGGAAGCGGATCGGCTGATCGCCACCCATTTGGCAGCGCTCGACGATGCGCTGATCATTGCGGCCGAACGGTTCGGCGAAATCCTGGGCGGGGGACGGGGTCCCGCCGACGCGGCCGAACGTGACGACCTGCTCGACTTGCACCGCACCCTGGATCGGCTGTGCTTCGAGTACGCCGCGGCCACCGAAGCGACCGGGATCAAGCCCGACCTGCGCGCCGGCAAGATCATCGGAACCGCCGCCCTGTTCTCCATCCGGGCCCGGCAACCGCTCGGACTGCTGGGGCCGGCACCGCTGGACGACCAGCTAGACGAACCCAGCCTGGGGGTGGTCGGCGGATTCGGCGAGATGCAGCAGGTGGACCCGACGCGGCCGTGGCTGGGTGGACGCTGGGTGGTGCGAACCGAAGGGGGACAACGCTTTCCGCTGACCCTGTCTATGATGATGTTCGACAGCTCGGGCGTGAACAAGGACGCCGCGCGGCGCGAGCACGTGGAGGCGCTCAACTCCGTCATCGACGCGGCGTGCAGCCCCGAAGCCGACCCGCTGGCCGTCACCTGCGCGGTCGACTGGCTGCTCTACGACTGGCTGATGGCCCACCGGGACGGCCCGGACAGTGCCGAGATCGTCTTCCCGAAGGGACACGAACAGGACGCGGCCGTGGTGGTCGCGGCCGCGGCCACCTCCGTCGTGGCCCGGGCGACGTTCGATCCCGGCCTGGTCGGGCTGGGTTCCCTGCGGCACTGACGAGCGACACGGACGTAACCACCTGCCGGATCACCCGATTCGGGGTGTAGCGGCGGCCACGGGTGCGCAACCCTACGAGCTGTGAACACCATTCTTTCGTCACTGGTGTGGTTGCTGATTGCGCTGCCACTGGCCGGGGCGGCGACGCTACTGGTCGGCGCTCGCCGCACCGACCCCTGGGGCCATCTGCTCGGCTGCGCCGGCGTGCTCGCGTCGTTCGGTTGCGGGATCGTTCTTTTCGCCGATCTGCTGCGGCGGGCCGCCGACGATCGCGCGATACACCAGATTTTGTTCAGTTGGGTGCAGGTTGGCACCCTGAACGTCGATTTCGGCTTGCAACTGGACGCACTGAACATCTGCTTCGTGGTGTTGATCACCGGTGTCGGGGCGCTGATACACCTCTATTCGATCGGATACATGCGCGACGACCCGGCCCGGCGCCGTTTTTTCGCCTACCTCAACCTGTTCGTGGCCGCCATGTTGCTGCTCGTCCTGGCCGACAACTACCTCGTGCTTTATTTCGGTTGGGAGGGCGTCGGTTTGGCGTCCTATCTGCTCATCGGGTTCTGGTCGCACAAACCGGCGGCCGCGACCGCGGCCAAGAAGGCCTTCATTGTCAACCGGGTCGGCGACGTGGGGCTGGCGGTGGCGCTGATGATCATGCTCGCCAACCTCGGGACACTCTCTTACGCAGGAGTTTTCGAGAAAACGACCGCAGCGTCGCAGGGCACGCTGAACGCGATCGGGTTCGCGTTGCTGCTGGCCGCCTGCGGCAAGAGCGCCCAGGTTCCGCTGCAGTCCTGGCTCGGTGACGCAATGGAAGGCCCAACCCCAGTCAGCGCCCTGATCCACGCCGCGACCATGGTGACCGCCGGCGTCTACCTGATTGTGCGGTCCGGCCCGATCTTCGATCTCGCCCCCGCCGCCCGGACGGCAGTGGTGGTGGTCGGCGCGGTCACGCTGCTGTTCGGGGCGGTCATCGGCTGCGCCAAGGACGACATCAAGAAGGCGCTGGCCGCCTCGACGATGTCGCAGATCGGCTACATGGTGCTGGCGGCCGGACTGGGCCCGGCCGGCTACGCCGTGGCCATCATGCACCTGCTCACCCATGGGTTTTTCAAAGCCGGCTTGTTCCTGGGTGCGGGTTCGGTCATGCACGGCATGAACGACGAGACCGATATGCGCCGCTACGGCGGCCTGCGCACGGTCATGCCGATCACGTTCGTCACCTTCGGCCTGGGCTACCTCGCGATCATCGGCATCCCGCCGTTCGCGGGGTTCTTCTCCAAGGATGCCATCATCGAAGCCGCGTTTGCAGCAGACGAGGCACTGGGCATCGTCACCCTTGTCGGGGTCGGGCTGACCGCGTTCTACATGACCCGGGTCATGATCCTGACCTTCTTCGGCGAAAGGCGTTGGCAACCGGACGCCCATCCGCACGAATCACCCGCCGTCATGACCGCGCCCATGGTCGTCCTCGCCCTCGGATCACTCGGTGGCGGTGCCGCACTCGCCGTCAACGGCACCCTGCAGCGCTGGTTACAGCCGGTCACCAACCCGGCCGACATCGGCGAGGCGCACCCGGCCATCCCCATCGGCACGCTTACCGCCATCACCCTGACGGCGGTCGCTGTCGGCATTTCGGTGGCCTGGCACAAGTACGCCGCGCGACCGGTGAAAACGTCCGTTTCGGAATGGGTTTCGGTGCCGGTCATCGCCGCGCGCCGTGATCTGTTCGGCGACAAGGTCAACGAGGCCGCGTTCATGCGGCCGGGGCAGCGGTTGTCGAGGGTGCTGGTCGACGTGGAGCTGATGCATATCGACGGCGCTGTCGAGGGCATCGCCCGGCTAATCGGTGTGGCGTCCACGCGTATGCGGCGCATCCAGACCGGTTTCGTCCGCTCCTACGCATTGACGGCTTTCTTCGGCACCGGCGCCGTACTACTGAGCTTCGTTCTAGGGAGGACGTGATGGCCCCGTTGTTGACTGCGCTGTGGGTGGCGCCGCTGGCGGGATCGGCCTTGGTCGTCGCGGTGCCCGCCAGCCGGCCGTTGGCGGCGAAATACACCGCCCTCGGTGTTTCGACGGTCGTCCTGGCGATCGTGGGCGTGCTGCTCATCCGATTCGACCCGTCGGACCCGCAGTACCAGTTCGTCGAAAAGCATTCCTGGATAAGGTCATTCGGGGCCAGCTACCTTGTCGGCCTGGACGGCGTCGCCATGGTGCTGGTGGTCCTGACCGCCGTGCTGATGCCGCTGCTGCTGCTCGCCGGATGGAATGACGTGCAAAGGCCCGGTGAAAGTGCCGTGTATCTGGCGCTGATGTTGGTCGTCGAGTCGATGATGCTCATCGCCCTGGTGGCCCTCGACGTGCTGCTGTTCTTCGCGTTCTTCGAAGCGATGCTGATACCGATGTACTTTCTCATCGGCAGATACGGGGGAGAGGGTGCCCCGCGGGCCGCGCTGAAGTTCCTGCTGTACAGCCTGTTTGGCGGCCTGTTCATGTTCGTCGCGCTCATCGGCTTGAACTTGATCGCCAAGACCTTTGACTTCCGCGCGATCACCGCAACGGTCTCGGCGGGCCAGCTCACGGCGAACCCGGTGGTCATGCATCTGCTGTTTGTCGGCTTCCTGTTGGCCTTCGCCGTCAAGGCGCCGCTGTGGCCGCTGCACACCTGGCTACCGGGCTTGGCCGCCGAGGCAACCCCGGCGACCGCGGTGCTGATGATGGCCGTGGTCGACAAGATCGGCACCTTCGGCATGCTCCGCTACTGCCTACAGCTCTTTCCCGGTAGCGCCACGCTCTTTCGGCCGTTCGTGATCGCGCTCGCGGTCATTGGGATCGGCTACGGTGCGCTGGTCGCGATCGGCCAAAGCGACGTGATCCGCGTGATCGCCTACACCTCGATCAGCCACTTCGGCTTCATCGTCCTGGGCATCTTCGCGATGACCAGCCAGGGACAGTCCGGTGCGGCGTTGTACATGGTTAACCACGGCCTGTCGACGGCCGCGCTGTTTCTGATCGCCGGTTTCCTGGTGTCGCGCAGGGGAACCCGCCTCATCGCCGACTACGGCGGTGTGCAACAGGTCGCCCCGGTGCTGGCCGGAACCTTCCTGGTCGCCGGCATGGCGTCATTGGCCTTGCCCGGGCTGGCGCCCTTTGTCAGCGAATTTCTGGTCCTGATAGGGACATTCACCCGCTATCCGATGGTTGCGGTGTGCGCCGCGACGGCGCTGGTGCTGTCGGCCATCTACATCCTGTGGCTGTACCAGCGGATGATGACGGGCCCGGTTGCCGACGGCAACCATCGGGTGTGCGACCTGCTGCCGCGCGAGCTGGCCGTCGTGGTGCCCTTGCTTGCCATGCTCATCGCCTTAGGTGTTTATCCCAAGCCCGCCCTGGACGTGATCAACCCATCGATCGAGCACCTGGCCGAGCATCACGTGACGAATGCCGGCTAGGGCCGCGGGGGCCCCGAGCTAGAGCGCGGCCAATTTCATCTCAGCCAGCTGCGCCTTGCGCCGCTCCATCAGCCGCAACACCATCGGGGTGAAGATCAGCTGCATCGCCAGGTCCATCTTGCCCCCGGGACACACGATCGTGTTCGGCCGCGACATGAACGAATCATGCAGCATGGCAAGCAGATACGGAAAGTCGATGCCGTGCGGATCACGGAACCGGATGATCAGCATGGACTCGTCGGCGGTGGGGATGGACCGCGCGATGAACGGGTTGGACGTGTCCACTACCGGCACGCGCTGAAAGTTGACATCGGTGTGCGAGAACTGGGTGCACATGTAGTTCACGTAGTCGGGCATGCGCCGCAAGATCGTGTCGGTCACGGCCTCCGGGCTGTATCCGCGGGAGGTCCGGTCACGGTGCAGCTTTTGAATCCACTCTAGGTTGATCACCGGCACCACGCCGATGCGCAGGTCGGCGTGTGCTGCGACGTTCACCTCGTCGGTGACGATCGCGCCGTGCAGGCCTTCGTAGAAGAGCATGTCGGTGTCCGGCGGGATTTCCTCCCACGGCGTGAACGTGCCCGGCTCCTGGCCGTAGGGCGCCGCTTCCGTCTCGTCGTGCAAGTACTTGCGGATCTTGCCGGTACCCGTTTCGCCGTAGGTCCGGAACAGGTATTGCAGTTCTTCGAACAGATTCGCCTCCGGACCGAAATGGCTGAAGGAGTGGTCGCCCCGGGCGTGCGCTTCGGCGATCGCCGCCTTCATCGCGACGCGGTCGTACCGGTGAAAGCTGTCGCCTTCGACGAACGCGACGTTGATGTTCTCCCGGCGGAAGATCTGTTCGAACGTCCGCATCACGGACGTGGTTCCCGCGCCGGAAGAACCGGTCACGGAAATGATCGGGTGCAGGCGTGACATGTGTTTACTCCCAGTAGGTTCAGACTTTCCGGTCGGTCAGGCGGTCACCACGCGATACAGGCCCCGAACGCCGTACAGGGGCGATGTGGAGGGGCGCACATAGTCGCTGCGGTGGTACTCCTCGATGAGCTCCACCTCGTCGGCGGCGCCGAAGATGAGCGGCGCCCGCTGATGCAGGCTGGTCGGCACGACGTCGAGCAGACGTTTGCGGCCAGTGCTGGCCTTGCCGCCCGCCTGCTCGACCAGGAATGCGATCGGGTTCGCCTCGTAGAGCAGGCGCAGGCGTCCCGGCTTGGCCGGGTCCTTGGCGTCCCGCGGGTATAGAAACACCCCGCCTCGGGTCAGGATCCGATGAGTCTCGGCGACCAGCGACGCGACCCACCGCATGTTGAAGTCCTTGCCCCGCGGGCCGGTCCGGCCCGCCAGACACTCGTCGATGTAGCGCTGCACCGCCGGTTCCCAGAACCGCCTGTTCGACGCGTTGATGGCGAATTCGTTGGTGGTTCGCGGGATTTGGATCGACGGCCGGCTCAGCACGAATTCGCCGAGGGTGGGGTCCAGGGTGAAGGCGTGCACACCGGTGCCCACCGTGAGCACCAGCATCGTCGACGGACCGTAGATCGCGTAGCCCGCACACACCTGCTGCGAGCCCGGCTGCAGGAAGTCCTCGGGGGCGGGGTCCACTCCTGGCTCCGGCGCCCGCAGAATCGAAAAGATGCTGCCCACCGAGACGTTGACGTCGATGTTCGACGAGCCATCGAGCGGGTCGAACACGAGCAGGTACTTGCCGCGCGGATACTGGGCCGGCAGCAGGTACGGCTCGGCGAGCTCCTCGGTGACCATTCCGGCCACCTGGCCACCCCATTCGTTGGCCCGCAAGAAGTAGTCATTGGCCAGCACATCGAGCTTCTGCTGCACCTCGCCCTGCACGTTCACCGCGCCGTCCACCGCGTCGGAGGCCCCCAGCACGCCCCCGAGCTCGCCCTGGGCCACCCGGGTCGAGATGGCCTTGCACGCCAGCGCGACGTCCAGGATCAGTGAATTCAGGTCGCCGCTGGCCTCGGGGTGGCGCCGTCGCTCCTCGATGAGGAACTTCACCAGCGTGGTGTGGTGGGTAAGCATGCGGATACCTCCGGCGAGCGGCGCGGGGGACGATTGACGAAGGCCGTAATCGGACTCAGCCATATGCTCTGACCTGCGCGGCGCCGGTCCATCCCCCTCAAGGGGGGTCCGGAGGGTGGATGTTCGCGCACCCGGACCGCCTGCGAGTTGTGACCCGGCCGCTAGAAGTTTGCGGGGTTCACCGGGTAGCGAGGGGCCGCCAAAGTACGGCTACACAGAAAAAATGCGTGCAACGCGTCGGCGCGCCTGCACGGTTAGTCCGCGTCATACCCATACGGTTCTGGTTACACGGAACTACTTGACATAACTCTAAATCTATGGTTGAGGTTGAGACTTTTCAAGCAGACACACCGGGTGCAAACGGACACGGGCAGGGACAGAACAAGCCCCTCAGGGAGGAAGACGAATGATGACCCCCCCACATAACTATCTGGCCGTCATCAAGGTCGTGGGCATCGGTGGTGGCGGCGTCAACGCCGTCAACCGGATGATCGAGCAGGGACTCAAGGGAGTCGAGTTCATCGCCATCAACACCGACGCGCAGGCGTTGCTGATGAGCGATGCCGACGTCAAGCTTGACGTCGGCCGTGACTCGACCCGTGGCTTGGGCGCCGGCGCCGACCCCGAGGTCGGCCGGAAGGCGGCCGAGGACGCCAAGGACGAGATCGAGGAACTGCTCCGTGGGGCCGACATGGTGTTCGTCACCGCCGGTGAGGGGGGTGGCACCGGTACCGGTGGGGCGCCCGTCGTAGCGAGCATCGCCCGCAAGCTGGGCGCGCTGACCGTCGGCGTCGTCACCCGGCCGTTCTCCTTCGAGGGCAAGCGACGCAGCAACCAGGCCGAGGCCGGGATTCAGGCGCTACGGGAAAGCTGCGACACCCTGATCGTGATCCCCAACGACCGGTTGCTGCAGATGGGCGACGCGGCCGTCTCGCTGATGGACGCGTTCCGCAGCGCCGACGAGGTGTTGCTCAACGGCGTGCAGGGCATCACCGACCTGATCACCACACCCGGCCTCATCAACGTCGACTTCGCCGACGTCAAGGGCATCATGTCGGGTGCGGGCACCGCGCTGATGGGCATCGGGTCGGCCCGGGGCGAGGGCCGGTCCCTCAAGGCCGCCGAGATCGCCATCAACTCGCCGCTGCTGGAAGCCTCCATGGAGGGCGCGCAGGGTGTGCTGATGTCCATCGCCGGTGGCAGCGACCTGGGCCTGTTCGAGATCAATGAGGCCGCATCGCTGGTGCAGGACGCCGCGCACCCGGACGCCAACATCATCTTCGGCACGGTGATCGACGACTCGCTGGGCGACGAGGTGCGGGTGACGGTCATCGCCGCGGGCTTCGATGTCGCCGGACCCGGCCGCAAGCCCGTCGTCGGCGCCGCCCCAGGCGAGTCGACGGGTGGCGGGGCCCATCGGATCGAGTCGGCCCGGGCGGGCAAGCTCACGTCGACGTTGTTCGAACCGGTCGACGCCGTGAGCGTGCCGGTCCACACCAACGGCGCGACGCTGAGCATCGGTGGCGACGACGATGACGTCGACGTGCCGCCGTTCATGCGTCGCTGAGGTCTCGATTTGCTTGCCAGTACGCGACAAACCGGCCGCGTCCGGCAAGCGCTGTCGCCCTACGGACAACAGCCTCCCGATACTAGGAACGTGAGCGTACGTATTCGCCGGGTGACCACCACCCGGGAAGGTGGTGTGTCGGCGCCGCCGTACGACACCTTTAACCTCGGCGACCACGTCGGCGACGATCCGGCCGCGGTGGCGGCCAACCGTGCTCGCCTGGCCGCCGCCATCGGTTTGCCCTACGAGCGGGTGGTGTGGATGAACCAGGTCCACGGCGACCGGATCGAAGTGGTCGACGGGCCGCGCGACACCCCCTTCGACGACACCGACGGCCTGGTGACCGCCGAGCCCCGACTGGCGCTGGCGGTGCTGACGGCCGACTGTGTGCCGGTGTTGATGGCGGACGCCAGGGCCGGGGTGGTCGCCGCCGTTCACGCCGGCCGGGTGGGCGCCCAGCGCGGCATCGTTGTCCGCGCGATCGAAACGATGCTGGGCCTGGGCGCGCAGGCCGAGGACATCTCCGTGCTGCTGGGCCCGGCGGTCAGCGGGCGCAACTATGAAGTGCCCGAAGCGATGGCCGACGAGGTCGAGGCGGCCCTGCCCGGCAGTCGCACCAGCACGTCCGCCGGGACCCCCGGTCTTGACCTGCGAGCCGGAATCGCTTGCCAGCTCCGCACTTTGGGCGTGACTGCCATCGATATCGACCGGCGTTGCACCGTTGCCGACCCGACCTTGTTCAGTCACCGCCGCGACGCGCCCACCGGGCGGTTGGCGTCATTGGTGTGGATGGAATGAGCGTGACGCCGGCAGACATCCCCATGCGGGGAAAGGGGGGCGACCGCCAATCTGAATTGACCCACGCGCTGGCGGCGGTGCGATCAAGGCTGGCCGCGGCCGCCGAAGCGGCGGGCCGCAATGTCGGAGAAATTGAACTATTGCCAATTACCAAATTCTTCCCAGCAACCGACGTTGCGATTTTGTCAAGATTGGGTTGTCGCGCGGTTGGCGAATCGCGCGAGCAGGAAGCGGCGGCAAAGGTTGCCGAGCTCGCGCGGTTGTTTGCGGATCCTGTGTACTCGGGTTCTTCCCGCGGAATCCAGTGGCATATGGTCGGCCGTATTCAGCGCAACAAGGTTCGCTCGCTGGCGCGCTGGGCGCACACCGCGCATTCCGTGGACACCCCGGCGGTGGTGACCGCGCTCGCTCGGGCGATCGGTACCGCGCTGGACGAGCAGCGGCGGCCACAGCCGCTTCGCGTCTACATCCAGGTCAGTCTCGACGGCGACGAATCCCGCGGGGGAGTCAACATCGCGGACCCCGGCGCCGTGGACCGCTTATGCGCGCAGGTGGACGAGTCGGAAAGCCTCGAACTTGTCGGATTGATGGGCATCCCACCGTTGGATTGGGACCCCGATAGGGCCTTTGATCTGCTGCAATCCGAGCACGCTCGGATCCGTCAGTCGTTTCCGCGCGCGGTCGGACTGTCGGCCGGCATGTCGAACGACCTGGAAAGCGCTGTAAAACATGGTTCGACGTGTGTGCGTGTCGGTACCGCGCTAATGGGGCCGCGGCGGTTACGGTCACCGTGAATAGTCACTGTAGTCACACCTTCATCACAGACAACAAACATCCCAAAGCTAGAAGGGGTCTCTCGATGAGCACACTGCACAAGGTCAAGGCCTACTTCGGTATGGCTCCGATGGAGGATTACGAGGACGAGTACTACGACGACCGCGGTCCATCCCGCGGTTATTCTCGGTCCCGTTTCGACGACGAATATGGGCGTTATGAGGGTCGTGACTACGACGATCCGCGCCGCGACGTGCGCGACCTGCGGGACCCCCGCGATCTGAGGGGCGAACCCGCCGACTACCCGCCGCCGAGCAGCTACCGCGGCGGGTACGCCGAGGAGGCCCGTTTCCAGCCCCGCGAGTTCGACCGCACCGACATGCCGCGTCCTCGCCTCGGGTCGTGGCTGCGCAACTCCACCCGCGGCGCGCTGGCGATGGACCCGCGTCGCATGGCGATGATGTTCGAGGAAGGCCACCCGCTTTCCAAGATCACCACGCTGCGGCCCAAGGACTACAGCGAGGCCCGCACCATCGGCGAGCGCTTCCGCGACGGGACCCCGGTCATCATGGACCTCGTCTCGATGGACAACGCCGACGCCAAGCGGTTGGTCGACTTCGCGGCCGGCCTGGCCTTCGCGCTGCGCGGGTCGTTCGACAAGGTCGCCACGAAGGTGTTCTTGCTCTCACCCGCCGACGTCGACGTGACTCCGGAGGAACGGCGCCGGATCGCCGAAACCGGTTTCTACGCTTACCAATAGGGCTTGACAGTCCCTTTCATGCTCTGGGTGGTACAGCCCGGCGCGCTTCGCAACGAGGGCGCCGGGCTGGCCGTTTGAGGGGGCAGCTACCGGCTGCCACGAACGTGTGCCGCAGACTCGGTCGGTAGGCTGTTCTTGCCGCCCCGCACGGGCGGCATATTGGCATCCTCGTCGGTAAGGTCAGGCTCTCGTTGGCAGTGTTCATTCACACCCTGGGTTTGGTGCTGTTCGCCTTCTGGTTCCTGTTGATCGTGCGAATCGTTGTCGAGTTCATCCGCTCGTTCAGCCGAGACTGGCGTCCCACCGGGATCACGGTGGTCATCCTCGAGTTGATCATGACGATCACCGATCCACCGGTGAAGCTGCTCCGCCGCCTGATCCCGCAACTGACGGTCGGCGCGGTGCGCTTCGACCTGTCCATCATGGTGCTGCTGCTGGTCTTGTTCATCGGGTTCAGCACGGCGATGAACTACCGCGCCTGAGCCTGTCGGCGCGCCTCCGAGATCTGGTTTGCGACGGTTCAGCCACGATTTGGAGACGGTTTTGACGCGCGCGATTATTAAGAACTAAGAAATGTGATTTATTTGCCTTAGAGATTGAAATTGGTTCTTATTTATTAGTCCAATCGGCAACCGCCGAGTCTGGTGTGACAGGATGGACGGCAGTTGCGTGACGGCTACCAGTCCGTTCTACACTTTCCAGTTGACCGTCCAGGAACTCGAGGGGACAAAGAATGCCGCTTACACCTGCCGACGTCCACAATGTGGCGTTCAGTAAGCCGCCTATCGGCAAGCGCGGGTACAACGAGGATGAAGTCGATGCCTTCCTCGACCTGGTAGAGAACGAGCTCACCCGGCTCATTGAAGAGAACGCCGATCTGCGTCAGCGGATTGCCGAACTCGACGCGGAATTGGCCAGCGGTGGTGGCGGTGGTGCCGCCCAGACCGTCGCTCAGCCGATTCCCACCTACGAGCCCGAACCGGCCAAACAGGCCGAGGCCGCGGCCGGCACCAACGAGGAACAGGCGCTCAAGGCGGCCCGGGTGCTCACCCTGGCGCAAGACACCGCCGACCGGCTGACCAGTTCCGCTAAGGCCGAGTCGGAGAAGTTGCTGTCCGACGCACGTGCCAACGCCGACCAGATCCTCAGCGAGGCCCGGCAGACGGCGGAGACCACCGTGGCCGAGGCCCGCCAGCGGGCGGACGCGATGCTGGCCGATGCCCAAGCCCGGTCCGAGAACCAGTTGCGGCAAGCCCAGGAGAAGGCCGACGCCCTGCAGGCCGATGCGGAACGCAAGCACTCCGAGATCATGGGAACGATCAACCAGCAGCGGACGGTGCTGGAAGGTCGGCTCGAGCAACTTCGGACATTCGAGCGCGAGTACCGCACCCGCCTCAAGACCTACCTGGAATCGCAGCTCGAGGAACTCGGCCAGCGGGGATCGGCCGCGCCGGTCGATTCCAGTGCGGACGGCGGCGGGTTCGAGCAATTCAACCGCAATAACACCTAACCCGGGACACGTGCCCGGCGACGGCACCGGTTCCGAGGTCGGTGCCGCGGTCCCTGGTAGGTTTAGCAGTCGCTGCTCGCCTGCTGGAGGAGACCGATGCTGATCATTGCCCTTGTGTTGGCCTTGATAGCCCTCGTCGCCTTGGTGTTCGCGGTGGTCACCAGCAACGAACTGGTCGCTTGGGTGTGTGTCGGCGCCAGCGTGCTGGGAGTGCTGTTGTTGATCATCGACGAGGTCCGGGATCGGCAGCAGCGGGCCCGCAGCAAAGGCGACGACTCGGCAGACGGGGCGACGGAGGACGCCGAGGCCCAAGAACCTGAGGAGACCGTCGACTACCCGGATGAGGGTGAGCAGGAGACCGTCACCTCCGAAACCGAGGCAGCGGCCGAGACGGAATCCCACGAATCCGACGACTCCGACGACCCCGACGACTCTGATGACAAGGAATCGACGGTGGCCGGCGACGCCGGTGACGCGGGGAACAGCAAGTAGTTAGGGCGCTCGGGAGCCGTCCGGGACCGCCTTGGGCGTCTGGCCGGCGGCCGTTGGCGCGGCGAGTAGCTGCCGCACTTCGTCGTCGCTGACCTGATGAAAATCGTCGTACACCTGCCCGACGGCCTCGAACGCGGCCGGCATGGTTGCGCAGACCACGTCGTCGGCCTCCCTGGCCAGCTCCTGGCAGGCGCTCGCGGGCCCGACGGGGACGGCCACGATCACCGCACGGGGTCCGGCGCCGCGCACCGCCCGAACCGCCGCCAGCATGCTCGCGCCCGTGGCGATGCCGTCGTCGACCAGGATCACCGTCTTGCCGCGCAGGTCGGCGGGCGGGCGCCCACCCCGGTACGCCTGCTCCCGGCGGTTGAGTTCGGTGGTTTCGCTGGCGATCACCTTGCGCACCTGTTCTTCGGTGATGTCCAAGCTGGACACCACGCTGTCGTTCATGACGACCCGGCCGCCGCTGGCCAGTGCGCCCATCGCGAGCTCGGGCCAGTGCGGCACCCCGAGTTTGCGGACCAGGAACACGTCTAGGTCGGCGTGTAACGCCGCGGCCACTTCCCAGCCGACCGGAACGCCGCCACGGGCGAGCCCTAGGACGATCAGACCGTCGCGGCCGCGGTAGGAACTGAGTTGCTGGGCCAGGAATTGCCCCGCGTCGCGGCGGTCACGGAACTTGCGTGTCGTCGTCCGGCGCAGAAAGCCATTCGGTGGGTTCATTGATCGCACTCCCGGCTTCGACCCCACACCAGCCTACGGCCGAGCCTCGACGAACGAAACACCGTGGTCGAGAAGGGTGTCCGAGGGGGACTTGGCCACCTGCGACACGGGTTGCGACCTTTGCGTTGAGTGGTTGACCAGCCAATTCTCCGACGGTTGGCGGCGCGCGGACCCTGGTGGTATCTGTGCGCCTTTGCCGCTGTTGTCCTGCGCCGTTTCGCAAAGTACCATGTTTCTCGTGGTGCGAAACGCGCTAGTTAAAGAAACGGATGTGCGCAATGCAGCGGTCGAGACGTTGCGCTCGCGACTGCCTGCATCCTGGCGCATCGAGACCGACATCGAACTGGACCGTGCCTTCGACTTTCGGATGAAATTGACCACCGACGAGGGTGCCACCGTCAACTTCCTGGCCGAAGTGAAGCTGTCAACGAATCGCCGCCCGGTGCAGGACATCGCAAGGCAGTTGCGCACCATGGCCGCCGCCTTCGGCGACGCTCCTGTGCTGTATGTCAGCGAATACGTCAGCCCACCGCTCCGGCGTGAACTGGACGAGGCCAATATCAGTTACCTGGACACGACCGGCTGGGTCAGCCTGACGGCGTCCGATCCGCCGGTGCTGATCCGCTTAGAAGGTGCGCCCAAACCGCCGCGGCCCCGAGAGTCGACGGCCACCGCCCGCCTCACCGGCCCCGCCACAGCGCGCACCATTCGTACCCTCCTCGACCGACAACCACCGTGGGGGATCCGCGAACTTGCGGAGCTGTCGTCGAGCAGTGCTGCAGCGGTCTCCAAACTGATGCCGACGCTGGTCGATGCCGGAGCAATCGAGCGATCCGACGATGGGACGATAACCCGCGTGCGGAAACGTACACTCCTCGATCGCTGGGTTACCGACTACAGCTTCACCAACGGTAATGGTGTTGTCCTCGACTACATCGCGCCACGCGGTGTGGCACGCACGCTCGACCGAATCCGGGGCCGCGACGACATCACCACCACAGGATCGGCTGCCGCCCGCGAATACCTTCCTGCGGACATCACCTCAGTTGTTCCTCTGACCGTTCTCACTCTCTACGCCGACAACGTCACCAGTACCGCCACCAGTTTCGGGCTCGTCCGCAGCGACCGCGCCACCAGCAACGTCATGATCACGACCCCGCGAGATCACACCTTGCTCACCAGCGCCGACATCACCCCAACTGGGTTGCGAGTTGCACCGACCTCCCAGGTGCTTGCCGACCTGCTGACCCTCCCCAAAGGTCGCCTTGCCCAAGAGGCCGAGCAACTCATCGACCTCCTGGCAAGGAGCGACGATGCCTGGAGAGAATGAATACGTTTACCCACCGGAGTATGTCGCGGCGCGAGCCGTACTGCTCGATGCCCTTGATGCACTCGATGGGCACCTTCCGACGATCATCATCGTCGGCGCCCAAGCCGTGTATCTGCACACTGGCGCCGGCGACTTTGTTGAACCACCGATGACCACCGACGGTGACCTGGCTCTCGATGCGGAGTCGCTGAAGACCAGTCCTGAGATCACCGCTGCTATGGCCGCAGCGGACTTCAAGCAGGGTGCAAACCCCGGTCGATGGACGGGCCGCGGCGAAGTGGCAGTCGACATCATGGTTGCGCCGTTTCAGTCGGGCCGCACGGCCAAAGACGCACGCTCAGCACGGTTGATCGGGCACGAAAAGTGGGCTGCCAGACCCACGGCTGGCCTGGAGCCCGCCCTCATCGACAACAGCCCACACATTCTGCGGGCATTAGCGGAAGACGATCATCGCTGTGTTGAGGTCAAGGTCGCGGGACCGGCCGCGCTCTTGGTCGCCAAGATCATCAAATTCGAGGAACGGCTCAACGACACCAAGGCCGAGGGCAAGCGGGTCAAGCAGAAAGACGCGTTGGATATGCTGCGCCTGCTTCAGGCTGTCGACACCGCTGACCTGATCGGCGGTCTTCGCCTGCACTTCGCTGACTCGCACGCACGAGATGTCAGCATCCGTGCGTTGGGTTTCCTGGGGAAGGAAGGCACGCCAGCGACTTCGGCCCTGCCACAGGCCGCCGCGGCAGTCGACGGCGGCAACCCCACCACAGCGCCCAGCTTCGCAGCTTTGGCGCAGGATCTCCTCGGTCATGTTCGCGACGAATTGGGTGTGACGCCTTGATTGTGAGCGCTGGACATTGCCAGTGTCGGCCGCGGGTGCCATGTCATCTGATGCTCAGTTTTCAGCCCGCATAGCGTCAAGCCACCACTCGGGCGTCGTGGCTTGGCGATCAGGAACCGCCCGACACTTGGTGGTGGATTGGGGTCGGCAGCGATGTCGGAGGTCTTCCTAACTGGTGATGCGCGTGACGCAAAACGGCCACGCGGTGAGTATGGCGAACCCACGCTGTCGGAGAAGCTCGTTACTCTGCCGTCATGTCGGAAAACCCAGCGGCATCAGACGGCCGGCTTGACCTGATTGCGCGGATAGCTGGCCTGCAGCTCATTCCCGCCAACGTGCACCACCTCGAATCGCTCAAGAAACTCAGCGCTTTCGCAACAACGCTGCCCGACACTGTGACAGTTGACAGTGGAACGTTCGCCGAGTTCGCTCAACGGTTCGAGCAGGACACAGGCGAGGCTTTCGCGCATGACGGCAGATTCGAATACTTTGTTACCGCGGAGGTGCCGTTCTTCTCAAGCAGCTACCTAACGCTGCAGGGCTACGACCCGACAAGCGGAACCGACGTAGGCCATCTGCTACTGGCGGTCTTCGGCGCACACGACTTCGACTTTCCGGCCGAGTACCAGCGCAACATCCGAACACTCACACATGTACTACTGACGCCAGCCGACCACCTAGCGAGGCGCTTCGGTTACCGGCGTCAGCAGTTGGCACCGCCTAAGACCGCGGAGGTGATAGTCCCCGGAGACCAGCACTGGGTCAGCTTATCTGACGCTCTGCAGTTCAATTTCACGTCCGCGTTCGCGGACACGCCAGCTGGCGCGGTCGCATACGTTCAGAGGGAGCTGTTCACGCCGATCGATGTACTCCACACGGTGGACCCGGTTGTGGTGCCAAACCTGTTGCTTCGCCAGCCATTTGTAATCACGCCCGCTGGCCAGGTCGTCATTGCCGCTCCACGCGACCTCACCACAACCCTTCGCCATAAAATAATCGCAGAAGCATCAAGGCATGGCTGCTTAGATTCTCTGCAAGCTGCGATCAGGGCAATTGCGACCAAATTAAGCCGTCGGCTCACCCTGCCGCTTTTCGATCCGCCAGGCGCCACTGTTGATGAACTCGACGCTCACACCATCCGACTGCGAGGTGCGATCGACTCGGACAAACGATTGGTCGTGAACATACGAGTGCCGCCGCTCGAAACGAGTAACGACGACGTCTTTCCAGGACCGATGATCGGTGCCTTCCCGCTGAACACCGAAGACGCGACTGCAGGGGAGCGGACGCTGACGCTGGACATAGTGTGGCCGATGGGACGCGATCTGATGCTGATGTCAGGTGATGAAGAACGTCACCTCGTCGGATCGTTCGACGAGTTCGAGTTGATCTTGTTCACGCCAGGAACCGATCAGCTCACGCTGTGGTATTTCGCAGAGGCGTGGGATCGCCTTGGCGAGTCGACACGGCTCCTGCACCCGGGAATCAGCGCTGTCTATGGGCTATACAGCGGTAGACACGATTCGTTCTACATCGACGATGACTCGCCGCCGCCACACTTGCTCGTAGTCGAGTCGGACTATTCCGAGGAACTTCGCCGCAGCTTTGCGACTCGAATCGGCAGAGCACAGGTGCACATCGCCAACCGGATATACGAATCGCACCTGAAACACGGTCCCGCGACTACCGTTCGCGAGGTCTTGGCACCGCCCCGCCACATCTTCTCCGCCGAGCTGGATGATGTCGTGATCTGGGCCGAGATAATCTCCGATACTGAGGGTGACGCCTACGGCCTCCACAGTTTCCCAGAGGCCATCTGCTACTGGGCAGAAGCCTTAAACCAATACGATCCAACAGTATTTGAGGCGTACGACCGCGACATTCATGTACTGATCAAGTACATCGGCGAGGTCGACGAAACCGACCAACCCTGGATATTCGAGGGCGATCCAGTCCACAATAAAGACTTCGTATTCGAGCTTCGTGCACCGCAACGTCCGCCAGCTGGTACGCCGCCGAATCACTTAGATCGCGAGCTGTTGGCGGAACTTGCCCGCGCCTTTCTCTCCGATCGACTAGCAGGACACGGGCTGACCCAAGCGACCGAAAGCATCGTCGAAGCACTGGCGCCGCCAGGGGAACGACGGATGGTGCACATCGTGCAATCTCACGTCGATCTAATCGCATGGCCAGGAAAGTTGCCGTCGGCCCGACGAGTGCAGCCCGCCGTCCTCGCACGGCTACTCGACGAACTCGGCAGTGAGCTGCGCGAGCACCGAGGCCGAGGTGTCGGAGAGATCACGGAAGCTGATCGCAGAGCCGTCCTGAATAAGGAAGTAGTTCCATTTTTCGGGGACCGCCTCGAGTCCCGTATCAAGGGTTTCAACGCCATGGACCTGCTCCGATCGCTGATTCTGCAGAACGAAGCACTCATCCATGAGGAGTACATCGAACGGACCCGCTACGCATCTCGATTGGCCTGCTTTGGGCACGGCCCCGATGAGGCGGAACGACTCGCAAAGCACTTGACGGCAACGAACACAGCGTCCGTGTGTTCCCGATTCCTCATTGAGTACGCCGCCGCCCTCCACCCGCAAGGTGCCGACGGCATGACTGATGAAGCCTATGACTCGATCTTGGCGCTCGCATCCGAGGTGGTGAACAAGGGGTTCATTTCCGACGCACTCCACGCGGGCATCTCACACGCCGAACTGTCGATCCTGCCGTCCGGACGACTGGGCATCTCGCGTGATACCGACCGCTACACCCAAGCTTTGCAAGGCCTGATGAGTGCAACTGCTCAATCCACCATTGATGAAGCCGTCGCGGCCGCTACTCAGCGGGAAGAAGGCGATGCCAGCCAAAAAGAGGCGTTCGCCGTCGCCGAACAGCTCGCGACCCGAGAGTTTGGCTTCAACTTCACCGATCTCACGCTGTTCACAAGCGAGCTGGTCAACCTGTCCCACGAAGAGAATCAAGACGACGTCGGCATCTTGTCCGTTCCACAAATTCAGGAGCGTATGGCTGCGAAATTTAACTGGGAACTTGACTTCGTCAACTCCATGCTGAGCCAGCTGTGCCTTCGCGAAGTCGAGAAGTTTTGGAATCTGGGCGCGGAGGTCCTGCCCTGGAGATTTAATCGATCGCGCTCATATTTGAGAAAACCCTTGATCTGCTGGAACGTCCGCGGAACCGAGACCGTAATTTTCGGCCATCGCAATACGATCCGCACCTCGTTCGAGCTCCATGGCCAATATCTGTCTGGTCGATTACAGGCAAGAACGAAGGAGATGAAGGAAGCACTGAGCCGCGCACGCGAGGAGAAAGGCGAGAACTTCGAACGCCGAATTGAGTCCACGCTCACCGGGGTCTGTGATCCGATCCTGCGTCGAGTGCACAAATTTGGGGAGCTCGACCTGCACCATGTCCAAGGCGTCGATCTCGGTGACATCGATGTCCTCGCTTTCGACCCGTCTTCACAATCGCTGTACATCATCGAGGCGAAGTCCCTGATCGTCGCGCGCACACCACGTGAACTGCAAAACGAAGTGTCGAACATCCACGTGGGCGAACACAGTGCAATTGAAAGACTGCGCGGAAGATACGAATGGGTTCTCCAGAACCACCAGGACGTGCTCAAGACATTGGATCTCACGGCAGCGGATGTGACCGTAGTTCCGCTGGTCGTTATTGATGCCGATCTGGTATCGGCCAGATTCGAGTCCCCGTTCGACATTGTGACACTGGACAATCTGTTGACGTACATGAGGGGCGACCAGGTGTGATGGCGGGCTCTTAAGCTTCCAGAACCCAGAGAAGTGTGGCCGAGGGCGACTTGGCCACACCCGGCACCGGTCGGGGTTATGCCGCTGACGTCGAACTGGCGTCGATTGCTGTGAGGGGGACCCGATTGATGGTCCAGTCGCTATGCGGCTTGGGGTTGGTGGGTCGTGGTCCACTGTAGGGCGAACTCGGTTGGGGTGAGCCCGCGGTGGGCGGAGTGAGGCCGGTTAGTGTTGTAGTCGATCCTCCAGTCTTCGATGATGACCTGGGCTTCTCGTAGGGAGTCGAAGCGCCAGGAGTTGAGCAACTCGTCGCGCAGTCGGCCGTTGAATGACTCGATCCAGGCGTTCTGCCAGGGGGATCTTGAGGGGGACCCGATTGATGGTCCAGTCGCTATGCGGCTTGGGGTTGGTGGGTCGTGGTCCACTGTAGGGCGAACTCGGTTGGTTGGTCTCATTCGGCAATTCGGGCGATTCTCGACAACCCGACCTATCGCGGGGTGCGGGTCTGGGGCAAACAGGAGAAATACGAGGTCCTGGCCCTCTCTGCCAACCTGAGTTGAGGCGCCCACCCCCTGACAATTAATGACTCGAGGGCGGGGATGGAGAGACTCCCTGAGATTGTGAATGGCCATGAGAAAGTCCCCATCTGTGGCCAGTAGAAAGTCCCCACTGGTGGCCAGGTAGAAGTCCCCACTC
>NZ_MVHT01000119.1 GCF_002086275.1 Mycobacterium intermedium | reverse complement strand
CTCCATGGCGGGTTCGGCACCCTTGGCGGCGGTCAGAAATTCGTCGGAAACCAGCACCCGGTCCGACGCCGCGCCGCCCGCGCCGCCATTGCCAACCAGCAGCCCGCCCGTACCGCCCGCTCCGCCGGTGCCGCCGGTACCTGCGCCCACGTTGACAACCCCGCCCGTCCCGCCGGCGCCGCCGTTGCCAAACAGGCCGGCCGGCCCGCCGTTGCCACCGTTCTTACCCGGGGCGCCGGACCCGCCGTTACCGCCATTGCCCCACAGAATCCCGCCAGCGCCACCGTTTTGCCCCGTCCCGGGTGCACCGTTGGTGCCGTCGCCGATCAGCGGGCGCTGCAACAGCAATTCGGTGGGCGCGTTGATCGCTCCGAGCAGTTGCGCGACGACGCTCTGCAACGGCGATGCGCTGGCCGCCTCGCCGGCGGCGTAGGCGCCCGCGCTCGCGCCCAGGGTCTGGACCAACTGTTCGTGGAAGGTCGCCACTTGGGCGCTCAAAGATTGATAGTCCAGCGCGTGTGCGCCGAACGACGCGGCGATCGCCGCCGACACCTCATCGGCGCCAGCGGCCAGTACTTGCGCCGTAGGGGCGAATGCGGCCGCGTTGGCTTCGCTGATCGCCGCGCCGATCTTCGCAAAATCAGTTGCAGTGGAGGCGATTTCGTCAGGAATTGCGATGAGGAATGACATTCCGTACCTCCCGATGGCACGGCCCGGTCGGCGGTCGGCCACGTCAGCGAGATCGTCGAGCCATGCGGAATATCTCGAGGATATCTAGGCGCAAATGATGTTCATGGCAAATTCGGAAATCACGCCAAACGAAAGCATTGCAAACTGACAGAAAACCACGCCGGTAAGGACTCGGCACGGACATCGAACCTCTCGCGAGCGCCTTGGCGACCCGGCCCCGACTTGGACCGGCGCTGCCGCGCTCGCTAGCTCAGCGCTAGCGATCCGGCTTGGTGCCCTGATCCCGCTACCCGGCATGGGTTACACTATCGACGAGATTTGTAAAGGATCGAGGACGTCGAAGGGTCGAACTTGAGCATTTCGCTGCTACTCGAGATGGCTGCGTCCAGCAATCCCGATCGCACGGCCGTGGTCTCCGACGACGCCCGCCTCACCACGCAGCAGCTCAGTGACCTCGCCGACGGCGGCGCGGGCGTCATCGCGGGGTCGACGGCTCAGCACGTCGCCTACGTCGGCACCGGCGGCGCGCTGCTGCCAACGCTGATCTTCGCCGCGGCGCGGGCGGGTGTGCCGTTCACGCCGATCAACTACCGGCTGTCCGCAGACGGGATCCAGTCACTGATCGCGCGGCTGCCAGAACCCTTGGTGATCGTCGACGATCGCTACCGCGACGCGGTCGGCGCGGCGTCGGACCGGGTGCTGGTTTCCGACGAATTTCTGACCGCCGCCAAGGGTGCCGAACCCGCCATGGAGTTCGCCGATCCGGACTCGGTCGCGGTGGTGCTGTTCACCTCCGGCACCACGTCGCAGCCCAAGGCCGTCGAGCTCACCCACAACAACCTGACCAGCTACGTCACTGGGACCGTCGAATTCGAGTCGGCCGCACCCACCGACGCCGCGTTGATCTGCGTGCCGCCCTATCACATCGCCGGGGTGGGCGCGGCGCTGTCCAACCTCTATGCCGGCCGAAAGATGGTGTACCTGCCGAACTTTGACGCCGCCGAGTGGGTGCGGCTGGCCAATGCCGAGCGGGTCACCACGGCAACGGTGGTGCCCACCATGCTGGACCGCATCGTCACGGTACTCGAGACCGGTGAGCACAAGCTGGCCACGCTGCGCAACCTCGCCTACGGCGGTTCGAAAGTGGGCCTACCGTTGGTGCGCCGGGCGCTCGAGCTGCTGCCTGACGTCGGCTTCGTCAACGCCTACGGCCTCACCGAGACGAGTTCGACGATCGCGGTTTTGACCCCCGATGACCACCGCGCCGCCCAAGCCGCCACGGACGCCGCCGGCGCCAAGCGGCTGGGCTCGGTCGGACGTCCGGTGCCCGGCATCGAGGTGCAGATCCGCGGCGAAGATGGCACCGTGCTCGGGCCGGGGCAAACCGGCGAGCTGTATGTGCGCGGGGAGCAGGTCTCCGGCCGCTACACCGGGATCGGTTCGGTGCTCGATGAGGACGGTTGGTTTCCGACGAAAGACATCGCCTTTCTCGACGAAGACGGCTACCTGTTCATAGGCGGCCGCAGCGACGACACCATCATCCGCGGCGGCGAGAACATCGCGCCCGCCGAACTGGAGGAGGTGCTGATCGAGCACCCAGACGTGCGCGACGTCGCCGTCGTCGGCGTCGAAGATCCGCAGTGGGGACAGGCGATCGTCGCCGTGGTGGTGCCCGAGGCGGGCGCCGACCCCGACCCCGACGAACTCCGCGAATATGTCCGTAAGAGCTTGCGCGGGTCACGCACCCCCGACCGGGTAGTGTTCCGCGACGAGCTGCCCACCACCGCCACCGGCAAAGTGCTCCGCCGGGAGATCATCGAAGAACTGGCAGGTACTAAAACATGATCAAGAACGGAACCCGTCTGGCCAGTCAGGTCTGTGACACCCAGGTCATCGTCGTCCGAAGCGCCGACAGTCTGGACGACCTGCGGTGCGGCGGCGCGCCCATGGTGCCGATCGGCAGCGAGCGCTCGGGCGAACTCGACCCGGCCTTCGCCGGCGGCACGGTGATGGGCAAACGCTACGTCGACGAAAACGGTGCCGAATTGCTCGTCACCAAGGCAGGCGCAGGGAGCCTGAGTATCGGAACCACGCCGTTGCAGCTCAAAGAGGTCAAACCGCTACCCGCCAGCGACTGAGCATCAGGGCCCCTGCCGCCCGTCGGCCCCGACGACCCCGAGCAACAACCCGCCGCCGCCGCCCGCGCCGCCGGCCTTGTTGAAGCCATTTCCACCGCCGCCGCCGCTGCCGATTAGCTGGGCATTGCCGCCCGCGCCCCCAAGGCCTCCCGTGCCGCCGGTGCCGCCGTTGCCGCCGCCACCCCCGTCGCCGATGACGGCGCCGTTGCCGCCACGGCCACCGGTACCGGCGGCGACGGCGACTCCGGAAGTCTGGCCCCCGGTCCCGCCTTCGCCGCCGTTACCGAACAGTCCGATGGCGTTGCCGCCGGCGCCGCCGACGCCACCGGCACCGCTGGACTGCCCCCCGTTGCCGCCGTGCCCGCCGTCGCCGACCAGCAGCCCGCCGTTACCGCCGGCCCCGCCGGCACCGCCGATCCCGCCACCGACGGCTCCTCCGCCCGTCCCGCCGGCGCCGCCGTTGCCGAACAGACCCGCATTCCCTCCGTTGCCGGCCGCCCGGCCGGCGCCTCCGCTGTCGCCACCGTCGCCGCCGTTGCCGCTCAGCAAGCCGCCGTCGCCGCCTCTGCCGCCAACTTGGCCGATTTCACCGCGTCCGCCGCCGCCGCCGTGGCCGCCGTTGCCGTGCAACAGGCCGCCGTGGCCGCCCTGCCCTCCTACCCCTCCGCTGCTGAGGATGCCGCTAGCACCAGTGCCGCCCATGCCGCCGGGGCCACCATTGCCGAACAACCCGATCGCGTCGCCACCGGCGCCACCGGCACCGGCCACACCACCGGCGTTGGTGAGCCCACCGGCGCCGCCCGCGCCGCCGTTGCCATACAACAGCCCCCCGGCGCCACCGGGGCCCCCGGCGCCGGCGGTGGTGGGGGTGGAGCTTGGGCCGCCGGTACCCCCGGCCCCGCCGTTGCCGAACAACCCTGCGGCGCCGCCGGCGCCGCCAGGCGCGTTGGCCGCGCCCGACCCGCCGTCGCCGCCGTTGCCCCACAGGATTCCGCCAGCCCCGCCGTTCTGGCCGGTCCCGGGCAACCCGTTGGTGCCGTTGCCGATTAGTGGGCGTCCCAGCAGCGTCTGGGTGGGAGTGTTGATCAGATCGAGTACTTGCTGCTGCAGGGCTTGCCAGGGACTGGCTGCGGCCGCCGCGTTGGCCGCCTCGGCGGTGGCGTAGGCGCCCGCTCCGGCGTTCAGAACCTGGACGAACTGTTGATGAAATGCTGCGGCTTGGACGCTGAGCGCCTGATACGCCTGCGCGTGGCCGCTGAAGACCGCGGACACTGCAGCCGAAATCTCATCAGCGCCCGCCGCGAGCAGGCCGGTTGTCGGTGCCGCCGCGGCCGTCGTCGCCTCCCTGATGGCGGAACCGATACCGGCCAAATCCGAGGCGGCCGCCGCCACGAGGTCTGTTTGTGTAATCAGAAACGACATTCCGCACCTCCGCCGACGCATGACGGCTCGGCGGTTGACCAGCCTGAGTGATCGATCGTCGACCGTGGGTAACGATCATGAGCGTAGCGCCAACCCTCAGCGACGCATAGGAAATCCATCGCATTCCCATATCCCTCACCGACACGACACAGGAACGCCTCATCTGCCAGAGTCGTCGCGTCTGGGATACGGCTCCGCGCCGCGGGGTTAGCCGACGGACTTCTCCGACGGGTTGTTGCGCCGCACGAATTCCCTTGCCTCGATCAGGAATTCGAGTTGCTTGGCCACCTCGTGCAGCGGGCCGACGCTGCGCATCGAGCGGCACAGCACTACGGCGCCCTCCAAGGCGGCGAGCGCCATCACGGCCAACGACGCCGACTCGGTCTCGTCGAAGCCCTCTGCCACGAAAGCCTGCTCCAGCGCGGTGCACCAACGGTCCAGGATGACGCCGGCTTCGTTGGCGAGGTTGAGTTCGTCGTCGGCAGAGCCGATGGCGGCCGCCACCACCGGGCAGCCGGCGGTGAACCCGCCCTCCACCAACAGGTGCTCCCAGAACTCGACAAAATCGTGAACTACCCCGCGGGCGCCTCGGGGGACGGTGTCTTCGATCTTGGCGGTGATGGCATCGCCGGCGTAGTGCAGTGCGTCGAGCAGGATTTGATTGCGGCCATCGGGAAAGTGGTGGTAGACCGAGCCGCGCGGGGCGCCGCTGCGGGCCAGCACCGCGTCGATGGTGACCCCGGCCGCGCCGCGCTCGCGTAGCACCTCCGCGGCGCTGACCAGCATCTTCGTGCGGGTGCCGCCGCGCTTGGCTGCGAAGGGGTCGGCCGGCCTCATGCGGGCGAGGGTGCGTGCGACTGCCGAACCGACAGCCGGTCCGGGCCGCGGGGACGCAACCGGCGTGGGCGGTCTGATGGTTCGGGTATCCGACGGGTGAACCGGAAACCCGCAATGTTGACTTCGATGACCCGCATGGCTGTCTCCCCACGTGTATAGGACTGTCACACGCCGGGGTCGACGGCCGGTGACTATGCAAGTAATCATATTCAACAGCCCTGAGGTAGGCAAGTTTCCCCGCTTAGTGCGGCTTTTATCTGGGATTATCCCCGTTAACCGGCCTTAAGATGCCATTAATTTATGATCTATTGCATAATGCGTAGGTCTGCGGTTCACTGAGGCGATGACTAGCGACACCGTGTCCTTGGAACGGGACGGGCATGTCCTGCTGATCGGACTCAACCGGCCCCACAAGCGCAATTCGTTCGACCGCGGCATGCTGGCCGATCTCTCCAGCGCCTACGGGCTGCTCGAAGCCGACGATTCGCTGCGCGCCGGCGTGCTCTTCGCGCACGGCGACCACTTCACCGCGGGGTTGGACCTCGTCGACGTCGGCCCGAGCATTGCGGCCGGGGAGTTGGAGTTCCCGGAGGGCGGCCGGGACCCGTGGCGCCTGGACGGGGAGTGGACCACTCCGGTGGTCGCGGCGGCGCACGGCTGGTGCATGACGCTGGGCATCGAGTTGCTGCTTGCCGCCGACATCCGCATCGCCGCCGTCGGGACCCGGTTCACCCAGCTTGAGGTGCAACGCGGCATCTACCCGTTTGGCGGCGCGACCATCCGCCTGCCGCGCGACGCGGGCTGGGGCAACGCCATGCGTTGGTTGCTCACCGGCGACGAGTTCGACGCCACCGAGGCGCACCGGATAGGGCTGGTTCAAGAGGTTGCCGACGACGCGGCGGCGACCCTGGCCCGCGCCCGCGAGATCGCGCACACCATCGCCGACCGTGCCGCGCCGTTGGGCGTGCGGGCCACGCTGGCATCGGCGCAGCGGGCGCGCTCTCAGGGCGAGGTGACCGCGATCGAACGGCTGCGGCCCGATGTGGCCGCGCTGTTCGCCAGCGCCGACGCCGCCGAGGGCGTGCAGTCGTTCATCGAGCGCCGACCGGCGAAGTTCTCCGGTCGCTAAACCCGCCCAGCAGACGCAAACTCGTACAAAACGGGCCCGTTTTGTACGAGTTTGCGTCTGCTCGCGGGGCTGGCTGCTGGCGGGGGCTACTCGACCGTGTAGCCCATCGGCATCAGCACGCTCTTCTGCTGCGTGAAGTGCTCGACGCCCTCCGGCCCATTCTCACGGCCGATGCCTGAGTTCTTGTAGCCGCCGAACGGACAGCAGGGGTCAAAGGCGTACCAGTTGATCGCATACGTCCCGGTGTGGATTTGCTCCGCAATCCTGATGCCGCGGGGGATGTCGCTGGTCCACACGCTGCCGGCCAACCCGTACACCGAGTCGTTGGCGATCTTGACCGCATCCTCCTCGGTGTCGTAGGGAATGACCGCCAGCACCGGCCCGAAGATCTCCTCTTGCGCGATCGTCATCTTGTTGTCGACGTCGGCGAACACCGTCGGCTGCACGAAGAAGCCGTTGTCCAGGCCCTCGGGACGGCCGCCGCCGCAGACCAGCCGCGCGCCCTCCTCGATGCCCTTGGCGATGTAGTCCTCGACCCGGGCGCGCTGCTTCTCCGAGATCAGCGAGCCGATCTGAGCCCCCGGGTCCGACGGCGGCCCGACGGGCAGCGCCTTAACGAAATTGCTTATGGCTTCCACGATTTCGTCGTAGCGCGAGCGCGGGGCCAGGATGCGCGTCTGTCCGACACAGGCCTGCCCGGTGTTCATGATCCCGGAAAACACCATCATCGGGACCGCGGTGGCCAGGTCGACGTCCTCGAGCATGATGGCCGCCGACTTCCCGCCGAGCTCCAGGGTGCAGGGCTTGAGCAGCTCCGCCGCCCGCTTGCCGATCTCCTTGCCGACGGCCGAGCTGCCGGTGAAGGTGAACAGGTCGACGTCGGGGTTGGACGTCAGCGCCTGGCCGGTCTCGACGCCGCCCGGCACCACCGAGAGCACGCCCTCGGGTAACCCGGCGTCCGCGAACACCTCCGCCAAAGCGTTTGCGGTCAATGGGGTTTCGGCCGCCGGCTTGAGCACCACGGTGCACCCGGCGAGCAACGCCGGGCCCAGCTTGTTGATCGCCAGGAACAGCGGCACGTTCCACGCCACGATCGCGCCCACCACGCCGATCGGTTCGCGATAGACGATGGTCTGCCCGTAGGCACCGTTGCGAATCTCCCGCCATTTGACCTGATCGGCGGCCGGGCCGGCGAAGAAGTTCAGCGCGCCCATGGAGCCCATCCAGTGCATCGTCTCGACGGTCATGGGCGGCTGGCCGGTCTCGTCGGCAAGCAGCTTGGCGAAATGCTCCTTGCGCTCTTCGAGCAACTGGGCCACCTTGGCGAGAACGGCCGCGCGCTCCTTCGGCGGGGTCGTCGGCCACGGGCCGTTGTCGAAAGCCGCGCGCGCCGCCGCAACCGCGGCTTCCACGTCGGCAGCCGCCGCCAACGGCACCTTGCCGACGTACTCGCCGGTGGCCGGGCAGCGCACCTCGATGACTTGGTCCGTCGACGGCTCGGTCCATTTGCCGCCGATGAAAAGTTTGTCGTACTCGGTTGTCTTAGCGATTGTCGCTTCAGTCATTCCGCCGATCCTCCTCGTCGCTCCGCGTTGCATCGTCGCCGGCGGGCGCACTCGCCACCCTACCCAAGCGGCGGCGAGATTAGAACATGTTCCATTATTGCGGCTGGAGGACGAGCACCAGATTGCTCACCAGGAACTCCCGCAGCACCGGTACGGAGGTCAGCCACCAGGCCCATCGTGGGTGGTAGCGGGGATATGCGGCGATCGCTGCTCCGGTGCTGTCGGCCCAGTCCAGTCCGTCGGCGGCCGACACGGCGAACAACGACGACCCGTAGTTGTTTTTCGGTGGATGGCCGTGTTTGCGGGTATAGCGGGCGGCGGCTCGGGCGCCGCCGAGGTAGTGGCTCAGCCCCGTCTCGTGCCCACCGAACGGGCCCAGCCAGACCGTGTAGGACAGCACCACCAGGCCTCCGGGCTTGGTCACCCGCAGCATTTCGCCGCCGAGCTGCCACGGCCTCGGCACGTGCTCGGCGACGTTGGAGGACAGGCAGATGTCCACCGAGTCGTCGGCGAACGGCAGCGCCATGCCCGAGGCCCGTACGAACACGTCGCGTGCGTCCGCGCGAACTGGGCCCGCGGCGTGCATTTCCGACGGGTCCGGTTCGACGCCGATGTAGCGCACCCCGGCGGCGGACAACGCCGACGCGAAGTAACCCGGTCCGCCGCCCACGTCCAGCAGCGTTCGCCCGGCCGGTGGCGCGCCCCGCAGGGCCTGCCACAGGTCGCCGACCATGGTCGCGGTGTCGGCGGCCAGCGCACCGTAAAAGCGTGCGGGGTCGGATTGTTCGTAGCGGAATTCCGACAACAGCCGCAGCGATCGAGCCAGCGTCGCCCGCTGCGCGAAGAGGTCGGTCACGGCCACTTGCCATACCCTACGGGCGAGGTGCCGTCACACCAGCGCTCCCGGCTTCTCGCGCCAGCGGGATAGGCTGGCCAACGATGTCTACTCTGCGCTCGGTATTGCTGCTGTGCTGGCGCGATACCGGGCACCCGCAGGGCGGCGGCAGCGAGACGTATCTGCAGCGCATCGGCGCGCACCTGGCGGCCAGCGGCATCAACGTCACTCTCCGCACCGCCCGCTATCCCGGAGCGCCGCGCCACGAAGTCGTCGACGGGGTTCAGATCAGCCGCGCCGGCGGCCGCTACACGGTGTACATCTGGGCGCTGCTGGCGATGCTCGCCGCTCGCGTCCGGCTCGGCCCGCTACGCCACGTGCGGCCCGACGTCGTCGTCGACACCCAGAACGGCCTGCCCTTCCTGGCCCGGGTGGCCTACGGGCAGAAGGTTGCGGTGTTGGTGCACCACTGTCACCGCGAGCAGTGGCCGGTGGCTGGCCCGGTGCTGTCCCGGCTGGGCTGGTACGTCGAGTCCAGGCTGTCGCCGTGGGTGAATCAGCGCAATCAGTACGTCACGGTGTCGCTGCCGTCGGCTCGGGATCTGGTCGCTCTTGGGGTGGACAACCGCCGGATCGCGGTGGTGCGCAACGGTCTTGACGAAGCGCCGGCGCAGACCCTGCCCGCCAGGCCCGCACCCCAGCCGCGGGTGGTGGTGTTGTCCCGGCTGGTGCCGCACAAGCAGATCGAGGACGCGCTGGACGCGGTCGCGGCGCTGCGCGGGCGCGTGCCGGGCCTGCACCTCGACGTCATCGGGGGTGGTTGGTGGCGGCAACGGCTCGTCGACCATGTTCATCGCTTGGGCATTGCCGACGTGGTGACGTTCCACGGCCACGTCGACGACCTGACCAAACACGATGTGCTGCAAAGTTCTTGGGTGCACCTGCTGCCTTCCCGGAAAGAGGGGTGGGGGCTGGCGGTCCTGGAAGCGGCTCAGCACGCGGTGCCCACCATCGGCTACCGGTCCTCTGGCGGCCTGTCCGACTCGATCATCGACGGGGTTACCGGAGTGTTGGTCGACAGCCAGGCCGAGCTGGTGGACCGGCTCGAAGAGCTGCTGTCTGACGAGGTGCTGCGCCATCAGCTTGGCGCCAAGGCTCAAGCGCGCAGTCTCGAGTTCTCCTGGCAGCAGAGCGCCGAAGCGATGCGGTGCGTGCTCGACGCGGTGCAAACCGGAACCCGCGTCAGCGGCGTGGTGTAGCTCGGTCTAGCCGGCCGTTACGGGGGCTAGTTCCGGTCCGGCCAGGGACAAGGACTTGCTCTCGACCTCGGCATCGGCGTCGGCTTCGGCGGGTGACGCACTGCCTTCGAGTCGGCGACTGCGGATCGCGTATGCGACGGCCAGGGCGACGCACGCCGATGCCGGGGCGAGTAACGCATAGCCGCCGAGCCAGTTGCCAAACAGGAGTCCGGTCGCGCCGCCCACCAGGAACAGCAACAATGTGGCCGCGAGGACGGCGAGTTTCCACTTGTCGAGTCCGTGCTGGCGACTCCGGCCCAGCATCAGCCCGAGGTCGGTGACCGTGCCGGTGAAGTGCGTGGTGCGGATGGCCATCTCACGCAAGCTGGAGGTCAGCCCGTTCTGCATGCCGAGGGCCGCTGCGGCGAACATCGCCTGCAAGACGGGTGGCTCGATGCCGAGGGTGGCAACGAAGCCGTGGACCTCGGCTTTCGCCACTCCGACAGCGGCGAGGAGCAGCAGCATCCCCTCCAATGCCAGGACGACGGCATGGTGTTGCCCGGTCGGATGTTCGCTTGAACCCAGCACGGTTCCGGCGGCCAGCGCGCCTGCCCAGAATCCGATCAGGATCGCCACCAGCAGGTGACCTTCGTAGAGCAACGGGTTGGCCGTGTTCATGCCGAGTTGGGTGGTTACGCCGGTGAGGTTGCCGACCGGAAAAGCGAGGATCAGCAAGGCCACCGCATTGACGAAGCCCGCGATGAAGGCCAGCGAGCCCGTGTAGCACAGCAACACGGCGCGAGGGGAGACACGAACCTGGCGAGTCGAGGGGATCGGGGCAGTCATGGTCTGGGTTTCGTTCCGCGTTCTCAATCGGTCCGTGGGCACAACACGAAGCCTATCTACCGAAATTTACTTCATCAATAAGTTTTCGTATGAGTTCGAAAAGACCGCGGGACCCGCTCGAGTGCGACGGGCTGTGACTGATATGAATAGGCGAAGAGTTTTACGTGAAAGAACGGGTAGAGTTGTGCCTATGGACGTCGCGGATGTCGTTCAGTCCAGCAGCCCCGGTTCAGACCGTGGATGGACTTTCTTGAGCAACCACGGCCACGTGCTGCTCTGCGTGTCGGTCAGCGACCCACTGACCGCGCGGGAGTTGTCCCAGCGCATCGGCATCACGGAGCGCTCCGTGCAAACGATCTTGGCCGATCTGACCGAAGCGGGCTATCTGATCAAGTCGAAGGTCGGCCGCCGCAACGTGTACCGGCTCAATCCGGACGGACGGTTGCGCCACCCGCTCGAGGCTCGCCACACCGTTGGCGAACTCGTTCAAGCCTTGTCCTAGTCCTTGCCGGCCGGCACCGAGCGGCGTATCGCCAACCCGACCGCCCCCGCTCCGGCCACCACCAGCATCGCCAGCCAAGCCAGGTGCGCTGCGATGGTGGCGTGCACGTGCCCGGCGGGTGCGCGGTTGGTCGTGCCAGCGATTCGATACAGCGCCAACCCCTCGTCGCGGTACATCGGCGTCAGCCCGGCGAGGGTGCGACCGCTAGCACCTAGGTCGCCGACGCTGTCGGATTCCACGACCAGCCAGCTCACCCCGGCCGAGGACAAAGCCGCGGGTTCCGGCCCGGTGAGAAGTAACTCCTCGACGGCCCGCGCCTGAGTTCCTTCCCCCGGCACGGTCACTCCCGAAATCACCAGGTCACCCGACGTCAACACGTCCGCGCGAACCCAGCGCTGCAAGGGATCCAGCACCGGCGCGGGTCCGGCCCAGGTAAAGCGCCGCATGGTGCCCGCCGGCAAGACCGCTACGGTCCCGGGGTCCGCGTTGATCGCCGCCGCCACCCGCGCCCATCCGGGCGGGTAGTGGACGGGTTCGAGCCTGCCCCAGGCTCCCCATGCCAGGTCGGGTAGCGCCAGGAGCAATGCCGCGCAGCAGAGCGCCGCCGTCGCCGTCGGTCGCAGCCGATCCCGCAGTGTCACCACCGCGCCGCCGGCGGCCAGCGCGTAGCCCGGCATCGCCAACGCGACCCACTTCTGCCCGTCGCGCAGCACACCCAGGCCAGGTACCGCGTCGACCACCGCGCGTAGCAGGTGCAGTCCCGGGCCCGTCGCCAAAGCCGCCGGCACCAGCACCGCCACCAGCGCCAGCACCAGTAACGGCACCGCGACACGCCGGTGCAGCGCGGCCGGCAGCCCGACGGCCACCACGGCCAGTAGGAAGGCGGCCGACACCACCGCGAAAAGCGTTGTCCGCGAACCGGGTACGGCGGCGCCGTTCCAGATGCCGCCCAGGCTCGCCAAGCTGACCAGTGTGCCCAAGCCAGGCTCGGCCCGCGGCGCGAAAGCGGTGACCCCGAGCGTGTTCGCGGCCGTGTGGCTGGACAGCGACGAACCCAATGCCGCCGCGCACAGCCACGGCAACGCCCCCACCAGCGCGACGACACCCGTCAACGTGGCGCAGAACAGCCGCGACCGCCCTTCACCCGGTGCAAAGACACAGGCCAGCGCCACCGCAGCAGCCAGCAGCAGTCCGGTAGGGGTCAAGCCGGCAAGTGCGATCCAGAACGCCAGTTCGCAGACCCGTGCCCAACCGCCCAGGCCGGACCGCAGCTGCAGCATTGTCGTAGCGACCCAGGGCAGGCAGCCGTAACCGACCAGCAGGCTCCAATGGCCCTGTAAAAGCCGTTCGGCGACATAGGGATTCCAGATCGCCAACGTGGTCGCGACGAACTGGCCGGCCGGGCCCGCCTCGGGCAGCGCCGTCGCGACCAGACGCGCCGCGCCCCATCCGGCCAGCCACAGCCCCAGCACCAGCAGCGCCTTCACCAGAATCCCGCCGTCGACCACCTGCGAGGCCAGCGCGACCGCGAAATCCTGCGGTGTGGCGCGCGGCGCAGCCGTCAGGCCCAGCGCGGTGTCGGACAGGTACGACCGTGGGGTGGACACCGCGTCGCGCAGCAGCAGGTAGCCGGGTCGCAACAGCGGCGCAACCACCAGCAGCGCCAGAACCAACGCGTATCCCGGCCGCAACCAACGCACGTTGGCGGGTTAAGCCCGTTCGGCCGGACCCGCGGGTGGCGGTTCGGTTGGGCCCGACTCGGGGGGCGACGCAGGCCCGGATTCGGGTGGCTGGGGATCAGCCGCGGCCGGCGGCAGCGGATCCGCGCTGGGCAGCCGCGGTTCGTCATGCAGTTCCGGACGTTGGGTGGGCAGCTTCTCGGTCACCGCCTCGGCGCCCGGCACGGGTTCCTCGAGGCCCGCGCGCCGGAAGTAGTCGGTGTCGGCCCGGTCCAGACCCGGATCGATCAGGGCACTCTCGGTCCGCAGGCTGAACGAGGCGAGCACACCGCCGGCGATCAAGGCGATCAAGCCCGTCGCGACGAAGGTGATGGGCAGCACCCGGGTCCACAGCGCCAACCGGTCGCGCTCGTCACGAGCCGCATTGACCTGCGACTCGATGGTGTCGGGGGTGAAAGCCACCCGGTAATCGGTCAGCGTCACCTCAGGCTTGAGCGCCTCGCGGGCGTAGTAGTGGTAGGCGTGCTCGGATTGCTTGACGATCGTGCCGGTCACGGGATCCACCCAGAAGGTGCGCTGCGCGGCGTAGTAGCGGGTCATGGTGACCTCTTCGGCCGGGTCGCCGGGGAGGTTCCACATGCCCGCGCTCATGGTGACCTTGCCGTCGTCGTTGCCCGGGTACCGCGACTGGTAGGTCAGGGGCGCGACCAGCTTTCCGTCGTTGCCGAAGCCGACGTTCTGGGTGAACCGGTATGCGGTCAGGCCGTTGATGTCTTCTTCGCCTTCGTAGTTGGCGTCGAACGCCTTCTGCGCGATCGGGTCGAAGTACGGATATGTCTTCTTTTCCGTGTTGAACGGGAATCGGTAAGACAGCCCCTCGTGCCGCAGCAGCACGTAGTTCCTGGTGTCGGTCTTGGGGTGCTTGGGGTCATCCGGTGCATCGCCGGGCTTCCGCGGGAAAATCGGCTCCAACAGAGCGTTGTGCAGCTTGTTGTCGTCGGACAACGCCATCGCCGTCGAGCGGTTCAGCGTGACCCGGTCGACCATCGCCAGCAGCAACCCCGACTCCTGCTGCTTGTCGGTCCGCCGGACCGAGGTGCCGACCTGCAGGGTGACGATGTCGGCGTTGGCCGGGGCCTCTACCTTTACTTCTTGCCGAGACAAAATGGGCGCTTCGTCGATGACGAGATGTTCGGTGGCGAGCGACGCCGAGTCCAGTGCTTGTCCGCGGCCCTGGCTAAGCAGCGTGGTGTCGATGTCGAGTGGGATCTTGGTGATCTTGTCGCGGGTGTAGGTCGACAGGAGCAGGGCGGCGATCAGCAGCGCGGCACCGAGGCCGATAATTCCGCACGCGGCGATCCGCAACCTGACGGCTCGGTTCACGTTGCAGTGACCTCCTTGTTCTTACGGCCTCGCAAGCAGTGCGGGAATCTGTTTGACCCTAACAGCAGATTGTGTGCGTCGGTCGGACGAATCCGGTGTACCCCGTCCAGCTGTCAGCACAGCACAGGCAGACTGAGATGGTGACCGAGCAGGCGACCCCGCCGGCAACGCAACAGGCGACCCCAACCGCGGCCCAAGAGGTGGCGCAACAGGTAGGCGGCACCCGCAGCTTCTTGCCCGCCGTCGAAGGCATGCGCGCCTGTGCGGCAATGGGAGTGGTCGTCACGCACGTCGCTTTCCAGACGGGCCATTCCAGCGGTGTGGACGGCCGGCTGTTCGGCCGCTTCGACCTGGCCGTCGCCGTGTTCTTCGCGCTGTCCGGCTTTCTGTTGTGGCGGGGGCACGCGGCGGCGGCCCGCGGCCTGCAGCCACGACCGTCGACAGGCCACTATTTGCGGTCCCGGGTGGTCCGCATCATGCCCGCCTACGTGGTCGCGGTGGTGGTGATCCTGTGCCTGCTGCCCGATTCGGACAATGCCAGCTTGACCGTCTGGTTGGCCAACCTCACGCTGACTCAGATCTACGTGCCGCTCACCCTCACCGCTGGGCTCACGCAGATGTGGAGCCTGTCCGTCGAGGTCAGCTTCTACCTCGCGTTGCCCATTTTCGCGCTGCTGGCCCGCCGGATTCCGGTGGGCGCGCGGGTGCCGGCTATCGCCGCACTGGGGGCTCTCAGCTGGGCGTGGGCATGGGTACCGCTCACCGGCGGCCCGGGAGCCAACCCGATGAACTGGCCGCCCGCGTTCTTCTCCTGGTTCGCCGCCGGGATGTTGCTGGCGGAGTGGGTGCACCGCCCGGTCGGGCTCGCGCACCGGCTGGCGCGTCGCCGGGTGCTGATGGCGGTGATCGCGGTGGCGGCCTACTTGGTGGCGGCGTCGCCACTGGCTGGGCCGGCCGGCCTGGTCCCCAGCACGCCGACCCAGTTCGCGGTCAAGACGGCAATGGGCTCCCTGGTCGCGATCGCGCTGGTGGCACCGCTGGTGCTGGACCGTCCTGACACCCCGCACCGGTTGTTGGGCAGCACCTTCATGGTGACCCTGGGCCGGTGGTCCTATGGCCTGTTCATCTGGCACCTGGCCGCGCTGGACATGGTGTTTCCGGTGATCGGAGCATTCGCGTTCAACGGGCATATGCCGACGGTGTTGTTGTTGACGTTGGTCTTCGGTTGGGCGATCGCCGCGGTCAGCTACGCCCTGGTGGAGTCGCCCTGCCGGGAGGCGTTGCGCCGTTGGGAGCGGCGCCGCCAGCGGTCGGCCGAGCCTCAGGACAGCGAAGCCGACGCGATAGCGCCGTAGCCCGCAACGCCGACGCCGGACAACACGCCGTAAATTGTCCAAAGTGTAGAAAAAGCTGGTCAGAGGCTTTATTTGCCTTTAAGCTCAGGA
>NZ_MVHT01000118.1 GCF_002086275.1 Mycobacterium intermedium | reverse complement strand
CCCCCGGCCCCGCCGGCACACTCAACACCGGAATCACCACCGGACCCAGCCCCGGACCCGAAAGCCCCAACTGAATGGACTGACCCGGTCCCCCCAGCACCAAGTCCAGCGATGGACCATTAACGACGATCGAATTCACGACGATGGGTCCGATGGTTCCGCCCAATTCACTGCCATTGAGGCGCAATTGCGGAATCGTAAACGACTGCACGTTGATAATCGGATTGCCGCTCAAGAGGGATCCGAGCGTGCCTGTCACCGGAATGTTGATCGGGACGTCGACTTCGAAGCCTATCGCGATTCTGGGGATGGTGATGGTGTAGTCACCGGCCATTTGACCCTGGTTGTCCCCGCGCCAGAAGAACCCGTTGTTGAGGTCGCCCTGGTTGAACCCGCCGGTGTTGTAATGACCGGTGTTGGCCCACCCGGTGTTGTAGTCACCGGTGTTGGCCCACCCGGTGTTGTACCGGCCCGGATTGAAATCACCGGTGTTGGACACCCCGACGTTGAAACTGCCCGAGTTGTAACTGCCCGGGTTGCCCACACCAGTATTCAGCAACCCGGTGTTGGCCCATCCGGTGTTCCACCGACCCGCGTTGAACAACCCCGTGTTGAACTCCCCGGAGTTGCCGATCCCCCAGTTACCAGTCCCGGAGTTGAAGAACCCGACATTGCCGGTACCGGAATTGAACAACCCCACATTGCCAGTGCCGGTGTTCCACGCGCCGAACCCGACCTGACCATCTCCGCTGAGTCCGAAGCCAACGTTGTTGGTGCCCGTATTCCCGAATCCGATATTGCCGGTGCCCGCATTACCGAACCCGAAATTAGCGATCCCTGCGTTACCTAATCCGACATTGTACGAGCCCAGATTCCCCGGTCCCACATTGTAAACACCCGAATTACCCGAGCCCAGGTTGAAATTACCTAGATTCCCGATTCCCACATTCCATTGCCCGAAATTTCCGAACCCTAAATTGGCGTCTCCCACATTGCCGAGACCCACACCGTTCGTGCCGACGTTGGCAAAGCCGACGTTGCCCACCCCTAGATTCGCCAATCCGGCATTGAAGATGCTGACGCGACCGGCCGGGTTGCTTACGGCGCTCTGGGTCGAGGCAACGAACGCAGCTACGGCCGCGGACGGGTTCTGGACCAGTTGAGCAAAGGGCGTCAGGACCGATACGGCGGCCGACGCCCCCGCGTGATAACCCAGCATTGCGGCCACATCCTGGGCCCACATCATTTCGTATTCCGCCTCGGCGGCGGCGATCGCCGGAGCGTTGAAGCCCAGCAGGTTGGAAATCACCAGCGATCTAAGTTGAGTCCGGTTTGACAGGACCGCGGCGGGATGCACCGTTGCGGCAAGAGTGGCCTCAAAGGCGGCCGCACTGAGCCGGGCCTGAGTTGCGGCCCGTTCGGCCTGCGCTCCCGTTGCGGTCAACCAGCCCAAATACCCGCCGGCAGCGCCCGCCATCGCCGACGACGCCCGGCCCTGCCAGGCCGAACCCAGCACCGCCGATGTCAACGAAGAGAACGAGCTTGCCGCCGAACCCAGTTCTGCGGCGACCGCGTCCCACGCCTCTGCCGCCGCCAGCAGGGGGCCGGGCCCCACCCCGCCGAATATGCGCGCCGAATTGATCTCTGGGGGCGATATTAAAAAGTTCATCCCCGCAGCCCTCCCCGAAAGCGGTAGTTACGGTAGCCGCCTGCCGTGACAGCCCACGAAGACGAGGGCTCCGGCTGGGGTTACCCCTGCCTTACGGACTGATAGGGCAAAGCCTACGGCGATCGTGGTTGGAATTCCGCGATTTTTTCAAAATATGACCCCGGGTCATTGATTCACACATAATTCCGGGATGATGTAAACGAATTTTACATTTCGCGGAATTCGGCCGGCCGTCTACCGATTTATTTACGTGGCGGTAAACAACCCTATCGCCACAGGCGCGGCGGCACGCCGAGAGTCCGGGCCCGGATCCACCAGTTCGCCTCGATGGCCGCGGCACCGACCAGACCTACGCCGATCGCAAATGACGTGGCACCCAGGTTCGACGGGTCGAGGAAGAACTTGCGCTGCGTCCACGGCAGGCTGAAGATCACCACGTACGCCAGAGCTGACGCGATGACCAGCGCCAATCGCCACCACTGGTAGGGCCGCGCCACCACCGCGAGCACCCAGACCGCGGTGATCAGCAGCGTGATCAACGCCGCGGTCGAGGCTTGGTCCTGCTCCACCGCCGTGGCCTGGCGGCCGTGATAGGCCCCCAAGTACGACACGAACGTTGCCGTGCCGACCACCAGCCCGGACGGCAGCGCGGCGGTGAGTACCCGTCGCACAAAGCCCGGATAGGCGCGTTCGTTATTGGGCGCCAAAGACAGAATGAATGCCGGAATTCCAATGGTGAACCATGCCGCAATCGTGACGTGTATTGGCTGGAATGGATACAGCAAAGGATCGGCGCCCAACGGCTTGGCCAGTAAACACTCCAGGCCTACCAGCAACGCCAGCAGCACCGAATAAACGGTTTTCGTCAGAAACAGATTGGCGACCCGCTCAATGTTGCCGATCACCCGTCGGCCTTCGCCAACGACATACGGCAACGTGGCAAACTTGTTGTCCAGCAACACGATTTGGGCCACCGCGCGCGACGCCGCGCTGCCCGCACCCATCGCCACGCCGATATCGGCGTCCTTGAGCGCCAGCACATCGTTGACGCCGTCTCCGGTCATCGCGACGGTATGGCCGTGCGATTGCAGCGCATGCACGATGGCGCGCTTCTGGTCTGGTCGCACCCTGCCGAAGGTGGTGTAGGAGTCCAGCACGTCGGCCAGTTGGGACAGCTCTTCTGGTAGCTGCCGGGCGTCCATGGTCTCGCCATGCAACCCGAGTTTGTCGGCGACCGCGCCGACCGACACCGCGTTGTCGCCCGAAATGACCTTCACCGCAACATTCTGGGCGGCAAAGTATTCCAGAGTGGCACGCGCGTCAGGGCGCACCTTCTGCTCCAAGATCACCAACGCGACCGGGGTTACGCGCCCAGGGGCGGCCGGGTCGTCCACAGCGACATCACTGGCCGCCAGCAGCAACACCCGGAGCCCCTGCGCTCCGATCTGTTCGGCTCGTGCGGCGGCCGCCGACGCTGGGTCGAGCAGCACGTCGGGCGCGCCGATCACCCAGTTGCCGTGCTCGCCGTAGGACACCCCGCTCCACTTGGTCGCAGACTTGAAAGGCGCTGTGGCAGTGACGGTCCAACCCGGCGGGGGGTGATACGCGTCAGCGATGGCCTGCATGCTGGCGTTGGGGCGGGGGTCGGCGCCAGCCAGCGCGGCCAGCGCCGTGGCCGCCCGCTCAGCAGTGCCGTCCAGCACTTCGACGTCGGACACCCGCATGCCGCTCTCGGTCAGCGTGCCCGTTTTGTCGGCGCAGACCACGTCGACACGGGCCAGCCCCTCGATGGCCGGTAGCTCCTGCACCAGGCACTGGCGTTGACCCAGCCGGATCACGCCCACCGCGAACGCAATCGACGTCATCAGCACCAGGCCTTCGGGGACCATCGGCACCAGCGCACCGACCGTTGCCAGTACGGATTCCCGCCATCCCACGTTGGTGGTGAACATCTGGGTGTAGATGGTCAACAGTCCCGCCGGCACCAACAGATAGGTGATGAGCTGCAGGATCCGGTTGATGCCGTTGCGCAGCTCGGATTTGACCAGGGTGAATTTGCTTGCCTCGGCGGCCAACCGGGCGGCGTACGCGTCGGCACCCACCTTCGTGGCACGGTAGGCGCCGGTGCCGGCGATGACGAAACTTCCCGACATCACTAGGTCGCCAGGGTCTTTGGCGATGGGGTCGGCCTCACCGGTCAACAGAGATTCGTCGACTTCGAGGTTCTGCTCCTCGATGACTTCGCCGTCAACGACAATCTGATCACCGGGACCGATTTCGATGATGTCGTCGAGTACCACCTCTTCGGGTGCTACGGCGCGCGTTCCAGATTGCCTGCGCACCAAGGGTTTTGCTTGTCCGATAATGGCCAGCTTGTCCAGGGTCCACTTGGCGCGAATCTCCTGCACCATGCCGATCACGCTGTTGGCGACGATGAGCAGCCCGAAGAGTCCGTTGATCAGTGAACCGGTGATCAGGACGATGACGAACAGCACACCCAGGATCGCGTTGATGCGGGTAAACACGTTGGCCCGGACGATGTGTGCGACGCTGCGCGTGGTTCGTTCCGGGAGGTTGTTGCTCCTGCCGTCGGCTATCCGTTGCGCCACTTCGGCATCTGACAAGCCGACGGCCTCCGAAACCGGGCTGGTCATCGCGTGAACGTTCCCAACTTGTCGGAATCGAAATACTCCAAGTTGAGGGTGTTGCCGGTGAAGGTGGCCTTGGAAATTGTTCCGGGCGGAGCGTTTTCGGTGGCCAGTCCGAAGGTGAACACGTCACCGTCCCAATGTGTCAACGGGAACGTCTGATTTTTCGGCCCCAATGACAGTTGCAGGTGTCCGTCTTGTTCCGTCACGGTCGCCGGGCCCCAATAGTCATTGGCGTACACGCCGGTGTAGTCGGTCAGCGGCCTGGCCGGCGCCGGATTGACCGGCGGCGGTTTACCGACCAGCGAGCCTTCGGGATTGTTCATCGCCGCGATCTGTTGGCGATACAAGGTTGACCAGTCCTCGCGTACCTGGCCGTACTGGATCAAATCCATGAATTCGGCGTTGAGCGCCTCGGCCACGCCGTAGGGCGCGGCATTTGTCAGGGCCACAATGGCTATGTCCTCGGAGGGCAATACAACGAAATTCGTCGCGGCTCCCATCACGAATCCGCCCGAATGGCCGTATTGGGTGCGGCCTGACGACGTCACCGAGACGTTGAATCCGTAGCCATACGTCCCAGATCGGGCCTTCGGTGATTGCGCCTGGACCGAAATGACTTGCGGGGTGACCGCGGGCAACAATGCGTCGATCGAAGTTACCCGCTGGCCGTTGGAGGTGCCGTTACCCAACAACATGGCGAGCCAGCGCGCCAGGTCGTTGACCGACGAACTCACCCCGCCCGCGGGTGTCTGGGGATCGGGATCGCGTTGGTAGCGCGCCTCCCACTTGCCTCCCACCTTGACGTGGTTGACCGCGTGGTTCGGTCTGGCCAGAAAATCGGCAAACCGCGAACTTGTGGAAGTCATGCCCAGCGGGCGGTACAGCACCTGGTCCGACAGGTCCTCCCAAGACTTGCCCGCGGCCGCCGCCACCGCCTCGGCGGCTGCGGTCACCCCGAAATTGGTGTAGGCGTAGCTGTTTCGAAAAGGTCCCAGCGGAAGAAGCCGCAGCCGCTCGAGAACCTGCCGGCGGTCATAGCCCAGGTCCTCCAAAACGTCGCCGGCATGGTCGGGCAGGCCAGAGCGGTGTGAGTAGAGGTCGCCGATGGTCACATGACTGGTGACGTACGGATCGCTGAACGCCAGCCACGGCAGCCTGGACACCACGGGCGTGTCCCAGCCGACCGTGCCGGCGGTCACCTCGTGGGCCACCACGGTCGCGCCGATGGATTTCGACATCGACGCAACCTGGAAAACGGTGTCGGCATCGACCTTGTTGTCCGGACCGTTGCCCCTGCTGACGTCTCGGACGCCAAAGCCCTTGGCGTACACCGTCTGTCCACCGCGGACGATCGCCACCGCCATACCTGGAATGCCGGTGTTCTTCATCAGGTCGGTGACCAGACCGTCGACCTTCACGATGGCCTTGTCGATGCGTCCGGACGGAATGGTCAGGCCCGACACCTCATTGGGCGGGGTCTGCACCCCCTGTGACGTCGGCGCGGCCAATGGTCTTTCCGATCCGCACCCGACCAGCACCAGCAACAGCAACACGATTGCGGCCGTCGCCACGCGCTTGGTCACGGCCGTCAACTCTAGTCGGCGGGGCACCGGAATCCGTGACGCCGCGTCACCGAATCAAAGCCGCCACCACGGATTGAACCGCAAGGGTGCGCTCGGATCGACACGCTGACCAGGCAGCGGCACCGCCACCTGAACCCCCTCCGGCTCGGCCGCCTTCAGCACTCGCTCGACGGGTTCGGACCACGGATGCGGGGCCAACCGGAAGGTGCCCCAGTGGATCGGCACCAGCAGCCCCGACCCCGAGTTGGTGACGTCCTGGTGTGCCCGGACCGCCTCTTCGGGGTTCATGTGGATGTCCGGCCACGCGGTGTTGTAGGCCCCGACCGGCATCAACGTCAGGTCAAACGGGCCATGGTCTGCGCCGATACCGGCAAAGGTCTTGGTGTAGCCGGTGTCGCCGCCGAAATACGTGCGGTGTTCGGGACCGATGAACGCCCAGGATGCCCACAGCGTGTTGTTGCGGCTGAGGAATCGCCCGGAGAAGTGCCGCGCCGGCAGGCAGACCACGGTGAGCTTGTCGATCTTGGCGCTCTGGTTCCAGTCGAGCTCGATGATGCGCTCATCCGGTATCCCCCAGTAGCGCAGGTGGGCGCCCACACCCAGCGGCACGCAGAACGGCGCCCGCTGCATACGTGCCAGCGCGAGGACGGTGTCCACGTCGAGGTGGTCGTAGTGGTCATGGCTGATCACCACCGCGTCGACGGCCGGCAACCCTTCCATTTGAACCGGAGGCGGATGCAGCCGCCGCGGCCCGGCGAGGTCCGATGGCGAGCAGCGATCGCTCCACACCGGATCGGTGAGAACGCGGTAACCGTCGATCTCCACCAGCGCGGTGGAGTGTCCGAACCAGCTGACGGCCAGCGGGCTTGCGTCGCCGCGGTAGATCTCCGGCGCGGCCAGCGGGATCGGGGTCGCCGGCCGCGTTGAATTGCGCGAACCCAGCATCTCCCGGGCGACGAGCGCCAGTTGCTCGCGGTCCACGGAGAACCACGAGGCGGGGTCAATATTGACGAAGGAGCCGTCTTGATAATTCGGCGAGCCTTCCGCCACTGCCTCGATCGACGCAGGGTCCGCACCGAGCGCGGACGGTGCACCGTGCATCGCCCGCAACAACCACCCACCGGCGGCCAACGACGCTGTACCGACAGCTAGTCGTAGCGCTCGGTGCACCATGACCGTTATGCCCCCTGAAACCTCGGCGGTCGCTTCTCCACTCGAGCAATCTGCGCCTCGATGACATCCTGACTATTCCAGGCTTTGTCAAATAGTTCTTTATGTATCGGCCCCGGCTCTTCGATGGACCCGTCGTCGTTGAGTACCCGCTTGGCGTGCTGAATAGCCAAGGGCGCGAGTCCGGAGATTTCGGCGGCCCAGGCCTGCGCGTCTTCCAGCGTCCCGATGCGGTTGGCCATGCCGGTGTGCAGCGCGGCGTCCGCGGTCAGCTTCTCGGCGGCCAGCAGCATCGCCCGCGCCCGCCCGTGACCGACCAACGTCGCGAGCCTACGGATACTCCAATTGTCAAGCGCCAGACCATATTTCGACGTCGGGAACTGGAAGAACGCGTCGGGAGCCACCACCCGCAGATCGCACTGCATCGCCAGCTGCAGCCCGGCGCCGATGGCCGGGCCGTTGATGGCGCCGATCACCACGATCGGAGTCGCGTCCATAACCCGGTGCAACTCGATCAGCCGGTCCGGATAGTCGGCCGCGAACGCGTCGCCGGACAGGTCCGCGCCGGCGCAGAACGCCGAACCCTGACCGGTCAGCACGATCGCGCGGATCGACCCGTCTCCCGCCTTCAGAAACGCTTCCCGCAGTTCTTCAACTAGCTGGGAGTTCAGCGCGTTGCGCCGATCGGGCCGTTGCAGCTCGATGGTCATCACTGCTTCGGTCAGGGTGATACCGATCATGGGGGCCAGGATATATAGCCTCGACGGGTGAGCCATATCACCACCGACCAATTGCGGGACGCGGTGCTGGATAAAGGCTCCTTTGTGAGCTGGGACGACGAGCCGCTGACCATCCCGATGTCCGGGTCGTACGCGGAGGAATTGGCCGCGGCTCGGGCGGCCACGGGCCGGGGCGAGTCGGTGTCGACCGGCGAGGGTCGCATCTTCGGACGCCGGGTGGCCATCGTGGTTTGCGACTTCAAGTTCCTCGGTGGGTCGATCGGTGTGGCGGCCGCGGAACGCATCACCGCGGCAGTGCAGCGGGCCACCGCCGAACGGCTGCCGCTGCTGGCGTCGCCGAGCTCCGGCGGGACCCGCATGCAGGAAGGCACGGTGGCCTTTCTGCAGATGGTGAAGATCGCCGCGGCCGTCAGACTCCACCAGCAGGCTCACCTGCCGTATCTGGTCTACCTGCGCAATCCGACCACCGGTGGGGTATTCGCGTCCTGGGGGTCATTGGGTCACGTCACTGTCGCCGAGCCCGGCGCCCTGATCGGATTCCTCGGCCCGCGGGTCTACGAGCTGCTGTATGGCGAACCCTTCCCGGCGGGTGTTCAGACCGCCGAGAATCTGCAGCGGTTCGGGGTCATCGACGACGTGGTCGCGCTGGATTCGTTGCGGGCGACGTTGCACCGGGCGCTGACGGTCATCTCCGACGTGCCCGAACCGCCGCCGCCCGTGGAGGCACCCGAACCGGTCCCCGACGTGCCGGCCTGGGACTCGGTACTGGCTTCGCGACGCCCCGACCGCCCGGATGCCGGGTACCTGCTGCGACACGGCGCCACCGACCGGGTGCTGCTGTCGGGCACGGGACAGGGCGACGCGGCGACGACGCTGCTGGCCCTGGCCCGCTTTGCCGGCCAGCCCGCGGTGGTCCTCGGCCAACAACGCGTCGGAGGCGGCAACGCGGTAGGGCCGGAATCGTTGCGCGAGGCGCGGCGCGGCATGGCGCTGGCGGCCGAACTGCGGCTACCGCTGGTGTTGATCATCGACACGGCCGGGCCCGCGTTGACGGCCGAAGCCGAGCAGGGCGGGTTGGCCGGACAGATCGCCCAGTGCCTCGCGGAGTTGGTCACGTTGGAAACGGTGACGGTCTCGGTCCTGCTCGGCCAGGGCAGCGGTGGGCCCGCGTTGGCGATGGTGCCCGCTGACCGCGTGCTGGCCGCGCTGCACGGTTGGTTGGCGCCGCTACCCCCCGAAGGCGCCAGCGCGATCGTCTTCCGGGACATCGATCACGCAGCGGAACTTGCTGCGACACAAGGTATTCGGTCCGCAGACTTGCTGGCGGCCGGGATCGTGGACGTGATCGTGCCCGAGCACCCCGACGCCGCGGACGAGCCAGAGGAGTTCGCCCGACGCATGTCCCGCGCGATCGCCACCGAGGTGCATGCGCTGCGCGAAATCCCCGACGCCCAACGCCTGGGCACCCGCCTGCAGCGGTATCGCCGCATCGGACTCCCCCGCGACGCCTGACCCTCGGGCGCGCGGCGCGATGCGGTGGCGTCAGCTGTTCTGGCCCGGGCTGCCGTCGCCGACGCCCGCGTCGCCACCCCCACCGGCAGCGCCGGGGCGAGATCGCACCCACGGTTGCGGCCAGCACCCACAACACAGCCGTCACGGCAATCTCGACGGGCACCGGCGGGCACCGGCGGGCCAGATCGACACCACGCCTTAGCCCAGCGTCTGTTGCGCGTTCGACGGCGGGTCCAGGTACCGCTGGATCGTTGGCCCGAGCCACTCAACCACCTCGTCCCGGTCCATTCCGACCACCGGCGGCAACCGCAGCACAAAACGACACAGCGCCAACCCCAGGATCTGGGTGGCGATCAACCCGGCTCGCTTGCCGGCTTCGTCGGCTCCCACGAGCTTCGCGACCAACGGCCGTAGCTGGGAGCCGAAAATCTCGCGCATCCGTTGTGCCGCTTCGTCATTGGTGGCGCTCGACCGCAGCAGAATCACCAGCGCCTCGTCGCCCTCCCAGCGCTCGAGGAAGTGCTGGACCAACAAGTGCCCCAGCTGCTCGCGGTCGGCGTCATCGTAGGTGGGAAACCGGAGATCGAACTCGACCGCCGCGGCGAACAGCTTTTCCTTGTTGCCGAAGTAGCGCATCACCATCGCCGGGTCGATCCCCGCGTCCGCTGCGATGGCGCGGATGGTTGCCGCTTGATACCCGGCGGAACCGAACCGTTCGCGTGCCGCAGCCAGGATCACGGCCTTGGTTTCTTCGGACGATCGCCTCATATCAACAAGTGTAGGCCAACAGGTGTTGACTTTGTAGCTGCGACGCCCCACTATCGACTTATGCCAACAAGCGTTGACTAACCCAACGCGAGAGAGGAACCAACCATGAACGAGACCGATGTCCTCATCGTGGGAGCCGGCCCGACCGGAATAACGCTGGCGGCGTCACTGCTTTCCCAAGGGATCCAAGCGGTGGTGGTCGACAAGCTGCCGTCCGGCGCCAACACCTCGCGCGCGGCGGCCGTCAACGCCCGGACCCTCGAGGTCCTCGAAGACCTCGACGTCTCCTGGCGGCTCGTCAAAGCCGGCCTGGTCGCCCCGCGCTTCACCATGCGCCAGGGTGCGCAACCGCTGATCTCGATCGACTTCAGCGGCCTGCCCACGCAGTACCCGTACACCCTGATGATCTCCCAGGCCGAGACCGAGCGGTTGCTCGAAGAGCGCCTTGACGAACTGGGCGGCAACGTGATTCGGCCCAAGACATTGAGCGATGTGGTCCAGGACGACGACGGTGTCACCGCCACCTTCGACGACGGCGACACCATCCGGGCGCGCTACCTCGTCGGGGCCGACGGCATGCACAGCACGGTCCGCCGCCACGCCGGGATCGGCTTCACCGGCGGCGAGTTCGCCGAATCCTTTGTGCTCGCCGACGTGCGGGTCTCGGGCGAGGCGCCAACCGCGGAAGTGATCCTGTTCTACGGAACCGACGGATTGACGGTGCTGGCTCCGCTGCCCGACGACATCTTCCGCATCGTCGCCCCGGTGCCGGACGCGCCGCAGGTGCCCACCGCGCCGTTCGTGCAACACCTGCTGGACACCCGCGGCTTCGGGCCCGGTCGCGTCGTGGTCACCGAACTGCTGTGGGGATCGCGGTTCAAGATCCACCACCGCGTCGCCGACACCTACCGGGCCGGGCGGCTGCTCCTGGCGGGCGACGCCGCTCACGTGCACAGCCCCGCCGGCGGGCAGGGCATGAACCTCGGCATCACCGACGCCGTCGCTCTGGCCGCAGCCCTTGCCGAGGTGCTGCGCGGCGGGCCCGAAGCGGCGTTGGACGCCTACAGCCGACAGCAGCGAGCGCGGGCCCAGCAGGTGCTGTCCTTGACCGGGCGCCTGACCCGGGTATCGACGCTGCCCCGGCCCTTGCGGCCGGTCCGCAATGCGGCAATACGCCTGGCCGCGCACATTCCCACCGTGCGACGCCGGTTGGCCTGGCGGTTAAGCGGCCTGGTCAACCGCGACTGAACGCGCGTCTCAACACCACTCGAATCAGGGAGGTAGCACCCCGCAGCCAACCGCCGACGGCGCCAATCCGGTTCTCGGACTTACATCAGATTCAGTAATCGATCTGATCTATTGACGTATCCGATACTAATTCGTATTCTCATGCGGTACGACGAACTGCCGGCAGTCCCAGCCCGGCCGCTGAGAAAGGCGCCTCCACATGTCATTTGTGGTCGTTTCCCCGGAATTCGTGTCCACCGCCGCTTCAGACTTGGCAAAGCTTGGAGCCACGATCAGCGAGGCCAATGCGTTTGCCTCCGCCCCCACCACGTCGCTGCTCGCCGCGGGCGCGGACGAGGTCTCAGCGGCCGTCGCAGCGTTGTTCGCCGCACACGGCAGCGAGTACCAGGCGATCAGCGCGCAGATCGCGTCGTTCCACGACAGCTTCGTGCAGCAACTGAACGGCGCCGGCGCCTCGTATGCGGCCGCGGAGGCCACCAGCGCCTCGCCGCTGCAGGTCGTGGAGCAGACCGTTCTCAACGCGATCAACACACCCACGCAACTGCTGCTGGGACGTCCCCTGATCGGCAACGGCGCCGACGGCGCGCCGGGAACGGGTCAGGCCGGTCAAGCCGGCGGGATCTTGTGGGGTAACGGCGGCAACGGCGGGTCGGGTGCGGTCGGCCAGGTCGGTGGTGCAGGTGGCGCTGCGGGCCTGATCGGCAACGGCGGCGCGGGCGGGGCCGGCGGGGCCGGTTTCGCCGGGACCGCGTCGGCCGGTATGGCCGGTGGCGCGGGCGGCGCGGGTGGCTTCCTGTGGGGCAACGGCGGCACCGGCGGAATCGGCGGCGCGGGCGTGGCCGGCGGCGTCGGAGGAGTCGGCGGCAACGGCGGGGTGGGCTCACTGCTGTTCGGCAGCGGCGGGGTTGGCGGAGTCGGAGGCGCCGGCGCAATTGGCGGTGCCGGTGGCGTCGGTGGTGACGGCGGGTGGCTCTACGGCAACGGCGGGAACGGCGGGGTCGGCGGCACCGGCGCGCAGGCCGGGGCCGGCGGCGCTGGTGGCAATGCCCGGATCTTTGGTAGCGGCGGCGCCGGTGGGGCCGGCGGCGAGGGCTTGGCCGGCGCGGCGGGGATGAACGCGCTGACACCGGGCGCGACCGGCGGTGCCGGTGGAACCGGCGGGCTCGGCGGCGCGGGCGGCACCGGCGGAAACGGCGGATTCCTGTTCGGCAACGGCGGTGCCGGCGGCAGCGGCGGCGTCGGTGGCGTCGGCGGAGCCGGCGGTCTCGGCGCCGACGGGTTCAACGCCGCGATCTCGGGAAACCCCGGCCAGGCCGGTGGGGCTGGTGGCGACGGCGGAGCCGGTGGACTTGGCGGCGACGGCGGGTCGGGCGGCGCCGGCGGGCGCCAGGGACTGTTCGGCGTCGCAGGAAGCCACGGCACCGGTGGGGTCGGCGGTGCCGGCGGAACGGGCGGCACGCCAGGCAACGGCGGCAACGGCGCAAACGGCGTTTACGGCGGTGTAGGTGGCGCGGGCGGCAACGGCGGCAATCCGGGCGCCGGCGGACTCGGCGGGGCCGGCGGTAGCAGCGGCGGCGGGGCCTACGCGGCAAACGGCGCGACCGGCGGCACCGCGACGAGCGGCGGCAACGGCGGCAACGGCGGCAACGGCGGCGATGGGGTGGCACCGGGCCACCCCGGTGGCAGGGGTGGCGCCGGGGGTCACGGGGGTTTGGTCGGCGACGGCGGCGACGGCGGCAATGGCGGCAAAGGCTCCGATGGCGGCACAAATGGCCGCGCCGGTGCAGCCGGCGGTGCCGGCGGCGCCGGCGGCAATGGTGGTGCCCTAGCGGGCAACGGCGGCGACGGCGGCGCCGGCGGGGCGGGCGGCGACGGCGCAGTCGGCGGCAACGGTCGCGACGGACTCGACGGCGGTCTTGGCCAGAACGGCCAGAACGGCTCGAACGGCGGGGCAGGCGGCGACGGCGGCAACGGTGGGGCCGGTGGCGCGGGCGGTACCGCCACACACGGAATCGATGGAAAACAAGGCGCTGGCGGCAACGGCGGCAACGGTGGCCTCGGCGGTAACGCAGGCAACGGGGGCAGGGGCGGTGAAGGCACCTTCACCAATGGCGGCAACGGCAACGGTGGCGACGGCGGGGACGGCGGCAATCCGGGCGCCAACGGCAAGGGTGGACTCGGCGGAGCGGGCTCCACCAACGGCGCGGACGGGTTGCAGCCGACCACCACCGCCGGCGGCGGCGCGGGTGGCGACGGCGGTAACGGCGCCAACGCCATCTCTCCAGGCACCAGCGGCGGTAACGGCGGCAAGGGTGGCAACGCGGGAACGTTGGCGAACGCGAACGGCGGCAACGGCGGCGACGGCGGCGACGGCGCTGCGCCGTCCTTCGGCGGCGCCCGCGGCGGCAACGGCGGCACCGGCGGCGCCGGCGGCAATGCCGGGTTGACGGGCAACGGCGGCCACGGCGGAGCCGGAGGTGATGGCGCCACGGGCGGGACCGGCGAAAACGCGTACTACCCCAGCCAAACCGGTGGCAGCGGCGGCGACGGCGGTGCCGGCGGGCACGGCGGCCCGGGCGGAGCTGGCGGATCCAAGTCCGGCAATGGCGGCAACGGCGGCGCCGGCGGTCGTGGCGGCAACGGCGCCAACGCTGGAAGCGGCCAAACCGGCTATGAAGGCACGTTCGAATGGGGCGACGACGGCACCGGCGGCGCCGGCGGCAACGGCGGTAACGGGGGCAACGGCGGAGTCGGCGGCAATGGCGGCGCGGCTGGGAAGGCTACTAACGGCAAGGCCGGCTCGGTAGGAGCCGCCGGAAGCGGCGGCAACGGCGGTGACGCCGGAATGGGCGGTGACGGCGGCCGGGGTGCGGACAACTTCAACCCCGGCGGCAACGGAGGCAACGGCGGTCAGGGCGGTAACCCGGGCGCAGCCGGCATCGGCGGTAAGGCCGGCACCGGGTCGGGCACGGCAACCAACGGCGTGACTGGCAAAACTCCCACCAGCGGCGGCAACGGGGGCAACGGCGGGAACGGCGGGAACGGCGCCGATGCCGGCATCAACCTCCCGGGCGGCAACGGCGGCGCCGGCGGCAACGGCGGCAACGGCGGCAAGTACGGCAACGGCGGCAACGGCGGCAACGGTGGGACCGGCGGACAGGGCGGTGCGGGCGCGAGCACCACCGCCCAAGGCGCCGCCGGCGGTCAAGGACAGCAGGGCGGACAGGGCGGTGCGGGCGGCCGCGGTGGCGACGCGGGCCAGTTCGGCGCCCGCGGTGGCGACGGCGGTGCCGGCGGCGCCGGCGGTACGGGCGGAACGGGCGGCAACAGCGGCTCCGGTACCAATGGCGGCACCAACTGGGGCGGCCAGGGCGGCAACGGCGGCCAAGGCGTCACCGGCGGCCAGGGTGGCGTCGGCGGCAACGGCGGAAACGGCGGCGCCGGGGGCACCTCGGCATCGGGCATCAACGGCACTCAAGGCGTCGGCGGCGTCGGCGGCAAGGGCGGCACCGGCGGCACCGGAGGTACCGGCGGCAACGGCGGCAACGGCGCCAATGCCACTGCGCTGTCCACCGACGGCAACCCGGGTCCGCAAGCCGGCAACGGCGGCAACGGCGGCACCGGCGGTACCGGCGGGAGCGGCGGTGCCGGCGGCAAAGGAGGCCAGGGCCTCGGCGGTCAGGCCGCGAACGGCGCCACTGGTAATCAAGGCAACGGCGGTACCGGTGGACGCGGCGGCAACGGAGGCAGCGGTGACGTCGGCGGCGTCGTCAGTCCCGGCGGCGGCAAAGGCGGTAACGGCGGCACGGGTGGCACCGGTTACAACGGCGGGCAGGGCGGCAACGGCGGCAACGGCGGTAGCGGCGGCACCGGCGACAGGGCAACTGGCGCCACGGGCGGAGCGGGCGGAACGGGCGGCCAGGCTACCTACGGAACCGGTGGCCGGGGCGGCAACGGCGGCACCGGCGGCACCGGCGGCACGGCCTCGGTGCTGTTCAACCCCGGCCAGGGTGGCCAGGGCGGAGCCGGCGGTAACGGCGGCGCCAGTTCCTACGGCGCCGGTGGCCAGGGTGGGACCGGCGGCAGCGGCGGCACCGGAGGCAGCAACCCCCTCGGCCCGCCGTTCGGTTCCGGCACCGGCGCGTCGGGCGGCAGTGGCGGCACCGGTGGCACGGGCGGCGTCGGTCACTTCGGTTGGACCCCCAGCACCGGCTGGGGCGGCGACTGGGGCAAGCCGGCCACCGGCGCCAGCGGCGGCGCCGGCGGTACCGGCGGCCAAGGCGGCCAAGGGAGCCTGTAGTAGGAATCCGCAGCACGGAGGTCACGTCGACCCCCCCCCCCGGGGGGGGGGGGGGGGCGGGGGGGGGGGGGGGGTTTGCCGGGGGGGGGGGGGGGGGGGGGG
>NZ_MVHT01000117.1 GCF_002086275.1 Mycobacterium intermedium | reverse complement strand
GTTCAATTCCACTGGGAAGGGAGGTACCGGCGGGGCGGGCGGCAACGGGGGGCTGCTTACCGGCAACGGCGGCCATGGCGGCGCCGGTGGACAGGCAGTATTCGGCGCGGCTGGCGCCGGAGGTGCCGGTGGCAACGCGGTGGGGCTGTTCGGAGCCGGCGGGGATGGCGGAGAGGGTGGCGCAGGCGGTGTCACCGCCGGCCTCGGTGGTGCCGGCGGCAACGGCGGATTGATCTTGGGAGCCAGTGGGGCCGACGGACCGCGCGGGGCTGGGCCATAGAGTCCGACTCGTGCCGGGGCGCGCGCTCAGCGCGTCACCCCCGGTGAGAAGACGCAAACTCGTACGAAAACCGGTGTTTTCGTACGAGTTTGCGTCTGCTCGCGGGAAGAGGTTCTCGTAAAGGTCAGGAGCCGGTCCAGCGCGGCGGGCGCTTCTCGGCGAACGCGATGGCACCCTCTTTGGCGTCGTTGGACATGAAGACGGGGGCCAGGATCTCCATCTGCTTGGCGAACCGCTCCTCGGGGCTCCAGCCGCGGGATTCGACGATGATCCGTTTGGTGGCGGCCACCGCCAGCGGACCGTTGGCGGTGATCTTCTCCGCCAACGCGATCGCGGCGTCCAGCGCGCCGCCCGGCTCGGCCAGGATGCTGACCAGGCCGAGCTCGTGCGCCCGCTCGGCCGACAGGCTGTCACCGGTCAGCGCCAGTTCCATGGCGATGGCGTACGGAATGCGCTCCGGCAGGCGCAGCAGTCCCCCACCGCCGGCGACCAGGCCGCGCTTGACCTCGGGGATGCCGAACGCCGAATCCTTGGCCGCCACGATCAGGTCGGTGGCCAGCGCCAACTCGGTACCGCCGGCCAGGGCGTAGCCCTCCACCGCTGCGATCAGCGGCTTGGCGGGCGGGCGCTCGGTAAAGCCCAGACCACGGCCCTGAACCACGACGTTCTCGCCTCGCGCGAACGCCTTGAGGTCCATGCCGGCGCAGAACGAGCCCCCGGCTCCGGTCAGGATCCCGACCGACAAGCCGGCATCGCCGTCGAGGCGATCCATCGCATCGGCCAGACCCTGGCTGACGGCGGCGTTGACCGCATTTTTGGCTTTCGGACGGTTGATCGTGATGATCAGGATGCGATCACGTTGCTCGACGAGGACGGCGGGTTCGGAGTTGTTGGCTTCATCGCTCACAGAGCAGATCGTATCGGCACCGATAACGGACTCGGGTCAGGCCTGAGCCATTGCCAGGGGGACGACCGTCAGCTCCTCGGAAAGCCCAGCGGCCCTGCGTATTTCGACGAAGGCGGCGAGGATGGCCTCGGTGACCTCGTGCGGATCCTTGAGGGTCGCGCCGTCGGACAGCACCGAGATGTTGAGCTGGTCGACATAGCTCCACACGGTGATGTTCAGGCCGCTGCCCGCGGTCAGCGGCCCGACCGAATAGATCTCGGTGACCGTCGCGCCGCCCACTCGGCCGCGTTCGCGGGGGCCCGGGACGTTGGAGATGTTCAGGTTGAGCACCTTGTTCTGCCCATCGCGGCTGGACAGCCACCGGAACATGGCCTCCGTCGGCCGCGGTGGCCAGTAGGCCGCCCACCGGCAGATCAGCTCGGGCCCCATGAGCTGGTGGCTTTCCTTGGCGGTGACCGCATTGTCGTGACTGGCCCGCACCCGTTCCAGGGGGTCGGCCAGGTCGGTCGGCAGGGCCACCATCATCCCGCTGAAGTGGTTGCCCCAGATCCGTTCCGGGGAGAAGTCGTAGCTGACCGGAACCGAGGCCAGCAGCGGTTCGGCCTTGCCGTCATAGCGCAGTAGGAGGCTGCGCAGCGCCCCGGTCGACATGGCCAGCACCATGTCGTTGATCGTCGCGCCGAGCTTCTTCCCGGTTTCCTTCACGTCGGCCAGCGCCAACGTGGCGGTGGCGAACCTGCGCTCGGGAGTCAGCAGATGGTTCATGAAGGTGGGCGGCGGCGTGAACTCGGGCCGGAAGCTGCCCTTGCTGCGTCGCACCCGATTGATGCCCTGCACGGTGTAGCGCAGGGTCGCGGGGATGCGGCCGATGTGGCGCAGGTGATCCGCGAAGGCGGACCCGACGAGCTGTCGCTTGGTCGGCGCTGGATCCGGCGTGTACGTGCCGACCTCCGGCCGCCGAAGCAGGTCCATCCCGTGTGCCATCAGATTCGCCGACGCGACCCCGTCGGCCAAAGCGTGATGGATCTTGAGCACCACCGCAATCCGGTGGTTGGCCAAGCCCTCGACGAAGTACATCTCCCATAGCGGGTGGGAACGGTCGAGGGCGGTACTGCCGATCTGCCCGATCGCCTCGTCCAGCTCGCGGCGACCACCCGGAGCGGGCAGCCGCCACGGCCGGATGTGGTACCCGAAGTCGATCTCGCAGTGCTCCCGCCACATCGGGTGGTGGAACTTACCCGGCACGTCGATGAGCTGGTAGCTCAACGGCTCCAGCTTCTCCATCCGTTCCGCGATCACCTGACGGAACGCGTCGATGGTGAAATCGCGCCGGTCCGGATCGAGTTCGATCACGGCAACCTTGAGGGTGTGCATGTGCACGTTGGGCGTTTCGCTATAGAGCAAAACCGCGTCCCAGCCGCTGAGCCGCTTCACCGCGACCCCCTAGTCCCCCAAGAAGTCATAGCCGCGACATTACCTGTGGCGAGGGTCAGATGACCTCTTTGGCGAACTGTTTCTCGGTGCGGTGAACCTGGTTGAGGAACAGCGCAATTGCGTGGCTCATCGAGCCGGTGCGGGCACCGTCCAGCAAGTCGAAACCGTGCCCGGCCCCGGGGAGTTCGAGGTAGGCCACCACCGAGCGCGACACGGCGCGCAGTCGCTCGACGAAGCTGTGTGCCTGAGCCACCGGGATGACGTTGTCGCGGGTGCCGTGGATCACCAGGAATGGCGGCGCGTTGGTGTGCACCCGGGCGATCGGAGAGGCGGCGCGGAAGACGGCCGGGTGCCGCTCGATCCTGCGCTTGACCACGATGCGTTCCAGGAACTCGACGAACCGCTCGCGCTCCGGCGTGGACCGGTCCTCCCAGTCGTACCGTCCGTAGATCCCGACGACGGCGTCGACGGAGGTGTCCGAGCCTTCCGGCAACTCGGTTTCGAACTCCGGGTCGTTGGCGGTCAGGCCGGCCAACGCGGCCAAGTGTCCGCCGGCCGAACAACCAGCTACCGCAATGAAATTGCGGTCGCCGCCGAATTTGTCGACGTTGGCACGGGCCCAGGCGATGGCCGCCTTGACGTCCTGGATGTGGCGCGGCCAGCGGTGGTGTGGGGAGACGCGGTAGTCGATCGACAGACAGACCCAGCCCTGCTCGGCCAGGCGTGACATGAGGGCGTAGCCCTGAACCTGGCGACCGCCGTGAATCCAGGCGCCGCCGGGGACGAAGATCAGCACCGGAGCGGGTTCGACCGGCAGGTCCTTGCGCCGCCAGACGTCGAGGAGTTGGGCCGGGCTGTTTCCGTAGTGGACGTCGCGGCGGAACAGGAAGCGACGGTGCTTGCGCGCCCCGAACACCGGGGCGGCGCGCTCGGGAGCGGGCCACTCACCGTCCAGTTCCGCGGCCGAGACGATGCCCCGCAGCGCCGTCACGGCAGCCTCGTTGGTGGCGGCGAGTTCCTGACGGCGAATCTCGTCCATACCCGGGGTATTGCGCTCTTTTGCCGCCGCGGCGATGAACTCCGGGGCCATCCGCACGCCCCAGACACCCATAGCGGTGGCAGAACCCAGCGGCTCAAGCCGCTTGCCGACCACTGGCAGCGAAGCCCCCGCAACGCTTAATGCCAGCAAGTAATCGGTGGGACGAGCGCGTAGCAACCATTTGACGCATGGCTTCATCGTTGAACCCTTCGCGGTCATGCACGGGACTGTACCCGTACCGACGGGCAGTAACCCAGATATCCGCAACGGGTTCGTAGTCCCACAAACGAAATACGTCGCTCCAAAATTTTGCCAAGTCGGCGATCGGCATTGCTCAAGGGTAGGTTTTTCGTTCGCTGGCCAGCTAAAGAACAATTTTTGGCGGTGGGACCTGCCAAGACATGAAGCAGCCCCGAAATCCCTTGCGGGTCACCGTATTTCATAGAGAAGCAATGGAATCGGATGATTGATTCTGGTGGGTCCAGGCGCTGCGTGGATACTGGTCCGGTGCCCGACAACGAAGTCCACCCGGATCTGCGCCGCATCGCCCGCATCGCACCCCGCCGATTGGTCGGTCCCCGCACGTTGCCGCTGATGCGGCAGCTGCTCAAGGTGAGGGGACGTCTGGGCGGGCCCGCCGACATCGAAGCGCTCACCCTGCCATCCGGTGTCGGCGTCCGGCTCTACCGGCCCGCCGGCCTCGACGGGCCGGGTCCGGCGCTGTTGTGGATTCACGGCGGCGGCTACGTCCTGGGTTCCGCGCAGCAAGACGACGGACTTGTCCGCCGCTTCGGCAAAAAGCTCGGCATCACAGTCGCATCGGTGGAGTACCGACTGGCGCCCGAACACCCCTACCCCGCACCGCTCGAGGACTGCTATGCCGCCTTGCGTTGGTTGGCCGAACTGCCCGCCGTCGACCCGGCGCGGGTGGCGATCGGCGGGGCGAGTGCCGGCGGTGGCCTGGCGGCGGCCTTGGCGCTGCTGGCCCGCGATCGCGGGGAGATCACCCCGGCGTTTCAGCTGCTGGTGTACCCGATGCTCGACGACCGCAGCGCGACCACCCCGACCAGCCCGACCTTTCGAATGTGGGACCCGCGCGCCAACCAGTTCGGCTGGGCGGCGTACTTGGGCAATGCGGACCCGGCGGTGGCGGTGCCGGCGCGGCGCGCTGACCTGAGCGGTTTGGCCCCGGCGTGGATCGGTGTGGGGACGCACGATCTGTTTCACGACGAGGACCTCGCCTACGCGCAACGCCTGACCGAAGCCGGGGTGCCGTGCCAGGTCGAGGCGGTGCCCGGCGCGTTCCACGGTTTCGATTTAGTGGTGCCCAAAAACCCTGTGTCGCAACGGTTCTTCGCAGCACAATGCGACGCGTTGCGGGGAGCGCTGGTCCCGGCCGCGAGTTGAGACGGGTTAACTCGGCTCAGACCGAGTCCGTCGGCGTCACATCGCGAAGTACACCAGCTCGCCGCCGATGATGGTGGCCGTCACCAGCCCCGCGTCCAGTTCGCTCAGCACGGTCTCCGGCGGCTCGCTCAGCACGCACAGGTCGCCCGGCTCGCCGATCTCGACCGTCCGGGGCCGTGCCGGTCGATCGGACCAGCCCAAAAACATGGTCAAAGCCTCGCGCGGTGAGACGGATTCGTCTTTGTTGAGGACAGCGCCGCTGCGGGTGGTGCGGTTCACCGCGGCGCGCATCGCCGCCCAGGGGTCAGGGTGGCCGAACGGCATGTCGGTCGACAGTGCCACTGGCACATTCATCCGCCGCAACGACGCGACCCGCCAGAGTTGGTCGTGCTCGTCGGCGGGGATGTCGACGAGGTACTGGTCCCCGCGTTCGGCGACGAAGTTGGGTTGGGTGACGACGGTCAGGCCGCCCACCTCGGACACGCCGCCACCCTGGGCCAGCTCGGCCAGATCGGCCAAGTTTTCCTCCGGCACCATCGCGGCGTGCTCGATGCGATCGAGTGGATGACTTCCGGTCGCGCGCAGCGCGGCGATGGTGACCACCAGTTGAGCCGCCGTCACGCAGTGCACCGCGACGGGTTGACCGGCGTTGTGGTGGTAAGCGATCCAGTCGATGAGCCCGTCCAGATCGAGGCGGTCGTCCTGAAGGATCATCTTGCGCGGAGCCAACACGCGGATCCGGGGCCGGAATTCGCCGTGTCGGTGCGCAAGCATCAGCGCCACCAGGTCGCCGGCGTCCAGATCGGGGGTGGCGTCGGTGACCCCGGTGACACCGGTTGCGGTGATGCGGCGACTCAGTTCCGCCAGGTCGGTTTCGCGCCGCTGCAGCGCGTCGGACCAGCCCCGGTCCGCGCTACGCAGGCGCCCGTCCGGGTGCTCGGCGAGTCCCACCCGACCCAAGGCTGCCGAGTTCAAAATCCACAACGCGCCGCTGCGGTGTTGCACGCGCACCGGGATGTGCGTGACCACGGCGTCCAGGCTGTCCCGGTCCAATTCCCCGGCGACCGACTCGTGGTAGCCCACGGCACGAATCCACCCGTCCGCGCCGGGGACCGCACTCCACAGGGCCTGCACCATTTCCGCCTTGGTGCGGACCGCGGGCGGCCCGACTGACAGCGAATCCAGCGCGGAGGCCGCCGAACGCAAGTGCACGTGGTGGTCGTACAGCCCGGGCAGCACGGTTCCACCGCCCGCGTAGAGGACCCCCTCCCCCGGTTTGGCGACCAGGTCCGGGCCTACCTCTTCGATCCGCGCCCCGACACGGATGTCGACGGTGGTCCCGTCCAGCAACGTCGCCTGCGAGATCAGCACGACAGGCAACGCCTGTCGGAAACGAGACGACGGACCGCGTCGTTGTCAGCGCCGAGTTCGGGCGCCGAACGGGCCGGCGGCGGGGCTGGTGGCGGCGGGGCGGCCAGGTTCTGCGCGGACGCTTCTGTGGGGAGCGCGGCGTAGGTCGCCGCGACGGCGGCCATGGACACGTCGATGAGTTCGCCGCCCCCGCGGCGCAGCGATTCCGCCACGGCGCGGCCGGCCTCCAAGCCCGACAGCGGGTCGGCGATCGCGTCCCCGCAGAAAACCGGTCCTTCGCCGTCCGTGCCGACCAGTCCGCCGGCGACTGCGGCGTCGTCACCGAACGCCGGGCGTAGGGACCCTTCGCCGTATCCGCTGATGCGCAGCCAGATGCGGCCCGCCCGGGGAGCGAGATCGTCGGGGCCGAGCCCGCGCCGGGCGAGAGCGGGCGGACGCGACCCCTCGATCACCACGTCGGCGACGTCCAGCAACTCGCGCAGCTGGTGCGCGTCGCGGTCGAAGTCGACGCAGAACGAGAGCTTGTCCCCATTGATCCAGTCGAAGAAGGCGCGGCTGCCGGATCGGGTGCCGTCCGGTCGGCGCGGACTTTCGACTTTGACGACGGTTGCGCCGGCCCGGGCCAGCAAATGCCCGCACAGCGGCCCCGCCCACATCGAGGACAGGTCGGCCACCAACAGACCGTCGCTGCGGTGTCTCTGTCTCGGCGGCGCTATCTGGCGTGTTCGCGGCGGCGCCGCGGCGGTCTCGCCCAACGCGGCCGCCGGGATGTCGAGAAGTTCGGTCCGCTCGACGACCTCAACCGACCGGCGCGAAGCGGTCCAGCGCTGCAGTACCGGCCAGTGGTCGTCGGCCACCGCGTCGGTGTCGGCCTCGACCAGCGCGGGGACGGCCATGACGTCGTCGGGCCGTGACAGCGTGACCGCACACCAGCCGTCCGCGGTGGCCAGCATTCGGGTGGCTCCGCCGGCCGAAACGCGACCACGGCGAGGCAGTCCGAGCAGCCCGGCCCGCCCGGTCAAGAAGGTGGCCGCGTCGGCAGCGATTCGCTCGGCGTGAACGAGCACGTTGCAGCGCGAGAAATCGGGTGGCCCGTCGGGCTGACCCGTCAGGTAGGCCAGGCCGCCGATTCCCCAGCGCTGGGCCATCCGGGTCGGCTTGGTGGGCTCCGAATTCACACCCTCCATGGTGCGCGCCCGCGGCCACTGGCTCTACGGGCGCGCGCCTACTGCTTTTGCGCGGCAGGCCAAACGTGACCCTCCACACCCAAAGCTACAAGTGTGTAGTAGACCACATTTCTAGACTTTTGGAATGTTTTATCCGTAATTTTACCCAAGATCAGTATGTAATGAGCTACGGTTCATTCTGCCGTTACGCGCGGAGACGCGGGGGCCGCGTAAGCGGTTCGGAGCGACGTGACCTAGCAAGCGGGGTTCTCGATGTCTTACCTAGTCGCCTCGTCTGAGGCGCTGCTGGCTGCGGCCGCACAACTAGCCGGTATCGGTTCGTCCCTGGAGACGGCCAACGCGAGCGCCGCGGGCGCTACGACCGGTCTTCTGGCCGCGGCCGAAGACGAGGTTTCAATCGCGATCGCGGCGTTCTTCGGGTCACACGCCCAGGCGTACCAGGCGGCCAGCGCTGAAGTCGCGGCGTTTCACAACAGCTTCCTGCAGACGTTGTCGGCGAGCGCGAACTCCTACGCCGCCGCCGAAGCCCTCAACGCGGGACCGCTGCAACCGCTGGTGGACCTGGTCAACATCCCGTTCAACGTGCTGTACGGGCGGCCGCTGATCGGTAACGGCGCGGACGGCATCGACGGCACCGGCGGGGCCGGCGGGCCTGGTGGCTTCCTCTACGGCAACGGCGGCCGCGGCGGCTCCGGAGCGCCCGGACAAGCCGGAGGTGCCGGCGGATCGGCGGGGTTGATCGGCCACGGCGGCGCAGGCGGGGCCGGCGGGGCCTCGTCGACCGGTACCGGCGGGGCCGGTGGCCTCGGCGGCAGCGGTGGATGGCTCTACGGCAATGGCGGAACCGGCGGGGCAGGCGGGGCGAACACCGGCGGCATTGGGTCCGGCGGCATCGGCGGGCTCGGCGGGAACGCCTGGTTGTTCGGCAACGGCGGCGCGGGTGGCGCCGGCGGCGCCAGCGTGAGCGCTGGTGGCGGAGCCGGCGCGACGGGTGGAACCGCGATGGTGTTCGGCAACGGCGGCGCAGGCGGGGCGGGCGGCGCCAACACCGGCGGCACCGGCGCCGGCGGGACGGGCGGTATCGGCGGGAACGCCTGGCTGATCGGCAACGGCGGGTCGGGCGGTGCCGGCGGGTCCAGCGTGAGCAGCGACGGCGGCGCGGGCGGCGCCGGCTCGACGGGCGGATTCTTGTTCGGCAGCGGCGGCCACGGCGGCGCGGGCGGCGCCAACACCGGCGGCACGGGCGCCGGCGGAGTCGGCGGAGCCGGCGCAAACTCCTGGCTGCTGGGCTTCGGCGGCGACGGCGGCAACGGTGGGGCCAGCATGAGCGGCGACGGCGGCTCCGGCGGCGCGGGCGGCACCAGCGGCGCCCTGATCGGCAGCGGCGGGCTCGGCGGCAACGGCGGAAGCACCGCCTTCCTCAACGCCTCCGGCGGCAACGGCGGTGCCGGCGGTGACGCCTGGTGGATCGGCAACGGCGGCACCGCCGGCTCCGGCGGCAGCTCCCTCAACCCGGCCGGAGGTGGCGGCGGAAACGGAGCCGCCGGCGGCAACGGCGGCATCCTGCTTGGCATCGGCGGCGCCGGCGGCACCGGCGGCAGCGGTGTCACGGGCTACGGAATTGGCGGCAGTGGCGGCAGCGCCGTGCTGTTCGGCAACGGCGGCGACGGCGGAAATGGGCTCATCGGCGGTCCAGCCGGGCGGGCCGGGTTCCTCATCGGTAATGGCGGAGACGGCGGTACCGGGCGCAACGGCGCCAACGCGGGCTTCTTGTTCGGCACCGGCGGCAACGGCGGCAACGGCAGCAACGTCGGGGCGCCTACCCATGGCGGCGCCGGCGGCAACGCCTGGCTGTTCGGTAACGGCGGGTTCGGCGGCGCCGGCAGCAATGGCGTCGTCAACACCGCGGACGGGACGGGCTTCCACGGCGGCGCCGGCGGCAACGGCGGTCTGCTCATCGGCTGGGGTGCTGCCGGCGGTTCCGGCGGCGACGGCCTGACCACGGCCGCCGGCCCAGGTTCGGGCGGCGCGGGCGGCGTGGGCGGCAACGCCGGGTGGATCTTGGGCGGCGGTGGCGCCGGCGGAAACGGGGGCGACGGGGCTGCCGGCAGCCTGACGGCACCCGGCGGGGCCGGTGGGGCCGGCGGCCACGGCGGCACCGCCCGACTGCTGGGCAGCGGCGGAGCCGGCGGCCACGGCGGCAACGGAGGCGCCGCCGGACTCAACGCGCTGGCAGGGGCCGGCGGGAATGGCGGCAACGCCGGCGGCAGCGGTTTCTTGTTCGGTAACGGCGCATCCGGCGGGGCCGGGGGCGAAGGCGGCTTCGGCGGAGCGGGCTCCGGCGGAGTCGGTGGCAACGGCGGCAGCGGCGCCAGCGCCTGGCTGTTCGGAACGGGCGGGAGCGGCGGCGCCGGTGGTGCCGGCGGCGACGGCTGCGAGCTGTACTCCGGCGCGGCCGGCGGTAACGGCGGCGCGGCCGGCAACGCCGGACTGATCTTCGGCAACGGCGGCGTCGGTGGCGCCGGCGGCGCAGGCGGCAACGAGGACAGCGTCAACGCCGGCGGGGCCGGCGGGGCCGGCGGCCGAGGCGGGAGCGCCACCTTCATCGGAAGCGGTGGCAACGGCGGAAGCGGGGGCGCCGGCGGCAACGGCACGCCCAACGGACCCGGCGGCGGCGGTGGCACCGGCGGTGCGGGCGGGCTGCTCTTCGGCCAGGGCGGTTCTCCCGGTGCCACGGGCTGACCGACGCCAAACGCGGGTATGGCGTAACTCGACTTTTTCCGACCAAACGAATGGTTTGCCGGCGTCGTGCGACGCGGTCTTCCAGTCCACGAACACCTTGGATGGTCCCGAATGTCTTACTTGATTGCTTCGCCTGAGGCCATGCTGGCCGCCGCTTCTGATTTGGCGGGAATCGGCTCGGCGATCGAGCAGGCGAATGCCGCCGCGGCCGCCAACACCATCAACCTGCTGGCCGCGGCCGAGGACGAGGTCTCAACCGCGATCGCGGCGCTGTTCGGCAACCACGCCCAGGCCTACCAGACGATCAGCGCTGAAGTCGCGGCCTACCAAGCCCGTTTCCTGCAGACGCTGACGTCCGGCGCCGGCTCCTACGCCCTGGCCGAGGCAACCAACACGTCACCACTGGCGGCCTTCGAGCAGGCCGTGCTCGACGTCGTGAACGCACCGACCCAGGCCCTGCTGGGACGTCCGCTCATCGGCAATGGCGCCGACGGCGCCGACGGGACCGGCGCGAACGGTGGAGCCGGCGGGTTGCTGTTGGGCAACGGCGGGCGCGGCGGCTCGGGTGCGACCGGCCAAGCCGGGGGCGCCGGCGGCTCGGCCGGCCTGATCGGCAACGGCGGTGCCGGCGGGGCCGGCGGCGCGTCATCGGTGGGTGACGCCGGAGCCGGTGGTGCCGGCGGCAGCGGCGGTTGGCTGTTTGGAAACGGGGGCAACGGCGGGGCAGGTGGCCTGAACACCGGCACCACCGGGTTCGGCGGCACCGGCGGGGCGGGCGGTTCCGCCGGGCTGTTGGGCAACGGCGGCATCGGCGGCTCCGGCGGCGGCGGCGCGAACGGCGGCGTGGGCGGCAACGGCGGTCACGGCGGTTGGTTGTCCGGCAGTGGAGGCGCCGGTGGGGTCGGTGGCAGCAACACCAGTCCCACGGGCTACGCCGGTGCCGGTGGAGCCGGTGGCAGCGCGTTCCTCTCGGGCACCGGCGGGGCCGGCGGCGCGGGTGGGAACGGCACCGCGGTCGGCGGTCACGGCGGCGCGGCGGGCGACGGTGGATTCCTCTACGGTGCCGGGGGCGCCGGTGGTGCCGGGGGTTCCGCGGCGGTCGGCGGCAACGGGGGTGCCGGCGGTCACGCCGGGTGGCTTTCCGGCGGTGCCGGTGGCGCGGGCGGCGTTGGCGGGACGGGCTCGGCCGGTGACGGCGGTCTCGGCGGGGCCGGGGGCAGCGGTGGCCTGTACGGCGCGGGCGGCGCCGGCGGAACGGGTGGAACGGGCACGGTCGCCGGGGGTACCGGCGGGCGGGGCGGCGATGGCGGCCTGCTGTTCGGCGCCGGCGGCGCGGGCGGCAACGGCGGCGGCGCCGGAACCGGTGCCGACGGCGGCAACGGCGGCGCCGGCGGGCGCGGCGGGTTGCTCTACGGCAACGGCGGGGCCGGCGGCAACGGCGGTAATGGCGGCGCCGGGACCGTCGGCGTCAACGGCGGCAACGCCGGCCACGGCGGCGCGGGCGGTCGCAGCGGGCTCCTGTTGAGCGACGGCGGCAACGGCGGCAACGGCGGCATCGGCGGCAAGGGTGGTTCCGGTGTCCAAGGCGCCAACGGCGCCGACGGGGCCTTCCCGGGCGCGAATGGCGGCGACGGCGGCGACGGCGGTGCGGGCGCCCACGGGGGCAATGGCGGCAACGGCGGCGTGGGCGGCGCGGGCAGCATGTTCTTCGGCGACGCGGGCATCACCGGCCGCGGCGGGGCCGGCGGTGAGGGCGGCACCGGCGGGTTGGCCGGTAACGGCGGCCACGGCGCGGCCGGCGACGTCAACAACCCGAACGGCGGGAACGGCGGCAACGGCGGCAACAACGGCGTCGGCGGCGTCGGCGGGGCCGGCGGCTCTGGTTCGGTCGACGGGGCACACGGCAAGACGGGCGTCACGATCACCGACAAGGGCGGCAACGGCGGTAACGGCGGGGCGGGCTACAACGCCGCGCTGGGCAACATCCCCGGCGCCAGCGGGGGTGACGGCGGCGCCGGCGGCAACGGTGGCAACTACGGCAACGGCGGCGCCGGCGGCGCCGGGGGCAACGGCGCGGCCGGCACGGCCGGCGCCAACGGGATCAACCCCGGCGACAACGGCGGCAACGGCCAGGCCGGCGGATCCGGCGGTAAGGGCGGCGCCGGCGGCAAGGGCGGTTCGATCTCCGGCGACGGCGGCGCCGGCGGTGCGGGCGGCCAAGGCGGCACCGGTGGGGCCGGCGGCGCCGGCGTGCACGGCCGCGAGGGCGAGGCCGGCGTCAACGCCGGCGCCGGTCAGGCCGGCGGCAGCGGCGGCGACGGCGGCAGCGGCGGCAAGGGCGGGGCCGGCGGCGCGGGCGGCACGGCCACCCACGGCAACGCGGGCGCTTCCGGTGCCGGTGGGTCCGGCGGCAAAGGCGGGGCCGCGGGTACGCCCGGCGACGGTGGCCGCGGCGCGGCCGGCACCGCAAACTTCATCGACGGTGGTGCGGGCGGCAAGGGCGGTGACGCGGGCACCGCGGGTGCCGGCGGACTCGGCGGCGTCAACGGCAGCGGGATCGGTACAGGTGCCAATGGCGCCACCGGTGACTCGGTGGTCACCCCGGCCGGGCACGGCGGCAACGGTGGGGCGGGCTACAGCGCCACCGTCGCGGGTGCCAGCGGTGGCCACGGTGGCGCGGGCGGTGACGGCGGCAATGTGGGCAACGGCGGTCACGGCGGGGCCGGCGGCAATGGTGCGGCCGGCAAGGCCGGCAGCAACGGAGTCGGGGACGGGGCCAGCGGCACCGACGGCCTGGCCGGCGGTAAGGGTGGTGACGGCGGCGCCGGCGGTAAGGGCGGCGGCGCGGGCACCACGGGCGGCAGCGGAGGCGTCGGCGGTCGGGGTGGCGACGGCGGCGACGGCGGCAGCGGCGTCAACGGCAGTAATGGGACCACCACCAGCGGTATAGGCGGCTCCGGGACGGCCGGCGGCAATGCCGGCAGCGGTGGCGCCGGTGGCGATGGCGGTAAGGGCGGCGCCGCCGGCAGTGCCGGCGTGGGCGGCACGGCGGGTGTCGCCGGCGATGGTGGCGCGGCCGGTAAGGGAGGCAACGCGGGTATCGCCGGTAACGGCGGGATCGGCGCGGCCGGCGCCAACGGCACGGTCGGTGCCAGCAACGACGGATACGCCGGTGGTGACGGCGGGGCCGGCGGCCGTGGCGGCGATGGTGGTGCCGGTGGCAAGGGCGGCGCCGCTGGTGGTGCTGGGGCCACCGCGGGGGCCAACGGCGATGGCGGTAACGCCAGCAGTGGCGGCGCCGGTGGCGCGGCCGGTGCCGGTGGCAATGGTGTGGCCGGCGCCAACGGCACAGCCGGCCAGAACGCGGGCGCGGGTCAGGCCGGTGGCGCCGCGGGTGCCGGTGGCACCGGTGGCGCCGGCGGCGCCGGGGGTAAGGCCGGGCTGGCCGGCGGGGCCGGCGCCAGCGACGGCACCAACGGCGCCGGTGGCGCCGGTGGTAAGGGCGGCAACGCCGGCACGGCCGGCGCGGGTGGCCGTGGCGCGGACGGCACCTCGGTCTACCTCGATGGTGGTGACGGCGGCGCCCGCGGTGCCGGCGGCGCGGGTGGGAAGGGCGGCGCCGGCGGCGCCAACGGCAACGGTGTGGGCACCGGCACCGCCGGCGCGAGCGGTGTCAACAGCGACGGCGGCGCCGGTGGTGCCGGCGGCAACGGCGCGGCGGGCGCGGCCGGGACCAACGGCGGGGGTGCGGGTGACCACGGCGGCGACGGTCAGGCCGGCGGCAAGGGTGGCGCCGGGGGTGCCGGCGGCGCCAGCGGCGGCGCGGGCGCCACGGGTGGTGCCGGCGGGGCCGGCGGTACGGGTGGTGCCGGCGGCAAGGGCGGCAGCGGCGTCGACGGCGCCAACGGGCAGGCCACCGCCGGTGTCGGTGGGGCTGGTTCGGCTGGCGGCAATGCGGGTAGCGGTGGTGCCGGCGGCGCCGGCGGTAAGGGCGGCGCCGGCGGTGCTGCCAACGGCGGCACCGCTGGTGCCGCGGGCGATGGTGGCGCCGGCGGGAAGGGCGGTGCCGCAGGCACCGCCGGCGCCGGCGGCGCCGGCGCGGCCGGCGCCAACGGTGGGGGTGTGAGCAACGACGGATACGCCGGTGGTGACGGTGGCGCTGGCGGCCGTGGCGGCGATGGCGGTGCCGGTGGGGCCGGCGGCCAGGCCGGTGGCCTCGGCGCCAAGGCAGGCGCCAGCGGCGATGGCGGTAACGCCAGCAGCGGTGGCGCCGGTGGCAACGCGGGTGCCGGCGGCAATGGTGTGGCCGGCGCTAACGGTGTCGCCGGGCAGAACGCGGGTGCGGGTCAAGCCGGTGGTAACGCCGGTGCCGGTGGCACCGGTGGCGCCGGCGGTGCCGGCGGTAAGGCCGGGCAGGCCGGCGGAGCCGGCGCCAGCGACGGCACCAACGGCGCCGGTGGCGCCGGCGGCAAGGGCGGCAACGCCGGCACGGCCGCCGCGGGTGGCCGCGGCGCGGACGGCACCTCGGTCTACCTCGATGGCGGTGACGGCGGCGCCGGCGGTAACGGCGCGGCCGGCGGCAAGGGCGGCGCCGGCGGCGCCAACGGCAACGGTGTGGGCACCGGCACCGCCGGGCAGGCCGGCACCAGCAGCAGCGGCGCCGCCGGCGGTGCCGGCGGCAACGGCGCGGCGGGCGCGGCCGGCGCCAACGGCGTCAACGCGGGCGACCACGGCGGCGACGGCCAGGCCGGCGGCAAGGGCGGCGCCGGGGGGGCCGGCGGCGCCAGCGGCGGCGCGGGCACCACCGGTGGTGCCGGCGGGGCCGGCGGTAAGGGTGGCGCCGGCGGCAAGGGCGGCACCGGCATCGACGGCGCCAACGGACAGGCCACCAACGGCATCGGCGGCAACGGCCAGGCCGGCGGCAACGCCGGCAACGGCGGCGCCGGCGGCGATGGCGGTAAGGGCGGCGCCGGTGGTGCTGCCAACGGCGGCACCGCGGGCACCGCGGGCGCTGGCGGCGCGGCCGGCAGCGGCGGCGACGCCGGTCTCGCCGGTAAGGGCGGGGCGGGTGCTGCCGGGCACGACGGTGTCGCCAACGCCAACAACGGCGCCGGCTACGCCGGTGGTGACGGCGGCGCCGGCGGTAAGGGCGGCAACGGCGGTGCCGGCGGTAAGGGCGGCGCCAACGGCGACGGGGTCGGCACCGGCGCCCACGGCAGCGGCGGCAACGCCAGCAGTGGCGGCACCGGCGGCGCAGGCGGTGCCGGTGGCCACGGTGTGGCCGGGGCCAACGGCGTAGCCGGCCAGAACGCCGGGGCGGGTCAGGCCGGCGGTAACGCCGGTGCCGGTGGTGCTGGTGGCGCCGGCGGCGACGGCGGCAAGGCCGGACTGGCCGGCGGGGCCGGCGCCAGCGACGGCACCAACGGCGCCGGTGGCACCGGTGGTAAGGGCGGCAACGCCGGCACGGCCGGCGCGGGTGGCCGCGGCGCCGAGGGCACCTCGGTCTACCTCGACGGTGGTGACGGCGGCGTCGGCGGTGCCGGCGGTGCTGGTGGTAAGGGCGGCGCTGGTGGCGCCAACGGCAACGGTGTGGGCACCGGCACCGCCGGCGCGAGCGGAACCAACAGCGACGGCGGCGCCGGTGGTGCCGGCGGCAACGGCGCGGCGGGCGCGGCCGGCGCCAACGGCGTCAACGCCAACAACCCGCACGGCAGCGACGGCCAAGCCGGCGGCAAGGGCGGCGCCGGTGGTGCCGGCGGCGCCAGCGGCGGCGCGGGCGCCACCGGTGGTGCCGGCGGGGCCGGCGGTACAGGTGGTGCCGGCGGTAAGGGCGGCAGCGGCATCGACGGCGCCAACGGCCAAGCCACCAACGGCGTCGGCGGCAACGGCCAGGCCGGCGGCAACGCCGGCAACGGTGGCGCCGGCGGCGATGGCGGTAAGGGCGGCGCAGGTGGTGCCGCCAACGGCGGCACCACAGGCACCGCAGGCCTCGGCGGCGCCGCGGGCCGCGGCGGCGACGCGGGCACCGCGGGCAACGGCGGCATCGGCGCGTCCGGCGCCAACGGCGCGGCCGGAATCAACAACAACGCCGGTTACGCCGGTGGTGACGGCGGTGCCGGCGGTAAGGGCGGCAACGGCGGTGCCGGCGGTAAGGGCGGCGCCAACGGCGACGGGGTCGGCACCGGCGCCCA
>NZ_MVHT01000116.1 GCF_002086275.1 Mycobacterium intermedium | reverse complement strand
GAATGGCGGGAATGGCACCAACGGCCAGCCCGACGGCACACCTGGCACCGACGGACCAAACGGCTGAAACTCGCCATTACCGAACAGGAACGCAGACCCACCGTTTCCGCCAGGCTGGCCGGGAGCCCCGGACCCACCATTGCCGCCATTACCGAAAAGCCACCCGCCCGGCCCGCCGGCCTGCCCGGTCCCGGGCGCGCCGTGGGTACCGTCGCCGAACAACGGACGTCCCGTCAACTGCTCCACCGGACCGCCCGCCGCTGTTGCCGCGGCCACAGCCTGAACGCCGTGCTGCAAGGACAGCAAGGGTGAGGTATTGGCGGCCTCGGCGGCGGCATACAGAAACCCGCCCGAGGTCAACGCCTGCACAAACTGTGCATGAAACAGTGCCGTCTGCGCACTGAGTGCCTGATACTCCTGGGCGTAGCCGGCGAATAAGCGTGAAATCGCCGCCGACACCTCATCCGCAGCCGCAGCCGCCAACGACGTCGTCGAACCCGCAGCCGCCGCGTCGGCGGCCCTAATGCCCGCACCGATGTCGGTCAAATTCGCGGTCGCAGCGGCCAGAGCCTCATGCGCTATGACAACAAACGACGACACTAAACGGCTCCCGTCTCGCTACAACTCCACTGGCAGGTACCTAGGACCGCATAATTTACCGATGTTTAAAAGAGATTCACAAGGCAACACGACAATTCTGACGCAAGCGTAAATTACGTGGGTCTATAGTCTTCGAACCGCTTGTGCCGCAACGAATGTTCGTCTGCGACCCCGATGGCCGAGCCTGGCAGACATCAGGTTCGAGCACCCAGAGATTTCGTTATTTACGACTGTGTCAGTAAATCACGATCGGTGCAATGGATCGGACTTGTTCGTAAAACGGACGACGGAAGTTGCGAGTCGCCCTCGCGGTAGGAGCTGATATTGCAGCCGAGCGCGGACCCCCAAAAGTCCGCGTGAGCCCCAACCGCATGATCCGATTGAGGCGCAGTTCGTCAAGAGCCGATCGTCACGAACGCGCCGGTTCAGCGCGACCTGCGTCGTCGAATGGCGGCGTGTTACGCTGCCCGGCAGTCGACATCCTTTAACGGGCCGTCCAGAGAGGCGGAGAAGGAGGTCAGTGTGGATGCTGCCACCGGCAGGGAGCTGATGTCTGCGGCCGACGTGGGCCGCACTGTTTCGCGCATCGCGCATCAGATCATTGAAAAAACCGCGTTGGACAGCCCCGACGGGCCCCGCGTCGTCCTGTTGGGCATTCCCACCCGGGGCGTCATCCTGGCCCAACGCCTGGCGGCCAACATCGCCGAATTCAGCGGGGTCGATGTCAGCCACGGCGCCTTGGACATCACCCTGTACCGCGACGACCTGATGATCAAGCCGCCTCGGCCGCTCGAGGAGACCTCGATCCCCGAAGGCGGCATCGACGACGCGCTGGTCATCCTCGTCGACGACGTGCTCTACTCCGGTCGCTCGGTGCGCTCGGCTCTCGACGCTCTGCGCGACGTGGGCCGCCCGCGGATCGTGCAACTGGCCGTGCTCGTCGACCGTGGCCATCGCGAACTGCCGGTGCGCGCGGACTACGTCGGCAAGAACGTGCCGACGTCGCGCAGCGAGAGCGTGCATGTCCTGTTGGCCGAACACGATGGTCGCGACGGGGTGGTGATTTCGCGATGACCCCGAGGCATCTACTGGCCGCCGGTGACCTGACCCGCGACGACGCGACGGCGATCCTCGACGACGCCGACCACTTCGCGCAGGCCCTGCTGGGACGTGACGTCAAGAAGCTGCCGACGCTACGAGGCCGCACCATCGTCACGATGTTCTACGAGAACTCGACCCGCACCCGAGTGTCGTTCGAGGTCGCCGGCAAGTGGATGAGCGCGGACGTGATCAACGTCAGCGCGGCAGGATCGTCGGTGGGCAAGGGTGAGTCGCTGCGTGACACCGCGCTGACCTTGCGGGCGGCCGGTGCCGATGCGCTGATCATCCGTCATCCGGCGTCCGGTGCCGCGCATCTGCTCGCCGACTGGACCGCGACCGGCTCGGGCGCGGAAAACACCGACGGGCCTGCGGTGATCAACGCCGGCGACGGCACGCACGAGCATCCCACCCAGGCGCTGCTGGACGCGCTGACCATCCGCCAACGACTCGGCGGCATCGAAGGCCGGCGCGTCGTGATCGTCGGCGACGTCCTGCACAGCCGGGTCGCCCGGTCCAACGTGATGCTGCTGCACACCTTGGGCGCCGAGGTGGTGCTGGTAGCGCCGCCGACCTTGCTGCCGGTGGGCGTCGACGGTTGGCCGGTAACGGTTTCCAACGACTTCGACGCGGAACTACCCGCCGCCGACGCCGTGCTGATGTTGCGGGTGCAGGCCGAGCGGATGAACGGCGGCTTCTTCCCGTCCGTGCGCGAGTATTCGACGCTCTACGGACTGTCCGCTCGCCGGCAGGCGCTGTTGCCCGGGCATGCTGTGGTGCTGCACCCGGGGCCCATGCTGCGCGGCATGGAGATTTCGTCTTCGGTGGCGGATTCCTCACAATCCGCTGTGTTGCAACAGGTTTCGAACGGGGTGCATGTACGCATGGCGGTGCTGTTCCATGTCCTGCTGGGCACCGAGGTGGCCGGAAAAGAGGGGGCGGCATGAGCGTGTTGCTGCGTGGTGTCCGGCTCTACGGTGAAGGGGAGCGGGTCGATGTCCTGGTCGACGCTCCCGGTTACGAGGGCCAGATCGCCGAGATCGGTCCAGATCTTGAAATCCCCGACACGGCAGACGTTATCGACGCCACCGACCAGGTGCTGCTGCCCGGATTCGTCGACCTGCACACCCACCTGCGCGAGCCCGGCCGCGAATACGCTGAGGACATCGAAACCGGTTCGGCCGCAGCGGCTCTCGGCGGGTACACGGCGGTGTTCGCGATGGCCAACACCAACCCGGTGGCCGACAGCCCGGTGGTCACCGACCACGTCTGGCGCCGCGGGCAGGAAGTCGGTCTGGTCGACGTCCACCCCGTCGGCGCGGTCACCGTCGGGCTGGCCGGAGCCGAGCTGACCGAGATGGGCATGATGCATGCCGGCGCCGCCCAGGTGCGGATGTTCTCCGACGACGGCATCTGCGTGCACGACCCGTTGGTGATGCGCCGGGCCCTGGAATACGCCAGGGGGCTGGGTGTGCTGATCGCCCAGCACGCGGAGGAGCCACGGCTGACGGTCGGCGCCGTCGCCCACGAGGGACCGACGGCCGCCCGCCTGGGGCTGGCCGGATGGCCGAGGGCCGCCGAAGAATCGATCGTCGCCCGCGACGCCCTGCTGGCCCGGGATGCGGGAGCGCGGGTGCACATCTGCCACGCGTCCACGGCGGGCACCGTGGAGATCCTGAAATGGGCTAAGGATCAAGGCATTTCGATCACCGCCGAGGTGACCCCGCATCACCTGTTGCTGGACGACAGCCGGCTGCAAACCTACGACGGCATCAATCGAGTCAATCCGCCGCTGCGCGAAGCCGGCGACGCGATCGCGCTGCGTCAGGCACTCGCCGACGGGGTAATCGACTGTGTGGCCACCGATCACGCTCCGCACGCGGAGCACGAGAAATGCGTCGAGTTCTCCGCGGCACGCCCGGGGATGCTGGGTCTGCAGACCGCTCTGTCGGTCGTCGTGCAGACCATGGTGCAACCCGGTCTGCTGAATTGGCGCGACGTCGCACGGGTGATGAGCGAGAATCCGGCGCGCATTGTCGGGCTGCCCGATCAAGGCCGGCCGATTGAGGTGGGCGAGCCGGCCAACTTGACCGTGGTGGATCCCGCCGCGACCTGGACGGTCGCCGGAACGGAGCTGGCGAGTCGGTCGAACAACACCCCCTACGAGTCGATGACCTTGCCGGCGGCCGTGACCGCGACCCTGCTGCGTGGGAAAGTCACTGCGCGGGACGGGAAGAGTCCGGTATGAACCGCGCCGGCGACGATGCAGAGCGCAGCGATGAGGAGTGGCGCTCATGAACACCGGCACGCTGGTTGGATCGCTGATCTTCGCGGCCATCGTGGTCGTGGCGATCGCGGTGGTGATCCAGCTGATGATGCGCGGCTGGCGGCGCCGGGGTGAGCGGCAGGCGGAACTTCTGGGCAACATGCCCGACATCCCTGACACCCTGGGCTCCGCGATCCTGACCACCCAAGGTTTGTATTGCGGTTGCACCCTGGCCCCGGAGTGGAACGAGCGGGTCACCACGGGCGACCTGGGCTATCGCAGCAAGGCTGTGCTCACCCGCTACCCCGAGGGCATCCTGGTGGAGCGTGTCCGCGCCAACCCCATCTGGATCCCGGAAGAGTCGATCAGCGCAATCCGTTTGGAGCGCGGCGTTGCCGGCAAAGTAATCAGTCGCGTCGGGGTGTTGGCGATCCGGTGGCGGCTGCCTTCGGGGGTCGAGATGGACACCGGGTTCCGCGCGAACAACCGCGCCGACTATGAGAACTGGCTGGACGGCACGGACCGGCCCAATGGCAAGGAGGAGCCGCGCACGTGAGCAGTAAGGCCGTTTTGGTGCTTGAGGATGGCCGCATCTTCACCGGGGTGCCGTTCGGCAAGATCGGGCAGACACTCGGTGAAGCGGTGTTCAGCACGGCGATGTCGGGCTACCAGGAGACGCTGACCGATCCCAGCTATCACCGCCAGATCGTGGTGGCCACCGCGCCGCAGATCGGCAACACCGGCTGGAACAACGAGGACGCCGAAAGCCGAGGCGACAAGATCTGGGTGGCCGGCTACGCGGTGCGCGACCCGTCGCCGCGCGCCTCCAATTGGCGGGCGACCAGCACGCTCGAGGACGAACTCATCCGGCAGAACATCGTCGGGATCGCCGGGATCGACACCCGGGCCGTGGTACGCCACCTGCGCAGCCGCGGATCGATGAAGGCGGGCGTGTTCTCGGGTGCGGCCCTGGCCGATGCTGACGAGCTGGTCGAGCGGGTGCGTGCCCAGCAGCCGATGCTGGGCGCCGACCTGGCCGGCGAGGTCAGCACCCCGGACACCTACATCGTCGACCCCGACGGGCCGACCCGGTTCACCGTGGCCGCCCTCGACCTGGGCATCAAGACCAACACGCCGCGCAACTTCGCCCGGCGCGGCATTCGCAGCCACGTCCTGCCGGCTTCGGCCACCTTCGATCAGATCGCCGAAATCAAGCCGGACGGCGTATTCCTGTCCAACGGCCCCGGCGACCCCGCCACCGCCGACCACGTCGTCGCGGTGACCAAAGAGGTGCTGAGCGCCGGGATACCGCTGTTCGGGATCTGCTTCGGCAACCAAATCCTGGGCCGCGCCCTGGGTTTGTCCACCTACAAGCTGGTGTTCGGCCACCGCGGGATCAACATCCCGGTCATCGACCACGCCACCGGACGGGTCGCGGTGACCGCGCAGAACCACGGCTTCGCGCTGGAAGGCGAGGCGGGTCAGACCTTCGACACACCGTTCGGTGCGGCCGTCGTCAGCCACACCTGCGCCAATGACGGAGTGGTCGAGGGCGTGAAACTCACCGACGGGCGGGCCTTTTCGGTGCAATACCACCCCGAAGCCGCCGCGGGCCCGCACGATGCGGAGTACCTGTTCGACCAGTTCATCGACCTCATGGAAGGCCACCAATGACCGCGAGCGTGCGTGTTGGCACGGCGACACGCCGTAACCGGTGTACAACTGCGCACACTCGCGCCCGGAATGAAGGGGCCAACTAGTGCCGCGGCGGACTGATATCAACCACGTCCTGGTGATCGGATCCGGGCCGATCGTCATCGGCCAGGCCTGCGAGTTCGACTACTCGGGCACCCAGGCATGCCGGGTGCTGCGCGCGGAGGGGCTGACGGTCAGCCTGGTCAACTCCAACCCGGCCACCATCATGACCGACCCGGAGTACGCCGACTACACCTACGTGGAGCCGATCACCCCGGCGTTCGTGGAGCGGGTGATCGCCCAACAGGCCGAGCGCGGCAACAGGATTGACGCCCTACTGGCCACCCTGGGCGGGCAGACCGCGCTCAACACCGCGGTGGCGCTGTACGAGAGCGGGGTGCTGGAACGCTACGGGGTGGAGCTGATCGGCGCGGACTTCGACGCCATCCAGCGCGGCGAGGACCGGCAACGGTTCAAAGACATCGTCGCCAAGGTGGGCGGCGAATCCGCGCGCAGCCGAGTGTGTTTCACCATGGACGAGGTTCGCGAGACGGTCGAGGAACTCGGTCTGCCCGTGGTGGTGCGGCCGAGTTTCACCATGGGCGGGCTGGGTTCGGGTTTGGCCAACTCCGCCGAAGAGGTGGGGCGGATGGCCGGCGCGGGACTGGCCGCCAGCCCCAGCGCCAACGTGCTGATCGAGGAATCGATTTACGGCTGGAAGGAATTCGAGCTCGAGCTGATGCGCGACGGCCACGACAACGTGGTGGTGGTGTGCTCGATCGAGAATGTCGATCCGATGGGCGTGCACACCGGCGACTCGGTCACGGTTGCGCCGGCCATGACGCTGACCGACCGGGAATACCAGAAGATGCGCGACATGGGCATCGCGATCCTGCGCGAGGTCGGCGTGGACACCGGGGGCTGCAACATTCAGTTCGCGGTCAACCCGAAGGACGGCCGGCTCATCGTGATCGAGATGAACCCTCGGGTGTCGCGGTCCAGCGCGCTGGCTTCCAAGGCCACCGGCTTTCCGATCGCCAAGATCGCCGCCAAACTGGCCATCGGGTACACCCTCGACGAAATCGTCAACGACATCACCAAGGAAACTCCGGCCTGTTTCGAGCCCACCCTGGACTATGTCGTGGTCAAGGCGCCGCGGTTCGCCTTCGAAAAGTTCCCGGGCGCCGACCCGACGCTGACCACCACGATGAAGTCCGTCGGAGAAGCAATGTCGTTGGGCCGCAACTTCGTTGAGGCCTTGGGCAAGGTGATGCGTTCGCTGGAGACCACCCGGGCCGGATTCTGGACGGGCCCGGATCCCGACGGCGACGTCGACGCCGTGCTCGAGCGGCTGCAGACTCCCACCGAAGGCCGCCTGTACGACATCGAATTGGCGTTGCGCCTGGGCGCCTCGGTGGAACGAGTGGCCAATGCCAGCGGCGTCGACCCCTGGTTCGTCGCGCAGATCGACGAATTGGTGGGCCTGCGCGCCGAACTCGTCGACGCGCCCGTGCTGGACGCCGACCTGTTGCGCCACGCCAAGCACAGCGGACTGTCCGACCGCCAGATTGCCGCGCTGCGGCCAGAACTGGCCGGCGAAGCCGGGGTGCGGTCCCTGCGGGAGCGTCTCGGGATCCACCCTGTGTACAAGACGGTGGACACCTGTGCGGCGGAGTTCGAGGCCAAGACGCCCTACCACTACAGCAGCTATGAACTCGATCCGGCCGCCGAGACCGAGGTGGCGCCGCAGACCGAGAAGCCCAAGGTGCTGATTCTGGGGTCCGGCCCGAACCGGATCGGTCAGGGCATCGAATTCGACTACAGCTGCGTGCACGCGGCAACCACGTTGAGCCAGGCCGGTTTCGAGACCGTGATGGTCAACTGCAACCCGGAAACGGTGTCCACCGACTACGACACCGCCGACCGGTTGTACTTCGAGCCGCTGACGTTCGAGGACGTCCTCGAGGTGTTCCACGCCGAGGACCAGTCTGGCGCCGGCGGGCCCGGGGTGGTCGGGGTCATCGTCCAACTTGGCGGCCAGACGCCGTTGGGGTTGGCCCAGCGGCTCTTCGACGCAGGCGTGCCTATCGTCGGCACCTCGCCGGAAGCGATCGACTTGGCCGAGGACCGCGGCGCCTTCGGCGACGTGCTGAGCAGCGCGGGACTGCCCGCGCCGAAATACGGCATGGCAACCACTTTCGCGCAGGCTCGCCGCATCGCCGACGACATCGGCTACCCGGTGTTGGTGCGCCCGTCGTATGTGTTGGGCGGCCGCGGCATGGAGATCGTCTATGACGAGGCGACGCTCGAGGGCTACATCACCCGCGCCACCCAGCTCTCACCCGAGCACCCGGTGCTCGTCGACCGCTTCCTCGAAGACGCCGTCGAGATCGACGTCGACGCGCTGTGCGACGGCGCCGAGGTCTACATCGGCGGGATCATGGAGCACATCGAAGAGGCCGGGGTCCACTCCGGTGATTCGGCGTGCGCACTGCCGCCGGTGACGTTGGGCCGCAGCGACATTGAGAAGGTGCGCAAGGCCACCGAGGCCATCGCCCACGGCATCGGCGTGGTGGGTCTGCTCAACGTGCAGTACGCGCTGAAGGACGACGTGCTCTACGTCCTGGAAGCCAACCCGAGGGCCAGCCGCACCGTTCCGTTCGTCTCCAAGGCAACCGCCGTCCCGCTCGCCAAGGCATGCGCCCGAATCATGCTGGGCGCCAGTATTGCTCAACTGCGTGCCGAAGGCATGCTGGCCGAGTCCGGGGACGGCGCCCACGCGGATCCGTACGCTCCGATCGCCGTCAAGGAAGCTGTACTGCCCTTCCACCGGTTCCGGCGCGCCGACGGGGCCGCCATCGATTCCCTGCTGGGCCCGGAGATGAAGTCGACGGGCGAAGTGATGGGAATCGACCGCGACTTCGGCAGCGCCTTCGCCAAGAGCCAAACCGCCGCTTACGGATCGCTGCCGGCGCAGGGCACGGTGTTCGTCTCGGTCGCCAACCGCGACAAGCGCTCGCTGGTCTTCCCGGTGAAGCGACTGGCCGACCTCGGGTTCCGCGTCCTGGCCACCGAGGGGACCGCGGAGACGCTGCGCCGCAACGGAATTCCCTGTGACGAGGTGCGCAAGCACTTCCAGTCGCCGGAACCGGGCCGGCCCCCGGTGTCCGCGGTCGACGCGATCCGGGCCGGCGAGGTCGACATGGTGATCAACACCCCATACGGCAATTCCGGGCCGCGTATTGACGGCTATGAGATCCGGTCGGCCGCGGTACAGGCCAACATCCCGTGCGTCACCACCGTGCAGGGCGCCTCGGCGGCCGTGCAGGGCATCGAGGCCGGAATCCGCGGCGACATCGGGGTGCAGTCACTGCAGGAGTTGCACCGCGCGATCGGCGCCCAAGGGCGAGCCGAAAGCGGCACCGACAGGTGACCGGCTTCGGCGCCCGCCTGCTCGACGCGAGGGCGCGTCGCGGGCCGCTGTGTCTGGGTATCGATCCGCATCCCGAGTTGCTGCAGGCCTGGGGGCTGCCGACCACCGCCGACGGCCTGGCCGCCTTCTGTGACATCTGCGTGCAGGCCTACGCCGGGTTCGCCGCGGTCAAACCCCAGGTGGCGTTTTTCGAGGCGTACGGCGCCGCCGGGTTCGCGGTGCTGGAACGCACCATCGCCGCGCTGCGCGCCGACGGCGTGTTGGTGATCGCCGACGCAAAACGCGGGGACATCGGCTCCACGATGGCGGCCTACGCCGCGGCGTGGGCGGGCGACTCGCCGCTGGCCGCGGACGCGGTGACGGCCTCGCCGTACCTCGGCTTCGGTTCGTTGCGGCCGCTGCTGGAGGTCGCCGCGGCACATGACCGGGGGGTCTTCGTGCTTGCCGCCACCTCCAACCCGGAGGGTTCGACCGTGCAGCGCGCGCGGAACGACGGGCGCACGGTGGCTCAGCTGATCGTCGACGAGGTGGGTGCAGCAAACACAAAGACAACGTCCGAGCCCGGCTCGCTGGGGGTGGTCGTCGGCGCCACGGTCGAACAACCACCCGATCTCAGCGCCTTGGGCGGGCCGGTGCTCATCCCCGGCGTGGGCGTCCAGGGCGGGCGCCCCGAGGCGCTGGCGGGCCTGGGCGGAGCCGCGTCGGAGTGGCTCCTACCAGCGGTCTCACGCGAGGTCCTGCGCGCCGGACCGGCCGTGTCGGCCCTGCGTGCGGCCGGAGAGCGGATGCTTGATTCAGTCGCCTATCTCGCCACGACACGCGCGACGCACGACGAAAAAGCGTGATTCGTGGCACGCGGCCGCGCCGATGCGCGCTCCGCAGCCGCGGGGTAGGGCGCCGAAACGTCACGCGTGGTCGTGCGAGCAAGACAAAACTGCTGGTAGAGGCCTTGTTATCGGCCGCGGTCGCGGGCCATGGGCGCGGAACGGGTGCCCCGACTCGTCGGCTTGAGCATGACCGCGCAGACCGGTCCAGAAGGGCATCCGCAGAGCTCACGCTGGACTTTTTCGGTCACCTAGGCCGCCAAACCGGGGGGTCGGGTTAGATTTCGTCAGGAACCGTGAGTACGGTCGTCTGCGCTGGCTGGAGTACCCGGCCAAGACAAATGAAGATCGATTTTTATCGATGAGAGACGGAGGAATCGTGGCCCTTCCCCAATTGACCGACGAGCAGCGCGCGGCCGCGTTGGAGAAGGCTGCTGCCGCACGTCGAGCACGAGCAGAGCTCAAAGATCGGCTAAAGCGCGGTGGCACCAACCTCACGCAGGTGCTCAAGGACGCCGAGAGCGACGAAGTTCTGGGCAAGATGAAGGTGTCTGCGTTGCTGGAGGCGTTGCCGAAGGTTGGCAAAGTCAAGGCGCAGGAAATCATGACCGAGCTCGAGATTGCCCCTACCCGCCGGCTGCGCGGTCTTGGTGACCGTCAGCGCAAGGCCCTGCTGGAAAAGTTCGGCGGCTCCGCCTAGGCCCCCGGGCTTAAGGCGCAGCTGAAGTAATGCAGGCCGAACGGCCTGTGGGGGATACCGACCTGGGGGCGAAAGTGCGCTCCAGCGGGGGACCGGGCGCAGGACGAGTCGTTGTGCTGTCCGGTCCCTCGGCGGTCGGGAAATCAACTGTGGTCCGGTGTCTGCGTGAGCGGATCCCGAACCTCCATTTCAGCGTCTCGGCCACGACGCGAGAGCCGCGTCCGGGGGAGATCGACGGCGTCGACTACCACTTCGTCAGTCCGGCCCGCTTCCAAGAACTCATTGACCGGGGCGAACTGCTGGAGTGGGCGGAAATCCACGGTGGATTGCACCGCTCGGGCACCCTGGCCCAGCCGGTACGCGAGGCCGCTGCTTCCGGTGTGCCGGTGCTCATCGAGGTGGACCTGGCCGGAGCCAGAGCCATCAAACAAACGATGCCTGAGGTCCTGACGGTGTTCCTCGCACCGCCCAGCTGGGAGGATTTGGAGGCCCGGTTGATCGGTCGCGGTACCGAGACACCAGAGGTCATCCAGCGCCGACTGGAGACGGCGCGAATCGAATTGGCAGCTCAAGGCGACTTCGATCAAGTGGTGGTAAATCGCCGATTAGAGTCTGCGTGCGCCGAATTGGTATCCTTGCTGGTTAGAAACCCATCAAGTTCTTGACTTTTCGCATCGCACTACGCTGCCAGGAGAATTTTTAGTGAGTAACTCGCCGTCCGACACGTCGTTGACCGCCGTCCCTGCGGTGGATCAGTTCGATCCTTCGTCAGGTGGAGTGGGCGCCTACGACACCCCGTTGGGCATCACCAACCCACCCATCGACGAGTTGCTGGACCGCGTCTCGAGCAAGTACGCCCTGGTGATCTACGCGGCCAAGCGGGCTCGGCAGATCAACGACTACTACAACCAGTTGGGTGAGGGCATCCTCGAATACGTGGGCCCCCTGGTCGAGCCCGGGTTGCAGGAGAAGCCGCTGTCGATCGCACTGCGCGAAATCCACGCTGACCTGCTCGAACACACCGAGGGCGAGTAACGGGTCGGGCCGGGCGCGCTGTGGAGGGCAAGCGGACTGCCAAGGACGTCGCCAAGAACGTCGCCAAAAACGTCGTAGTCGGCGTCTCCGGAGGAATCGCCGCCTACAAGGCGTGCACCGTCGTCCGTCAGCTTGCCGAGGCCGGACACAACGTCCGCGTCATTCCCACCGAGTCCGCGCTGAATTTCGTCGGCGCCGCGACATTCGAAGCGCTGTCCGGTGCGCCGGTGCGCACCGGCGTTTTCGAAGACGTTCCGGAAGTACCGCACGTTCGTCTCGGTCAGCAGGCCGACCTGGTGGTGGTCGCTCCGGCCACAGCCGACCTGCTTGCCCGTGCGGCCGCCGGCCGCGCCGACGACCTGCTTACCGCCACCCTGCTCACCGCGCGATGTCCGGTGCTGTTCGCGCCGGCGATGCACACCGAGATGTGGTTGCACCCGGCCACCGTCGACAACGTCGCCACTTTGCGCCGCCGCGGCGCGGTTGTCCTCGAGCCTGCATCCGGGCGGCTCACCGGCACTGACAGCGGCGCGGGCCGCCTGCCTGAGGCCGAGGAGATCACCACCCTGGCTCACCTGCTGTTGGAGCGCCACGACGCGCTGCCCTACGACCTGGCCGGCTGCAAGGTGCTGGTGACCGCCGGCGGCACCCGCGAGGCGATCGACCCCGTGCGTTTCATCGGCAACCGCAGCTCCGGCAAGCAGGGCTATGCGGTCGCTCGAGTGGCTGCCCAGCGCGGCGCCGAGGTGACGCTGATCGCGGGCCACACTGCCGGCCTCATCGACCCCGCAGGCGTCAACGTGGTCCACGTCAGCTCCGCTCAGCAGCTTGGCGACGCCGTGTCGAAGCACGCGCCGGACGTAAACGTGCTGGTGATGGCGGCGGCGGTGGCCGACTTCCGGCCCACGCAGGTCGCGACCGCGAAGATCAAGAAGAGCGCCAGAGACTCCGCGGCGCCCACCATCGAGCTTGTCCGCAACGATGATGTGCTCGCCGGCGCGGTCCAGGCGCGCGCGCACGGCCAGCTGCCGAACATGCGGGCCATCGTGGGGTTTGCCGCCGAGACCGGCGACGCCAACGGCGACGTCCTCTTTCACGCCCGGGCCAAGCTGCAGCGCAAGGGTTGCGACCTGCTGGTCGTGAACGCGGTGGGCGACGGCAGGGCCTTTGAGGTAGACAGCAATGACGGGTGGCTGCTGGCGTCGGACGGTACGGAGTCCGCGCTCCAACACGGCTCCAAGACGTTGATGGCCAGCCGTATCGTTGACGCAATCGCCACGTTCTTGCACAGCGATAGCTGATAACGTCCCAGGGCGACGTAGCCCCGGAGACGTAGCCCCAGACAGGGACCAGGCGACCTGGGGGACAAGACCATAATTCGCCTAACTAACATTTAGGCGCCAACGAAGTTGGCACATTGACTGGAAGGAATGCAGGGTGAGCGAGAAGGGTCGGCTGTTTACCAGTGAGTCGGTGACAGAGGGACATCCCGACAAGATCTGTGACGCGATCAGCGACTCGGTCCTCGACGCGCTTTTGGCGGAGGATCCCCGCTCACGTGTCGCGGTCGAGACGCTGGTGACCACTGGGCAGGTCCATGTCGTGGGCGAGGTGACGACCTCGGCGAAGAACGTGTTCGCCGATATCACCAACACGGTCCGCGAGCGCATTCTCGAGATCGGCTACGACTCGTCGGAAAAGGGCTTCGACGGGGCGTCGTGCGGGGTGAACATCGGTATCGGTGCCCAGTCGCCGGACATCGCCCAGGGTGTGGACACCGCGCACGAGGCGCGGGTTGAGGGCGCGGCCGATCCGCTGGACTCCCAAGGCGCCGGCGACCAGGGCTTGATGTTCGGTTACGCGATCAACGACACCCCGGAATTGATGCCGCTGCCCATCGCGCTGGCCCACCGGCTGTCACGGCGACTGACCGAGGTGCGCAAGACCGGCGTGCTGCCCTACCTGCGGCCCGACGGCAAGACCCAGGTCACCATCGCATACGAGGACGACGTCCCGGTTCGTCTCGACACCGTGGTCGTTTCCACGCAGCACGCCGACGGGATCGACCTGGAAGGGACGCTGGACCCCGACATCCGCGAGCATGTGCTCGGCTTCGTGCTGAAGGAGCTCGGCCACGAGACGCTGGACGCGTCGGCGACCCGGGTGCTGGTCAACCCGACCGGCAAGTTCGTCCTGGGCGGACCGATGGGCGACGCCGGCCTGACCGGCCGCAAGATCATCGTCGACACCTACGGTGGCTGGGCCCGCCACGGCGGCGGCGCCTTCTCCGGCAAGGACCCGTCGAAGGTGGACCGGTCGGCGGCCTACGCGATGCGCTGGGTGGCCAAGAACATCGTTGCGGCCGGTCAGGCCGAGCGGGTTGAGGTGCAGGTTGCCTACGCCATCGGCAAGGCAGCGCCGGTGGGATTGTTCATCGAGACGTTCGGCACCGCGACGGTCGACCCGGTCAAGATCGAGAAGATCGTGCCCGAGGTGTTCGACCTGCGTCCCGGTGCCATCATCCGCGACCTGGATCTACTGCGGCCGATCTACGCCCCGACGGCGGCCTACGGACACTTCGGCCGCACCGACATCGAACTGCCCTGGGAGCAGCTGAACAAGGTCGACGACCTCAAGCGCGCCATCTAGCCTCGCCGCACTCTTCTCGCCGAGCGTCACGCCAGCGTGGCGTTCGACGGGGTGTTCCCGCCTAACCCGCCGAGCGTCACGCCAGCGTGGCGTTCGACGGGGTGTTCCCGCCTAACCCGCCGAGCGTCACGTCAGCGTGGCGTTCGACGGGGTGTTCCCGCCTAACCCGCCGAGCGTCACGGCAGCGTGGCGTTCGACGCCGAGCGTCACGTCAGCGTGACTTTCGGCGGCGTGCTTCCGCCTAACCCGCCGAGCGTCACGGCAGCGTGGCGTTCGGCGGGGTTAGTTGGCGGCTTAACCCCCTACCGGCGGCGGTGGCGGGTGGTCGGGGTCCAATCCAGGCAACCCATCGATGCTGTGCTGATTGCGACCGATCAAGCGGGCGTAGGCCTCCTCAGGCGCCTTGACGTGATGGGTCTCGAGTACCGGTCGTTCGTCGACGAGTTCGTAGTAGGGCACCGCGAATCCGCAGGCGTCGGCAATGCGCTCGACATCGACGACAATGGCAGCGCGTAGACCCGACCGCAGGTCGCCGAAATGGCTTCTGATCCGGTCGAATTCGGCATCGTCGGGACGAACGACGCGGCCGGTGCCGAACAGTCGAAGTATTCGCGAGTTGCGGGTGAACGAGCAGAACATGATGGTGATCCGGCCGTTGTCCCGCAAATGCGCGATCGTTTCGACACCGCTGCCGAACAGGTCGAGGTAGGCGACGGTGTGGTCGTCGAGCACCGCGAAGGTGTCTTGGTATCCCTTGGGCGACAGGTTGATCCGACCGCCTGAGCTCGGTGCAGTGGCGACGAAGAACATGGCCTGCTGGCCGATGAACTCGCGCAGTGACTCGTCGATGCGCGAAAATTCCTTCGCCATCGTTGCAGCGTAGCGCCCCCGCTCAGGCGGTGAAGCGATAGTCCTCGAGGTCGAACCGCCGACTGCGCCAATAGGCTTCGACCGTGGTGGTGGGGCGCAGGGGTACGTCGCCGTTCTTGTCGAAGTAATAGCTGTTGGCCAGTCGGCAGCTGTCCTGCCAGAAAATCTGCCGATGCCGCTTGCGCATCATCTCCGCGAAGTACCGGGCGTTGGCCTCCTCGCGCACCTCGACTTTGGTCGCGCTCTTCTTTCGGGCGCGTTTCAGGCAGCGCACGATGTGGTGCGTCTGAGTTTCGATCAGCGCGAAGTACGACGACCCGACGTAGCCGTACGGGCCGAAAACGGTGAACATATTCGGGAATCCCGGAACGCTGACACCCTCGTACGCCTGCAGCCGGTTCTCGTCCCAGAACCGGCTCAAGGACCGGCCGCCACTGCCGGTGACGGCATAGGTTGGGACGCTATCGGTGTCCATCACCTTGAAGCCGGTCGCCAGAATCAGCACGTCGATTTCGTGGTCTTCACCGTCCGTGGTCACCACCGCACTCGGCGTGATCTTGTCGATAGGCTCGGTGACGAGCCGAACGTTGTCGCGGTTGAACGTGGCCAGATATTCATTGTGGAACCCGGGTCGCTTACAGCCCACGGCGTATTGCGGGGTGAGCTTGGCCCGCACCTCCGGATCCTTGACCTGCTCGCGCAGGTACCTGCGGCCGGCCGCACCCATGTTCTTGGCCAGCGGAAAGACGGTGAAGTATTGCGCCGCAAGGGGGAAGGTCAGTTCCACGAACGCCTGGCTGAGCAGCCGCTGAATGACCTTGCCGCCGGGAATGCGCATTGCCAAGCGGGCCGCGGCGGGGAGCGGAAGGTCGAGCTTGGGGAAGCACCAGATCGGGGTGCGTTGAAACACCGTCAGCTGGGCCACTTTCGGTGCGATCTCGGGAATGACCTGCACTGCCGACGCGCCCGTGCCGATGATGGCGACCCGCTTGCCGGTTAGGTCCTGGCTGTGGTCCCAGCGGGCGGTGTGCATGGTGATGCCGTCAAAGGAGTCGACGCCGTCGATGTCGGGCAGGTTCGGCACGGTGAGCACGCCGCTGGCGCTGATCAGGAACCGGGCCGTGACTTCGCCGCCCGGCTCCGTCTGTACTCGCCAAATGTTGTGTGCGTCGTCGAATTCGGCCGAGATCACCTTGGTGTTGAACCGAATTCGGGACCGGATGCCGTACTTGTCGACGCAGTGGTCGGCGTACGCCTTGAGTTCGTGCCCAGGTGCGTAGGTGCGCGACCACTCCGAGCTCTGCTCAAAGGAGAACTGGTAGGAGAACGACGGAATGTCCACGGCGATACCGGGGTAGGTGTTCCAATGCCAGGTGCCACCGACACCGTCGCCCGCCTCGATCACCAGGTAGTCGTGGAATCCCGCTTGGTCCAGCTTTATTGCCGAGCCGATTCCGGAGAATCCGGCACCGACGATCAGAATTTCGTAGTCCGGCATCTAAAGCCCGCTTCCGATTAGGTGCAGTCCGTGCTTGGGCCCGGGTCATCGTCCAGGTCTTGAGCCGTCGGGCGGGTCTGCGCAACGGCCGCTCGACGGTGAGCGTGGCCATGACTCCACTGTAGGGGCGGCGGGG
>NZ_MVHT01000115.1 GCF_002086275.1 Mycobacterium intermedium | reverse complement strand
TCCGCCATTACCACCGGACCCGCCGTTTCCGGCGCCAGTGCCGTTGTCCATGCCCGCGGTCCCGCCGTTGCCCGCCATTGCCCCACAACAGACCGCCGTGCCCGCCGTTCTGACCGGTCCCGTCCACCCCATTGACACCATCACCGATCAGCGGACGCCCCAACAAGAAATTGGTGGGCGCATTGATGACCCCCAACACAGCAGCCTCAAGGGCCTGCAGGGGTGACACGCTGGCCGCCTCCGCCGCGGCGTAAGCGGTGCCGGCGCCCCGCAAGGTCATCACAAACTGCTCATGGAACGCGGCGAGTTGGCGGTTGACTGCTTGGAACTGCCGGGCCTGCTCGGAAAACAGCGCCGCGATCGCTGCCGACACCTCATCCTCAGCCGCAGCGATCAGCCCCGTCGTCGGCGCCGCCGCTGCCGCGCTGGCCGCACCCAACGACGTCCCGATCCGAGCAATTTCACTGACCGCCGGCCCGACCGCTCCGGGCACCACCGAAACGTATGACATTTGCCCGCTCCACGTCTTTCGCAGTGCCCCGAAGCTGGTACGCGCCCTCCCTGCGTCCTGAGCTTAAAGGCAAATAAAGCCTCTGACCAGCTTTTTCTACACTTTGGACAATTTACGGCGTGTTGTCCGGCGGGCAGGGTGGCGTCGGCGTGCAATTCAGCGATGGCACCGGTGGGCAGGGTGGTACCGGCGGCCAAGGCGGACCCGGTGGCGCTGCAGGCCACTTCGGTGCTGCCGGCGCGAGTGGTCAAGCGGGAGCCGGCGGTGCCGGGGGTTCCGGCGGTACCGGCGGCAGGGGCGGTACGGGTGGGGCTGCGTATGGCTATGGCAGCGAGACGGTCGTCGGCGGCACCGGTGGTCAAGGCGGCGCCGGCATCATGAATGCGAATGGGTACGGAGGTCAAGGCGGAGACGGCGGAACCGGCGGTGCAGCGTACAGCTACGGCACCGGGGATGCGATCGGCGGCGCCGGCGGTCAGGGTGGCGCCGCAGACCCGAACGCCGCCACCGAGGGCAAGGGGGCGGGTATCGGCGGTACGGGGGGTGCTGCGTCGAGTTACGGAACCGGGAACGCCATCGGCGGCGTTGGTGGAACCGGCGGGACCGGCACCGGTTTGGGGGATGATCACGAAGCCCAGGGCTCTTTCGCGCGCGGTGGGACAGGCGGGTCCGCATCCAGCTTCGGAACCGGGAATGCCACCGGCGGCGCCGGGGGCACGGGCGGGACCGCCACCGCTGGCGCCGGCGGCACAGGCGGTTTCGGTGGCAGCGGCACTGTCCAGAACAGTGCCTCGACCGCTGTCGCCACCGGCGGAGATGGTGGTTTCGGGGGCTCAGGTGTCACCGCTGGCGGTGATGGCGGGATTGCCGGCCAGGGCGTCAACAAGGGTCTGGGTGCCGCGGTTGGCGGAAACGGCGGTGACGGCGCCGGGGGTGGGGCTACCGGCGTCGGCGGCGCTGGCGGCAACGGGGGCAGCGGACGAATCGAAAACGCCGTTTCCACGGCTACCGCCCGTGGTGGAACCGGTGGTGCAGGGGCAGGCGGAACCGACGGGGGCGATGGCGGCTATGGCGGTGGGGCCCAAACTTACGGGCTAGGCGAGGTAATTGCGGGTGCCGGCGGTACGGGCGGTACCGGCACTGTCGGCCGTGGCGGGGCTGGCGGCGCGGGCGGCTCCGCGAGCATCTACAACACTGACTCCACTGTGGTCGCCGTGGGTGCCGACGGCGCAGCAGGGGGCACGGGGGCGACCCATGGGGGCAACGGCGGAGCCGGCGGTGCGGCGACTAACTATGGCCAGGGGAACGCCGTCGGCGGCAACGGTGCAGCGGGTACCGACGGCGCCAGTGGCGGCAACGGCGGCTCCGGCGGAACTGCCATTGTCTACGGATCCGGCCAGTACACGCCCGGCGCCGGCGGGGTCGGCGGCACCGGCACAGCCGGCAGCGGCGGCAACGGCGGCACGGGCGGCAACGTCTACATCTACAACACCGCTTCCAACCTGGACGCCGTTGGGGCCGACGGTGCAGCGGGCGGCGTGGGCACTACGCGCGGCGGCGACGGTGGCCGGGGCGGCAATGCGATCAACTATGGCCACGGAAACGCTATCGCGGGTAATGGGGCAGCCGGGACCAGCGGGCCGACTGGTGGTAACGGAGGGGCCGGCGGAAGCGCCCAGGTGTATGGATCGGGTGGCTACGTCGCCGGCCAGGGCGGGGTCGGCGGTGACGGCAGTTCCGGTCGTGGCGGAAACGGCGGCGCGGGCGGCGGCGTGTACATCTACAACCCTGAATCGGTGCTGGACGCCGTGGGTGTCGACGGTGCCGCAGGGGGGTCAGGGGCGACCGGTGGCGGCGATGGCGGAGCAGGCGGTTATGCGTTTAATTATGGCCAGGGGGACGCTGTTGGCGGCAACGGTGCCGCGGGCACCGACGGACCCACCGGCGGTAACGGCGGTAATGGCGGCAACGCTCAGGTGAGTGGGACAGGTCGTGCCGTCGCCGGTAGCGGTAGGGTGGGCGGCACCGGCACCGACGGCCGCGGGGGGAATGGTGGCGCGGGGGGCGATGCGTCCATCACGAACGCCTCGTCGACGTATGACGCCGTCGGCGCAGACGGTGCTGCGGGTGGTGTGGGAACCACCGGTGGCGGCGACGGCGGAGACGGCGGGTCTGCAACGCAGTACGGCCTCGGAAATGCGGTGGGTGGTAACGGCGGCGCGGGGGCCGACGGCGCCAACGGCGGCAACGGCGGCGACGGCGGAGTCGCCCGTATGTACGGGGCTGGCCAGGCGATTGCTGGTGCCGCCGGAGTCGGCGGTACCGGTCTCGACGGCCATGGCGGAAATGGTGGTGAGGGCGGCGGCGTATTCGTTAACAATTCCTCGTCGATGTATGACGCCGTCGGGGCGAACGGCGGCGCTGGTGGCGCCGGAACCATCAAGGGTGGCGACGGCGGAGCCGGCGGTCACGCGGCTCACTATGGTCCGGGGAGCGCCATCGGAGGTGCCGGCGGCACAGGCGGGGGCGCCCTCCCGGGCGGGACCGGCGGGAACGGCGGCAATGGAGGCTCGGCAACTAACGTCGGCACCGGGGACGCGATAGGCGGTGCCGGCGCTGCGGGCACAACCGGTGGTACCGGCGGTAACGGTGGGGCAGGGGGTGCGGCGTCATCGACCGGCGCCGGTATCGCGACCCCAGGTGTCGGCGGGGCGGGTGGAACTGGCACGGTCGGCCGCGGCGGGGATGGCGGCGCGGGCGGTGCGGCGTCCGTCACCAACTACTTCTCTACAGCTGATGCCGTCGGGGCCAGCGGCGGCGTGGGCGGGGATGGCGTCACGGGCGGCGGCGACGGCGGCCGCGGCGGTGATGCGACTGCAACCCTTGGTAACGCTGTCGCCGGCAATGGTGCGGCAGGTGGAACCGGCGCTACTGGCGGCAATGGTGGTGACGGCGGCAAAGCAGCGCTCTCCAACACGAACTCGACCGCCAACGCGACCGGCGGCGACGGAGGCGATGGTGGTACCGGCACCGCGGGCGCGGGCGGCGACGGCGGTAACGGCGGCAATGCATCAGGCCCTGTCGGTGCGAATCTCAGCGGAGGCAGCGGCGGAGCAGCGGGTTCGGGTACGCCCGCCGGCTCCCCCGGCCAAGACGGCACCCCGTGATCGCTAACCCCTAGACGTTGATCACCAACGCGGTGATGTTGTCGGGTCCGCCCGCATCCCTGGCCGCCCCGATCAACGCCGCGGCGGCATATCCCGGGTCGGGGTTGTCTTCGAGGATCTGCGCTATCGACGCCTCGCTCACCACGCCGTGCAGGCCGTCGCTGCACAAAAGGATCCGGTCACCCTCCTGCAATTCGACCGCGCTGCCGTCGGCCTTGGCAGGAGGGCGCATCCCCATGTACTTCGTCACGATGCTGCGGGCGCGGTGTTTACCGGTGTCCGCGGCATCGACCTGCTTGGCCTCGACCAACGCCTGCACCAGGGTGTGGTCCCGGGTCAGCCGCTTGAGCGGACGATCGCGCAGCAGGTAGGCACGACTGTCACCGAGGTGAGCCACCAGGGCACGGGTGCCGGCGATGACCACGGCCACCAGGGTGCTGTTGGCGCCCTGGTAGCGAGCGTCCTTTTGCGCCGTCGCGTGCAGGTCGTCGGAGAGTTCGGAGACGGCGCGGGCCAACCGCTCGGGTGCGTCGGGGCCGTCGCGATCATCAATGGGTAGGTGGTGCGCGACGTACCCCGGCAACTTCTCCACCATGGTGTGCGCGGCCAGCGCACCGTCCCGACTACCACCCACGCCGTCGGCGACCATGAACAGGAATTGGTCCTCGTCCGAGCCCCAGCGGTCCTGGTTGTCGGATCGAACACAGCCGACGTCGCTCAGCGCCGAATACCCGATGTTCAACATGGTCTCATGCCTGCAGTCGCGCGATGACGTTGTCACGCACCGCCGTTCGACGCGCCTTGCCGGCGTCGTCACGCAGTGGGGTGTCGACGAACTCGACGGTACGCGGAATTTTGTAGCCCGCGAGCCGATCACCGACAAACGTCTGGACGGTCTCGGCAGTGAGGTCAGACCCGGTCACGGTATGCACTAACGCGTACGGTACTTGACCCAGATCGCTGTGCGGAATACCGACAACCAAACACGACAATATGTCCGGGTGCTCCGACAAAACGTTCTCGATCTCTGCCGGGTAGACGTTGCGGCCGCCGACGGTGAACATGTCGACGCGACGGTCCGACAGGTACAGGTACCCGTCGGCGTCGAAATAGCCCAAATCGCCTAGGGAATCCCACCCGTCGCGGCTTTTCGCTTTGACGCCGACGTAACGGTAGGTCGGTGCGCTGCCAGGACTGGGTCGCATGTAGATCTCCCCTTCCACGCCAGGCGGGCACGGGTTGCCGTCGTCGTCGAGCACCTTCATTTCGCCAGTGACGACTCGTCCCACCGAGCCGGGGTGGGTAAGCCATTCCGAGCCTGAGATGAAGGTTAGGGCCTGTAACTCGGTGCCGCCGTACAACTCCCAAATCTTTTCCGGGCCCAACAAATCGATCCATGCCTGCTTGACGGCCGGCGGGCACGGAGCGCCCACGTGCCATAGCCGCCGGATCGACGACAGGTCGTAAGAATCCGGGTTGGCGTGATAGACGGGCAGCAGTCGCTGCATGATCGTCGGCACCGTGGTGAGGAAGGTGACGCGGTGTTCGGTTACCAGTCGGAGGAATTCGTGCGGATCGAATCGCGGCAGCAGCACCAGGTGGTGCCGCATCAGCAGCGCGATCGTTCCCGTGGTGAAGCCGGTGTTGTGGGAAAGCGGCACCGGCACCAATGACGTGTCGCCCTCCTGTGCGCCCAGCGGATAGCCGATGGCCGCTGGTACCCGACTGTCGCCGCCGGCCTCGATCAGCTTCGGGCGCCCGGTGCTGCCGCCGGAGGCCAACGACTTCCAGGACGGCGACACCGCTTCCGGCAACGGCTCGTCGGACAAGGTCGAGTCGGGCACGAAACCGGCTGGCACACTGGGAATTTCACCGTGCGACCGCCCGACCAGCAGCGCGCGCGGGCGCAACTCCAGCAGACCGTGCAGCTCCGCGTCCGGCATCCCCGGCGACAGCGGTTGCGGCACGGCGCCCAGCTTCCAGCAGGCGACGGCGGCTTGCACCCACTCGACGGAGTTGGGTAACACGATGCTGACGTAGCTTCCTGCGGTGACGCCGCGTTCGGCGTAAGCGCGGGCCAGCCGGTTGGTCGAGCGGTCGAGTTCGGCTCGGGTGAGGGTGATTCCGGCGCAGGTGACGGCCGGTTCATCGGGGGCCAGTTCGGCCAGCTGCGAAATTTGGGTACCGATCGGTGGGACGGTCACTGATAGGCGCCCTGCCGCTCGAAGATTCGCCGCGGGTTCTCGACGAGCATGGTGTGCAGTTGCTCGTCGGTGACCCCGCGCTCCTTCAGCGCGGGAATCACGTCGTTGTGGATGTGCAGGTAGTGCCAGTTCGGTGCGGCCACCGCGAGCATCTCCTCGGGCAAAGCGTCGAAATAACAGTTGGCGTCGTGCGAGAGCACCATCTTGTCGGCGTGTCCGCGCTCGCACATGGTCGCCACGATGGCCACCCGCTCCTCGAACGGCAGGATAACGTCGATGCCGAACCGGTCCATGCCCAGATACGAGCCCGCCGAGATGATCTCCTCGAGGTAGCCGACGTCGGTGCTGTCGCCCGAGTGTCCGATGATCACGCGGCTCAGGTCCACGCCCTCTTCTTCGAAGATGCGTTGCTGTTCCAGCCCGCGCCGCAGCCCGGCGTGGGTGTGGGTGGAGATCGGCACGCCGGTGCGCTTGTGTGCCTGGGCTACCGCGCGCAGCACCCGCTCCACGCCCGGGGTGATGCCGGGTTCGTCGGTGGCGCACTTGAGGATTCCGGCCTTGATGCCGGTGTCGGCGATGCCCTGCTCGATGTCGCGGACGAACATGTCGACCATGACGTCGGGACCGTCGAGCATGGTGCCCGGGCCGGTGTAGTGGAAGCAGAACGGCACGTCGTTGTAGGTGTAGAGGCCCGTCGCGACGACGATGTTGAGCTCGGTTTGGGCGGCGACGCGGGCGATGCGCGGGATGTAGCGTCCCAGCCCGATCACAGTCAGGTCGACGATCGTGTCTACGCCGCGGGACTTCAGTTCGTTGAGCCGGGCGACGGCGTCGGCCACCCGCTTCTCCTCATCACCCCAGGCTTCGGGATAGTTCTGCGCGATCTCGGTGGTCATGATGAAGACGTGCTCATGCATGAGCGTGACGCCGAGGTCGGTGGTATCGATGGCTCCGCGAGCGGTATTTAGTTCTGACACAGAACCGATGCTAGGTCGATCCGACCCCATTGCAGTACCGTCTAGCCGTCCTTTTTCGATTTCCGTATCCGCATCCTTGGAGCAGTCATGTTGCTCAATCCCAAAAACCTGCAACGCCGATACCCGGACAGCCGCTCGGGCGAGATCATGGCGGCGACAGTGGATTTCTTCGAGTCCCGCGGCAAGGCGCGGCTGAAGCAAGACGAGCACGACAAGGTCTGGTACTCCGACTTCCTCAACCACATCGGGCGTGAGCGCATTTTCGCTTCATTGCTGACGCCGGCCGAGTACGGCGCTGACGACTGTCGTTGGGACACATATCGGATCAGTGAGTTTGCCGAGATCGTCGGCTTCTATGGGTTGAGCTACTGGTACCCGTTCCAGGTGACGGCCCTGGGCTTGGGTCCGATCTGGATGAGCGACAACGAGGACGCCAAGCGCAAGGCCGCCGCCCAGCTCGAGCAGGGCGAGGTGTTCGCGTTCGGCCTGTCGGAGCAGACGCACGGCGCCGACGTCTACCAGACCGACATGGTCTTGACCGAGTCCGAGCACGGCTGGGTCGCCAACGGCGAGAAGTACTACATCGGCAACGCCAACGTCGCCCGGATGGTCTCCACGTTCGGCAGGATCGACGGGTCCGACGAGTACGTGTTTTTCACGGCCGACTCCCAGCACGACCGCTACGAGCTGAAGAAGAACGTCGTCAACTCGCAGAACTACGTCGCCAACTACGCGCTGCACGACTACCCGGTCACCGAGGCCGATCTGCTGCACCGCGGCCCAGGGGCGTTCCATGCCGCCCTCAACACGGTCAACGTCTGCAAGTACAACCTGGGTTGGGGTGCGGTCGGCATGTGCACCCACGCCTTCTACGAGTCGATCACCCACGCGGCCAACCGCCAGCTCTACGGCAAGCTCGTCACGGACTTCAGCCACGTCCGGCGGCTGTTCACCGACGCCTACGCACGGCTGGTTGCCATGCGGCTGGTCGCCACCCGCGCGTCTGACTACATGCGCAGCGCCTCGGCCGACGACCGTCGCTACCTGCTCTACAGCCCCCTTACCAAGGCGAAGGTCACCAGCGAGGGCGAGCGGGTGATCACCGCGCTGTGGGACGTCATCGCCGCCAAGGGTGTGGAGAAGGACACCTTCTTCGAAACGGTGGCCCGCGAGATCGGCCTGCTGCCGCGCTTGGAAGGCACGGTCCACATCAACATCGGGCTGCTGGCCAAGTTCATGCCCAACTTTCTGTTTGCACCGGACCTTGCGCTGCCGCTGATCCCACGCCGCGATGACGCAGCCGACGACACCTTCCTGTTCAATCAAGGGCCCACCGGCGGCCTGGGCAAGGTGCGTTTCCACGACTGGCGCGCGCCGTTCGACAGCTACGGGCACCTGCCCAACGTCGCGCTGCTGCGTCAGCAGGTCGAGGTGCTGGCCGAGATGCTGGCGGCGGCGACCCCGGACGCGGCGCAGCAGAAGGACATCGACTTCGCCTTCGGTGTGGGACAGATCTTCGCCCTGGTGCCCTACGGCCAGCTCATCCTGGAAGAGGCCGCGATTTCCGGTGTGGACGAGGCGTTGATCGACGAGATCTTCGGCGTTCTGGTTCGCGACTTCAACAGCTACGCAATCGAATTGAATGACAAGGCCGCGACGACGGACGAGCAGGGCCGCTTCGCGCTGCGGATGATTCGCCGGCCCGCACACGACCCGGCGCGGTACGACAAGATCTGGAAGGAACACATCCTGCCGCTCAACGGCGCCTACGAGATGGCGCCCTAGCCGCCGCGTCGGCGCCGCGGCGCCGTCGAACGTGGGGGATATGCACCCGTCCCCGCGATGCGCGGGCAAGACGCCACACACTCGGCGTGGCGCCTCTCGGCGCGGTGTCGTCGAAGGTGGGGGATATGCACCCACCCCCGCGATGTGGGGGCCATGCGCCACACACTCGGCGCGGCAACCGGGGTCACACAGCCCCACACTCGGCGAGCCCACCAGCAGCACGCGCTAGTTTGACTGTGAAGTGACTCACAGTAGAATGACCAGTGGTCATCGAATGCGAGGAGGCGTCTATGCCGACGGTGACTTGGGCGCGGGTCGACCCCGCTCGCCGAGCAGCAATAGTGGAAGCCGCGGAGGCGGAATTCGGCGCGCACGGGTTCTCCAACGGCAGCCTGAACGTGATCGCACGGCGCGCCCACGTCGCCAAGGGCAGCCTCTTTCAGTACTTCGCCGACAAGCGCGACCTCTATGCCTTCATCACCGACATCGCCAGCCAGCGGGTGCGCAGCTACATGGAGGATCTCATCCGCGACCTCGACCCCAACCGGCCCTTCTTCGACTTCCTCACCGACCTGCTCGACGGCTGGGTCGCCTACTACGCCGAGCACCCTCGGGAGCGGGCGCTACACGCGGCCGCGACCTTGGAGGTCGACACCGACGCCCGCATCAGCGTCCGCAGCGTCATCCACCGCCACTACCTGGAAGTGCTGCGGCCGCTGGTGACCGCCGGGCACGCGCGGGGCGACCTGCGTCCGGACGCCGACACCGACGCATTGCTGTCGTTGCTGCTGTTGATTTTTCCGCACCTGGCGCTGGCTCCATACATGCGCGGACTGGATCCCGTCCTCGGGCTCGACGATCCAACTCCGGAGCAACCGGCCCTTGCCGTGCGCAGGCTGGTCGCCGTCCTGGCGGCCGCATTCAGCGCGCAGACGCAGGCCGTCAACGCAGCCCATGCACCCAAAGAGGAGGTCCCATGACACGGACACACTCAAGCTCGCTCGCCCGGGGCGGGCTCAACTGGAACAGCCTGCCGTTGAAGCTGTTCGCCGGCGGTAACGCGAAGTTCTGGGATCCCGCCGACATCGACTTTTCCCGCGACCGCGAGGACTGGGAGAAGCTGACCGACGACGAACGCGAATACGCCACCCGGCTGTGCGCCCAGTTCATCGCCGGTGAGGAAGCGGTGGCCGAAGACATTCAGCCGTTCATGTCCGCGATGCGGGCCGAGGGACGGCTCGGCGACGAGATGTATCTGACACAGTTCGCGTTCGAGGAGGCCAAGCACGTCCAGGTGTTCCGCATGTGGCTCGACGCCGTCGGGATGACGGAGGACCTGCACCCCTACCTGGACGACCTGCCCACCTACCGGCACATCTTCTACGACGAGCTACCGGACTGCCTCAACGTCTTGACGTCCGACCCGTCACCGGCCGCGCAGATCCGGGCGTCGGTGACGTACAACCACATCGTCGAGGGCATGTTGGCGCTCACCGGCTACTACGCCTGGCACAAGATCTGTGTCGAGCGCGGCATCCTGCCCGGCATGCAGGAATTGGTCCGGCGCATCGGTGACGACGAACGCCGCCACATGGCGTGGGGCACCTTCACCTGCCGTCGTCACGTCGCCGCCGACGATGCCAACTGGACGGTGTTCGAAACACGGATGAACGAGCTCATCCCGATGGCCCTGCAGCTCACCCAGGACGGATTCAACCTGTTCGAGGAGCCGAAGCCATTCGGGCTCAAGGACGAGGAGTTCCTGCAGTACGCCACGGACAAAGGGATGCGCCGGTTCGGCACGATCAGCAGCGCCCGGGGCCGCCCGCTCAGCGAGATCGACGTCGACTACACCCCGCTGCAGCTGGAAGACACCTTCGCCGACGAGGACCAGAAGGCCCTCGCGGGGGTCTAGTCACAACGCCGAGCAGACGCAAACTCGTACGGAATCAACCGATTTCGTACAACTTTGCGTCTGCTCGCGAGGGGCTCGCTAGCCCACCCACACGGTCTTGGCGTTGACGAAGGCGCGGATACCCATGACGGCCAGTTCGCGGCCATAGCCCGACCGCTTGATGCCGCCGAACCCCAGTTCGGGGAACGACACCGTCATCCCGTTGATGAACACCTGGCCGGCCTCGATCTCGTTGATGAAGCGTTCCTGCTCGCCCGCGTCGTTCGTCCAGGCGTTGGACCCCAGCCCGAAGCTGGTCGCGTTGGCGATCTCGATGGCCTCGTCGATGTCGCTGGCGCGGTACATCGAGGCGACCGGGCCGAACACCTCCTCCTTGTACAGCGCCATGTCCTTGGTGATGTCGGTGATCACCGTCGGCGGGTAGAACCACCCGGGCCGGTCGGGAACCTGCCCGCCGCAGCGCACGGTCGCGCCGGCGGCGACGGCGTCCTCCACCTGCTTGGCGATCTCGTCGCGGCCCGACTCGGTGGCCAGCGGGCCCACGTCGGTGTCCGGGTCGGTCGGGTCGCCAACCTTGAGGCCTTCCATCTGTTCGACGTACTTGTCGACGAACGCGTCGTAGATGTCGGAGTGCACGATGAACCGCTTGGCGGCGATGCAGGACTGCCCGTTGTTTTGCACCCGGGCCTTGACGGCGGTCTTGACGGCCTCGTCCAGGTCTGCCGACGGCATCACGATGAACGGGTCGCTTCCGCCGAGTTCCAGCACGGTCGGCTTGATCTCGTCACCGGCGATGGCGGCGACGGACTGCCCCGCCGGCTCGCTTCCGGTGAGGGTGGCCGCCGCGACCCGCGGGTCACGCAGGATGCGCTCCACGGCCTTGGACGACACCAGCAGCGTCTGGAAGCAGCCGTCCGGGAACCCGCCGCGGGCGATGACGTCGGCGAGGTACAGCGCGGACTGCGGCACATTCGACGCGTGCTTGAGGATGCCGACGTTGCCGGCCATCAGCGCCGGTGCCGCGAACCGGACCGCCTGCCAAAGCGGGAAGTTCCACGGCATGACGGCCAGCACCACACCGAGCGGTTGGTACCGGACGTAAGCCTGTTTCGCGCCGACCTTCGACGCTTCCGCCGGCTCGTCGGCGAGCAACTTTTCGGCGTTCTCGGCGTAGTAGCGAAAGCCCTTGGCGCATTTCAGCGTCTCCGCCTTGGCTGACGCCAGCGTCTTGCCCATCTCCAACGTCATCATCGCCGCGACGTCGTCGGCCTCTTTCTCCAACAGATCGGCGGTGGCGTTCGCCCACTCGGCGCGCTGTGCGAACGTCGTGGAGTGGCGGTAGTCGAGAAACCGCTCGTAGGCGCGCGCGATCGCGGCGTCGACTTCTTCGTCGGTTGCCTCGGTGAAGGTCTTGACTGTCTCGCCGGTGGCCGGGTTGATGGTGGCGATAGGCACGCTGAATCCTTCGTCTGGTGGGTACTTGAGAGAAACGTCCTGTATCTAGCCTGCCACTACTGTCGGACTAGCGGTTCCCTGCGGTTCGCTCCGCAAAACCGCAACATCGCCGACGGGCGTGGCCAACGAGGAGCCAAAGGGAGGTCCCGGGATGAGCACGCCGGCCGAGCTGATCGTCAAGTGCCTGGAAAACGAGGGGGTTTCCGTCGTTTTCGGGATCCCCGGCGAGGAGAACATCCGACTGGTCAAGGCGTTGGCGGCGTCAGATATCCGCTACATCCTCACCCGCCACGAGCAGGCCGCGGCGTTCATGGCCGAGATGTACGGCCGTGTCACCGGCCGCGCCGGGGTGGTGTCTGCGACGTTGGGCCCGGGGGCGATCAACATGCAACTCGGGGTCGCCGACGCCACCACCAACAGCACCCCGGTCGTCGCGATCTCGGCGCAGGTCGGCCAGGACCGCGAGTACAAGGAGTCCCACCAGTACGTCGACCTGGTGTCGATGTATGCCCCGATCACTCGGTGGGCCGCCGACATACCCACCGCGAACGCCATACCGGAGATGATCCGCAAGGCGTTCAAGCTCGCCGAAACCGAACGACCGGCCGCGGTCTACCTCGCGGTGCCCGAACATATCGACGAGGACGACGGCGACTATGAGCTGACACCGTTGCCGCGCAGGGTCGTTCGCGCCGAGGCGCCGGCGGCCCGGCAGGTGGCCCGCGCGGTCGAGGTGCTGCGCAGCGCCAAGCGGCCCGCGGTGCTGGCCGGGCATGGCGCGGCGCGCAGCCACGCCACCGCCGCCCTGGTCCGGTTTGCCGAACAGACCGGCATCCGGGTGGCCAACACCTTCCACGGCAAGGGCGTCATGCCCGACGACCACCCCAACAGCATCGGGACCTTGGGGTTCATGACGCACGACTACGTCAACTTCGGCTTCGACAACGCCGACGTCGTCATCGCCGTCGGCTACGAGCTGCAGGAGTTCGACCCCGTCCGGATCAACCCGCAGGGCGACAAGAAAATCATCCACATCCACCGGTTCCCCGCCGAGGTAGACGTGCACTACACCGTGGAGGTCGGGATCATCGGGGACATCAGTGAGTCCTTGAACGAGCTTGCCGACGCGCTCGACGGCCGGCGCTTCGACGACGTCGAGGTGCCCGGCTCGGGCTTGCTGGAAGAGGAATTCGTGCGGGGACAGAACGATTCGAGGTTTCCGGTGACCCCGCAGCGGCTGGTGGCGGACACCCGTGCCGCGCTGGGCCGCAACGACGTCGTGCTGGTCGACACCGGCGCCACCAAGATGTGGATGGCCAGGCTGTATCCGACCTACGAGGCCAACACCTGCCTGGTGTCAAACGGATTGTCGACCATGGGGTTTGCCCTTCCGGGTGCCCTGGGCGTCAAGTTGGCCAAGCCCGACGCCAAGGTGCTGGCGGTGGTGGGCGACGGCGCATTCATGATGAATTCCCAGGAGATCGAGACGGCGGTGCGGGAACGGATTCCGCTGGTGGTCTTGATCTGGGACGACGGCGGTTACGGGCTGATCGAGTGGAAGATGGACCTCGAACTCGGCGAGCACCACCACGTCAAGTTCACCAATCCCGACGTGGTGAGTTACGCGCAGAGCTTCGGCGCCAAGGGGTTTCGGATCAACAGCGCCGACGAGCTGCTGCCGACGCTGAAGGCCGCGCTCGACGACGACGGGGTGACGTTGATCTCCTGCCCGGTGGACTACTCCGAGAACCTGCGCCTCACCGACCGCCTGGGCCAGCTGGACGAGACCCTCTAACTTCCCCCCGGAGCCTTTCCTCGCGAGCAGACACAAACTCGTACGAAAAACGCTGTCTGAGTACAAGTTTGCGTCTGCTCGCGGGAGATCCGCTACGCGCTGCCGGGGACTTCGACGATCACGGTGGTGGCCTTGACGACGGCCACGGCGACGCTGCCGGGCTCGAGCTTCAACTCGCGGGCCGCCTCCGTGCTCATCAACGAGACGACGGTGTGCGGACCGCACTGCATTTCGACCTGCGTCATCACGGTGTCGGAAACCACCTTGGTCACCAGGCCGGCGAATCGATTGCGCGCGGAACTGGCGATGCCGAGCCGGTCGGGTGGCGCCGCGGGCGCCTTGTTCCGCCAGAATTCGGCCAACACGTCGCCGGCGATCACCTTGCGTCCGGATTCGTCGGTTTCGACGGCCAGCGCGCCTTGTTGAATCCACCGCCGCACGGTGTCGTCGCTGACCCCCAGCAACTCGGCCGCCTCTCGAATCCGCAGCCTCGACACGGACGAAGCCTACAACGCCGCGCGCTCAGTATCGTTTGACCACGTACCGTGGCGCGGTGCGCCAGGCGCGGCGGCCGTCCGGCAATTCCCTGAGCGGATCCAGCAGCAGGACGGCCCGGCCATCGAGCAGAACCGGCCGCACCCAGTCGCCCAGTTCGATCGGTTCGCCGGGTTCGGGTCGGCGTTGGGCACCATCGCGCGCATCGTCGATGCCGATCCGCGCGCGCAGTTCATCGATCGTGGTTTCCGGAGGCAGGTCATAGAGGCCCGGCAGATGGATGAACAGCCCATCGTTACCCGAAAGGTGCAGGCCTACCCCGGCAAGGGCGCCTACTACCCCGTCCTGTGTGCCGCCGTGTCCGGAGATGTGGACGGCCAACGCCGCACCGAGCTTCCAGGCATCCTCGGACCGCAGCACTTCTCGCTTAGCCCGGCGACCGAACTCCACCAGTGCGGGCGTGTCGACGATGCGACGCGGAATCGCCACGACGAGCCCTGGATCGGCGGCCGGCGGGCAGACCCGTTCCAGGAACTCGCCGGAGAAGCGGATGACTTCGGCCACCACGGCATCCGGATTCCCACCGGCGCTACGCCACGCTATGCAGGCGCTGGAATTGTGTGTGGTGTAAGGGATTCGATCGTCGACGAGCAGTTGGTGCCGGGTGGCTCCGGCCGGGGTGCCCAGGCCCGCCCTGGCCAGCTCGTCGAGCAACTGCCGCGCCCGCCGACCCGTCCCCGGACTGTACAGATCGTCGGTGTCGTCGATACCGATCAGCAGGTCCACGCCGGCCAGCGCGCGGGTCATGGATTGACCACCAACGCGGTGACGTCACGCACCCACCGCTCGCGGGCGAGCTGAGTTCCGGTGAGCTTGAGGGTATTTCGTTTGGTGACGTTCAGAATGAGCTGATCCGTGAGTTCGGCCGCCGTCAGCGTCTGAGCCGGGTCCCGGCCCTCCACGCGAACCAGGTCGACTCCCGTCGTCCCCGCCGCGGCGAGGATCGAGCGCACGGTCGGTCCCTTCTGGACCCGTGCGCCGTGTGACTGCGGCGTCGCCACTTCGACCTGCGGAAGATCCCGCAATTGCGGCAGCACGAAGCGCCGCACTTCGTGGCCACCCTGCTGCACGACGAGCGTCCCCCCGTTTGACGTTGAGCCTCCGCACGCGACGAGCCCTGGGCCGGCAAGCAGGGCCGCCACCACGAGCGAAACCGAGGCACCTGCAGATATCCGCACTTACGGAGAATATGACAATTCCAAACCGCAAACGAGGATAAGTTCGGAGTAGTATTCCGCGAGTGACGTTTTTATCATCGGCCGGTCACGTCGGTGACCAAGGTCGTTCACTCGCCCGTGAAGTCGCTTTCCCCCTGCTTTCGGTCGTCGTGATCGCTTGCTATGCCGATGTCCGCATTCCGATGGGCCTGCCCGGGCACCGGGGTCTGGTCTGGCTGACCTTGTTGGTGGCCGTCGCGTTGATGACGCAGCGCCGGGCGACGGTGGTCGCGGTCGGTGCGGCCGCCACGGTGACGACACTCGCGATGAATGTTCCCGCCGGTCCCCACGGATCCGTGGGAAGCGCGCGTTACCTGGCAGCCGCCGGCTTGTTGTACGGGTTGATCGAGCTGACCAAACGACGGTGGGCCTGGCTGATTGCGCTTGCCGCCGCACCCATTCACCTGGTGGCCCTCGTCGGCGGGTCCGTCGCGGCGGTGCTGCCCGAAAAGGTGTTGTTCCATTTGGGTTTCGGCCTCGCGGCGGGACTGCTGGGCTGGCTGATCGCAGTGGTGTCGGCGGGTTCGCGACGACGGTGCGACGCCGCTTGAGCAACAGGTAGCCGCCGGTGTTCGCGCCCGTCTGGATGGCACTTCCGCCAGAAGTGCACTCGGCCTTGCTGAGCACCGGACCGGGGCCGGGCCCATTGCTGGCGGCCGCCGAATCGTGGACGGCGCTGAGCCTCGAGTACGAGAGGACAGCAACCGAATTGGCGGCCGTCGTGGGCAACGTCCAACAGGAGTGGGAGGGTATCGCCGCCACCAGCTACGCGGCGGCGCATGCGCCGTTCCTGGCCTGGTTGATGCTGGCCAGCGCGGTCAGCGCGGCGGCCGCGGCCCAGCATGAGGCGGTCGCGGCGGCGTTCTCGACAGCCCTCGCGGAGATGCCGACGCTGGCCGAACTGGCCGCGAACCACGCCGTTCACGGAGTTTTGGTGGCGACGAATTTCTTTGGCGTCAACACGATCCCGATCGCTGTCAACGAAGCCGACTATGCCCGGATGTGGGTTCAGGCTGCGACCACGATGACCAACTACCAAGCGACGGCCGAGGCTACGCAGGGACCCGGCGGTGCGGGTGGCAACGGCGGAAGCGTTGCCGGCAAAGGTGGCAACGGCGGCGTCGGCGGTGTAGGAGGTGCGGGCGGGAACGGCGCCAACGGCTCCCACGGCACTGACCAACTCATGCTGGGCTTCGACGGCGGCGACGGCGGCGACGGCGGCAAAGGCGGCCAGGGCGGACAAGGCGGGGCCGGTGGCGCCGCCGGGACGGGGATAGACGGGAACGGCACCCAAGGTGCTGGCGGGGCCGGCGGCCAGGGCGGCGCCGGTGGTGTGGCCGGTGACGGCGGTCGGGGCGGCGACGGAACCCTCGAGGGACAGCACGGCGGAGCCGGCGGTGACGGCGGTAACCGCGGGGCCGGCGGCGCCGGCGGCACCGGTGGCGCCGGTTCTTCCAAAGGCACCCAAGGTGCGGACGGTTTCAGCCCGACCAGCGGCGGCAACGGCGGCAACGGCGGCAAGGGCGCCAACAACTCCAATCCGGGCGGTCTCGGCGGCGCCGGCGGGGCGGGCGGCAACGGTGGACTTGTCGGCAATGGCGGGAATGGTGGTGCCGGTGGCACCGGAGGAGCGGGTGCGCCGGGTAGTGCGCCGGTAGGCGCTGGATCGAACGGAGGCGACGGAGGGAACGGC
>NZ_MVHT01000114.1 GCF_002086275.1 Mycobacterium intermedium | reverse complement strand
TCCGTGACAACCGCACCTGGCAACCCGACTCACCCCCAATCACACAGTCGGCGGCTTGACATCTTCATTGAGAGTCCTCTCGTACTTTCCCGCCAAATCCGCAGTCTCAATGAGGAGCTGCGTTGTCTGAAGCACCAGACGCCGTCCGTCACCGGCAGCTACCGGCATGCGGTTCAGTTTTCAGCTGGCTTTGGCGTGGTTTGCTTCCAAGTCGTCGTAGATCGCTTGCTGGGCCTTAGGCGGGAGGTAGTGCATCATTTCCCGAACCCGGGCGCGCCGGCGCTCGACGGCCTTGCGTTCCGGCATTCCGGGCGTGGCGTTGATCTGCGGCGGGACGCCCTCGATATCTTCCACGCCGCCGGCATGTTGACCAGCGTCGACCATGGCCTGTTCTTCGGCCATCGTGGCCTCGTCCTTTTCCTCCGACATGCCGATGGGGCCGATGCGGCGTCCGTTGAGGAACTGCCCAACTACCGGCTCCTCGCTGGTCAGCAGGATCTCGCGAGGACCGAACATGACCAGGCGCTTGCGGAACAGCATGCCGATGTTGTCCGGCACGGTGCGCGCGATGTTGATGTTGTGCGTCACGATGAGGATGGTGCAGTCGATTTGGGCATTGATGTCGATCAGCAGCTGGCTCAAGTAGGAGGTACGCACCGGGTCCAGACCGGAGTCGGGCTCGTCGCACAGAATGATCTCGGGGTCCATGACCAGCGAACGAGCAAGGCCGGCACGCTTTTTCATCCCGCCGGAGATTTCGCCGGGCAGCTTGTTCTCGTCGCCGATCAAGCCGACCATCTCGAGCTTTTCCATGACGATGTCGTGGATCTTGCTTTCACTCATCTTGGTGTGTTCGCGCAACGGGAACGCGGTGTTTTCGTAGATGCTCATCGATCCGAACAGTGCGCCGTCCTGGAACATGACGCCGAACTTCTGGCGGATCTCGTACATTTCCTTCGTCGAACACTCGGTGAGGTCGGTGCCGTCGATGATGATCGAGCCACGCTCGGGCTTGAGCAATCCGATCAGCGACTTCAGGAAAACCGACTTGCCCGTTCCAGACGGGCCGATCAACCCGCTGACCTCACCGGCTGGGATGTCCATCGTGACGTCCTGCCAAACGTTGGTGGCTCCGAATGATTTGCTGAGGTTCTGGATCGAAATTCCGATACCCACCTTGACGACCTTCCCGTTCAATACCAGCCCACCACACGGGTGGTCTTGGACCACGGGTAGCCGCATCAATCGATATGCAACCCCGTGGCGCGAAATTTGCCGAAATTGGATAGCGGCGTTCACAACGCCGGTTCGGCCACCATCTCGAAGAAGGCGGCGCCTGAGTCCGGGATGCGGTTCTGCTTGAAGACATTGACCGCATAGGACACCAGGATCAGCGAGTACAGCAGGTGCATCAGTCGGATCGCGTCCGGTGGCAGGTCGTTGATGTCGAGCTCGTCGAGGTAGCCGATCGCCCGTTCGGCATGCGGCGCGACCGCGTCGTAGAACGCCACCAACTCCGGGTATGGCCGCTCCAGCCGTGCCGCGTAGCGTTCGGCCCGGGTGGGTAACGCCCAATCCGAAACCCACGGCTCGAGTTCCGAAAAGCCCTCCGGCAGTTGACGTTCGGTCATCGTCGGGATGTCTCCGCTTCGTATTCGGCCACGGTGTCGCGGATGACACGGTGAAACTGCCGGATTAGCAGTTCCTGGTCGGACAGGTGAAAGGTGTTCTGCGCCCGGGTCTTTAGTGCCGAGTGCGTCGCCTCGATGGTGTTGACGTCCTGCATGGCGAACTCGATGGTGCTGTCCACGACCAGTTCCTGGGCCAGGCGTTCGTGCGCGTTGGCCGGCGGCACAAAGTACATGTCGATCTCGTAGATGTGGCTGTCCACGGATTCGGGCCAGTACGTGTAGGTGATGTAGTAATTGCGCGCCCAGATCTGGATCGAGATGTTCGGGAAGATCCAGAACTGGTCGTTGCCCCACGAGGCGATGTTGCCCCGGTTGAGAAACCCGGGCAGCGGCCCGATGTCGGGGACGTCGTCCGGGCCGAAAAGTCCCGCGCGGAACAGTTTGTATATCCAGCGCTGGTCTTGGCATGCCGCACCGGCGGTGCCCTGCTCGCGTGGTGGCAACACCGGCGGGCCGGGCACCGAGGTCAGCATGTGCGGGCGGAACAACTCGTAGTGGTAGGCGTCCACCGGGGGCACCAGCTTCTCCGCTTTGGAGACATCGGGATGGATGAATCGGCCGTGCACGTAGGGCGGGTGGTACCACTCGCATACCGAGTCGACGGCCAGTTTCCAGTTGCCGTTGATGCGGGTGGCGAACCCGTAGCGTTGTGTCATCAAGTGGAACGGGTACGCCTCCAACCCCAGTAGGCCTTCGCCGAGGAAGGTTCGCAGCGGCACCGGGGGACCGTCCCGTTCGGGCGTCAGATTGATGAAGATGAAGCCCGCCCACACCTCGCAGTGCACGGGCGGCATGCGCAGTTTGCTCTTGTCCAGGTCGAAGAACTGATCCTCGTTGGTGACGTGGTTGACCACGCCGTCGAGGCCGTAGCGCCAGCCGTGGTACTTGCAGGCAAACGCGCGGCAATTACCGGAGGACTCCTGCTGCGGGTGCTCTTGCCACACCACCTTGTTGCCGCGGTGCGCGCACACGTTGTGGAACGCGTAAATGTTGTCGTCCAGGTCGCGGGTGATCACAATCGACGCGAGCCGGCCCGGCAGCTCGCGGGTGAAGTAGGAACCCTTGCGCGGCAAGCGTTCCAATCGACCCACGCACAGCCAGGAGCGCTCGAAGACCGCCTTGCGTTCCACGGCGAAGAACTCTTCGGATATCGAGTCCTCATAGTCGACAGGGCCGGTGCCGAGCCCGGGATACTCGGGGGTGAACTTGCCGCGGCCGGTGGCCAGCTTCTGCTGGATGCTCGTCACGACTTGGCTCCTCAGTTCTGTCGTCAGGTGTCCGTCAGATGTGCGACGACCGGTGCGAACTGCTCCGCGTGCCGTTGCGGCACGGTCACGTAGTTGGCGCCGTAGCTCTCTCGGCGCTCCTGCAGGGTCTCGACAATCGCGTCGACGGGCCCGACCAGGACGTTGGGATGATCGCGCAGCACCTCGGGGTCTATCCCGCTCTTGGCGGCCATGCGCTCGTAAGCGTCCTGGACGCCGCTCGCGTCGTCGATGACTGAGACGAAGAACGGTGAGCTTTCGATGTCGAGGTCCACCAGACGCGGCCCGGCGGCCGAGCGCACGTACTCGATGCGGCGGGCGGCCTCCTGCTGCGGGGTGAGTCGGTCCTCATTGCGCGCCGTGAACGGCACGGTGTTGATGCTGACGATATCGGCCTCCTGGGCGGCGTAACTCAATACCCGCCTGCCGCCGCCACCGATCATGATCGGCGGATGCGGGCGCTGCACGGGTGGGGGAGTTCCCTTGTAGCCGTGGACGTTTACGTATTCACCGGAGCGGTCCAGTTCGCCGTGGCCGCAGTGTGCCTTGATCAGCCCCACGACTTCCTTGAGTTTGGCGATGCGTCGTCCCGGGGCGTCGAACGTCAAACCCAGCGCGTCGTACTCGACGGCGCTCCAGCCCGCGCCGATGCCCAGTTCGAAGCGCCCGTCCGACAGCAGGTCCAGGGTCGCCGCCTCCTTGGCCAGGACGGCGGGCACGTGATAGTCGATGCAGAACACCCGGCAACCCACCCGTAGGACCGTGGTGTGCGCCGCGGCGACGGCGATGGCGGCGATGGGCGCCAGGTCCTGCCGCGGGGTACGGGCGGCGCGCTGTGCGGGGCCGGGACCAAGGTAGTGGTCGGCGAGCAACAGGGACGAATAGCCGAGATCCTCTACCTTGCAGACGAACTCACGCCACCCCTGGGCATCTGAAGCTGCGGTGGCCTGGACGGCAAAACGGAACGGACGCCTGTCCACAGCCGATAGCGTACCCGTTGTTGCTACATAATTATACGGTTTTGTATATTTTATGGCGTGAAGACAGCACTGGTCACCGGGGGTGCCTCGGGAATTGGCCAGGCCATCGCCGAGCGCCTGCGCACGGACGGAAACCACGTCGCGACCATCGATTTGACCGAAGCGAACACCGAGTTCAGCTACGTCGCCGATGTCACCGATCGTGGGCAGGTTCGCCGTGTGCTCGACGGAGTGCGCACCGCATTGGGGCCGATCACTATTCTGGTCAACGCGGCGGGGGTGACGGGCTTCCGGCGCTTTACCAACATCACGTTCGAGGAGTGGCGCAAGGTCATCGATGTGAATCTCAACGGCGTCTTCCACGTCACCCAGGAGGTGCTGCCGGACATGCTGGAGGCCGGCTGGGGTCGCATCGTCAACATCTCCTCGTCGAGCACCCATTCGGGCTCGCCATACCAGGCGCACTACGTCGCGGCAAAATCAGCCGTCAACGGCCTCACCAAAACCCTTGCACTGGAATATGGTTCGCACGGAATCACAGCCAACGTGGTTCCGCCGGGTTTCATCGACACCCCGATGCTGCGGATGGCGGAAGCCAAGGGTTTGCTGGGCGGTTCGATCGAAGACAACATCGCCAAGGTGCCGGTAGGTCGGGTCGGACGGCCGGAAGACATCGCGGCGGCGTGCGCGTTCCTGGTGTCCGAGGAGGCCGGTTACATCACCGGGCAGATCCTCGGCGTCAACGGCGGACGCTGCACCTAACGGGAGGAAAGCATGTACCGCAGAACCGAATTGCTGATCGACGGGCAGTGGGTGGCACCCAGCACGGACGCCGCCATCACCATCACGTCGCCGCACACCGAAGAGGTGATCGGGCAAGCGCCTGCCGCGGCGGCCGCCGACATCGACCGCGCCGTTGCCGCCGCTCGCGCTGCGTTCGACGACGGGCCGTGGCCCCGAACACCGCCCCAGGAACGTATCGCCGCCGTGCAGCGGCTGGCCGCCGCGTACAAGGAGCGACGCGGCGAGATGGCCGAGCTGATCACCGCGACCATCGGCGCACCCATCGCGTTCTCCAAGCGGGCCCAGGCCCAATTGCCGCTGCTGGCGATGGCGGCCTACACGCAGGTCGCGGGCGAGTACCCGTGGCAGGAGGCGCGGAAGGGTTTTTACGGCAGTGACATTCGCATCGCGAAGCTGCCCGTCGGGGTTGTCGCGGCGATCGTGCCGTGGAATATGCCGCAGTTCCTCACCATCGGCAAGGTGATACCGGCGTTGCTCGCCGGATGCACCGTGGTGCTCAAGCCCGCCGAGGAATCCTCGCTTGACGCACTGTTGTTCGCCGAGATCGTCGCGTCGGCGGACCTACCGCCCGGGGTGGTCAACGTGGTGCCTGGCGACCGCGCCGCCGGCGCACATCTGGTCGCCCACCCCGGCGTGGACAAGGTTTCGTTTACCGGTTCGACGGCCGCCGGGCGACAGGTGGCCACCGCCTGCGCGCAGGGGCTCAAGCAAGTCACGCTGGAGTTGGGCGGGAAGTCGGCCGCAATCGTGCTGGCGGACGCGGACCCCGCGGCGACGGCCAAGGCGATCCAGCTGGCCAGTCTGGCCAACAGCGGGCAGGTATGCAATGCGCTGAGCCGGGTGCTCGTACCCGCCTCGCGCGCGGACGATTTCGTCGGTGCGCTGGAAGCCGAGCTAGCCGGGCTGACGGTTGGCGATCCCACCGACCCAGCCACCCAGCAAGGACCGTTGGTGGCCCAGCGGCAGCAGGCCAGGGTGCGTGAGTACATCGAGGACGGCCAGCGTCAGGGCGCGCGACTGGTGGTGGGCGGCAGCGACTTGCCCGACGGCCTCGACCGCGGCTGGTACGTGCGGCCAACCCTGTTCGCCGACGCCGACAACAGCATGCGCATCGCGCGTGAGGAGATCTTCGGGCCGGTGCTCACCGTGATCCCTTATCGCGACGAAGCCGACGCCATCGCCATCGCCAACGATTCTGACTACGGGTTGGCCGGAGCGGTGTTCACTGCCGACACCGACCGCGGGCTCGGGATCGCCGCACGCGTTCGCGCCGGATCTTTCGGCGTGAACCAGGGCTACATCATGGATCCGCTGGCGCCGTACGGCGGGGTGAAGGACAGCGGGTGGGGCCGCGAGCTGGGGCGCGAGGGGCTCGAGGGCTACCTGGTGAGCCAGTCGATCAGCGGGGCATGACGCCGCGCAGGAACAGCCGCACCGCGTACTGAAGGTGGCGTTCCTGCTGCTTCTTTGAGCGGAACACGCCGAAATCGGCCATCCGGGCCGGCACCGCCTCCACCATCGCCAGGAAGTGCTCGGCGGCCAGTTCCAGGTCCTCGACGTCGATGACACCGAGATCGGCGTAGCGGCGCAGCACTTCGGTGACCGCGCGCTGCCGCCCCGCCCACATCATCGACTCCGCGGAGATCTTGAACTCGGGGAACAGCGCGGCCTCGTTGAACGCAATGCGCTTGAGCCGCACGTTCTCGGGATGGGTGGCGCGTTCCAGCGCCGCCCTGCCGAGTTTTAGCAGGGTGCCTTCGATGTCGTCTTCGTCGATGTCCTCGATGGCCGCGTCATCGGTGTAACGCGCTAGCGCCCATGGGATTACATCGGCGAACACGGCGCGCTTGTCGGGATAGCGTGCGTACAGCGACCGCTTTGTGATGCCCGCCGAGCGGGCGATGGCCTCCATTGTGGCTCCGGCGTAACCCATTTCGAGGAACGTTGCGACGGCGGCCTCACGCACGGCGAGGTCGAGTTTTTTCGCCTCCATTTGGGTGGGCCGCCCGCGCCGTGTGGCCATCGGCCGAATTCTAGTGCGCTCGGTGTTTCGCGCCTCGCAGGTTCGACCTGCCTATCCCGTTGGGTATGGTCGGCACCCGTGATTGTGCTGCTACCACCGTCGGAGACCAAGCGGGACGGAGGGGACGGACCGCCGCTGCGGCTCGAGCAACTCGGTAACCCCGAATTGGGGCCGCTGCGGTCTGCGCTCATCGACGAACTCGTCGATCTGGCGGCCGACCCAGTGGCGTGCAGATCGGCGTTGGGTCTTTCGCCTTCGCAGGACGCCGAGATCGAGCGCAATGCCGCGCTGCGTACTGCGCCGACGCTGCCGGCCATCCGCCGCTACACCGGCGTGCTTTATGACGCACTGGATTTCGATTCGCTCAAGGGCGCGCAAGCGGAACGCGCGCGTGCTCGCTTGTTCGTCGGTTCGGCCCTGTTCGGGCTGCTGCGCGCCGACGACCAGGTGCCCGCATATCGGCTTTCGGCAAGTTCGAAATTGCCGGGGCAACCCACCCTGGCGGCGCGGTGGCGGCCCCTGCTGGAGCCGGTGCTGGCCAAGTTGGTTACCGAAAACTTGATCGTTGATCTGCGCTCGGGCTCGTATGCGGCGTTGGGGAAAGTGCCCGCCGCGATCCGGGTCGATGTGTTGGCCGAGCATCCCGATGGCCGACGAACTGTGGTCACGCATTTCAACAAGGCGCACAAGGGGCGCTTGGCCCGCGCGCTCGCCGTGACCCGGGCCGAGCCCGACGATGCGGCCGCGGTCGCTTCCGTGGCGCGCAGGATCGGAATGCGCGTGGAGCGCTCAGGGAATGACTTGACCGTCGTGGTGCCCGCGGGACCGGGCCGCTGAGTCGGCGCGCGTCGGTCACCTCATCCTGGCGACGATGTCGTTGGCGAAGCGCTCGATCGGTGCCCGGTACCGTGCGGCGTCGGCACCGAACGCCTCGAGGTCGCCCGAGACGATGTCGCCGGCACCCGCCCACGGTGCGCACATCACCGCCGTCACTCCGATGTCCTCGGCACGCCGATACAGGTCGACCGAAGGGGGCTCCATGAGCGCCAGCATGATCTCGAAAGGTTCTGTGCTGCGGTCTGATCCGCGACGCAGACGGTTGAGCTCGGTGACGAACCGCACGGCGTCGTCCCACGTGTAGGCTGTCCCGACCCAGCCGTCGCACAAGTATGCGGCCCGGCGCAGGGCCGCGTCCGACTCGCCGCCGCACATGATCCGGACGGGCTCGGCCGGGTGTGGCTCGATCATCATTTCGGGCACCCGGTAGTGCTCGCCTTCCCACGACACCCAACCCCCGCGCCACAGTGCGCGCAGGGCCGGAATCATTTCGTTGAGCCGCCGGCCGCGCGTGGCGAAATCCTGGCCCATGAGCTCGAACTCTTCACGCATCCAGCCCGCCCCTACTGTCAACGCCACCCTGCCGCCGGAGAGCACCGATGCCGTCGCCACCTGCTTGGCCACCTCGAGGAGGGGCCGGGCCGGTGCGACATACACGGCGTTGGTGAACCGCAATCGAGAGGTGACTGCCGCCATGGCTCCGATCAGCACCCACGAGTCGGGCCATTCGGTGTCCGCCGGCCACATCGGCTTGCCCGTCGGCGATGGATAGGGTGAGCTGAGTTCACGGGGATAGATCAGGTGATCGGCACAAATCACGCCGTCGAATCCGGCCTCATCGAGCATCCGGGCGACGGCTACCGACTCCGTCGTCTTCAAAAATGCTGTGCCACTCCAAAATTCCAAGCGTCACCCCTTAGGCTCGGCCCATCGCGAATGTGACCAGACGTCAGGAAGAGCGTATGACGGAAAACCGTTTTGTCAGAGTCGGTCACGACGGTGGCGTAACCACAATTGAATTGACCAACTCCGGGCCACTGAACATCATCGGCACTCCGGCCATCGAGCAACTGACGCACGCTTTCCGGGTCGTCAGTCAAGGCAGTGACGTCCGGGTCGTGGTGTTCCGCGGAGCGGGTGAAAAAGCGTTCATCGGTGGCGCGGACATCAACGAAATGGTCACCCTCGACCAATCCAGCGCGGAGGTTTTCATCGGTCGGCTCGCGGGTCTGTGCGAGGCGATTCGCGAATGCTCGGTCCCGGTCATTGCCCGACTTTCGGGCTGGTGTCTCGGCGGGGGTTTGGAAGTCGCGGCGTCATGCGACTTGCGGATCGCCGAGTCCGGCGCCAAATTCGGAATGCCCGAGGTGGCGGTCGGAATCCCATCGGTGATTCATGCGGCGCTGCTGCCGACGTTGATCGGGGCGTCACACTCGGCCTGGCTGCTGCTTACCGGCGAAACGATCGATGCGAACACCGCCGCTGACTGGGGCTTTGTGCACGAGGTCGTTGCGGCCGATGTGTTCGACGCGCGCATCAGCGCACTCGCCACAAAGCTCTGCGGTTTCGGTCGCGAAGCCGTCCGGCAACAAAAACGGTTGCTCAACAAATGGTTCGACATGTCGGTACGTGCTGCCATCGAAGACAGTAAGCGAGAGTTCGGGCTTTCCTACCTCACGGGAGAACCGCAACAGCACATGCAGGCGTTTCTGTCCCGCAAGCGCGTCACAAAATAGCGCCAGGAATTTCCACCAATTCGCATCCGCTTCGGTCGGTGCGGCCCCATGATTGCTACTACGTCGGACCAATGGGGGTAGCGGATGTCATTTGTGGTCGTGGCGCCGGAAGTGCTGGAGTCGGTCGCCGCCGAAATAGCGCAGATAGGTTCGGTCGTGAATGCCGGCAATTTGACCGCGCTGCTTCCGACGACCGCGCTGACGGCAGCGGCCGCTGACGAAGTGTCGACAGCGGTTGCGACGCTGTTCACCGCACACGCCCAGGAGTATCAGGCCGCCGCGGCGCAGGCGCTCAAGTATCACGAGCAGTTCATGAGTGCCTTGACCGCCGCGTCGGGTTCCTACGCCGGCGCCGAGGCGGCAATCGTCACGTCGCTGCAGGCGGCTGTGGCCGACGGGTTCCAGACGGCGGTCTATGGCCCTATCCACGCCGCCGGCCAAGCCTGGATAGGTAGCCCGATCGGGCAGGCCGTCGACCCGATCCTCAACACACCCAGCTATGCCTTGTTCGGCCGGCCGCTGATCGGTAACGGCACCGCCGGAACCGAATCCAACCCCAACGGGGGACCCGGCGGAATCCTGCTCGGCGACGGAGGGACCGGCTACAGCGTCACCGCGGGCAACGGCAACGGCGGTAACGGGGGGAATGCCGGGTTGATCGGCACCGGCGGCGCCGGTGGTAACGGGTTCGGCGCCGGGAACGGCGGCATGGGGGGTACCGGCGGCTGGCTGATGGGCAACGGAGGCATCGGCGGGATCGGCGGTGGCGGGGGAACCGGCGGTATCGGCGGCCAGGCTTTGTTCCTCGGCAACGGCGGGGCCGGCGGAGGCGGCGGGCTTGGTGGTCGCGGCGGGCTCTTCATCGGTGAACCGGGGGCTGGCTGGCTTCCGCCCACCGTCACCGCCGGACCGCCGGTGACCATCGAGTTCGTCCGCCATGCGCAGTCGATCGCCAATGCCCAGGGCTGGATCGACACGGCCGTGCCGGGTGTTGCGCTCACCCCGCTGGGCGACACGCAGGCATTTTTCCGCGCCAACGAACTTTTCCCGCAGGGGCCCTACGCCGGGATCTGGGCCTCCGAGTTGACGCGGGCGCAGCAGACCGCGCAGGCGTTGACCAATATGTACCCGACAAACCCGACGATCTTGCCCGGGCTCAACGAGATCAGCGCAGGCATGTACGAGGGTTGGCCGCAGTACAGCCTCGGCGGGATTCTGTATCTGATGGGCCCGCTCGCCTGGGTGTCCGGATTCCCGATCCTCCCAATGCTGGCCCCGCTTTCCACCGACCCAAACGGCGTGTTCTTCTTCCGGGAGTTCGGCAGCGCGATGCAGACGCTCTACGACCACGCGTTGGCGAACCCGGTCGCTGCCGCCAACGGCAAGATCACCGAGGTGGCGTACTCGAGCGCGTTCACGATCGAGATCGGGACGCTGATGCACGTCAACAACCCCAACCCCCTGCTCTTCTTCACCCACCAGCTGGGCAATACCAGCGTTGTCGTGGTGGAAGGCGACCCCACGGGCGGCTGGAACCTGGTCAGCTGGGAGGGCGTGCCCGTCGGGCCGGCCAATTTGCCGACGGCACTGTTCGTCGACGCACGCAACTTCATCACGGCGCCGCAGTACGCCGCCTACGACATCGGCTCGGCGTTCCTCACCGGCGATCCGACGGTGTTCTTCACCGCTGTCCGGGACGGCATCGAACAGGTTGGCGCCGCGACGGTCCAGTTCCCCATCGCGGTGGCCGAAGACCTCATTGACGCCGCCCAAGGCAAGATCTCGGTGCGCCCCTTCTAGGGCCTTTTGCGTTCCACCCTCCTCGTTGAGCGTTCCACCCTCCTCGTTGAGGCTGCGGTTTTGGCGGGTAAGTGCGAGTAGACGCCGCCAATTTCGCAGTCTCAACGTGAGGTGCCCCACCCTCCTCGTTGAGTCTGCGTGTAGGGCGGGAAAGTGCGAGTAGACGCCGCCAATTTCGCAGTCTCAACGTGAGGCAGCCCAACCAATGCGCCCGCTAGGCGCTGGCCGGGACCACCTGGAGGTGCCGCCGCGAGCGTCGGCGACTGATCCGCTGCACCACGGCGCGCGACCGCAGACCTGCTCCTCGGGAGTTCACCGACGCCGACCAATCCGCCAGCGAGACGGCGGCCGACTCGACGGCGTCGAGGCCATAACCCGCGTTCTCGTCGATGAAGCCGTCGATGAGCCCAGCCACGATTTCGGTCTGCTCGGTGTGCGGGTGGTGCTTGACGCCGGGCAGGATGTGCAGCTTGCTGTGGGGCATGGCGGCGTGCGCGGCGTATGCGTGCGAGACGGGGATCACCGGGTCTTTGTCACCGCTGATGATCATCACCGGCACATTGGCATTGAAGTGCAGCTTGTTCAGCGCGCATACGAACTGCCCGTGGCGGTCGACTACGGCACGTAGCGTGCGCAGCAACGCCTGCCGGTTCTCGGGGTTCGACAGCGCGGCGTGCGCTTCCCAATGCTCGTTACGTCGTGAGGCGTGCTGGTCGTCGGACTGCAGAGCGGCAAAGGCCTTACGGACATTGAGCACCGGCTTGGACGCCGCCACCTGCAACACCAGCTGGGATCCCGGCAGGCTGATCAGTCGCAGCGTGCGGTTCACCTCGCTGCCGAGGCCGCCGCTGCTCATCAGGATCAGGCGGTCGCAGTAGTCGCGGTGTTGGTGAGTGAACTGCATTGCGATTCCGCCGCCCAGGGAGTGGCCGACGACGGTGACTCGAGAGATCCCCAACTCGTCGAGAAAGTCGCGCAACCAGACCGCGAACGCGCCCAACGAGTAGTCCGCGCGGGGCTTGTCACTCTTGCCGTGGCCCAACAGGTCTGGCGCGATGACGCGGTATTTCTTGGCCAAGGTCGGGATGATCGCGCGCCAGTTGTTCGAACTACCGCCGATGCCGTGGATCAGCAACAAGACTTCGCCAGCGCCTTCGTCACGGTACGCGACGCGGTCGCCGTGCAATGTGATTGTTCGTAGGTCGCTCATGATGGCCTGCTTCGTCACTTCACTGTGGGACGGTTATGTCCGGGTTGGTGAAATGAAGTCTGCGGTCGGGGCCTTGCGAGTTTCTTGCGACGTTCTTGGCGAACAACTGATGGTCGGTCAGGTCGGCGAGCACGAACCGGCTCAGGCACGATGAACGCCGCGCCGTTTCTTCGCCGGTTTGGCGGTTCGCGAGATGGCTCGCAGATCGTGTCCCTGGATGAACCGCATATCCACGATCCGGCGCCCCGGAAATGTCAGGCCAAACCGAGGCTTCTTGCGGCTCACAACGAGCATGATTAGCCGATGACTGCAGTGAAGCTGATCCCGCTCGAAGTGTTGTTAGGCCATCCGGAGCGGGTGTCGCCGCAGATCTCGCCGGACGGCAAGCGGCTGTCCTACGTCGCACCGCTCGACGGCGTGCTCAACGTGTTCGTCGGCAATATCGGCGCGGACGACGACAAGCCGGTCACCCACGACACCGAGCGCGGCATCCAAGGGTATTTCTGGACGCACGACAACCGCCACATCATGTACGTCCGCGACAAGGACGGCAGCGAGAACTACCGGGCGTACGACGTCGATCTGGAGACGGGCGTGGAACGTGACCTGACGCCGATGGACGGCGTGCAGTGCCGAGTCATCGCGCACAAGAAGCGTTTTCCGAACGATGTGCTGGTTGCCATCAACAAGGACAACCCGCAATTGCACGATGTCTACCACCTCGACCTCACCACCGGCGAACTTGAAAAGGTCGTCGAGAACCCCGGATTCGTCGGCTGGGTGATCGACGACAACCTGGCGGTGCGCGGCGCTGTCTCACCAACCCCGGACGGAGGGATGGTGATTATGGTGCGCGACAACGAATCAGCCGACTGGCGACCGTTCCTGCAAGTTCCCCCGGAGGACGCGGAGACGACGGGACCGGTGGGGTTCACCAAGGACGGGTCGGGTTTGTACGTACAGACGTCCATGGACTCCAACACGGGCCGCTTGGTGAAGATGGACATCGCGACCGGCGCTGTGGAGGTGATCGCCGAGGACCCGACCTACGACATCACCGGCGTGATCATGCACCCCGACACCCTCGAGATCCAGGGCGTCATCGTGTACGGCGAACGGATCGAATACCGGATCTTCGACGACTCGATCCGCGATGACGTCGCAGCACTCCAAGAGCTCAGCCCTGGCGACCTGATCATCAGCGATCGCGACGACGCCGACAGGACCTGGCTCGTGGCGTTCGACAACGACGCCGGACCCGTGAAGTTCTACACCTGGGACCGGGCCTCGCAGACCGCGACGTTCTTGTTCGACCACCGGCCGGAGCTCAACGACTATCCGCTGGTGCCCATGGAACCCTTCTCCTTCACCACGCGCGACGGCCTCACGGTCCACGGGTATCTCTCGTTCCCGGCGGGTGTCGAGCGCGCCAACCTGCCGACCGTCCTCGTCGTCCACGGCGGCCCGTGGGTGCGGGACGGATGGGGGCTGGACCCTGAAGCGCAGTGGTTGGCCAACCGCGGCTACTTGTGCGTACAGGTGAACTACCGCGGTTCCAGCGGCTACGGCAAGAAATTCCGCAACGCGGGCAACCGTGAGTGGGGCGCCAAGATGCACGACGACCTGTTGGACGCCATCGATCACCTCGTGCAGCTGGGTTACGTCGACCGTGACCGGGTGGCGATCTATGGCGGATCGTACGGCGGGTACGCGGCGTTGATCGGTGCGACGTTCACCCCGGACGTCTTCAAGTGCGCAATCTCGATGGTCGGCCCGTCGAACCTGAACACGCTCATCGAGTCGTTCCCCGAATACTGGAAGCCGATGATCGCCATGTGGCATAAACGGGTTGGTGACGACCCCGATTTCCTCTGGTCGCGCTCGCCGCTGTCGAAGGTGGACAACATCAAGATCCCGATGCTCGTCGCCCAGGGAGAAAACGACCCACGCGTGAAGCGGGCGGAATCAGAACAGATTGTGTCGGCCATGAAGGAGCGCGGCATCGACCATGAATACGTCATGTACGAGAACGAGGGGCACGGCTTCGTCAAGCCAGAGAACCGCCTAGACTTCTACCACCGGGCAGACCGATTCCTCGCCAAACACCTTGGGGGACGGACGGAGTGACACTTTATGGATGCTGAACTCGAACGCTGGAAGTCGGCCGGTCAGTATTTCGACTATCTGGGTTTCGACATCTTCTACCGGGTCGCGGGCAGCGGTCCCACCCTGCTGCTCATCCACGGCTACCCGTTCAACACGTGGGATTGGGCGCCGATCTGGGACAGGCTGACGGAGCGCTTCACCGTCATCGCACCCGACATGCTCGGTATGGGCTTCTCGGACAAGCCCGTGAGATACGAATACACCGTTCACGACCACGCCGACATGCATGAGGCGCTGCTGGCCGACCTCGGCATCGACTCCGCACACATCCTCGCCCACGACCTCGGCGATTCGGTGGGTCAAGAGATGTTGGCGCGTCGGGAGTTCAATGAACAGGCGTACGGCGCGTTGCGCATCCAATCGATCACGTGGCTCAACGGTGGCATGTTCAACGAGGCGTACGTGCCGCGGCTGATGCAGAAAGCGATGTCACGAACTCCGTTGGGGGACATCATGAGTCCCGTCCAGGGGTCTCGGCTCTCCCGCCGCCTGTTCGAGCCGACGCTCAACGAGATGTTCGGGCCCAACACCAAACCGTCTCCGCGCCAACTCGAGTTGTTCCACCAGATCCTGGAGTACAACGACGGCAAGAGGGTGATGCACAAGGTCGGCAGGTTCATCAACGACCGGTACACCCACCGCAATCGATGGGTGCGGGCGATGCGGCAGACCAGCGTTCCCATGAGGTTGATCGACGGACCCGTCGACCCGAACTCGGGCAGGCACATGGCGCAGCGCTACCTCGAGGTGATACCGAATCCGGACGTGGTGATGCTTGCCGACGACATTGGGCACTGGCCACAAATCGAGGCACCCGACGCCGTAGTGGAGCACTTCTTGGCCCACATCGACCGCGTCACAGCGAGCGACTGACACGGGCAAGTTTCGGTTCTTCGTTCTGCGGTAACTCCGAGCTCAGTCCAAACGAAAGGATCGCAACATGGCGCTCGACGACGACGACATCACGACTTCTGGCGGCGGAGAGGGACTGGCCGACGGCGGCTCGAACCCCGAAGGCCACGACGGCGGTGCCGATGGAACCGCAGGCGGAGAGGGTCCGGCGGACGGCGGCTCGAACCCCGAAGGCCACGACGGCGGTGCCGATGGAACCGCAGGCGGTGAAGGGCCGGCGGACGGCGGCTCGAACCCCGAAGGCCACGACGGCGGTGCCGACGGAACAGCCTGACGGCATCTCGGTGCTGAGTCGCTGCGTCGCGGCGGACCCAGAAACGTTCGCTTCCCAATATTGGGGACGCCGGGCGCTGCTCAGCACGTCGGCGGCGCTACCCCGCGACTTCGGCGACCTTCTCTCGGCCAGCATGGTCGACGAGTTGATCGCCGAGCGCGGGGTTCGCTCGCCGTTCATTCGCCTGGCCAAGGAGGGCGACCTGCTGGCCAAGGACTGCTACCTCGGACCCGCCGGATTCGGCGCCGAGATCTCCGATCAGGTGGACTCCGGGAAGGTGTTGGGTGAGTTCGCCTCTGGCGCAACGATTGTGCTCCAGGGTCTGCACCGGCTGTGGCCGCCGCTGATCGACTTCGTCCGCAACCTCGTGGACGAACTCGGGCATCCGGTGCAGGCGAACGCCTACATCACGCCGCCCACCAGTCGCGGCTTCGATGCGCACTACGACGTGCATGACGTGTTCGTCCTGCAGACTGCGGGTCAGAAGCGGTGGATCGTGCACGAGCCCGTCCACGAGCACCCACTCGCGTCGCAACCGTGGACCCAGTACCGGGACGCCATCGCCGAACGGGTGACCGATGAACCGGCCATCGACACGGTGCTGTCCGAAGGCGACGCGCTCTACCTGCCACGGGGCTGGGTGCATTCGGCGCAGGCGCTGGACAGCACGTCCATCCATCTGACGATCGGCGTCTCGGCAATGACGCGGCTCGACGTCGCGCGCGCGGTTGTCGATCAACTGTCGACGGTCGATGCCTACCGCAAGTCGCTGCCGATGGGCGTCGACCCGGCGGATCAGGACGAGATCATCGCGACGGTGACAAAGGTACTGGCGGAGATGGTTGAGTCGTTGCGCGACAACGCTTCTGAGATCAGCGACGGTGTCGCCACGGCGCTGCTGCGCCGACACGCTGACCGAACGCGGCCCGTTGCGGTACGCCCGCTGGCATCGCTGTCGGCGGTCGAGCGGGCCGACACTGTGAAAGTTCGGTGGCGGCACGGGCTCATCGCAACCATGCACCGAACCGGGGATCGGGTCGTGCTCACGTTGCCGGACAAGGTGATGACGTTCCCTCAGTCGTGTGCCGAAGCCGTCGCCACACTGCACCGCGGCCTGACGGCGGGTGCCGATTCCCTGCCGGGACTCGACCACGCTGACGGGGCCGTGTTGGTGCGCAGATTGCTGCGAGAGGCCGTCGTGGTACCGGTCACCGAATGACTTCCCCAATTGCTCGGGCGAAAAGGACGCCCTGCAGCGATCAGTCGCTGGCCCGCGGCGACCCGATGTACGGCACCGCATCCGCGGGGTTCTCTTGGGTGCTGCTGGAACTTCCTGGTGCATGGGGTAATTCGGCGTTTTTGCAGTCGCCGGGAATCATCGACCCGGAACTCGGGCGGGCCATCGTGCGACGAGTCGAGATGGCGAAGATGAGGATCGCGGCGATCCGTCGGCACGGTCGGCGGCCGGCGACGCCCCGGTGGCGATGGTTCGTGGCGCATTCCCGGGTTGGCGAAGAAGCGCTGTATGCGGGCGAGGTCAGCGACCCCCGCGAATATCTCGACCTCGCCCTGGACGGATCCGACGGCACGCCTTCCGATGACCCCGTCGTAGCGATCTGTGCGCATGGCAAACACGATCAGTGCTGCGCGGTGCGCGGGCGCAGCGCGTGCCGGGAAATAGCGACCGATTATCCCGAATTCACTTGGGAGTGCTCACATTTGGGTGGCGACCGGTTCGCGGCGACAATGCTCGTATTGCCGGAAGGTCTGTGTTACGGACGCGTCGATCTCGCCGATGCGGCGGGCCTGGTGCGTCTGTACCTGGACGGACGACTCGACAACAAATTCTTGCGCGGCAGGACCTCGTTACCGCACGCCGTCCAGGCCGCGCAGTACTTCGTCCGCGAGGAATACGGTGACAATCGCATCGACGCGCTGCACCCGTTGAGCGTCGCCCACGATGAAGGCGAAATCCGGGTGGTGCTCGGTGCTGAGTCCGGGCCGATAGAGGTCGCACTGCATGAGCAAATGTCTGAACCGCTGCTGTCGCAATGTCATGCACGGGTGGCGGGCCGAGTCCGGAGTTTTACGCTCGCATCAATTACTTTGGCGTGAGCTGCGTCATTTGGACCAACGGAAACCCTTGTCGGGAACGTCAATTCCGAACACCGTCTGGGGGAAACCAGCTGAGTCATTGAATAGTGCGAACAACGAAGGGCCGCGGGAAATTCGGATTTGCAAGGCAAATTCGGGATTTCGCACCCGTACGGCGATATGATTCGTTCTGCCTAAGGGTCGACGTGGCCTGGGGCATTTCCTGGGTCGTCCTGGCTTTTTGGTCATGACCAACAGGGAGGTGTCCGATGTCGTTTGTGACAGCCGTGCCGGATTTGATGGCGGCAGCGGCCACGGATCTGGCGGGTATCGGTTCGACGATCGGGGCGGCCAACGCCGCGGCGGCGGGCCACATCGAGGCGGTGGTGGCCGCGGGAGCTGATGAGGTGTCGGCGGCCGTGGCGGCGGTGTTTGGCGCCTACGCCGAGTCGTATCGGGCGGTGAGTGCGCAGGCTGTCCTGTTCCATGACCAGTTTGTGCAGGCGTTGACTGCCGGCGCGGGGTCGTATGCGGCTGCCGAGGCCGCCACCGCCGCGTCAATAACCAGTCCGCTACTCAACGCGATTAACGCGCCCTTCCTGGCGGCTACCGGGCGCCCGCTGATCGGCAACGGCGCCAATGCGGCGGCGGGGTCCGGGGCCGCGGGCGGGGCTGGCG
>NZ_MVHT01000113.1 GCF_002086275.1 Mycobacterium intermedium | reverse complement strand
ATCTTTCCAGCTCAGAGGGCACTTTCTTCATTCCGACACCCCGACAACCAGCCAATTCATCGGTGGATCAAGGCTAAGCCAGTCAGCTATCTCGCGCAAAGAACCCCGAGCCACAAACTCGGCGGTCCGTTAGTTCCATCGCAGCTTGCAAACCCGTCTTGGGTGTGTTGCACCATCGTTGACCGGAATCTCCGTTAACTTAGCGATCGCCACCGCCATCCAATGGCGCGTCGGTCCTTTCTGGTGGGGACGGCTACGGCAGGCACCGCGGCTGCCCTAACAGCGCTGCCGCGGCCATCCGCCCGTGCCGCGCCGGGCAAGTCGGTCGTCGTGTTCGGCGCCGGGATCGCGGGGCTGACGGCGGCACACGAACTCGTCGATCGCGGCTTCAGCGTGACGGTCTACGAACGCAAAGCAATTGGCGGCAAGGCCCGTTCGATCCCCGTGCCCAACTCAGGCGCGGCGCCGTTGCCCGCCGAACACGGCTTCCGATTCTTTCCGGGGTTCTATCGCAACGTCACCGACACGATGCGACGCATCCCGTTTCCCGGCAACGCCAGAGGCACGTGGGAGAACCTGACGCGCGCCACATCGTATCTCCACTCCGGCCTTGGGCGCGCCGACCTGACCATACCGCTGCCGTTTCCCCTCCCGACAGTGCCGAATCCGATCACCCCCAAGGCCTTCATCGAATCGGTCACCACCGTCTTCGAAACGCTGTTCCGACTGCCCCCATTCGAGGCCGTCTACGCAGCGCAGAAACTCGCGGTCTACGTCACCAGCTGCAACGAACGCAAGCTTGGCCAGTGGGAAAACATGACGTGGGAGGACTACATCGGCGCCGGTCACAAGTCCCCCGAATACAACCGCTATCTCGCCGACGGCATCATCCGCAACCTCGCCGCGTCCAAATCCCGTGACGCCAGCGCACATTCGATCGGACTGGTCGGCGAAGCCTCGGTGTGGTCGATCCTGATGTTCGGAAACGACACGGACGGCAAGGGATTCGACCGAGTGCTGAACGGGCCGTCGAGCTCGCAGTGGCTCGACCCCTGGGTCGACCATCTGCGCAATCAAGGAGTCACATTTTTCATCGGCCAAGCCTTGTCGCGATTGACCCCGAACGGCCAACACATCGAATCCGCCACCGTCACCGACGCTTTCGGCATACCCCACCAAGTGCAGGCCGACTACTACGTCTCGGCGATTCCCTGCGAGAAGCTCGCAGCAGTGCTGACACCCGACGTGATCGCCGCCGATCCACAACTGGCGAACGTGGCCCAGTTGCGCACGGAGTGGATGAACGGGCTCATGTTCTACCTCAAGAAGCGAGTCGACGTCACCAAGGGTCATGCGAACTACGTCGACTCCGGCTGGGCGATCACCTCGATCAGCGAGGAGCAGTTCTGGAAGCGGAGTCTGACCACCTACGGCGACGGCACGGTGAAAGATTGCTTGTCGGCGATCATTTCGGACTGGACGACGCCGGGCAACTTCAACGGCAAGAGCGCCAGGGACTGCACTCCGGAAGAGATCGCCCGCGAGGCATGGGCCCAGATCAAGGCCCACCTCAACGACACCGACAAGGTCCTCGACGACTCCATGCTGCACTCCTGGTTCCTGGACCCGGCGATCATCGACTCGGGCACTCCCAACGTCCGCAACAACGAGCCGCTGTTCATCCAGGACCCCGGCTCCTGGAACCGCCGCCCGTCTGCCACGACCGCCATCGACAACCTCTTTCTGGCCGGCGAATGGATCAAGACCGACCAGAACGTCACCACGATGGAGGGCGCGAACGAGGGCGGGCGCTACGCGGCCAATGGGGTCCTGCACGCGTCGGGCTACTCGGGCGAACTTGTCAAAGTGGTGGAGCTGTTCCAGGCGCCCTGGTGGGCGCCACTGAAGAAAGCCGACCGGTCGCGCTACGAAAACGGATGCGCCCATGCCCTGGACATCTTCGACCCGCGCAGGCCGTGAGGCCCCTTGACCAGAGTGTGACGCGCGTCGCTGAAATCCCTCGTAGGAGTTTGTAACGCTTGCGGGTCAACGCGACACCCACTCATGAAGCGAACACATCCAACTCGTAAGGGACCGCATCATGTCGTCGCAAACTCTCACCTTCAGCAGCCGCGTCGCGTCACTCGAAGCCTCCATCTCGCGCGCAGGCCACCTTGCCGCACGGTATGGACTGGTGGTCGTGATCGCGTGGATCGGCGCCATGAAGTTCACCAGCTACGAAGCGCACGGGATTCAGCCCCTCGTCGCGCACAGCCCGCTGATGAGCTGGCTCTACAACATCTTCTCGGTCACCACGTTCTCCAGGCTGCTCGGCATTCTTGAACTGACAACGGCAGCATTGATCGCCATCAAGCCGTGGAAGCCGGCGGCATCGGCGGTGGGGAGCGTCATCGCGGTCGGATTGTTCGTCGCCACATTGAGTTTCATGTTCACCACCCCGGGCGTCTTCGCGTCCGCGGCCGGCGGCTTCCCCGCCTTGTCGGACCTCGGCGGCTTCTTGATCAAGGACGCCGCCCTGCTCGGTGTGTCGCTGTGGACCTTGGCCGACAGCCTGCGAGCCGTGCGGGCCACAGCGCGGTAAAGTGCTCTGCGGACACATGCCGCCCCCCATCCGGTGGGCGGCAGTGTGCGTTGCCAATCCGTTCCTTGCTCACCGTCGGGACGCCAACATGGACCAGCCGGTCGGAACCGAAGCCGAGTCGTTGGTCGTCCGACTGCGCGACGGTGATGCCGGCGTATTCGCCGAACTTGTTGACCTGCACGGGTCTTCGATGTTGCGGCTGGCCCGCAGTTATGTCCCGAGCCGCGAACTGGCCGAGGAGGTCGTCCAGGAAACGTGGATCGCGGTGCTGCGCAGCATTTCCCGATTCGAGGGGCGTTCGTCGTTGCGCACCTGGATCTTCGGCATCTTGATCAACATCGCCAAGAAGCACGGCGTCAGCGAGCAACGCCAAGCCGACATCGCGATACGCGCGACGAGCGGCGGCACCGTCGACCCGAGTCGGTTCCGCGACCGCAACGATCCCTACCCGGGACACTGGAAGGAGCCACCCACCCCATTCCCCGATACTCCCGAGGGCTCGGTCCTCGGCGCCGAACTGACCGCGATCGCCAACAAGGCACTGCACAAACTTCCCGAAACCCAGCGAGTGGTGGTGAGCCTGCGGGACGTACTTGGGTTCAGCTCCGAAGAGGTGTGCGCGACGCTGGGTATCACGGCGGCCAATCAGCGGGTGCTGCTACATCGTGGCCGGGCCGCGGTGCGTCAGGAACTCGAGGACTACCTAGGGGCACAACCATGACGTCTGCATCCATGGACTGCGACGAACTCGTCGAACTGGTCACGGATTATCTCGAAGGGACGCTGGATCCGGCCGTGCGAAGTCGCTTCGAGGCGCACCTGGGTGAATGCGACGGCTGCGAGCACTATGTCGAACAATTCCGCACCACCATCAACACCCTGGGGCGCGTCTCCGCCGACGAACTCGACGACGACTTCCGCCAGCGGCTGCTCGCCACGTTCAGCGATTGGAAAGCCGAGTCATCGGGCGATGCCCTGCCGTAGCAGGGTGCCGATTGGCCGGCTCAGGCTGCCTGCTTTGAACGCGACGGCCGGGCCGACCGGGCGAAGATCGCGTCCTTGATCGCCGCGGGTTGGATCGCCCCCGTAATGGCCTCAGATGCCTTGCGCCCAAAGTCGTTTGGCAGCGACAGCTTGAAGACCGTCTTCCACGCCGATGCAACTTGGCGCGGCAGCGAACCGGTGGTGTAGGTCAGGCCGTACCGCTCGAAGATGTCCTGCACCTTCGGAGCGACCTCCTGGTAGCGGTTGCTGGGCAGGTCCGGGAACAGGTGGTGCTCGATCTGGAACGACAGGTTCCCAGTCATGAAGTGCAGGAACGCATTTCCGCGGATGTTGGCCGAACCCAGCATCTGGCGCAGATACCACTGGCCGCGGGTCTCCCCTTCGATGGAGGTCTTCTCGAACGTCTCCACACCCTCGGGGAAGTGCCCGCACATGATGACGGAGTGCGTCCAGAGGTTGCGCACCAGGTTGGCGGTGAGGTTGGCGGTCAACGTCGTCACCGCCGAAGGCCCCGACAACAGCGGATGCACCACGTAGTCGCGCATCGCCTGCTTACGCACCTTGGCGAGCACCTTCTTGCCCTGCCGGCGGAACTCGTCCTTGTCCGAGCGCCCCTTCAGGTACTTGCCGATTTCCAGGTCGTAGGCGGCGATGCCGTATTGGAACAAGCAGGCATTGATGAAGTTCCACAACGGCTGGGCAATGTAGAACGGCTTCCAGCGCTGGTTCTCGTCGACCCGCATGATGCCGTAGCCCAGATCATTGTCCTTACCAAGCACATTCGTGTAGTTGTGGTGCACCTCGTTGTGCGAGTGCTTCCACATCTCCGACGGCGAGGCGTTGTCCCACTCCCAGGTGGTCGAGTGAATCTTGGGATCGCGCATCCAATCCCATTGACCGTGCATCACGTTGTGCCCGATCTCCATGTTCTCCACGATCTTGGAGATCGACAGGCCAGCGGTGCCCACCAGCCAGGCGGGCGGGAACAACGAAAAGAGCAATACCGCGCGGCTGGCCAGTTCGAGCCTGCGCTGGCCGGTGATCACGCTGCGGATGTACGCCGCGTCGCGCTCGCCACGGCTGGCGATCACCTGCTGCCGGATGGCGTCGATTTCGCGACCGAGGTTTTCGATGTCCTCGTCGGACAGGTGGGCGGTCGGGTCAGCACTGGTCATGTCCCCTCCTTACAGTTCGAGTTCGCAAGCACCGGCGGCGGCTGACACGCAGGTCTGGATCTTGACGCCGTCGCCGGGGGTTGCGGTGGTGATGTCGCCGTTGCGCAGATCGCGGACGGCGCCTTGCCTTAGCGGGGTGACGCACCCAAAGCAGATGCCCATCCGGCAGCCGGAGGGCATCAGCACCCCGGCGCGCTCGCCCGCGTCGAGCAGTGTCTGAGCGCCGTCGGCATCGACGACGGTGCCCGTCTTGGTAAAGGTCACGGTGCCGCCGTCGCCGGGGGTGATGACGGTTGGCCGGAATCGCTCGGTGTGCAAGCGGTCGGCGATCCCGTCCACGGCCCACCGTTGCTCGACGGCATCGAGCAAACCGGTTGGGCCGCAAGCCCACGTCTCGCGTTCGGCGAAGTCGTCGACGACATCCGCGATGCGCGCCACGTCGAGCATGCCGTCGATGTCAGTGTGCTTCTCCACCAACCGGATTCGACCTTGGCGGGCCATCATGCGCAGTTCGCCCCGAAAAATGAAATCTTCGATCGTGGGCGCGGAATGCACGACCACGATGTCTGGCGCCTGCTCCCCGGCACCGCTCAGGTTACGCAGCATCCCCATCACCGGGGTGATGCCGCTGCCTGCGGTGAGGAAAAGGATCTTGCGCGGGGGCTGGTCGCCGAGGGTGAAGTCGCCCGCGGCCTGGTCGAGGTGTACCAGCGCTCCCACGGTCGCACGCCGAACCAGGTAATTACTCACCACACCGTCCGGGATGGCTTTGACGGTGATTGCGATGCAGCCATCGTGTCGATTGACCTTGGAGGTCAGGGAGTAAGCACGCCACTGCCGCACACCGTCGACATCCACGCCGAGGCGGATGTATTGGCCGGGCACGTGTGGGCGCCACCCGCGGCCGGGCTTGATCACCAACGTCGCGGCGTCTCGGGTTTCGGGATGAATCGCGACGATGCGCCCGCGCAGATTGGTGCCGTCGCGCAGCGGGTCGATGAGGTCGAGATAGTCGGCGGGCACAAGCGGCGTCGTCAGCGAAACGGTGACCCGCTCAGCAAACCTGACCATCCGGTCTCGCAGCGCCCCGACAAAGGCGGGGCGCGTTGCCGCCGGCGGCGTCACAGTCGTCATACCCCTATGTTTGTTGTCCAGAGATGTAAAGTCTTGACTGTACCGGGTGAAAATCTGGCTCTGATTTGTTCGAAGGGAATAGTTTTGCCTGACCCGTCGCTCCGTGTGGCTGGATTTCAGCTCGACGATGCCGTGGTCAAGGCCCTGGAGGAGATCTTGCCTGCCATGGCCGAGCGAACCGTGACCGCGATCACACTCGAAGTGCCGAGCTACGCGGACGCGTTCAGCGGGCGGATGGGCCAGAACATCGAGAACGCCGTGCAGACGTCTTTGGGCGCATTTTTGCGGCTGGTTACCCGGGCACACGGCTCCGACCCTGGACCGCCGCTGTCTCCCGCGCTCGACGGCGCCTACGAGCTGGGCCGCGGGGAAGCCCGGCAGGGCCGGTCGATCGATGCGTTGCTCTCGGCCTACCGGGTGGGGGCGCGCGTGGCCTGGAGACAGATGTCGACGACCGTCGTCGAAGCCGGGCTGCCCGCCCCGACGATCGCCAAGTTCGCCGAATTGGTGTTCGCCTATATCGACGAACTTTCCGCCGCCAGCGCGTCGGGGCACACCGATGAACTGGCTACCACCGGGCGGGTCCGCCAGCGCTACCTCGATCGGCTCACCCTGGATCTGCTGGCCGGCGAGCCCGCCGCGACCTTGCTCGCCAGCGCCGACAAGGCAAGTTGGCAGCCACCCGAAACACTCACGGCGGTGCTGATCCCATCGGCCCAGACACGGGGGCTGGCCGCCCGCTTCGGCCAATCGACGCTGCAACTGTCCGAGGACCTGCCCGGAGTCGACGTGGCCGATTCGCTCTCGGTGTTACTCATCCCCGACATGACGGGTACGTCGCGGCGTGCCGCTCTGCTGTCGGCACTCTCCGGTCGCGCCGCGCTGGTGGGGCCGGCCCGGCCCTGGATGGAGGTGCGGTCGTCCTACCGTCGCGCGCTGCGGGCACGAGACCTGTTGGAGCCCAGCGTGATCGGTCAGGCAACGCCAGTCGACACCGACGATCACCTCGTCGAGCTCGTGCTCGGCGCGGATCGCGAGGCCGCCGACGACCTACGCGCCCGCGCGCTGGCACCCCTTGCCGAGTTGCCGCCGAACACGGCCGACAGGCTCACCGAAACCCTTCGATCCTGGGTGTTGCATCAGGGCCGTCGGGAGGCGGTCGCCGCCGACCTCTTCGTCCACGCGCAGACCGTGCGCTATCGCATGACCCAGTTGCGCAAGCTCTACGGCGACCGACTCAACGATCCACAAACGATTCTCGAGCTGACCGTCGCTCTCGGGTCTGGCTGATCGGGGCCCCCTAGTTGGGGACCAAAAATATCGATGAGTCTAAATCCCTTACCAGACAAGCGGTTCGGTTAGCGTGCAAGATCGGCCAATGCCGTCCGATTGGAGGCCCATGTCGTTGGCGGTCACCAACCCACGGAAGTGGGCGGCAGCGGCTGAGAAATTGGAGCACTACCCGGCAGTCAGCGTGCGGGCCAAGGCGAAGCATGACATCTTCGTAGCGACCCCGGTAGCCAGGGGCGGTTCTAGCGCCACCGCCAAGGCCGCCCATGCGATCGCGGCCCAGTGAGGAAGGTCCGTTTGAGATGGACTTCGGTCTCTTACCGCCCGAGGTTAACTCTGGCCGCATCTATACGGGTCCGGGAGCGGGGTCGATGCTGGCCGCCGCAAACGCCTGGGAAGGACTGGCCGCGGTACTGAATTCCTCTGCGGCCTCGTATGGGTCGGTGATTTCGGGGCTGGCGATCGAATCGTGGCTGGGTCCGGCATCGGCAGCGATGGCAGCCGCGGCCACCCCTTACGCGGTGTGGCTCAGTGCCGCCGCGGCCGTGGCCGAGCAAACGGCGAATCAAGCACGGGCGGCCGCAGCAGCATTTGACGCGGCCTTGGCGCAGATCGTGCCGCCGCCACTGATCGCAGCCAACCGCGAACAGCTGATGGCAATGGTTGCGACGAACGTGTTGGGACAGAACACCCCGGCAATCGAAACCATCCAAGCTGAGTACGCCGAGATGTGGGCGCAGGACGCGGCGGTCATGTTCGCCTACGCCGCGGCCTCGGCGGCCGCATCTACCCTGACACCTTTTGCCCAACCGGCGCAGACGGCCGATCCGGGCTCAGCGGCCCATGCCGCCGCTGTCGGCGCCGGTGCCGGCCACGACGCAGCGACAGGAGCGCAGGCTGCACTGGGTGAAGCAACTAACCCCACCTGGCCCCTGCCCGCGGACACGCCGGAGCTCCCGGCGCCGGCGGGAGCGTTGGACGCGTTGTTCTCCGCCCTGGGCCTGCCCGCGCCGATCGAACAGTTGGACGTCGCCGGTATCTACATCGCGCTCATCGGGTCCGCGAGCTTGGCCATGGCCGTCGTGAACACGGCTAGGCCCTGGATCATTCCGCCGGGTGCGCCAGGGCACACCGACCCCGGCACTCTGGTACCGACTCAGACCCTCAGTGCTACGCGGGACGACCCGCTGGCAACGCCAACCGCGGGCGGGAGCGCCGCATCCGCTGCGGTGGGCCACGCTGCTTTGGTTGGCGGCTTGGCGGTGCCACACAGTTGGACCGTGGCGGCCCCCGAGATCCGGCTCGCGGTCGAATCACTTCCCGGTGTGAGCGCGGGTCCCGGCGGGGGCACCGTCGCGCCGGACCTGAGCGGAGCCCCCGCCGGCCTGCTCGGTGGGATGGCCCTGGCATCCCTGGCCGCGCGCGGCGGGATCGGCGGCCCCGGCCCCGGCAAGACAACCGAGACTGCGGGACAAGACGAGGACCAACCCCAGCGCAAGCCCACAGTAGTCGTGATCCACAAACCGCCGCCCGGTCAGGGAGCCACGAACCATTCGCATTGAATCAATGCTGGTCAGAGGTATGGCTGTCTGTATCACGGAGCGTGGACTAGCCTCGTAGATGCGGTTGAAAACTCACAGCCGAAGATGCGCTGCCCGTGCACTTGGTTGCAGCTTCTGGTTCGACTGGCGCATCGAGCCCGTAGGTTTCCTGACCGATCGAAAAGAGCTTCAGCGATGATCGCTCCGCTTTCTCCGCACGCACCTCCTCGTAGTCTCACGACGCACGCCGGCAGTTGCACCGTCTACTGCAACGGCGCGACGATGCGCGCGTACTGCAGGGACGAGATCACCGTCGTACACATCACCGGCGAGGTCGACGCCACCAACATCGACCGGTTCTTCGAATACGCCCATCGGTTCGCCAGCGATGCCCCTGGCCTGATCCTCAACCTCAGCGAGGTCGACTTCCTCTGCGCCAGAGGACTTTTCGTGCTTCGCGCGGTCGACAGCTTGTGCCGCGCCGAACGGAGGGCCTGGGCCATAGTCACCAGCCCGGCCGTCAAGAGGCTCTTGCAGGTGGGCGACCCGAAGGCGACGCTGCCCACCGCGAGTTCGGAACGCGAAGCCCTCACCACGATCGACGCGGATCGGCGGACCGACCTCGCGGCGTCGTAGGCCGAACACACCCTTCCAAGCCGTCGACATCACGGTTTCATCGGACCTTTGCCGGGGAACCTTCTTCAGCACCAGCCCGGTGTTTGTGCTGGACCTTCTAATTCCACGGTTGCCCTCGCGCTGTGCCGAAACACATGGAGTGATGTAGATGGCTGACGATCGCCCACAGACCGCAGGCACGGAGGTTTGGCGTGGAAAGGCCTACCCCCTAGGCGCGACGTACGACGGATCGGGCACGAACTTCGCGTTGTTCAGTGAGGTCGCCGAACGAGTCGAACTGTGCCTGTTCGACGCTGACGGCACCGAAACCCGCGTCCCACTTCCCGAAGTGGACGGCTTCGTATGGCACGGCTTTCTGCCCGACGTGGAACCGGGCCAGCGCTACGGCTACCGCGTCCACGGCCCCTATGACCCCGCCGCCGGGCACCGGTGCAACCCGAACAAGCTGCTGCTGGACCCCTACGCCAAGGCCATCGACGGCTTCTTCGAGTGGGACCAGTCGCTGTTCAGCTACAACTTCGGCGATCCGGACAGCCGCAACGACGACGACTCGGCGGCCCGCATGCCCAAGTGCGTCGTGATCAACCCGTACTTCGACTGGGGAGTCGACCGGCCGCCCCAACACGAGTACGCCGACAGCGTCATCTACGAAACGCACGTCAAAGGTCTCACGTATCGGCACCCCGACATTCCGGAGCGACTGCGGGGCACCTATGCCGGCATCGCGGAACCCGTGATCATCGACCATCTACACAACCTCGGTATCACTGCCATCGAGTTGATGCCGGTACACCACTTCGCCAACGATTCGACACTCGTCGACAAGGGCCTGTCGAACTACTGGGGTTACAACACGATCGGGTTCTTCGCCCCCGACACCAAATACTCGGCGTCGGCCACTCCGGGCGGGCAGGTGCAAGAGTTCAGGACCATGGTCCGCGCGCTGCACGAGGCGGGCATCGAAGTGATCCTCGACGTCGTCTACAACCACACCGCCGAGGGCAACCACATGGGACCGACCATTTGCATGCGCGGAATCGACAACAGCGCCTACTACCGACTGGTCGACGACGACAAGCGTTACTACATGGACTACACCGGCACCGGTAACAGCCTCAATGTCGGACACCCGCATTCGTTGCAGCTGATTATGGACTCGTTGCGGTACTGGGTCACCGAGATGCATGTCGACGGATTCCGGTTCGACCTCGCAGCAACATTGGCGCGGGAGTTCTACGACGTTGACCGACTGTCCGCGTTCTTCGAATTGGTGCAGCAAGACCCCATCGTCAGCCAGGTGAAACTGATCGCCGAACCGTGGGATGTGGGACCTGGCGGCTATCAAGTGGGGAACTTCCCACCGCAGTGGACGGAATGGAACGGCAAATACCGTGACACCGTGCGCGATTTCTGGCGCGGCGAGGATGCGAGCTTGGGTGAGTTCGCTTCCCGGCTGACCGGATCGGCCGATCTGTATGAAAGCACCGCCCGCCGACCGGTGGCCTCGATCAATTTCGTGACCGCACATGACGGGTTCACCCTGCGTGATCTGGTGTCCTACAACGAAAAACACAACGAAGCCAACGGTGAGGACAACAACGACGGCGAGAGCCACAACAGGTCCTGGAACTGCGGCGCCGAAGGCCCTACCGACGACCCGGCCGTCAACGAGCTTCGTGCTCGTCAGCAACGCAATTTCATTGCGACATTGCTGTTGTCCCAAGGCGTGCCCATGCTGTGCCACGGCGATGAACTCGGACGTACCCAGGGCGGCAACAACAACGGCTTCTGCCAGGACAACGAAATCACCTGGATTGATTGGGAAAAGGTCGACGCCGACTTGCTCGAGTTCACCCAGGCGGTGTCCGGTTTGCGGGCCGAGCATCCCATTTTCCGACGGCGCCGGTTCTTCAGTGGCCGTCCGGTGCGGCACCGGGGTGCCGAGGGATTGCCCGACATCTCCTGGTTCAGGCCAGACGGCTCGGAGATGAACGACGAGGACTGGGATGCCGGGTTCGGCAAGTCTATTGCGGTGTACCTCAATGGGTTGGGCGTTTCCGATCGCGACCAGCGCGGCCAGCGCATCACCGACGACTCTTTCGTCCTGTTGTTCAACGCCCACCACGAAACCATCGAATTCACTCTTCCCCCAGAGCAATTCGGCCAGGAGTGGACACCGGTGATCGACAGCACCACCCCCGGCGGCGTGCCGTCAAGCGCGGACGCGGTGGGCTGCGGAACCTCGGTCAAGGTCGAGGGTCGCTCGCTGGTCGTCCTCATCGCCGGCTCGGCGTCTGACGACTGATCAAGTGCGACATTCAATGACTATCGCCACAGGTATCGCCAGACATGTTTGTCAAACGCAGCCGGTGGCAATGCAGCAACGGAGGTGAGCGCGTTGGCCGGCCAGCGCGCACACCCAGGTCCCGTCGGTTCAGCCCGAGAGCCGACGGGACCGCCCATTTCCGGGCTTTTCCGGCTGCCCTTATTCCACCTGAGTCAAGCGACCCGAGTACCGTGCGGCCTATGAACGGCTCAACTGGCGTGTGGATTCTGGGGGGATACCAGAGTGACTTCGCACGCAATCTCAGCAAGGAAAACCGCGACTTCGCGGCGTTGACCGCAGAGGTCGTCGAGGAAACACTGACCGCGGCTCGGGTGAACGCCGCGCAAATCGGCGTCGTGCACGTCGCCAACGCGTTCGGCGAGATGTTCGCCAGGCAGGGCCACCTCGGCGCCATGCCCGCCACCGTCTGCGACCAGCTGTGGGACACCCCGGCCTCCCGGCACGAAGCCGCGTGCGCATCGGGCAGCGTGGCCGTGCTGGCGGCCATGGCCGACCTGCGCTCGGGCGCCTACGACAGCGCGCTCGTCGTCGGCGTCGAACTGGAAAAGACCGTCCCCGGCGACCTCGGCGCGCAGCATTTGGGCGCGGCGGCCTGGACCGGACACGAGGGCGCGGAGGCCCGCTATCTGTGGCCGTCGATGTTCTCGCAGGTCGCCGACGAATACGACCGCCGCTACGGGTTGGACGGCGCCCACCTGCGCGCCATCGCGCAGCTCAACTTCGCCAACGCGCGGCGCAACCCCAACGCCCAGACGCGGACCTGGTCCATTCCCGCCCCCATCAGCGACGACGACGCGACGAACCCCGTCACCGAAGGCCGGTTGCGCCGCTACGACTGCAGCCAGATGACCGACGGCGGCGCGGGTGTCGTGCTGGTCAACGATGCCTACCTGCGGGACAACCCCGACGCCCGGCCGATCGGCCGCATCGACGGTTGGGGGCACCGCACCGTCGGACTTGGACTGCGGCAGAAACTCGATCGCGCGGCGGACGACCCGTATGTACTGCCGCACGTGCGCGCCGCGGTCCTCGACGCCCTGCGTCGGGCGCAGGCGACCCTGGACGACGTTCACGGATTCGAGGTGCACGACTGCTTCACCCCCAGCGAGTACCTGGCCATCGACCACATCGGGCTCACCGGACCCGGCGAATCCTGGAAAGCGATCGAGAACGGTGAGATCGAGATCGGCGGGCGACTGCCGATCAACCCGAGTGGCGGGCTGATCGGCGGCGGCCACCCGGTCGGAGCTTCGGGAGTGCGCATGCTGCTGGACGCGGCCAAGCAGGTCAGCGACTCGGCCGGCGACTACCAGGTTCCCGGCGCGAAGAAGTTCGGCACACTCAACTTCGGTGGCAGCACAGCCACCACGGTCAGCTTTGTAGTCAGCACTCCCGAAGGTTCGTGAGATGAGTTTCCAGACAGACGTGGCAGTCGTCGGCAAGTACCTGTCCACCCTGCCCGACGACGACGACCACCCATACCGGACCGGTCCCTGGCGGCCGCAGACCACCGAATGGGACGCCGACAACCTCGTCGCCGTGGAGGGCGAGATCCCGGCCGACCTCGACGGTGTGTATCTGCGCAACACCGAGAACCCGCTGCACCCGGCGTTTCAGACCTATCACCCGTTCGACGGCGACGGCATGCTGCACATCGTCGGTTTCCGCGACGGAAAGGCCTTCTACCGCAACCGCTTTGTCAAGACCGACGGGTTCCTGGCCGAAAACGAGGAAGGCGGGCCACTGTGGCCCGGCCTGGCCGAACCGATCCAACTCGCCAAGCGCGAAAAGGGTTGGGGCGCTCGGACGCTGATGAAGGACGCCTCGAGCACCGACGTCATCGTGCACCGCGGGGTCGCGCTCACCAGCTTCTACCAGTGCGGTGATCTCTACCGGGTCGACCCGTATTCGGCCGACATGCTGGGCAAGGAGACTTGGAACGGGCGCTTCCCCTCCGACTGGGGTGTTTCGGCACATCCCAAGGTCGACAACAAGACTGGGGAGCTGCTGTTCTTCAACTACAGCAAGCAGGCCCCGTACATGCACTACGGTGTGGTCGACGAGAACAACGACCTGGTCCACTACGTCGACATCCCGCTGCCCGGACCACGGCTGCCGCACGACATGGCGTTCACCGAAAACTACGCAATCCTCAACGACTTTCCGTTGTTCTGGGATCCCCAGCTGCTCGAGCACGATCTGCACCTGCCGCGCTATTACCCGGACATGCCGTCCCGGTTCGCGGTGATCCCGCGTCGCGGCGACTCCGCCGACATCCGCTGGTTCGAAGCCGACCCGACGTATGTGCTGCACTTCACCAACGCCTACGAAGAGGGCGACGAGATCGTGCTCGACGGCTTCTTCGAAGGCTCACCCCAGCCCCTGAAAAGCGGCGCCGGGCCAGCCGGCAAGTGGGAGAAGCTGTTTCGCTTCCTGGCGCTGGATCGCATGGATGCCCGGCTGCACCGGTGGCGGCTCAACCTGGTCACCGGCGCGGTCAAGGAGGAGCGACTGTCCGAGTCCATCACGGAATTCGGCGTTATCAACGCGGACTACGCGACCTCTAAATACCGCTACACCTATGCCGCGTCGGGCGAGCCGGGCTGGTTCCTGTTCGACGGTCTGGTCAAGCACGATCTGCTCACCGGCAGCGAGGAACGCTATGCGTTGGGCGAAGGCGTCTTCGGCAGCGAAGCGGCGATGGCTCCGCGGGTGGGCAGCACTGCGGAGGACGACGGGTACCTGGTCACGCTGACCACGGACATGAACGACGACGCCTCGTACTGCCTCGTCTTCGACGCCGCACGCGTCGGCGACGTCCCCGTATGCAAACTGCGCCTGCCGGAACGCATTTGCAGCGGCACCCACGCGACGTGGGTGCCCGGAGGCGAGGTGCGGCGCTGGGACCACTCGAAGAGCCGGTAATCCAGCAGGGAAAGTACGAGTAGCGGCCTGCCAGGACGCAGGCTCGGTGAGGAGGACCAACCGTGTACCCCGCCCGTCGGACCACCCACTGGCCACCGCACCTGGCGCCCATCGGCGCCATCCGATTTGCCCGTCGTTCGGCGAATTTCGGTGAGACGGTGCGCTTCTACCGTGAACTGGTTGGACTGCCGCTGTTCGAAACGTTCGGCGAAAGTTACGGCAGCAACGGAGCGATCTTCGGCCTGCCCAGCTGGAACCTGACGATGGAGATCGTCGAATCGGTCGACCCGGTGCCGTTGGACCACCATGACCAGCTTGTGCTCTACTTCCCGGACCGAGAGGCACAGCAAGCGGCGATCTCCCGCCTGCAACAGGCCCAGATCCAACCCGTGGAACAGCACCCGTACTGGGAAGCGACGGGAGCCCTCACCTACCGCGACCCAGACGGCCGCGAAGTCGTCATCGCACCCTTCGTCTACGGATGCAACGAACCCCCCGGCACAGTGTCCGGCAAGCACGAGTTTCCGTCGTCCTGACCCACCGGGCCGTACCGAGGCGTCATGGCCCCGAGCGGCCCCCGAATAGCGCCGCCACCACCGCCCACAGCGAGGACACGGCCGCCAGTGCGGCGCTGACCACTCCGACGTACATCCCATAATCGACCGAAATCGTCGGCGGGTTGACGTTGCTTTTGTAGTACAGCACCGTCAGCCCGATGATGAGCAGCGAAATGATCAGCGCCGCAACCGAAGCGCCCCGCAGCGACAGGCCGCGGCCCACCAGTGCGCCGGCCACGATGAGGGTGGAGGCCAGCAAGACGATCAGCTGACCGGCCCCGAACCCGTGCGGGGGCTCCAGGCTGCCGTGGGCGCCCCCGATGGCGCTGACCCAACCCCCTTTTTCCTTGCCCTTCAGCCACGGCAGCCACGTGCTGATGGCCAAGATCGCGGCGAACAGGGCCACCAGCCAACCGGGTCGCAGGCGGCTAGTCATGGCTGCGAGATTAGCGCCTTCAGGACTGCAGCGAGGACAGGTTGAAGGCGACACCCGTCGGGTCGGTCGCCGCGGCAAGGCGTCCGTACGGGGTGTCCTCGGCGCCGCGCACTATGGCGCCCCCGTGGTCGGTGATCACCTGCAATGCCTTGTCCACGTCGTCGGCACCGAAGAAAATACTCCACTGCGATGGCACGTCCGGAGGAAGAATCGCCGAGCCGTCCATCACGCCGAGCAACTGCTGGTCACCAAACCACGCTGTGGTGTATCGGAACTCGTCGGTGTCCGACTCCGACTCGGTACGCCAGCCCAGCACTTCGCGGTAGAAGTCGATGGCGGCGCGGTAGTCGCGCGTGGTCAGTTGGTGCCACACCGGCGCACCGGCCTCCCCGATCAGCTCGAAGCCGTGGTGTTCCAGCGGCTGCCATAACCCGAAGGACGCTCCGGACGGGTCGGCCGCGACGCTCATGAAGCCCTTGGCGGGGATCTCCATCGGGTCTATGCATCCCGAACCGCCGGCCGGGCCGATGGCCGCGCTGGTGGCGTTGATGTCGTCGGTGCGGAAGTAGGTGGCCCAGTTGTCCGGTGCCTGCCACTCGGGGTTGTTGGCCATCATCCCGGCGACGGGACGGCCGTCTTTTGCGACGTTGATGTAGCCGCCGTACTCAGGGCCGGCGGACTCGTACGTCCAGCCGAACACCGCGGCGTAGAACTCTTGGGCGCGATCGACGTCGGACGTGGTCAGGTCGATCCAGCAGGGCGCCCCCAGCGGGGCGTCGTCACGAATGGGCACGTTGATCTCCTTGGTTCGTGGCCGTTGTCAGGGTCCGCAGATATCGACCCGGTTCGACCACAAAACTCATCGGCGATCCGATGCGGAGATCAGCGATTTACGACCCGATCGCCGTTCATGCCGGGATCGGGGCGCGCGAACACCCGGACAAAGTTGTGCAGAGAATCGCGGATGTCGGTGCGCAGCGCGGCGGCGACGACCATGCCGATGGGCCCGAACAGGGCGGGCCCACCGAGATGGACATCGAAGCTGACCACCGCGCCCGCGTCTTTCGGGGCGACTTTGGCGATCAGCTTGACCTTCACGCCGCCGACACCGTCGCCGTTGAGCGTCATCCCTTCCGGCGGCTTGTACCGCACGATGGTCCACTTGATCCGATTGGTCATGCCCTTGACCTCGACATAGGACTCGAGGACGGTGCCCTTTTCCAGGGTCTCGGGCAGCTTGCTGCGCCACACCTTGTGGATCGTCAGCCACTCCCGGTAGCGGGAGAGGTCCGACGCGTGGGTCCAGGCCACTTCCGGTGGCAGCGGGACGTCGATGGATCCGGAGAGTTTCGCCATGTGCTCAGTTCGACTGGTCGCCTTGGGTGCCGGCTGGGCCCGGGCCGGCGGCTTTCCTCACCTGCTCTTGCACCTTGTGGATGGTGTCGGTGTACTTGCCCTGCGTCTTCTCGTCGATGACTTCGCCGGCTTTGGTGATGACCGTTTCCACCTTGTCGGCATTCTGCGCCAGCAGATCTTTGGCCTTGTCCAGGATTCCCATGAGCAACCTCCCTTCCCGTGGGGAACCCTACTTGACGAGCCTCTTACGGCACGCTGCCGCTCAAGAACAGGCCGGACAGTTGGTGGCCAAGGTTTCCGACGCCGGAGATGACGCTGGCTATCGCGAGGTCGAGGGCGCTGGTATTGCTGACGCCCGAGATGGCACTGCCCAGGTTGGTGAGGCCGGACAGAAGGCGGCCGCCGTAGTTTTCGAATCCCGAGACGAAGGAGCCGACGTTCCAGTACCCGGAGATGATCTCGCCGATGTTGCCGAAGCCCGATGCGCCGCCTTCGCCGGAGTTGAAGAATCCCGACGACGGCGCGCTGGTGCTGTTTCCGAAACCAGGCATCGGAGACAGATGGATGACCGGCACGGTGATGGGGCCGACCGAGCCGCCGAGATTCACATCGAGGAACGTTGTGCTGCCACCCACGGTGAGGTTCAGCGGGATCGCCGCGACGGTGATGCGCGGGATTTGGAACGCAGCCAGTTCAGAACGCAGCGGAATCGTCAACTGAATCGGCAACCCTGACACCGGAATGCTGAAATTGGGGAACGGGCTGGGAACGTCGACCTCGATATCGAAGCCTTGCGTATCCGCGTCGACGGTGATGTCGAGATTGACCGGAATCGCGCCACCGCCCACCGCGTGAACGGAGAAGGGATTGACGCTCAACGCGCTGATTTGGCCGGTGACGGGGAGTCGGAGGATGCCGCCGCCGCCGCCGAGGGTTAGCGGGATTTCGGGGATGGTCAGGGTGTAGTCGGCGGCCATCAAGCCTTGCCGGTCACCCCGCCAGAACATGCCGTTGCTTTCATTACCGGAGATGAATGCGCCGGTGTTGATGTTGCCGGTGTTACCGACGCCGGTGTTGGTGTCACCGGTGTTGAAGTCCCCGGTGTTGGTATCGCCCGGGTTGAAGGAGCCGGTATTGAAGCTTCCGGCGTTGAACCCGCCGGTGTTGTAACTCCCCGCGTTACCCCACCCGGTGTTGAACCCACCCGAGTTGAACAACCCCGTGTTCGTCGTGCCGGTGTTGCCGATCCCGGTGTTGAAACTGCCCGAGTTGCCGATCCCGAAATTACCCGTCCCGGAATTGAAGAACCCGATATTGCCCGACCCGGAGTTGAACAACCCCACATTCCCGCTACCGCTGTTCCAGCCCCCGAACCCGATCTGGTTATCCCCGGTCAACCCGATCCCGAAGTTGTTGTTCCCCGAATTCGCAAACCCGAAGTTCCCGAACCCACTATTGCCCCACCCGGTATTGAAAGCAACGGCATGTTCTGGCGGGGTGACCGGCAAG
>NZ_MVHT01000112.1 GCF_002086275.1 Mycobacterium intermedium | reverse complement strand
CTGCCCAACCCCACACCCGACAGAGCCGGCACGAACGCCTGCAAGCCCGCACCGCCGAACCCACCCCACGAGCCGAACTGACCCCACGAGCCGAAGTGGCGACCGAATGACCCCCAGCGCCCGGCTGCCGCCGCCGCACCGGTGCCCGCATCACCCAGGCTGTGCAGGCCCACGTTGGCCAGATTGCCCGTACCCAGCCGCAAACTGCCCAACAACCCGCTGAGGTTGAAACCACCCAGCAAGCCGCCCAGCCGCAAACCACCCACATTGCCCGAACTCAAGCCCGCAACAACGGCTTTGACACTGCCACCGCCGCCACCAGCCAAGCCGGCCACCTGCGACACCGCGCCCGCCAACTGACCCAACGACAACTTGGTGAACGGCGTCAACGCCGACACCGCCGAGGAAGCCCCACCGTAGTAGCTCAACATCGCCGCCACGTCCTGGGCCCAGAACTCCTCGTAGGCCGACTCCACCGCCGCGATCGCCGGCCAGTTCTGCCCAAACAAGTTGGACACCGCCAACCGCACCAGCGAATTACGGTTACCCGCAATCAACGCCGGATGCACGACCATCGACCGCGCCGACTCAAACGCCGACACCACCACCCGAGCCTGCGACGCCGCCTCCTCGGCCGCGATCCCCGCCGCACTCAACCACGCCGCATACGGCGAAGCCGCGGCCGCCATCGCGCCCGACGCCGGCCCCTGCCAGGCACCGTTGACCAAGCCGGAAGTCACCGACTCAAAGAACGACGACGCCGAACTCAACTCGGCCGCCAGACCGTCCCACGCCGACGCCACCGCCGTCATCGGCGCCGAACCCGCGCCGAGCAGCAAGTTCAGGGAGTTGATCTCGGGTGGCAAGGTCAGAAAACTCACCGGCTCAATCCTCTTCCTTACATTTCAGACGGTCGACGTTTCAGGCGACCGCTGGTCGACGTATGTGGAGTACTTCCTGGTAGGGCCGGGTTGAGCGCTTAGCTGCCGTCGAGACCGTCGTTGCCCGCAGCACCCGCGGCGCCACCCGTGCCCGGCAGGCCCGCCGGGCTGCCGAGACCACCGAGACCGGGGGTGCCGTTGTTGCCGCTGCCGCCGGGTAGGCCGCCGCCCAGGCCGGCACCGCCGCTGCCGCCGGTGGCGTGGTTGCCGCCGTCGCCGCCGTCGCCGCCGTTGCCGGACGTTCCACCGATGCCGGTGCCAGTCGGGTTGCCACCGCCGCCGCCGGTACCGCCGGTCCCGCCGTCACCGGAGTCACCAGCGTCTCCACCCTGGCCGCCGCCGTTGCCTGCGCCGCCGGTACCGCCGACGCCACCGACACCGCCGTCACCGCCGTCGCCGGCCTGGCCGCCAGCACCACCATTCATGTTGGTGCCAATGCCATTGCCGCCCTTGCCGCCGCTACCCGCGTCGCCGCCTGAGCCGGCTGCGCCGCCATTACCACCGGCTGCGCCCGGGGTGGTGGCAGTGCCGGCGCCGCCAGCACCGCCGGCGCCACCGTTACCGCCCTTACCGGCTGAGCCACCGTTGCCACCCAGGCCGCCAGCTTGGCTACCGCTGGAACCCTGATTGCCGTTGCCACCGGTACCGCCGTTTCCGCCCTCGCCGCCGGTGCCGCCGTCGCCACCGGCACTGGCCGCACCGTTGGTGCCGCCGCCGAGCGTGGTGCCCCCGGACGCGCCCTGACCACCGGCGCCACCGGTACCACCGTCGCCACCGGCGCCACCGGCGCGTGCGTCGCGGTTGGCGACCGTGTTGCTGGCTTGGCCGTTGCCACCGGTTTGGCCGTTACCGCCAGCGCCTGCGTTGCCACCGTCACCAGCGCTACCCGCGGCGCCACCGTTCAGGCCATTGCCACCGGCACCGGCGTTACCACCGGCGCCACCGTCGCCGCCGGCACCACCAGCGCCACCGTTGCCACCGGTCGTACCGGTGGCGCTACCACCGGTGCCACCGGCGGATCCGACGCCACCCTTGCCGCCGCTGCCACCAGCGCCACCGTCAGTGGTCGCGGTGCCGGCGCCACCCTTACCGCCGTTGCCGCCGGCACCGCCGTCGCCACCGGCACCACCGGCGCCGCCGTTGGTGCGGTTGCCGGTGCCGTTACCGCCGTTACCGGCCGTGCCGGCGTTACCGCCGTCGCCGCCGTTACCCGCGTTACCGGCCGTGCCGTTGGTGCCGTTCGTGGCCACACCCGCCGCGCCGCCGTTGCCGCCGTCGCCGCCCTTACCGCCGTTGCCGCCCGCGCCGCCGGTGGAAGCCGTGCCATTTGCGGTACCCGAGTTGGCACCGGTAGCACCGTTACCGCCCTGGCCGCCCTTACCGCCGTTTCCGGCGTTGCCGCCATTGCCCGCGTCACCAAGGACGGATCCACCGGCGCCACCAGCACCGCCGTCGCCACCCCGGCCGCCGGCGCCACCAGTGGCGCTGGCGCCACCAGTGGTACCGGTCGCACCGTTGCCACCGGTGCCGCCGTTACCGCCGTCACCGTGCGAACCGCCGGCACCACCGGCGCCGCCGTTGCCACCGTTCGCGCCGTTGGTGTTCGCGCCGTTGTCGAAGCCGTTGCCACCGTTACCGCCGTGGCCGCTGTTGGTGGCGTCGGCACCGTTAGCGCCGGCGTTGCCGGCGGTCGAGCCGGTGCCCGCAGCGCCACCGGTCCCGACGAGGCCTGCGTCACCGCCGGCACCGCCGTTGCTGCCGTTGACGTTGGCCGGCGTGCCGTTGGCACCGTTGCCGCCGTTACCGCCGTGGCCCGCAGCACCACCAGCCCCGCCGTCTCCGGCGGCACCCTGGACGCCTGCGGTTGCGGCGCCACCGTTACCGCCGGCACCACCCTGGCCGCCGGCGCCACCCTTGCCGCCCTTCCCGCCAGCCGTAAGCGGGCTCGTCGAGTCGGTGCCGTTGCCGCCGGTACCGCCCTTTGCACCAGCGCCGCCCGTACCGCCGGCGCCGCCGCTGCCGGACACCGTGCCGCCGGCACCGCCGTTACCACCGCGACCACCGTAGCCACCGGCAACCCCGTCGCCGCCATTGCCGCCCGAGCCGGTCCCGGCCGCACCGTTCGCGCCCGGCAGACCAGCACCACCGGTGCCGCCTACCCCACCGTTGCCGTTCTTGCCGGCATCGCCACCGTCGCCGCCGGCGCCGCCGCCGAGCTGGCCGATACCGCCGGTACCACCGGCGCCACCGTCACCAGATGTCGCACCGCCGGCACCGCCGTGGCCACCGGCACCGCCGATACCCAACGGCGATTGACCAAGTCCACCGGTGCCACCCTTGCCGCCGTTACCGGTCGCCCCGCCGGCGCCACCAGCGCCACCGTCGCCACCATTGCCGGCCTGCGTGCCGCTGGTGCCGCCGTTACCGCCGACTCCACCAGCACCGCTGCCATCGCCCTTGCCACCAGCACCGCCGGTACCGCCGTTACCCAGCACACCGGCGGCACCACCCTTGCCACCAGCGCCACCGGTCGCGTTGGAGCCCGCTTCAGCATCGAAGCCCCTACCGCCGGTGCCGCCGTCACCACCGAAGGTGGCCGCATTACCAGCGACGCCGTTGGCACCGTTTACTGAGCCGGTGCCCTTGCTACCGCCGGCCCCTGCGCTACCCGGGTCACCACCCTGACCACCAGCACTGCCGTCGATGTGGCCTGAGGTGCCGGCGGCGCCGTCGCCACCGCGCCCGCCGATACCGGCGTCACCACCCTGACCACCGTCGCCACCGACGCCGACAGTTCCATTAGGAGCCGCGCCACCATTGCCGCCGGCACCACCCTGGCCACCGACACCACCTTGCCCGGCCTTGCCGCCATCCACAGTCGGGTCGATGGAGTCGGCACCTCTCGCGCCGGTTCCGCCCTTCCCGCCGATGCCGCCGGCGCCACCGGCACCGCCGTTGCCGGATATGGAGCCACCCTTGCCGCCGGCGCCACCTTGCCCGCCGACGCCGCCGGTCCCGCCGGTCTGCTCGGTGCCCTCTTCACCCTCGATACCTTGGGCGCCGTTGCCGCCCTTACCGCCGGCGCCACCGTTACCGACCGCACCGGCGTTACCGCCGACGCCACCCTTACCGCCGGCAAGTCCGCTGGGGTTGGGGTCGCTGTAGCCATCGCCGCCGGCGCCACCGTTGCCGCCGCTGGTTGCCGCGGCGCCGCTCGTTCCGTCCGTACCAAAGGTCGAGCCGTAGCCACCCAGGCCACCGGCCCCGACCGTGCCGGGGTTACCGCCTAGGCCGCCCGCGCCACCGTCGAAGTGGTCGGCGGTGCCATGCGCGCCATGTCCACCGTCACCACCCAGACCGGCCGCGCCGCCCTTACCACCGTCACCGCCGACGCCCAGGTTGCCGAGCGGGTTCGGGGCGTCGCCGCCCTTACCGCCATTACCGCCGATCCCGCCGGCCCCGCCGTTTCCGCCGGTACCACCGATCTTGGACGGGTCAGTTGCGTCAGCGCCTTTCGCGCCCGTGCCGCCCTGACCGCCGATGCCGCCCTTACCGCCGTCGCCGCCGAAGCCGGCTTGTGTCCCGGCCGAACCACCAGCGCCGCCGTGACCGCCGTTACCGCCGGTCCCGCCGTTGCCGCTGCCCGTTTGGGTCGGGTCGGTACCGTCGACGCCCTGCGCGCCGTTACCGCCGTCACCGCCCCTGCCGCCATTGCCGACGAGGCCACCGGCACCGCCGGCGCCGCCGTTGCCGCCATGCGCGCCTGGGACGATGGCGTTCCAGCCTTGGCCGCCAGCGCCGCCGTTACCGCCAGAGGTCGCGGCCGTCCCTGCCGCACCGGAGGCGGCAACCGCGGTTCCAGTGCCGTTCAGGCCGCCGGCGCCACCGGCGCCGCCAACGCCGGGGTCGCCGCCCCGGCCGCCGGTACCGCCATTGCGCACAGTCTGGCTGCCGGCTCCGCCGGTCCCGCCGTCGCCGCCGATCCCGGCCGCACCGCCCTGGCCGCCCGCGCCGCCGACGCCGGTGAGACCACCGATGCCGCTACCCAGCGCTTCTCCACCGACTCCGCCTTGGCCGCCTTGGCCGCCGACGCCACCGTTGCCGCCGTGGCCGCCGGCCCCGCCGGTGGCTCCGGCGACTGTGGCGTCCGCCCCAGTGGCGCCGGCACCGCCCGCACCACCAAGACCGCCGACACCACCGGCGCCACCGTTACCGCCGTTGCCCGAGATGGTTCCGCCGCGCCCACCGGCGCCACCGACGCCACCGATACCGCCGGCTCCGCCCGTGCCGCCTGAGGCACCCGGGGTGGCCCCGTCGGCCCCTGCGACACCGACCGCTCCGTTACCACCGGCACCACCGTGACCACCGTTGCCCGTCTCGCCGCCGTCACCGCCGGCACCGCCGGCACCGCCGACGCGGCCCACGCCGCCTTGGCCACCATTGCCGCCGTTACCGCTGCCGTCGCCGTGGCCGCCGGCGCCACCGGCGCCACCGTTTCCGACCGCGCCGCCGTTACCACCGGCGCCGCCATTGCCGCCATTGGCGTTCGACCCACCCGCAGCGCTGTAGCCCGCGCCGCCGGCGCCACCGTTACCGCCGCTGGTGGCCGCGGCACCGGCCGCGCCGTTGGGTGCGCCGAGCGAGCCTGCGCCACCCACGCCGCCAATCCCCGGGTTGCCACCCTGCCCGCCGGCACCGCCGTGGATGTTTCCGTCCACACCAGCGGCACCGGCACCGCCGTCACCGCCGAGTCCGGCCGCACCGCCCTGGCCGCCCGCGGCGCCGGCCCCGAACAAGCCAGTGCCACCGGCGGCGCCACCGGCGCCGCCATTGCCGCCGTTACCTCCGGCGCCACCGGCAATGCTTGGGTCGGTGGACGCCGCGCCCGTGTAACCGGCGCCACCGGCACCGCCGACACCGCCCGCCCCGGCGGTGCTGAACAACGCCCCGCCGTTGCCGCCCCTACCGCCGACACCACCGTCACCGCCGTGGATGCCCGCTAGTTGGTCACCGGCACCGCCGGCACCGCCAGCACCGCCAACCCCACCGGTACCGAACAACCCGGCGTTTCCGCCGATACCGCCCGCGCCACCGGTCAGACCGGGGCCAGCGCCGACACCGCCGGTTCCGCCGGCACCGCCGTTGCCCCAGAGGATCCCGCCAGCCCCACCGTTTCCGCCAGCAGCGCCGGCACCACCGGTCCCGCCGACACCACCGGTACCGAAGAGACCGGCGGCCCCACCGTTACCGCCGACCTGGCCGTCAGCGCCAGAACCACCGTTTCCACCGTTGCCCCACAGCAGACCGCCGGCGCCACCGTTCGCGCCGGTCCCGGGCGCCCCGTCGACGCCGTTGCCGATCAGCGGGCGGCCCAATACCGCGTTGGAGGGAGCGTTGATCAGGTCCAGCACGCCCTGTAGCGGCGAGACGTTGGCCGTCTCCGCCGTTGCGTACGCCGCGCCGGCGGCGCTCAGACTCTGCACGAATTGGGCGTGGAACGCCTCGGCCTGAGCGCTGATCGCCTTATAGCCCTGCGCGTGAGCGCCGAACACCGCGGCGATAGCCGCCGAGATCTCGTCTTGGGCGGCGGGTAGCAACGACGTGATCGGAACCGACCACGTTCCATTGGCCGCGCTGATCGTAGAGCGCAATCCATCCAGACTGGCCGCTGCTTGAGCGAACAATTCTGGGGAAGCCACCAAGAACGACATCACTAGACTCCTGCTGGGTCGCGGGCATGGTTGTCATACGACGTGCTGACTGTAACGGGGGAGCATTCTGAACACAAGTATTATCCAATTTTGCTGCGCGGCGTGGCGCCGACAGCGAGCGTGACCACTACAAATGGGTACGACCTAATGTCGCGATCGCATCGCGCGGCTGGCGACGGACGGCCCTCCGCGCACGATGCGTTCTGTAGTCTCGCTAAGATCCTGCTCAGGATATGAATTTAATGTGCGTTAGGGTACGCCCCTGAGAGGCACAGGCCAATCCCGCCGTGCCAGCCTCACCATTAACACATAGGCGCGCCGACTCGCGATACCGCTCCGGCCGCTTAGCCAGGCACTGATCTACGTTTGCTGTCAGCACCTGGCTGCGCCTCATGCCAAAACGCGCTCACCGACGCCAGCTGGATCACCCCCACGATTCCGCGGCATCTGCTAGTGGGTGCTGTCTGGTACGTACGTACTAATAAATAGGAGACAACTGCGTTTGCTATGGCGGCCGGATGGGTCCGGGTCAGCGAGCGTTAAGAGAACGCAGGACAGTCATACTTGGCTTCTGCAGCAAAGTCTCGTATTCTGCTTGACAGCCAACGTCCAGTCGGCGCCAAGCTTCTGAAGTGCAAAGTTATTTGACACGCATCCAATTCCGTGTCCACCGGGCGCGTTGTGTGAGCAAACTAACGACCATTCGCCTAGCGCCCGCGCCGAGGGAGCGCATCGATCGCCATTCGGACTGTCCGATCAGTTCCCTCTAGTTGCTCGTAGAAGCACGAAACCCGTCTCTGCCCACTAGCAGGGGTTTGTCAATAGGAGCCAGGCCACATTGCGATACAACGAAAGCCCACAGGCGAAGCAATACGGTGCGGCTGGGGCGGCAACGAGGGCCAGTTAGCTCGACCCTGCCCAGGCCCCAGCCGGACCCGCACCCCGCCCGCCGTCAGGAACATCGCGGGGCGCCGGGCGGAGCCTTAGGTGTTGGTGGTGACCTTGGCGTCGAAGGATTCGACGGCCAGGCCCACGCCGCCCTGCCAGGGTTCGAAGCCGGCTTGGATGCTGGTCAGATACCAGCTCTGGTTGACCGGCAAGCTGGCGATGCTGTCGGTGTGGTCGACGAAATCCATCACATCGAAGGTCCACACCTCGATCGGCTCGGTCGCCACATACGACGTCACCGTGTTCTGACCATTGCTGCCCATCCACAACGTGAAGTTCCTGCCCGCCACCGTCACATTCCCCGTCGGCGACCCCACCGGCTGAATCGGACCCTGATGGTTGAACCAGATCATGATCTCGTGATCGTTGACCCCGGTGGTGGTGTAGCTCGAATCCAGCCAGATGTCGTAGGAGGCGTTCCACACCCCGGTCGGCACGTAGTTGTAATCGATACTGGTCATCGCCGTATCGATCAGACTCAACTGAATCGGCAGATTCGTCCCCGTCGACGACGTGCCGTAATGCACCCCCTCAAAAATCGACGGATACCCCAACGGCGCACCATTGGTCGACGCCGACCCATTCATCTGCGTGATCGTGAACCCACCCGTGGGATCCACCGCAATCGTCTGCCCCGACGGGTTGTTCCACGCATTGTTCTGCACCACATACCCACCGTTGACCGTCGTCGTCCCATACTGCGTCGAAATCACCGTCGCCCCCGGCGGCGGCGTGACGGGCGGGGTCGTCGGCGGCGTCGTGGGCGGAGTGGTCGGAGGGGTAACCGTGACCGGTTCGCCGTTGATCAACAGGTTCGTCGGTGCCACGTAGGCGCCGACCTGCGCCACCTGGTAGCCGAGGGTGATCGAATCGCCCGGCGCGATCGTCGCGTTGTAGCTCGCCGGGTTCAAGGTGTAATGCGAACCCGTCTGAACCAGCTGCGTATTCCACGAGTTGCCGATGGACGCGTTGCCAGTCAGGTCGAAGTGCAGCTGCCAGTTGGTGATCGGCATCGCGCCTGAGTTGGTGATCGTGTAGTTCGCGATGTAACCGCCATCCCACTGCGACGGCGTGGAATAGGTAGCAGTCAGACCGTCCCCGGTGGTCGGCGGAACGGTCGGGGGTTCCGTCGGCGGGTTGGTCGGCGGGTTAGTCGGCGGGTTGGTCGGAGGCTCGGTGGGCGGGTTCGTCGGCGGATTGGTCGGTGGGTTAGTCGGCGGATTCGTCGGAGGCTCGCTACTTGGCACCGGTTGGCCATTGATCAGCACCTCGGTCGGGGGCAAGTATGCGCCCGACTGCGCGGCCTGGAACCCGACGGTGATCGACTCACCCGGCGCAATCGTGCTGTTGTAGCTCTGCGGAGTCAGCGTGTAGTGGCCACCCGCCTGGGTGACCTGTGCGCTCCACGCGTTGGTGATCGATGCATTCTGCGGCAGGTCAAATTCCAACTGCCAGTTCGACATCGGCGTGGTGCCGGTGTTTGTGATCGTGTAGTTCGCGATGTAGCCGCCCTCCCACTGCGACGGCGTCGTGTATGTGGCGGTGAGGCCATCGCCGGTGGCCGGCGGAACGGCTGGCGGGGTGGTCGGTGGGGTGGTTGGTGGCTCGGTCGGCGGGTTGGTCGGTGGGTTGGTCGCCGGATTGGTGGGCGGATTCGTCGGGGGTTCCGCGGCGGCGTGATTTCCGCTGACGAGGACATCGGTCGGCGCCGAATATTCGCCCGTTTGCGCGGCCTGGAAACCGATGGTGATCGACTCACCGGGCGAAATCGTGCTGTTGTAACTCTGTGGAGTCAGGGTGTACTGCGAACCAGACTGGGTGAGTTGCGTGCTCCACGCATTAGTGATCGATGCATTTTCGGGCAGATTGAATTGCAGCTGCCAATTAGTAAGAGGGGTTGCACCGGTGTTTGTAATGGTGTAATTGGCCACGTAACCGCTCTGCCATTGCGATTTCACCGTGTAGGCCGCTTCGACGCCGGTGTTGGTGGCGCTGCCGAGCGACGTCGTCGCCCCACTCACCGACAGGGCATTAAGGCCGCCACTCTCCGCAACGCCCATCAGGCCGGCTTGCGCCGTGGCCGCCCCGCCCTCGGTCACCGTCGCGCCTTCGCCAATGGCGCCCCCCTGAGCACCAGTAACGCCGCCCAGCTGAGCGGCATTCGCCGCTTCGGCGCTGGCGAACGTATTCGCGCCGCCGGTCAGGGCGTTGACGAACTGAGAGTGGAACGCCGCCACCTGAGCGCTGAGGCTTTGGTATTCCAAGGCGTTGGTGTTGAACAACATGGTGATCGCGGTCGAAACCTCGTCGGCGGCCGCGGCCAACAGGCCCGTGGTAGCGGCGCTCGCGGCGCTGTTCGCCGCACCGATTGCCGACCCGATCCCGGCAATTTCCGCTGCCGCAGTCGCCAAGACCGCCGGCGGAACGATCACGAATGACATGCGCTAACCTTTCGATTCACTATATAACCGTTTTATCTCGATTGCCTAACAAACACATCACAGCTGCTATATCGAGTGTGAATAACTTTCACATCACGGCTTGATCACGGGCGACGTTAGCACGGAATATTCGCAGGTCGTGTGCCCTGCCAAGAACTTCTTAATGTTTTTGGGCAATAGGCCCGCATTTGTTCAACACCTGAACATTGTTGCGGTTAGCGAAACCGATTAGTCCGGCCAGCGAATCGCACTGACTACAGCGCTAGTTACTTGCCGTACCTACGGTGCCGGAGGCTGTAAGCGCGCAGCGCGCGCAAGAAATCGACATGGCGGAAGGCGGGCCAGTGAGCTTCGGTGAACCACATCTCGGAGTAGGCGCTCTGCCACAGCAGAAACCCGGACAGTCGCTGCTCCCCCGACGTCCGGATCACCAGGTCCGGATCTGGTTGCCCTGAGGTGTAAAGATTTTCCGAAATCCCTTCGGCCGTAACCTTTTCGATGAGTTCTTCGGCCGTCGCCCCGTTGGCCAGCTCCTTGCTCAGCAGGGCCCGCACCGCATCGACGATCTCCCGGCGACCGCCGTAGCCAACCGCGACGTTGACGTGGAAGGCCGCCGTGCTCGGCGTCGAATCCACCGCATCACGCAGCCGCTTCGCCGTTTCCTCACCCAACAGCTCCAGATCGCCGACGGTGCGCACGCTCCAGCGGTTGGCGGGTGCACAGATCTCTTCGACGACATCGGTGATGATCTCGATGAGCGCGGCCAGTTCGTCGGGGTCACGCTGCAGGTTTTCGGTGGACAGGAGATAGATGGTGGTCATCTCGATGCCGGCGTCCTGGCACCACCGCAGCATTTCAGCGATCTTGAGGGCGCCCATGCGGTAGCCGTAGCTGACGTCGTCGTATCCCAGGCTGCGCGCCCAGCGCCGGTTTCCGTCGCAAAGGACCGCGATGTGGCGTGGCAGATCGGCCTTGGAGGCGGCCAAACCTTGCCGCAGCCGCAGCTCATAAAGCCGATACAGCGGTTCCTTGAGCCGCGGCGGAATGATCTCCACGAACATCCACCCTACTGTGGCGCGCACGGGTTTCCGGGGCCGATTACCGGCAACATCACACCATGTCGAACAGCTGAGACACAGGTAGCCCCGCTACCCTGAGAGTTATCTACCGACGGCTTGCTGATCAGCACCAACCACGAGGTAACAGGGAGATATGACCAGCCAGACCGACACTCTCACCAAGCCAGAAACCGAGGACGGGTTCTCGCCACGGGATGCCGCCCACACGGTCGTCGACGGCGTAGCCCGGGTTTTGGGCAAGCCGCGCGCCCGCGGCTGGATTCACGTCTACTCCGCAGTCGTCGCGGTCGCCGCGGGCGCTTCGCTGGTCGCGGTGTCGTGGGCGGTCCACTCCACCAAGGCGGGCTTGGCCACGCTGCTCTACACGTTTGCCACCATCTTCATGTTCACGGTCAGCGCCACCTACCACCGGGTCAACTGGAAGTCAGAGACGTCTCGGAAATGGATGAAGCGCGCCGATCACTCGATGATCTTCGTGTTCATCGCCGGTAGCTACACACCATTCGCCCTGCTGGCCCTGCCGCCCGATGCGGCGAAATTGATGTTGTCGATCGTGTGGGGAGGCGCGGCGGCCGGCATCCTGCTGAAGATGCTCTGGCCCTCGGCGCCCCGCTGGGTGGGGGTGCCCCTCTACATCCTGCTGGGTTGGGTGGCCGTTTGGTACATCGGGACGATCCTGCACAACGCGGGAGTCGCCGCACTGGTGCTGCTGCTGGTCGGGGGCGCGCTGTACAGCATTGGCGGGATCCTCTACGCGTTGAAATGGCCGGACCCGTGGCCGTCGACCTTCGGCTATCACGAGTTCTTCCACGCCTGCACGGCAGTAGCGGCTATCTGCCACTACATCGCGATGTGGTTCGTGGTCTTCTACTGACCCGGACCGCCCAATCCACCGCTCCAGCTAGAGCCGCTTGACGTCGGCGGCTGACCAGTACGCCTTCATCGCCGTGACTTTGCCCTCCGAGTTGAACACAATCGTCTCGATGGGCTCGATCTGCATCTTGTTGTCCCCGGCGGCCACGATCAACCGGAAGTGAAATGCCGCCTCGTTGCCCGAAACCCGCAGCGTCACGAGTTCGGTCTCACGCTCCGTGCCGATGATCGCCGAATAGAACCCGGCGATGGCGGCCTTGCCGATGTGCACCTCGCCCCCCACTGGGTCCTCGAGCGTGGCGTCGTCAGCGTAGAAGGCGACCAGATCGTCGACGCTGCCGTTGGCCACCGCTGCCAGGTAGCGGTGCACCGTCTCGGTGAGTTCTTGGGTCCTGTCGGGACGTGGCATGGGACGGAGGTTAGTCGCGGGCGGATCAGCCAGGCTCAACCGGGGACGCCTAGCGCGTCCGCGAGCTCGGCCGCGCTCGTCACCGGCAAGTCACACGTGCGGCCGCGGCACACATATGCCGCATCGGCTCCGGCCACCCGGTCCCGGCCGCTGAGCAGCGGCGATGAGTCCACCTCGCCGCCAACGACAATCGTCCCGCCCGGGGCCAGCCGCCGGGCATCGGCCAACAGCGGCGACAGTTGCTCAGAACAGGCGACGGCGATCTGCAAGGGTCCGCGCACCGCAGCTTCGGCCACCGCCAGCCAATGACCTGCCGAGCGCGGCGCGCGGGCCAAAAGCACCGAATGTGCGCGCAACGTCTCGTCCGCCAGCTGCAGGTACCGCTCGGCGCGGGAGCTGTCGACCAGATGAGCGGCCGTCAGGAGCGCCTCGGCGATCGACGACGCGCCGGACGGAGTGGCTCCGTCCAGCGGATCGGCGGGCCGGAGCATCAATTGCTCCGCGTCGTCGGCGGTGTCGAACCACCGGCCCGGTCGTTGCGCGTCGCCGAAGTGCTGCACCGCGGTGTCCAACAGATCCGTCGCCGCGGTCAGCCACTGGTCCTCAGCGGTCAGCTGATAGAGCGCCAACAATCCGGTGGCCAGCATCGCGTGGTCCTCCAGGATGGCGGCGCTGTCGCCCACCACACCGCCCAAGCTGGCCCGGCGCAGCCGGCCGTCGACGACGTGCAGGTCAAGCAGGGCGGCCGCGCACCGCCGCGCGGCCTGGGTCAGGTCGGGTTGGTCGAGCGCAACGCTGGCCTCGGTCAGGGCGGTGATCGCCAACCCGTTCCACGACGTGACGACCTTGTCGTCACGCCCGGGTTGGACTCGGGTGAGTCGGGCCGCCAACAGCGCGCGCCTGATCCGCTCGAAGCGTTGCTGGTCGTCCGGCTCGTGCAGCAACTGCAGCACCGAGGACCCGTGTTCGAACGTGCCGTCCGGGGTGACCTCGAAAATTTCGGCGGCCCAGCGTCCGTCGTCCGCACCGAGCACCTCGGTGAGCTGAGCCGGTGTCCACACATAGGTCGAACCTTCGCGGCCGTCGGCGTCGGCATCCAGTGACGAGGTGAACATGGCGCCGTCGGCCAGTTCGTCGAGCAGGAACCAGGCGGTCTGGGCGGTAATGCGATGCGCCAGCGGATCACCCGTGCGGCGCGCCCAGTGCGCGTACACGCGCAGCAACAGCGCGTTGTCGTAGAGCATCTTCTCGAAATGCGGTACGACCCATGCATTGTCGACGCTGTAGCGGGCGAAGCCGCCGGCGAGTTGGTCGTAAATGCCGCCGCGCGCCATCGCGGTGCACGTCCGCTCGACAGCTTGCAGCGCGGCCGCCCCCGAACCGATATTGCCGACGCGCTCATGGTGACGCAGCAGCCCCTCCAGCAGCGCCGAGGGTGGGAACTTGGGGGCACCGCCGAAGCCGCCGCGAACGGTGTCCTCGTCGCCCAGCACCGTGGCCACCGCGTGGTCACACAACTCGGGCGCGATCTCCGGTCCCCCGCCGGGCAGTGCCGACGTCATCATGCGCAGTTCGCCGGCGATGTGGTCCGACGCCTCCTCGACCTCCTCTCGGCGCTCCCGCCACGTCTGCGACACGGCCGCAAGGAGTTGTAAGAAGCTGTCTTTCGGGTAGTAGGTGCCGCAGAAGAAGGGCCGGCCGTCGGGTGTAAGAAAGCATGTCATGGGCCATCCGCCCTGACCGGTGAGCGCGACGGTGGCGTTCATGTAGACGGCGTCGATGTCCGGCCGTTCCTCGCGGTCGACCTTGACGCAGACGAAACCGGCATTCATAGCCGCGGCCACTTCGTCGTCTTCGAACGATTCGTGGGCCATGACGTGACACCAATGGCACGCGGCATAACCGATGGACAGCAGGATCGGCACGTCGCGCGCCGCGGCTTCAGCCAATGCTTGCGGCGTCCACTGCTGCCAGTGCACCGGGTTGTCGGCGTGCTGGCGCAGATAAGGGCTGGTGGCCCGGCCGAGGGTGTTTGCCCCCGATTCAGCCGGGTTCATCGGGTCCCGGTGGTCGGGCGTTTCCGCCTTGCCTGTTTTTTGGGTCGTTGTCGGGGCCGTGCCCGTCGACCGCGTCCGTACCCTCGTCAGCGGCCTGGTCGGGTTCCGGGTGCTGACGGTCGAAGGACTCCGGCACCTTCTTGAGTTGGCGGTTCATCGACCGGAGCAGAAACAGGGTGGCGATGACCAGCAACACGACCACCAGCAAGCCGACCGGGCTGGCCTTACCGAAGTCAGGCCCGTTGTTACGCGGCCCTTCAGCAATCACGCTGAGCAGAAAGAGGTTCACGGGTGCTCGATCCCGGCGAACAGATCGGTCTCCGGCAGCTTGATCGGGACGCGGGAGCGGGCCAGCTCGAACTCCTCAGTCGGCCACAATTCCTCCTGCCACTCCAGTGGAGCGGCGAAGAACTCGGCATTCGGGTCGATCTGGGTGGCGTGCGCCCGCAAGGCGTCGTCGCGTTGGGGAAAGTAGGCCGCGCATTCCACCCGCGTGGTCACCCGGTTGGGGTAGGGGTCGTGTTCGGGGAGCCAATGGTCCAGCCACTTGTCGAACGGGCCTTTTTGGCCGCGTTTGATGAACTCGTTCTGCAACACCTGCATGCGCTCCCGTAGGAAGCCATGCACGTAGTACAGCTTCAACACCGTCCACGGCTCGCCGGCGTCGGGAAAAAGCCGATAGTCGCCGGAGGCCTCGTACGCGGCCATGGAAACCTCGTGGCAGCGAATGTGGTCGGGATGCGGGTAGCCACCCTTCTCGTCGTAGGTGATCAGCACGTGCGGCCGAAATTCACGGACCACCCGCACCAGCGCCTCGGTGGACTCCTCGAGCGGCACCAGCGCGAAGCAACCGTCGGGCAGCGGTGGCGGTGGGTCACCCTTGGGCAGTCCGGAGTCGACAAAACCCAGCCAGGTGTGCTCGACGCCGAGGATCTCGGCCGCCCTGGCCATCTCGTCGCGCCGGATTTCGTGGATGTGGCCGTGCACGTCCGGCAGGTCCATCGCCGGGTTCAGGATCTCGCCGCGCTCGCCGCCGGTCAGCGACACCACCATCACTCGGTGCCCCTCGTCGGCATACCGGGCCAAGGTGGCCGCGCCCTTGCTGGACTCGTCGTCCGGGTGGGCGTGCACCGCCATCAACCGCAGTTCGCTCACTTGCCCCCTCGTCCATCTGGGTCCGCTGCGTCGTCTGTCCTGTAACGGGTCTGCTACGTCGCCCAACAGCGACCCTATAATTCCAGTTCTCCATCGTTCCATTCCGTCCGTCGGGGCCCCGACCCCCCACCCAGCTAGCGACGAATCAGCCATGAACGCCGACGCCCCTTCTCGTCCCGCGGCCCGTTACGGGCGGACGCGGCTATCGCGCCGGTCGCGGCGTCACATCGCGATCGGCCTGGGGGTGTTGGTCGTGGTGACCGGGCTCGTGATCGCCGTGATCGGCTACCAGCGCATCGCCACCAGCGACGTCAGCGGTTCGCTGGCCGGCTATCAAATCATCGATAGCGAAACGGCGTCGGTGACCATCAGCGTGACCCGCAAAGACCCGTCCCGGCCGGTGGACTGCATCGTGCGGGTACGGGCCAAAGACGGCAGCGAGACGGGCCGACGCGAGGTGCTGGTTTTACCCTCGGACCAGGCCACCGTGCAGGTCACGACGACGCTGAAATCCAGCAAGCCACCGGTGATGGCGGACGTATACGGTTGCGGCACAGAGGTACCCGGTTACCTGCGGTCATCCTGACCGCGCAACAGTGCCGAACTGCGGATACGACAGTCATCTTGCGTTTGCGCGGTGGTAACATAAGGAAATGCACGGTCCTGCCGGGACCGTGTATTGCTGCATTAATGGCCCGTGAGAAGGACGGAGTGGGCAGCACCCGGGGAGGGGAACCCGCTTGCGCCCGAGCGAAATCAGATACTTACGCGACTACGCGGAAACAACAAGCAAGGAGCGCCACGAGATGACGGATACTCAGGTGACCTGGTTGACCCAGGAGTCACATGACCGACTCAAGGCCGAACTCGACCAGTTGATCGCCAACCGTCCGGTCATCGCCGCCGAAATCAATGACCGCCGCGAGGAGGGCGACCTCCGGGAGAACGGCGGCTACCACGCTGCCCGGGAGGAGCAGGGTCAGCAGGAGGCGCGCATCCGTCAGCTGCAGGACCTGCTCAACAACGCGAAAGTCGGCGAAGCGCCGAAGCAGTCCGGGGTGGCACTGCCCGGTTCGGTGGTCAAGGTCTACTACAACGGCGACGAGTCGGACTCCGAGACGTTCCTCATCGCTACCCGGCAAGAGGGAGTCAACGACGGCAAGCTCGAGGTCTACTCGCCCAACTCACCCCTGGGTGCGGCGTTGATCGACGCCAAGGTGGGCGAGACCCGCAGCTACGTCGTGCCGAGCGGCAAGACCATCGAGGTCACGCTGGTCAGCGCGGAGCCGTACCACTCCTGAGTCGCGCACCGCGGCTAGGCGAGCGCCTGTTCGAGGTCGGCGAGCAGATCGGTGATGTCCTCGATCCCCACCGAAAGCCGCACCAAATCGTCGGGAACCTCTAATTGCGAGCCGGCGGTCGACGCGTGCGTCATGGCGCTCGGATGTTCGATCAGCGACTCCACGCCGCCCAGCGACTCGGCGAGGATGAAAACCTTGGTGTTGGCGCACAGTCGCTCCGCAGCTGGCCGTCCGCCTTTCATCCGCACCGAGACCATCCCGCCGAAACGCCGCATCTGCCGAGCGGCGACCTCGTGGTTGGGATGATCGGCGAGCCCCGGGTAGAGCACGGCGCTCACTGAGGGATGTCCGGTGAGGAAGTCGGCGACCGCTGCGGCGTTGTCGCTGTGCCGCTCCATGCGCACCACCAACGTCTTCAGCCCGCGCAAGGTCAGGTAGGCGTCGAAGGGACCGGGCACCCCTCCCGCGCCGTTCTGCAGGAACGCGAACGCCTGGTCCAGCTCTTCGTCGTTGGTCACCAGCGCACCGCCCACCACATCGGAGTGCCCACCGATGTACTTCGTGGTCGAGTGCAGCACCACGTCCGCACCGAGCGTCAACGGTTGTTGCAAGGCGGGCGAGGCAAACGTGTTGTCCACCAACACCTTTGCCCCGCTCTGCTGGCCCAGTGCCGCGATGCCGGCGATGTCGGCGATCGACAGCAACGGATTGGTCGGCGTCTCCACCCAGATCAGCCGAGTTCGCGACGTGATCGCCCCGCGCACCGCATCCAGATCGGCCAATGCCACCGGCGTGTACTCGATACCCCAGTGGGTGAACACTTTGTCGATCAGCCGGAAGGTACCGCCATAGGCGTCGTCCGGGATGACCACGTGATCCCCCGGCCGCAGGATCGCCCGAAGCGCGCAGTCTGTGGCCGCCATTCCGGAACTGAACGCCCTGCCGAATGCGCCTTCCTCGACGGCGGCCAGCGAGGCTTCGAGCGCCGCCCGCGTCGGGTTGCCGGTGCGCGCGTATTCGAATCCGCCGCGCAGGCCGCCGACACCGTCCTGGGCGAAGGTGCTGCTGGCATAGATCGGGGCGTTGACGGCTCCGGTTGCCGGGTCCGGACGGTACCCGGCGTGGATCGCTCTAGTTGCAAGACCATGCTGTGCCGTGCGCTCGTCGCTCATTGGGATCAGCCTAATAACGAACGCCACCCCGGCCGCAATCGGCGACCGGGGTGGCGTCAGGGTTGGCAGCCCTAATCTTTCAGCTACGCAGCATGTTTGCTGTTTGGCATCAGATCGGTAGGCAAACCGTCGTCATGATTTTGTCGGCGAAGGTCTGCCGCTTGGCGTCCCATAGTGGCCATAGATATCCGATGTAGCACGCGAGACCATCGGCTATGTGCGCCAGTTGGCGGACCAACGACAACCCGAATCCAAGGGGCTGTCCTGTCGTCTCGCTGACGACCTTGAACTTCAGGATCCCCTTGCCGATGCTCGACCCGGTCGTCCCCTGCTTGTACCCGAAGTTCCAGACGCCGTAGGCGATTGCCGCCAGGTTGAGCAGCCAGGAAAGCAGAACCCCGAAGATCGACGTCTCGCTGATGTCGTAGCTGTATCCGTAGGACTCGTAGTGGCGTGTCGTCGTCAGCAACAGCGAAATGATCTGTCCGATACCGACAAGCACAGCGATCGGCACACCGTCGATGAGCGCCGCCAGCACGCGGGTGAGCCACGGCGTGTAAGAGTCCTGGGGCAGGTCACGGATGGCCGGCCCGGGCGGCGGAGGCGCAACCGCGCCGGACGGCGGAGGTGGAGGAGGGTAGCCGCCCGCGGGCGGTGGAGGCGGAGGGGGGAAGCTGCCGCCGCCTGGCGCAGATGGAGGGGGCGGCTGGTAGCCGCTGGGCGGCGCG
>NZ_MVHT01000111.1 GCF_002086275.1 Mycobacterium intermedium | reverse complement strand
CGTCCCCCCCCCGGCCTCCGGCCCCGCCCATCGTGGCTCCGCCCGCGCTTGCGCCGCCGTTTCCGCCGTTGCCGCCATCACCACGAGTGAGTCCGCCCGTTCCGCCGTTTCCACCGGCTCCGCCAGCCACGCCGGTCGTGATGCCGGGGTTCATGCCGTTGCCACCATTGCCGCCGTTGCCGCCGTTGCCGACCGCCCCGCCCTTTCCTCCGTTTCCGCCACGCCCCGCCTCGGTGGTGTCGGAGGCACCGGTGGCGCCGGCGGCGCGGGCGGGACGAATAGTGGCAACGGCGGGAATGGTGGTAGCGGCGGCACCGGCGGGGAAGGGGGGTTGGGCGCGCGGGGTGCTACCGGTTCCACGGGCAGCAACGGCACAGTCACGTCGTTCGACGGCGGCACCGGCGGCGCCGGAGGGCAGGGCGGCACCGGTGGTACCGGTGGTACCGGCGGCACCGGCGGGGCCGGCGGTATTGCCAGGGCCAGCTCAGGAACGAACGGTGACCAGGGCGCCGGTGGAGCCGGCGGGCGGGGCGGAATGGGCGGATACGGCGGAAACGGTGGGCGTGGTGGCGACGGCCTCACGGACTTCTTCAACGCCGGTAACGGTGGCGATGGAGGACAGGGCGGAATCGGTGGCAACGGCGGAACCGGGGGAGCCGGCGGCGCCGGCTCTCAGGTGGGGGCGACCGGCGGCAAAGGAGTTGTCGGTATCGGAGGAACCGGCGGCACTGGCGGCAATGGCGGAGTGACGAATATCGGCCCTAGTGGTAACGGTGGCAACGGCGGTCGCGGAGGAGACGGCGTCGTCGTTGGTGGGGCCGGTGGTGAAGGCGGCATCGGTGGCGAAGGTGGGCAGTCGGTGAGTTCTGGCGCTAAGGGCGGCAACGGCGGCAATGGCGGCGCTGGCGGCAATGGCTTGAGCGCCGCCGGTGGCGATGGCGGCAAGGGCGGCCAGGGCGGCCAGGGCGGCCCGGGCGATTTCCTGACCCCGCCTGGGCATGGCGGCGCCGGCGGCAAAGGCGGAACTGGCGGAACCGGTAACTACGGGCCGATCATCGCTCCAGGCAGTGACGGCGTCGCCGGCGCTTCCGGAGGCGCGCCGGTTGGCGATAGCGGAGGACCCGGAGGCGCGGGTGGCGCCGGCGGGTCGGGCGGCTCACTCTGAAAACTCGGCACCCCGTCTGCTCCGCCTAGCAGGCGACCCCCTTGACCAGACGGCCTTCCTTGATGATCGCGGTGAACGCCTCGTCGGGTCTGGTGATCAGGGAGATGTCGGCAACCGGGTCGCCGTCGACCAGAATCAAGTCGGCCAACGCCCCTTCGACCACCACCCCCAGGCGTCCGGGGTAGGGGTAACGCGGTCCGCACATTTCGAGCAATTGGGCATTGTGGAAAGTCGCCTGCTGCAACACTTCCGCGGGAGTAAACCAGCGGGTGAGTTTGGCGAGCTGCGCGCCTTGACGGCTGGCCAACTTGGCGTCGAACAAGGTGTCGGTGCCGAACGCGATCTTGACTCCATGCTTGATGGCCAACTGATAAGCGGTGTCGGTGCCGGCGACCATCTCCTTCAACTTGGCGACGTTCGCCGGTGCCAGCGGCGGCTTGTCGTCGTCGTCGAGAAACGGTTGTAGACACCACCAGATGTCCTTTTCGGCGAGCAACGCGACGGTGTCCTCATCGATGAGTTGGCCGTGCTCCACGCACCGGACCCCGGCCGCCACGGCGGTGCGGATCGCGCGCGGCGTGTATGCGTGCACGGTGACGTAGGTGCCCCAATTCTCGGCGGCCTCTACCGCCGCATGCATTTCGGCCTCGGTGAACTGGGAGACGTCAAGTGGGTCGTAGGTCGATGCGACACCACCGCCGGCCATCAGCTTGATTTGCGACGCGCCGCGGCGCAGCATCTCACGTGCACCGCGCAGCACCTCGGCTTCGCCGTCGGCAATGACCGCGGCGCCGATGATCTCGGTATAACTCAGATGGCCGCAGATTCCGCGGGGAATTTCGTGGGGCAGCCGGAAGTCGCCGTGTCCGCCGGTCTGGGAGATGAACCCGCCCGCCGGGAAGATCCGCGGCCCGGGGACCACCCCCTCATCGATGGCGTGCTTCAAGCCGAACACGGGCCCACCCAGATCGCGGACCGTGGTGAAGCCGCGCAACAACGTTTCCTTGGCACTGTCGATCGCGCGCGCGAACACGTAGCCGATGTCGGCGGTCTGAGCCACCAGCGGCGAGATGGTGGTGAACACGGCGTGCCAGTGCGCGTCGATCAATCCGGGTAGCAGCGTCTTGCCCGTCCCGTCGATGGTGGTACCCGAGGTTTCCGTCGAGCCGGCGGCAGCGACGGTTTCGATCACCCCGTTGGCGATGACGACGTCCATGGGTCCGGTAATCCGGGCCGCGACGCTGTCGAAGACCTTGACGTTCGAAATGCGTAGCTGGTTTGTTTCGGTGACCACCCGACCAGGGTAGAACCAGCGCCAGACCCCGGGGCCAAGGGCGTCGGCCCAAAACGGTGCGCGCCTACTGCTGCAAGCGCATCCGCAGGCCAGTTGCGCGGAGCGCCCGGCGCTCGATCGCGCCGCGCACCTCGGCTTCGCGTCCGACCACCCGCACCCTGTTCTTGGCGCGCGTGACCGCCGTGTAGAACAACTCACGCGTCAGCAACCGGGAGTCCGTGGGCGGCATCAGCACCGTGACCTCGTCGGCCTGGCTGCCCTGGCTCTTGTGAATGGTCATCGCGTGCATCGTCTCGACGTCGGACAGTCGGCCGGTGCCGAAATCAAGCTTTCCGGAGGCCCCGGCGATCACGGCGCGCAGGCCGTCCGGGCCGGACACCACAACCCCGGTGTCGCCGTTGTACACCCGCAACCCGTAATCATTGGCCGTCACCAGCAGGGGACGGCCGGCATACCACTGCGTCCACGGCGGTTGCCCGGTCTCCTCCGCAAGCCAGATTTCAGCCTGCCGGTTCCAGAACTGCACGCCGAACAGTCCGCGCCGGTGCGCACACAGCAGCCGGTGTTCGTTCAGCGTGGCCAGTGCGGTATCCGCGGCCCCCAACAGCGCCGCTTCGCGCAGCCGCAGCGCGTGCGGAACCACCACCGCTCGAATCTTTGCCGTCGGATCTTCGTCCTCGATGAACTCGATATGGTCGTCACCCGAACGCAGCAGTGCGAGTGCGTAATCCGCATCGCCGCTCTTGATCGCGTGCGCCAACTCTGCGATCGACTTCCCAAACCGGTGCGAGGTGCGCAGCGCCGCCACACGCACGTCGTCTCGCGCCGAGAGGCCGTCCACCAGATCCGCCAGCACCGCGCCGGCCTCCACGGAAGCAAGCTGGTCGGCGTCACCGACCAGGATCAGCCGCGCTCCCGGTCGAACCGCCTCGACCAGCCGGGCCATCAGCGTGAGCGACACCATCGAGGTCTCATCCACCACGATCACGTCGTGCGGTAACCGGTTGGCGCGGTCATGGCGAAACCGTGCCGACGTACCCGGTTTGGATCCGAGCAGGCGATGCAGCGTTACCGCTTCCAGGGGCCCCAGCCGTGCGCGGTCGGCGACGTCGAGGTCGGCCAATTCCTCTTGCACGGCCTCGGCCAGCCGTGCCGCGGCCTTTCCGGTCGGCGCGGCGAGCGCAATCCGGGGCCGGTGCCCAGCCGCCAGGTCGGCTTGCTCGGCGACCGCAGCCAGCAGCCGGGCGATCGTGGTCGTCTTGCCGGTACCGGGACCGCCGGTCAGGACGGTAACGCCTTGCACCAGCGCCGTTTCCGCCGCTTGGCGCTGCTCCTCATATCCGGGAGGGAAAAGTCGCTGCAAGTCGGGCAGCTCCGCCTTTGGTCGCGAGGACAACAAGCCCAGCAGGTCGCGGCACACCTGCTCTTCCTCGCGCCAATATCGGTCGAGGTAGAGCAGGCGGTCGTCAAGCAGATGCAGCACGGGCGGGGTGTCGCACAAGGGACTCGCTCGTACTGCCGACAGCAGCTGCGCGCTATCCGGCAGGGGCAGGTCGGGGAGTGCGGGCGTGGTGATGTCGGCGATCGTCGTGAGGTCCACACACACCGATCCGCTGCGCAGGGCCCGCACCGCGAACGCCACCGCAAGCGCCACCCGCTCGTCGTTCTCCTTGCCCAGTGCGCAAATACGTTGCGCCACATGGATATCAGCGACATCGAAGATGCCGGCCTCGTTGAAAGTGCGTAGCAGACCGTCAGCCCTTACGGCGAGTTCCGCGTCGGTGACGGTCATGCCGGCCTCGCATCGAGCAGATCGGAGAGCTCCGTTATCAACGGCGCCGGTGGAAGCCAACTGAAGACGCCCGCCGGGTGGCCGTGGAGCGTCGGGGTTTCGGATCCACACATGCCGCGGACGAACAGGTACAGCACCCCGCCCAGGTGTTGCTCGGGGTCGTAACCGGGCTGTCGCCAACGCAGAAAGCGGTGCAGCACAACGTTGTACAGCAATGCCTGCAGCGGATAGTCCGAATGCAGCATCGCTTCGACCAGTCGGGGAAACTCGTAGTCCGCCGCGGTCGGGCCCAGATTGTTGGTCTTGTAGTCCACGACGAGGTAGCGCTGTTGCGGTAGCCGCAACACCACGTCGATCGAACCCGACAGGTACCCACGCAGCGACTGGCCGGCCAACGGAGCCGACGTCAGGCGATCGGCGTAGGAGACGAGCGGGTCGTCTTTGCGCAAGTGCGAACGCAGCAGCTCGCCCATGTCCGCCAATGTCACGACGGGCGCGCGGCGGCGCCGGTCGCCGCCGGTGAGCGGGATCTCGAAGTCCATCTCCCGCAACCGGTCCCGCAGCCCAATATGGCGTAGCGTCAATCCGTCGCTCAACGGTCCGAGCTGGGTGTCGTGCATCGGGATCAGGGCGTTCGCCAGATCGGAAGGGGCGACGCCGACCGGCCACCAGGGCAGGTGCCGGTCCGCCTGCTCGCGGAGTTCGGCGGCCAAGTCCGCGGCCTGCGGGTCGGCGGACTCCAGCACCGCGTGCACCAGCGACCCGAACGTGGCGCCGGACGGCATCTCGGCGAGCGGGGAGGGCAGTGCGACGGCGGCGTCCGGGCTCGGTTCGGTGCCCACGCTGGCGTCCAGGGCGTCCACCTCGTCGTCGCGCACGGCGACCTCCGGTTCGCTGACGACGCCAGCGCTCGTGGTGGCGGTATCGCGGTCGCGGACCAGTGCCGAATACGACGTTCTGCGCCACGTGGTGTCGATGGCGCGGTGAAAGTGCCTGACGGCCAAGTCTTCGACGATGGGCGCCACGTCCGGGGCGGCGGCAGCGGCGATCTCCGACACCTCCACCGTCGGGCCACCGGCTTCCTGCCACCGGCCGAAGATTTCCAACGCCTCCTCGTCACTGATGCGCGGCGCGCAACAGTCAGGCACCTGTGCTTCGCCGATACCGCGACCACGCAGTAGCCGGGATAGCCCGCCGTTGACTTCGTCCCTGGTTGGCGCCCACCACGCCACCACCTGCGACTGTGCGCGGGTAAGCGCGACATAGGTGAGTCGGATGTTGTCGCGGGCCGCCTCGATGCGGTTGCACTGTTCGACCGCCTTGCGTGCAGTGCCCTTGGTCCCGCCGATGTACAAGCAGCGAGTTTCGGACTCGTCGTGATAGAGCAGGATGTCGTCGCTGCGAACGAAGCGATTGAACATGAACGGCAAGTACACGATCGGGAATTGCAGACCCTTGGCCACGAACACCGTCATGATCTGTACCGCCGCGGCGTCGCTGTCCAATCGGCGGCTGTGTTCGATCGTGCCGCGCGACGCCTCGCACTGCTTGCGCAGCCAATCGCGTAGCGCTGGAAGGCCGTAATGTTCCCGGTGGGCGGTCTCGTGCAACAGCTGCGCGATGTGCGCCAGGTCGGTCATGTGTCGCTCACCGCCCCGCTGTTGCAGCACTCGCCGGCCCATGCCCGCGAGGTGCGCCGCCTCGAACACCGCCGCGATACCTCGCTGTCGGGCTTGCTCCACCCATAGCCGCAATGTGCCGGCCACCCGGTCGGTGAGCGCATCCTCCTCCGCGGCAAGGGTTTCCGCTGTCTCACCGAAGAACATCGTGCATGCTGCTGCGCGGACCAGTCCACTGCGCTGCGGTGCGTCGAACGCTTCCAGCAAGCACAGCCAATCCCTGGCCGCCGCGGACGCGAATACGTCGGTGTCACCGGTGTAGATCGCCGGGATGCCGGCCGCAGCCAACGCGTCGCGGCAGGCCCGCGCATCTCGGTGATTCTCGACGATGACCGCTAGGTGTCCGGCGGCGATCGGCTGGCCATCGAAGGTGGCACCGCTGGCCAACAAAGATGCGATATCGGCGGCCAGATCCTTCGGAATGTGGCGACGCAACGCGTCGATCGGCACGTTCGCGGTGCCGCTGTAGCCGACCGCGGAGCGTGGCACCACCCGCAATCGGAACGGCGCAGGGTGCGGCGCGCCGGCCAACCGATGTCCGTCGTGCTGGGCGTCGATCTCGCGCACCACGATCTCGGGGTGACCCAATGTGGCGCCCTGCATTACGGTCTGCAGGCTCTCTACCAGCGCACGGTCGCTGCGCCAGTTGATGCTCAGGGTGTAGCGGTTGTCGGCCTTGCGCGCCGCTTGCAGGTAGGTGTGGATATCGCCGCCGCGGAAGCCGTAGATGGCCTGCTTGGGGTCGCCGATCAGGACCAGCGTCGAGTGACCGCGGAACGCGCAGTCGAGCACGCGCCACTGGATGGGGTCGGTGTCCTGGAACTCGTCGACCAGCACGATCCGCCATCGTCGCCGCATCCGGTCCCGGGCCGGCGAGTCCTCTGCCTCAAGGGCTTTCGCCAGTCGAACCAGTAAGTCGTCGTAGCCGAGGATCCGCAGTCGCCGCTTGCGGTGCTCGAGCTGTTTTTTCAGCTCGTCGGCAAATCGCAACCGGACCTCGGCTTCGCTGCCCGGTTCGGGGTCGAGCGGTCGCAGTTGCGCGCACGGGTCGCCGACGACCTCCCGAGCCAGGGTGAGGGCCTGCGCGTACGTCAGCAGGGGAGTGTCCTCCTGACGACCGAAGTGCCCGAGGTAGAGGTCGTTGACGATCTCGGTGACCAGGTCGTCCAGATCCTCCTGAAGGGTGAGGCCGGTGTCGGTATCGCCAACCACACCAAGGGATTTCAGAACTGAGCCACAGAACTCATGGGTGGTGGCGATGGTTGCTGCATCGAAGTTCGCCAGCGCCGCGCGCAACCGGGCGCGCCTACGCTTGAGTTCGACAACCGGTACTTCCCGGTCGCCCGCCAGCAGATGCTTGACCAGGTCGTTGGCCGGTGGCTTTCGGCCGTCCAGGGCCGCCACCGCGTCGACCATCTGATCGCGGACCCGCTCGCGGAGTTCACGGCTGGCCGCGCGGTTGAACGTGATCAGCAGCATTTCGTCGAGGGTGACGTCCGTCTCGGCAAGGTAGCGGGTGACCAATCCGGCCAACGCAAATGTCTTGCCGGTGCCCGCGCTGGCTTCCAGGACGGTGGTGGAACGTGGTGTGGGCAGTGGGCCCAGCAAATCGAACCGGTCCATCAGCGCGGTGGCCCTTCGGAGGATAGTTCGCAGTCCAACAGCGGCAGCCACAACCGCGCCGCCAACGCACCCAGTCGAGTGTCCTCGCCTTCCATCTCCTCCCCGGGCTGCGGCGGGACCAGCAGCACTTCGAACGCGGGCCGGTCGCCCCAGACGCGTTGGTGCGCGCGATCGGCCTCGTCGCCGCGCCGATAATCGTTCGATGCCCACGCTGCTCGCGCGGCGGGGTACGGGTCGTCGCCGTCGCGGCGTGCCAATGCCCACGCGTAGGACGTGTTCAAGGGCAGCGGTAGTGGTTCGCGCCGGCCCGCGTCATAGATCGACACCAGGTCGCGCAGCACCGCCAATGGGTCGACTGGAGGCGTGAAGAGCTGTTGCGCGATACGGTTCCGGCTTTTGCTGCGGCCGATGCAGAGCGTCGACCAGCCACGGTCCGGGTGTTGCGCGGCCAGCGCCAGCAGGTTGATCCAGGCGGGCAGAACATGTTTGGGCGCCAATCTCGAATACGTCACCGACACCATGTGTTCGGTGTACACGGGTGAGACGGTGCCGGTGAGGTGGCGCCCACTGCCGAGATCGACGTCGATGTTGTAAGCGTCCCCGTCACCCTTTCGGTGTCGCAGTGCGGCCACGGCCAGTTCCCGCGCGAGATCGCGGATCTCTGTCGCCTTGCGCATCCCCAGCCGTCCCGGCGGGAGCGTGCCGCGGCGCCACTCCGCGTTCGCGGCGGTATCGGGATGCATGCCGCGAAGCATGTCGCGCAGCATCCGGTCGCCAACCGTCCATGCCTCAAGGGGCTCGATCTCGACGGGCATGGCGTCTGCGACCGCATCGACATCCCAGGGCAGGGTGTAGTCGAGGGCCCGGAAGAAGCCTTTGACCGGATCCTTGAAGAAGTCGGTCAGGTCTGCCAGGGTCACGTCGCCCGCGGGTGTGGCAGGCAGCGGTTCAGAGATGAAAGACTTTGGTGTGCAACGGGTTCCGGTGAGAGCCTGGGCGGCGGCCAATGCCGTGGGGTCGAAGGTAAACGGCTTGCCGGGGATCAGTGCACCGGGTGCCACGTTCTTGCGGTCGAACGGTTGCAGCGGATGTCGGACGACGATGCGTTCGCGGACCGGCGCCGACGTCGTCCGGTCCAGCGCGTCGAGCAACTCGGCGAGGGGTACCGACGGGGGACGCGGGTGGCCACTGTGTTCGTCGGCGCCGGTGTAGGTGATCACCAGCGTTTCGGTTGCGGCGCAGATCGCGTCGAGCAGCAGTTGACGGTCTTCGGCGCGGATGTCGCGCTCGCCGGTCATCGGTTCGCGGGCCAGCGCGTCGTCGCCGTCGGCAACGGTGTGCCGGGGGAACGACCCGTCGTCGAGGCCGACCAAACACACCACCCGGTGCGGTACCGAACGCATCGGGACCATCGTGCAGACCGTGAGCGTGCCGGTGCGGAAGTTGGCCCGCGTCGGTCGTCCGGCCAGGTAATTACCCAGCAACGCCGATACGTCGGCTAGCCGCAGTTGGGTTGCGGCACGAGCGCCCGCCTGCCGCACGACATCGGCGAATTCGCGCTGCAACTGTGCTTCCTGCCACGCCTCATCGGACCGGGTGAGCAGGCGCACCCCCGTAGTGAGCGTTTCCAGCCAATCGGTCAATGGCTTTGTGCCACTGAGGCTTTCGCAAGTCTTGTGTAGACGCTCGACATACTCGGCCAGGCGGCCCGCCAGCTCCACCTGGTTGCTGCCCACATCGTCGAGCGGCAGTGCGGTGTCCAGCCAGGCCTGCGAGTCGTCGGACATTGCCACGCCGGTGAGGATGCGGTCGAGGCCGAACCGCCAGGTGTTGTGCACAAAATGGTCCAGCCCGTATGGCTGGCGGTGAGCCGGGTCGAACCCCCAACGGATGTTCGCCTGGCGCACCCAGTCGGTGATGGCGTCGAGGTCGTCGTCGGTGAAACCGAACCTGGCACGCACCGGCGCGGCGTGGGCGAGGTTGAGCACCTGGCTGGCGGTGGCGCGGCTGCCGGCGATGGTGAGCAACTCGGCGGCGACGCCGAGCAACGGGTTGGTCTGGATCAGCGCCCGGTCAGCGAGTTTGACCCGCAGCCGGTGGGCGGGGTGGGTGTCGCCCGCGACCTCACCGAGCCCGAAGCCGGCGACGATCAGGGGTGCGTACGTTTCGATATCCGGACACATCACCACGATGTCGCGCGGCTCGAGAGTGGGGTCGTCCTGGAGCAGGCCGAGCAACACCTCGCGCAGCACGTCGATCTGGCGGGCGGGGCCATGACAGGCGTGGACCTGCACCGAACGGTCGTCCTCACCCAGCGACCGGCCCTCGGCGTTGATGTTGTTGGCCGCGATGTCCGCCTGCAGCCATCCCAGCAAGGTGTCGGATTTGGTTGTGCCACCGATAAACTCGTCGGTTGCCGGAGTAGCCGGCAAGGAGCGCTGCAACTCACGAAGGTCGCGGCCAAGGGTCTCCAGCAAGGGATGTCTGGCGGCGCGGCCGCTGGTGTCGGCGCGTCGCGGGACCGCTCCCTTGAGGTCGTCATCGCTTTGCAGGGCCCGCCACAGATCGTCGCTGGGATGCGGCAGCCACAGGTGTAGGTCGTGATGGGTCGACAGGGCGTCAAGCAACTCGATGTCGGTGCGCGGCAGCCGGGTATGCCCGAACAGGGACAGCCGAACCGGCAGGTCCGTGGGCGCTTCACGCAGTCGAGCCAGGGTCTTGGCGTGGCGGACATGAGGCGGATCGGCCGACACCCGTGCCACCAGCGACCGCCACAACTCCGGCTGCCAGGCCAAATCGGCATCGAGGTCGCCAGGTGGGTCGCCGGAGCCGTCTTCCAGCCATCCGGCGAGCAACTCCGGGCGTTGTCTGGCGTAGGAGGCGAACAAGCCGGCGAGCCGGCGGGCCACCGCATAGCGGCGCCCCTTGCGCAATTCTGCTTCCGCGCCGGTGTCGAAGTGTCCCAGGTGTTTCGCCAACGTTTGGCACCACGGCTCGTCGAGGCTGGCGTCGATCACCTCCAACAGCGGCCAGGTCATGGACTCCGGCGACCAGGGATCGTCGTCGGCGGTCCCGGTGATCTCGGCGATCAGCGACGCGGGATTGCGGAACGATACGCCCGCGCACACACCGTCGCCGTGCACGGCCCCGAGGATGTGCGAAAGCCGCTGACTCAGCCACCGTTCCACACCCCGGGCAGGCACCAGCACGAGCTCTTCGGCGAACGGGTCAGCCAGGGGGCTGGCCAGCAGGGCGCCGAGCCCGTCAGCAAGGACATCGGTGCGTTCGGCACGATGGAGATGAAGCGCCATTGGCCGTCACCATAGACGCCGGGTCCGACAACGGTGGCAACATGGTCGGGGCGGTCGGGGTGCCCCACTCAAGTCGGCCCTTACGGGAGGAACGCGATGGAAACCTGGGACGCGATCTGTGCCCGGCGCAATGTGCGCCAGTACCTGCCGAAGCCGGTCCCCGAAGCTGACCTGAAACGTGTTGTCGAGGCCGGTTGGCGCGCGCCGTCGGCAAAGAACCGTCAGCCGTGGGATTTCGTCGTTGTCACCGATCACGGTCAATTGCAAGAACTTTCGACGGTCTGGCGGGGCGCGGGCCACATTGCCTCGGCGGCGGCTGCGATTGTGTTGGTGGTGCCGGTGCCGCCGGACGACCGGCGCAGGCTGACCGATCAATACGACGTCGGACAGGCGACGATGGCGATGATGATCGCGGCCACCGACCTGGGTATCGGTACCGGGCATTCGTCGGTCGGGGATCAGGAGAAGGCCCGGTCCATCCTGGGTGTCCCCGACGATCACCTGGTCGCGTTCATGCTCGGTGTCGGGTACCCGGCGGATCGTCCGCTTACCCCGATACGCAAGCCGGACCGTCGGCCCTTTGACGAGGTTGTGCACTTCGGACGTTGGTGACTTGCGTGCCGCCCGCGTTGGACGCATGGTGACTCGCGTGCCGCCGCCGATGGATGCCCGGACCCGGAGCACGGTGATCTGGAACGTCATCGGCTACCTGTTGTACGCACTGCTGCTTGCCGCCGGCGCGTTGTGCGTCTGGGTCTCGTTCTTCTTCGCGATGGCGACCGACGCCTGTCACGATTCGGCGTGCGACGCCAGCTATCGGGTGTTCCCGGCGATGCTCACGATGTGGATCGGAGTGGCGGCCGTCTTGGTGACGACGCTGGTCGTCATGGTGGTCAAGTCCACCCGCGGCAAGATCGTGGCGGGCTGGCCGATCGTCGGACTGTTGGGGCTGGTCGGAGTATTCGTGTTGGCGGCCGTGATCCTGCACTGACCACTCGGTGCGCATCCTGGTCGGCTCGGCAATGCTGGTGACTATGAACAGACACGAGATCACCGAACAGATCGTGGTAAACCGCCTGGCGAGAGGCCTCAGTTGGCAGCAGCTGGCCGACGCCATCGACAGGCCGCTGTTGTGGACAACCTCGGCGTTGCTCGGTCAGCACCCCATTCCGGCCGAGCTCGGCACCGTCCTTGCGGAGCTGCTCGGTCTGGACGAGTCGGCAGTGCCGATACTGGCGGCGCCGCCGATGCGAGGCGAGCTGCCCAAGGTTCCTACCGACCCCACCATCTACCGCTTCTACGAAGCGCTTCAGGTCTACGGCGGCGCCATCAAGGAAGTCATTCACGAACAGTTCGGCGACGGCATCATGAGTGCCATCAACTTCAGCATCGACCTGCAAAAGAAGCCACACCCCTCGGGTGACCGTGTCGTGGTGACCTTGGACGGGAAATTCCTCCCCTACCAATGGGTTTCGTCGCAAGATGCGGAGTAGCTGATGGCAACGGAGAGCCCAGCCAAGCCGAAGCCGGTGGATCTGGTCTTGTCGGGTGGGGGTGTCAAAGGCGTCGGGCTGGTGGGTGCCGTCGTGGCCCTCATGGACGCGGGCTACTCCGTCAAACGGGTCTCTGGCGTTTCGGCCGGTTCGCTGGTCGGCTCCATCCTGGCGGCCGCCTCCAACGGCGATCAGCTGACCACCGCGCAGATCAAGGAAATGGCGCTGACTCTGCCGTACCCGAAGTTCCGCGACGCCGGGCCGGCGGGGCATCTACCCGTCGTCGGGCAGGCCTGGGGCCTGGTAAGAGACAGCGGCATCTACCGCGGCGACTTCGCGCACCAGTGGATCCGGAGCGAGCTGAAGAACCTCGGGGTGACAAAGTTCGGCGATCTGGCCCTCAACGACAAGCAGATGCCGGAGGAGCGTCGCTACCGGCTGGCGGTGACGGTCACTGACATCACGACCGGGCAGTTGGTGCGGCTGCCCTGGGACTACCGCAGGATCTACGGATTGGATCCCGACGAGCAAGTAGTCGCCGACGCGGTCCGCGCCTCGATGTCCATCCCCTTCTACTTCCGTCCGGTCACCCTGACCAGCGCCGACGGGCTGACCTCCACCTTGGTGGACGGCGGGGTGCTGTCGAACTTCCCGATCGACTCGTTCGACCGTCTCGACGGGAAACCACCCCGCTGGCCCACGTTCGGCATCACGGTGCTGCCCAATCTGCCCGAAGGCAACGATCAGGTGATTCCCGGGATCGGCGCACTGCGCCTGTTGGGGCCGCCGTCGGTACTCCTAGAACAGCTGATCACCACCATGTTCGTCGGACGTGATCAGACCTACCTCAACCAGCCGTGGGTCAGTGCGCGCGCGATCCGGGTCGACTCCACCGCCGTCAACTTCCTCGACTTCAACATCTCGCGAACAGATGCCACCGCGCTCTTCGGCAAGGGCTACAAGGCCGCCGAGGCGTTCCTCTCCACCTGGAACTGGGTGAAATATCTCGAACGGTTCCGCCAATATCACTGAGGCGACCACCGGTTCCGTGTCAAAATCTCCAGCAGGAGGAGGCGCCGGTGTGACGCGGTTGCCGAGACTTGGTTACGGCAACCGCATCACCCTCGGATCAACTGGTAAGTACCTGTGGCGACAGTTCCTTCAGCATCGCATTGGCCCAGCGCATCTGGCGCAGCGTCTGGGGATGGCACCGCGAGGCGAGGTCGACGAGTTCCCAGTCCTTGGCGGCCTGCCCGGCTTGGCCCAGTAGTTCCCAGTCCAACGACACTCCGGCGGCCAACCGGTGGAGGTGCCGCAGGTCGGCGAGCAGCATCAGGGCGGGTTCTGGACGACGCCGAAGCAGCTCGCTGACTCGCGACTGAGCGAGGCCGGAAACCGTGCCGATGCGCGGGTTGGGGGACAGCCGCAGGCCGTAATGGGGTCCATGGCCGGCCAGTTCTTCGAGATGGTGGTAGGACCAGTGCGCCAGGTCGTGGGCGACGTGACAAATGTCGTGGTCGTGGTGGTGCCGCGCCGCGACGCTATTGAGCGCGCGACCGAGCTTTCGCTCGGAGCGATAAAGTTCGCGGATCGCGAGCTTGAGCTTCATCAGGCCTCCCGAGCGGTTGGTCTCGGTGGACCGGGCGGCAGTACGCGGGCCGCCGCGGTCTTGAAAATCGGCTGCTTGGAGACCGGGTCCCAATCGGTGAGGGTGAGTTCGTTGCCCGCACGGTGATGGTTGCGGGGGTCGGGAGCATCCCAGTAGCCGTAGTGGAAGGGGACGAACACCACTCCGTCGCGGATGGCGCTGAGTCGTGCGGGACAGGTGATCATGCCGCGCGGGGTACACACCTGGACGTGATCGCCGTCCTCGACCCCGAGGCGGCCTGCGTCGGCGCGGGAAATCTCGACCCAGACTTCCGGTGCTGCCCGCTGCAGTTGCGGTGCCCGAGCGGTTTTCGTCCGGGTGTGAAAGTGATAGACGGTGCGGCCGGTGATCAATGCGAACGGGTAGTCGTCTGACGGCCTTTCGTGCGCCGGCAGGTATTCGGCCGCTTTGATGATGGCCTTGCCGTGGGGATTCATCGCGCGGTATTCGGTGGGTTCCAACGGCGCGCCGGTGATCAGGTCTTTGCCGTATGCCTCGCAGTAATCGGGGTGTGCCCAGAACTTGCCATCGGCATAGAGTCGTTCGGTACCGCTGGGGTTGTCCCCGTTGCACGGCCATTGGATGCCGCTACCCCCGCGGAGCTTGGCGTAGCTGAGCCCGGAGTAGTCGCACGGCCGGCCGGCGCTGCACTTCTTCCATGCCTCGAACGCTGATTCCGCGTCCGTCCAAGCCGGGAGTGGCTGGTTGTCTTTGTCGCGGAAGTCCATGCGCCGGGCGTAGTCGAGAAAGATATCGAGGTCGCTGCGTGCGGAACCCGGTGGCTCCACAGCCTTTTCGGAGAGATGCACGGTGCGGTCGGCGTTGGTGAAGGTACCCGTTTTCTCGCCCCATGCCGCCGCTGGCAGCACTACGTCGGCCAACTCCGCGGTCTCGGTCAGGAAGATGTCCTCGACCACGACGAACAGGCGTTCCTGTGTCAAAATGTCGCGAATTCGCCGCAACTCGGGCAGCGACACCGCCGGATTGGTTGCGGTTATCCACAACATCTTCAAACTGCCTTCTTGGGCGAACCGGAACATCTGCATCGCGTGCGTCGGCGGTGCATAGTGTGGAATCTGTTGCGGCTCAAGGTTCCACAGCTGGGCGAGGTCCGCGATGTGGCTGTCGTTGGCCCAGTTGCGAAACCCGGACAGGTCGCCGTCGGCGCCGCATTCCCGGGTGTTCTCCGCGGTCGGTTGCCCGTTCATTTGCAGCACGCCGCAGCCGGGCCTGCCAAGCATGCCGCGGATCAGGTGGATGTTGTTCACCTGCACGCTGGCCGCCGTTGCCTGGTGCGACTGGTAGAAGCCCTGCAGGACCGTCGACAACAGCCTCTCGGCGGTGCCGAGAAGACGTGCAGCCGCGCGGATGTCAGTCGCGTCGAGACCGCAGATATCGGCGGCTCGCTCCGGCGGAAACTCTGCGACCCGGCGTTGCAGCTCGTCGTAACCGACCGTGTTGGTGGCCACATACCCGTGGTCCACCCAGTCGTTCCTGATGATTTCGTGCAGCAGCGCATTCATCAACGCCACGTTGGTCCCCGGCAGGGGCGCTAGATGTACCGTGGCCCGGTCAGCCACCGGGGTGGTGCGCGGGTCGACACACACGATCGCCGGGGGAGCGCCGCCGGCCAGTCGGTCCAGCATTCGTGCCCACAACACCGTCTGTGTTTCCGCGACGTTGTGCCCGAACAGCGCGATGACGTCGGCGTGATCGACGTCGGTGTAGGAGCCCGGCTGGCCATCGCAACCGAAAGATTCCTTGAGCGCCTCGGCCGCTGTTGCGGTGCACAGCCTGGTGTTGCCGTCCACGTGGTTGGTTCCGATCGCTCCGTGCGCGATCACCGCCTGGGTGTAGTACTCCTCGAGGAACAGCTGGCCCGAGGTGTAGAAGCCGATCGAACGGGGCCCGTGATCACCTAGCAGCCGCTTGCTGTGCGCCACCACTCGCTGCATGGCGTCATCCCAGTCGGTTGGGCGTAGTTCGCCCTCGACACGGACCAAGGGCGTGGTGAGCCGGTCGGTGGATGCGTTTGCCTGCCAGCCGAATAGGTCCTTGGGATCCAGCCGGCCCCGGTTGACCCGGTCTGCTCCGCGGCCGCGGACCCCGACGATGCGGCCGTCCTTGACGGCGATATCCAGACCGTCGCCGTTGGAGTGCAGCACCGCAGCCGACTGTGCCCAGCGGTCCACGGACTCAGGATCGACGCCGTCGGCGAGGAATTGGTCAGTACGTTCTGGCCATTGCTCGCCTGCTCCGTACGGAGTCCTGGCTCCCCATGGCTCGGCAATGCGGTCCGCCGCCACCATGCACGGTGGCGTACCCGCGGCCGGGCTCCTGAAACGCCCGGCTACGGCGTTAGAGCCCGAACTCCTTCTCGATGCTGTCGATCCCGGCCCGGATGCCTTTGAGAGCGTCGGCGCGGGCGCGCAACTTCGTGGCGGCATGGGCCCGCTGGTTCAGGCCGGCAAATTCCCGGGCCGCTTCCTCGGCGCGGCTCACCACGACCTCGGGCAACGCGATCTCGTCGACGAACCCGGCGGCCAGTGCCGTTTCGCCGAAAAACGTCTTGGACAGGCCGGCGGCCTGTTGGTATGCCGACGGTGTCAACCGCAGCTTCAAGATTTCCAGGGCCGCGTACGGGATGGTCAAGCCGATCGCAACTTCGTTGGCCTGGATGTTGTAGGCGTGCGCGGCGATCCGGTGGTCGCCGGAGGCCAACAGGAACGCCCCCATGGCAATGGCCGGTCCCGTGCAGGCCATGACGACCGGCTTAGGGTAGGACAACAGCCGGTACGCCAGCTCGAACCCGCCACGCAGCATGTCGATAGCCGGCTGCAACTCGCCGCCGGAGGTCAGGATCTTCAGGTCGAAGCCGCCGCTGAACACCCGCTGATTACCGGTGATGACCAGCGCTTTGACGTTGTCCCGGTCGGCGTTGTCGATCGCCTCGTTGAGCGCCTGCTGCATGGTCGGTCCGAGGGCATTCACTTTGCCGTCGTCCATCCGGATTACCGCGATGTGCTCGTCATGCGTGTACGTGACAGGACCGCTCATGCGCGTTACTCCTTTGTAAGGGCTTTCGAAGCGGGCGGTGTGTCGTATTGAATCAGACTCGCTGACCGCGGTGTTTGCCCAGTTCTTGTTCCGCATCACCCCAGCGCAGGCTGACGTCGGTGGGTTCGTCGAGTTGCCGGGTGCGCCACCGGTCCTGGGTTTCGGCGACAGCGCGGTTGATCCGCTCGATCTCGCTGCGGAACACGTCGGGACGTGTTTCCTTGCTCGCGTAGTGGAAGTACGTCAGCAGGCTGCGCAGCAGTTCCAGCTTCTGCTTCTCGCGCTTCGCCAGGTCGTGCGTCGTCATCAGTTCGATGCGCTGAACGGGTGGTAGGGCATCCCAGTCCAGCACGACTTTGGTCTCGAGCTGACGTCGACCGCGGTCCCAGAACCGCCAACCACGTGGCCGCTCGGGCCGGTCGTAGTAGATCACCGTGCCGGAAAACCGGGTCTCGATGCCGTGCCCGATCTCGGCGCGGTCGAGCGCCGAATCCCACACCATGCGCCACTCCTGACTGGGCGCCAGCGTCGGCAATTCGCGTGGAAGCTGCAGTTCGACGACGTCGGCGTAGCCGTCCGAGGCGTTCTCGTACGCGGCAACCGTCGGCGGGTTGGGAAACTCGAACCGGATGTCGTAGGCCGCGGTACGGCCGAAGTTCCGGACGACGAGTTCGATAACGTGCCAGTCCGCGACATGCGGCTCCATCAGCATGGAGACGTAGGGGCGGTTTTGCTCCAACGCCAGTTGACGGTTGCGTCGCAGATGCCGGGTGATGACAAGCAGCGCGATCACACCGATGGCCAGGGCTGCCCAGGCGGCCCACGCCAACCAGGTGGTGGGCCCGACGTCAGTGATTCCCTGCCAGCTACCTTGGATCCACGCCATCGAAGCCAACCCTCTCGCTTACGTCACAGTGGTCTGGCATTTCTGCCCTGATCCTAGATGGCCGGGCTGCACTCGGCGTTGCGGCGTTTCAACCACCCATCAGCATTCGCCACTGGTCAAGATTCCTGGCGCGGTAGACGTAATTGGTGCGTTTCACCTCGGACAGCGCGGCGCTTGGCTCGGCCGAGTACCAGTGACCGGGATAAACCGTAGGGTCCCCGGGCAGTGCCGCAAGCTGCTGCAGGCTGCGGTAAATCTCGTCGGAATCGCCGCCCGGGAAATCGGTGCGTCCGCAGCCCTCGAGGAACAAGGTGTCGCCGGCTACCAGTCGGCCGTCGAGCAGGAAGCACTGGCTGCCCGGCGTGTGCCCCGGGGTGTGCAGCAACTCGATGTCGATGTCGCCGACGCTGACCTTGTCGCCATGTTCGTGGGCGGTCAAATCGCTTAGTGGTATGCCGGTGATGCGCGAAACCCAAAGCGCTTCATGGGTGTTCACATGCACCGGCACGGTGACCCGCTCCATGAGCTCGGCGAGTCCCTTGAGCTCGAAACCCATCATCGAGCCACCCACGTGGTCCGGGTGGTGGTGCGTAACGAGCACCCCTGACAAGTGCATGCCGTCGGCTTCGAGCGCGTCGACCAAATCTCCGGCGGCGTAGGCGGGATCGACCACCACGCAGTCGCCCGTTTTGCGGTCTCCGATCAGGTAGGCGAAGTTGCGCATTTGCATGGCGATCACGTCGCCCGCGGCGAAATCGCGACCTGAAAGCAGTTGGCGGAAGTAGAGCCGATCTGAGTCTGACACGCCAACAGCGTATGACCTGCCGGCTCGGTTCCGTCTCCCGATTGGACCCGGACAAGGAGCAATGATCGAAACCTGTGGATGAGCCTTGATGAGGTGGCGTGAAAGTGGGCGCACCTTCCCGAGGATGATCAT
>NZ_MVHT01000110.1 GCF_002086275.1 Mycobacterium intermedium | reverse complement strand
TACTGGCGATTGGCCATGGGGGGCTGTGATGACGGAAGTTGCCGTTTTGGAAACCGGCAGCGGGCTGCCCTCGGGGGTGCACGGCGCTGCCGATCCCAAGTTCGAGTGCCTGGTGCGAACGTTTGCCAGCCTGTTTCCCAGCCCCCGCTTCGGCGGCGGCGCTCTATCCGTGTACGTCGACGGTGAACCGGCCGTCGACGTCTGGACCGGCTGGGCCGACCGCCACGGCGAGGTGCCGTGGGCCGAGGACACCGGCGCCATGGTCTTCTCCTGCAGCAAAGGGGTGGCGGCGACGGTCCTACACCGTCTTGTCGATCGCGGCGAGCTGTCCTACGACGCGCCGGTCGCGCACTACTGGCCGGAGTTCGGGGCCAACGGCAAGGCCGACATCACCGTGCGCGACATGCTGCGGCACCGCGCCGGCTTGTCCCACATGAAGGGCGTCACCAAGGAAGAGCTGCTCGACCACCGCTTGATGGAGGAGCGGATGGCCGCCGCGCCGGCCGACCGCCATTTCGGGCGCGCCGCCTATCACGCCTTCACCTACGGCTGGTTGGTATCCGGTCTGGCCCGCGCGATCACCGGTAAAGGCATGCGGGAGCTTTTCCGCACCGAACTCGCGCAGCCGCTCAACACCGACGGCCTGCATCTCGGACGTCCGCCGGTTGACGCGCCCACCAAAGCCGCGCAAATCATGTTTCCGCAGAGCACGCGTGCCAATCCGCTGCTCGACCACCTGGCACCCCGGCTTGCCGAGCTGCCGGTGGCCGGGGGATTGGGAGCGATGTACGTGCCGGGCATCACCTCGCTGATCCAGGGCGACACGCCCTTCCTGGACAGTGAGATCCCGTCGGTCAACGCGGTGGTGACGGCGCGCGCGGTGGCCAAGATGTACGGGGCCTTGGCCAGCGAGGGCCGGGTCGGCGACACCCAGTTGGTGTCCGCGCACCTGGCGCGCGACCTGCTGGGCAAGACCAGCCTGCGCCCGGACCTGAACCTCATCGTCCCGATGTCGTTCCATCTCGGCTACCACGGATCACCGGTTCCCGGCCTGCTGCGGGGATTCGGCCACGCCGGTCTCGGCGGCACCATCGGCTGGGCCGACCCGGTGACCAAGAGTTCCTTTGCGTTTGTGCACAATCGGCTCATCACGCCGATCCTGGTGGACCAAATCCTTTTTGTGCCACTGATTCTGCCGTTGCGACGCGCGGTCGGAGCCGCCCACGAGCACGGCTTCCGCCCCGTGCCCGAGTTCGGTGCGCCCTACCCGGCAGATCAAACGGCAAGCGCGGGACGTTAGAACAAGCACGAGTCAAACACTTCGGCGGTCTGCCGTCCTATCCGGAGAGCCAAACAAGTTTCGAGCTCAGGGATTGGCTTGACGGTGGTTTTCCAGGGACATCTGGCGTGGGCCGGATCAATGCCATAGCCGGCGCAGCCGAGAATCTCCGCCGCCCGCGCCGAAATCTCCGCGTTTACGCCGATGTTTCGGGCCAGCGAACGCCGCATGCTGGCTAGCATGAGCGAGATCGATCCACGCATGGAAATGCCGCCGGCGAGCTGGAGCGAAGTTGGCGTGAGCGGGCTGTTGCCGACGGGCATTGTGTCGTTATTGCTGGCCGACGTAGAAGGGTCGACGCGGCTGTGGGAAACACAACCGGAGGAGATGACCACTGCACTCGCTCGGCTGAACCAGGCGGTCAACGACATCGTCGCCGCACATAATGGCGTGCGGCCCGTCGAGCAGGGCGAGGGCGACAGCTTCGTGGCGGCCTTCGCCCGAGCCTCCGATGCGGTCGCCGCGGCACTGGAGTTGCAGCGCGCTCCGCTGGCGCCCATTCGGCTGCGCATTGGCATCCACGTCGGCGAGATTCAGCTGCGCGACGAGGGCAATTACGCCGGCCCGACGATCAACCGGACCGCGCGGCTGCGCGATCTGGCGCATGGCGGCCAGACCGTATTATCAGGCGCCGCAGAGGAATTGGTCGCCGAGCGGCTTCCCGCCGGTGCATGGCTGGCCGATCTCGGCAGCCACACGCTGCGTGACTTGCCCCGTCCCGAGCGGGTACTGCAGCTGTGTCATCCCGACCTGGTGAACGAGTTTCCGCCGCTGCGCGCATCCAAAGGCGGTAAAACCGTTGCCCTGCATAACCTTCCGCCACAGCTGACCAGCTTCGTGGGGCGGGCGGCGGAACTGGGTCGAGCGCGGGAACTGTTGGCCGACAACCGGTTGGTGACGCTGACCGGAGCGGGGGGAGTGGGCAAGACGCGGCTCGCGGTGGAGATCGCGAACCGACTGGCCGGCGAATTCGCCGACGGTGTCTGCTACGTCGATCTGGCGCCGCTGACGGATCCGGACGTCGTTCCGATCGCAGTGGCGCGCGCGTTCGGGCTCAGCGACCAACCGGGCCGTTCCACGATGGACGCGCTCATCCGCTTTGTTGCGGGCCGCCAGATGCTGGTGGTGCTGGACAACTGCGAGCACCTGCTAGATGCGAGTGCGGAATTGATCATCGGTTTGTTGGGCGCTGCTCCCGGTTTGACCTTGTTGGCGACGAGCCGTGAACCGATTGACGTCGCAGGAGAGGTGGGTTGGCGGGTGCCGTCGCTGCCGCTGGCCGACGAAGCCATCGAATTGTTCACCGACCGGGCCCGTCGCGCCCGGCCCGAATTCGCGGTCAACGACGGGAACGTCGCCTCGGTCACCGAGATCTGCCGACGCCTCGACGGACTGCCGCTGGCGATCGAACTTGCTGCCGCACGGGTACGCGCCCTGTCGTTGACCGAGATCGTCGACACCCTGCACGACCGCTTCCGTCTGCTGACCGGTGGTGCCCGTACCGCGGTGCGTCGTCAGCAGACGTTACGCGGCTCGGTGGACTGGTCGCATGCGTTACTGACCTCCTCCGAACGGATTCTGTTCCGGCGGTTGGCTGTATTTCTGGGTGGCTTCGACCTGGTCGCCGCCCAAGCCGTCGCCGGCTTTGATGATGTAGAGCACTACCAGGTCCTCGATCTGCTCTCACTGTTGGTTGACAAGTCGCTTGTCCTTGCTGACGACAGCCGGGACAGAACCCGATACCGCCTGCTGGAGACAGTCCGGCAGTACGCACAGGAAAAGCTGGCGGAGTCCGGCGAGGGAGACAAGGCCAGGTCGCGCCACCGTGATCACTTCACGTCCTTGGCGATCGCATTTGACGCGCCAGCGGGCACCGACTACGAGCAGCAGAGCGAGCAGATCGAACTGAATTTCGACAATATGCGCGCCGCATTCGCCTGGAGTCGTGAAAACGGCGACACTGCTCAGGCTTTGACGCTGGTGTCGTCGTTGCAGCCGCTTTGGATCGGACACGGCCGGATCCGAGAAGGATTGGCCATGCTCGACACCGTCCTGACCCAGGATATCGCCGAAGACGCCGGTCTGCCGATCGTGGTCCGCGCTCGGGCGTTGGCAGACAAAGCTTTCCTCGAGTCAGGATTCGGCAGCGTGGACTGCCTGGATCAGGCACAACAAGCCCTGACGCTCGCGCGCGCGGCGGACGACGACGCCGTGCTGACCAGGGTGCTGACGGCCTGCGGTTTTACCGCCGCCTACAACGCCGAATTGGCGGGCGAGTACTTCGCTGAAGCAAACGAACTGGCTCGGAAGTTAGACGACAAATGGCGACTCAGCCAGATTCTTTCCTGGAGCACCAGTGCTTTGATTGCCACCGGCGACCCGTTGGGCGCGCAGGCGGCCGCCGAGGAAGGACGCGATCTCGCCGACGCGATCGGTGACCGGTTCAACTCGCGTCAGTGTCGTATGTGCCTCGGCTTGGTACAGATTTACCGGGGCGACGCGGCCGGAGCCGTTTCCCAGTTGCGTGAGGTGGTGGCCGAGGCGCGGTCAGTTGGCGACGCCCTCAAGATTCTGGAAGCGACCGCCCTTGCCCATTGCGCGACGGCATTGTCATGGACGGGAGACGTCGACGCGGCGCGGGCCGCCGCCGAGGAAAGCATCGGATCTCTGGCTGAAATCGGTGGAATCTTCACAGGTGTCGGCTTCTTATCGTTAGCTAACGTGGGGCTCGCGGCGGGAGATGCCGGACTGGCGCTCGACGCTGCCACCAAGTCATGGGACTACGGCAATTCGGTGCCGGGCCTGGCCGTGCATGTTCGTCCTGCGCGGGCACTGTCGCTCTGGGCGAGCGGCGAGCTGATCGAGGCCCGGCGCTGGGCTGATGCCGCGGTGGCAACATCACTGGGCTGGGCGGTCCAGACGTATGCGCTGACGGTTAGGGCACACGTCGCGATCGCGCAGTCTGAGCCCGAGCAGGCGCTGCGCGACGCCCATGATGCGCTGGCGTGCATGCCGAATGAGTTCTTTTCCATGACCGGTGGCGACGCTCTCGAGTGCCTCGCCACCTTGGCGGCAGACTCGGGCAGCTATCCAGAAGCGGTGCGGCTCTTTGGGGCGGCCGCCGGCATTCGGGGAAAGATGGGCATAATGCGGATCAAGGTTTGGGACGCCTGCTGCGAGGCCTCCATCGCTGGCCTGCGGAATGTCATGAGCGAGCAGGACTTTGAATCCGCTTGGGCCGAAGGCGCCGCGCTGTCGCCCCAGGAGGCGGTCGCCTACGCGCAACGCGGCCGTGGCGAACGCAAACGCCCGAGCAGCGGGTGGGGCTCGCTCACCCGAACCGAGCTCGATGTGGTGCGACTGGTCACCGAAGGCTTGGGCAACAACGACATTGCTACCCGGCTGTTCGTCTCACCGCGCACGGTCCAGTCCCACCTCACCCACGTCTACAGCAAGCTGGGCCTGAACTCACGCGTGCAACTCGCGCAGGAAGCGGCCCGCCACGCCGACTAGTGGCGAGGTCCCGCCCTAGCGTTCGCCAGGATGAATGGAACGTCTTCTGGTGAGGCGTGACGGGCGGCCAACACTGCCCGCGCCGTGTCGCCGATCGGAATTCGCAGCGGGAGTTGAGGTTTCTCGGCGGCGTCGACGACCCCGGCGGCGACCTGCTCCGGGGTGATCATTCCATCCCCACCCTTTGGTTGGGTTTGTTGGCTTAGTTGTCGGCAAATCGGGACAGGTTCTGGTGGACGAAGTCTGCGAACGTCGTCGGTGCCTGATCGAGCACCTTGGTCAGCGCGGCCGGGTCGGGCCCGACAAGAGCCCTGGCTCGCGTCGCCACCAGTGCACCCACGGTTGAGATATGTTGAGCCATAGCATGATTGATGGGCGATGTGGGTTCGGCGTCCGCGGCGAGTTCTAGTTCACGGCGCCAGGTTGCCGCGGGGATGTGTTCGTAGCGCACTCGGCGTCCGGTCGCTGCCGAGATGATGCCGGCGACGTCGGCGTGGGTGATCGTCTCGGCCGGCGGTATGTAGCTGATCTGCGGTGCGGCCGGTCTCGGCTTCAACAGGTGGGTCGCGGCGACCTTGGCCGCATCGTCACCGTTGATCCACGGGGCCGGGGCATCGCCAAAGCTGTTGGCGATCAGCCCGTCGTCTCGAATTGTGTTCTCGTGCAACAGTAGAACGTTCTCATGGAAGAGCGCGGCGAACCGCAGCACGGTGGGGTTCAGCCCGGCCCAGACGAACACCTCCTCGGCGACGGCCTGCGCCTGGCCCAGCTTGCTCGGACTGTCGGGCGATGAAACCACCATCGACATCACCACAAGGTGGGCGGTCGGAGCTTGTGCGACCAAGGCGGACGCCAGGTTGGCCGCGGCCGGAATCACGCCCGCGGCAATGGGATAGGTGAAGTACACCGCGGCCACCCCGTCGATCGCCGGCACCAGTGATGCACGGTCATGCAGATCGGCAACCACCGTCGTGGCCCCCCGATGCCGCAACGATTCCGCGCGGCCGTCCTCGGCCCGGACCAAGGCACGGACTGGGTGCCCCGCGCTCAACAGTCGATCCACCACCGTCGCGCCGGTGCCGCCGTGCCGGCCGGTAGCGCCGATCACCAGGATCGGTGCGGTTGATGAGTGGGGTGTGCCCATGCCTGTCTCCTCTTTTTGTAAACCGAACGGTGTACTAATGGTCGATCACCATAGCGCCGAATCTGGGTTATGTAAACCGTACGGTGTACTATGGCGGAATGAACGAGGTGGCGCGTCGACCCGGCGGACGCGGGGCGCGGGAGCGTATCGAGCATGCCGCGGGTCAACTCTTCTACCGCAACGGGATCCACGCGACCGGCGTCGAACTCGTCGCACAACAAGCCGACGTCTCCAAACGCACGCTTTACCAACACTTCCCGAGCAAGAACGATCTGGTGGCGAGTTACCTGCGCGCGTTCGAGGCCGCCGGTGGCACGCCAGCCGAGAGGCGCTTGGACGACACCGCGCTTTCTCCCCGGGAGCGTTTACTCGCGATCTTCGAAGCGCCGCGCGCCAGCGTGGTCCGGGGTTGCCCCTTTCACAATGCGGCGGTCGAATCCGCCGGCTCGCTGTCCGACGTTGACGCCATAGTGCGCTCCCACAAGCAGGAGTTCGTCAGCCGTCTCGTCGCCGTCGCGCAAGAGGCCGGGGCCGCCGATCCGTACCTGCTGGGCCAGCAGTTGGGCGTGTTGTTCGAGGGCGCGACCGCCCTGGCGACGTCGTTGAACGACGGCGCGCCGTTCGTGCATGCGCGATCTGCGGCCGCCGCGTTGATTGACGCCGCGCTCGCGGCGGACTAGCCGATTTCGTTTCGTGGGGAACACCACGGTTATCCGGCAGCGATTATGGGAATTGTGAACAGCGTGCCCGCAACTTTCCAGGACGTCATCAAGTCCAAGTACCTGCTGCTGACAACATTCACCAAGGACGGCCGGCCGAAGCCGACACCGATCTGGGGCGTCCCGGACGGCAACGGCCGCTTGCTGGTCATTACCGACGACGGGTCGTGGAAGGTCAAGCGGATTCGCAATACCCCGCGGGTGACCCTCGCCAAGAGTGCGGCCCTGGGCAAACCCAAGAGCGACGCGGTCGAGGGGGTCGCCCGGGTGCTGCCCAAGTCGGAAACCCGCCGCGTCTACAACGCGGTGCTCAAGCGGTACTGGTACCACGCCTGGTGGTTTTACGCGCACTCGATCGTGCGGGGCGGCATCGACAAGGTGCACGTTGGCCTCGAGATTGTGCCCGCAGCCTAGCTGCGGCCCCGCGCACTCGCTCGCGCTGCCACCATGGACGCTGTCACCATGGACTGGTGACCACTGTGATTGTGGTGACGGTGCTGGTGCTACTCGGCCTCGGCATCGTTACCAACGAGCTTCTTCGGCTGCGGAGGTATCTGAAGAACTCGCCATCGGGTGAACAACCCGCCCCGCCTCCCGACGAAGCGCCGTAATACCTCTGCGCTGTCGTTTGGCGTCTCCGAATCGGGGTAACGCTAGGACAGGTCTGGGTCGCAGGTCGTGCCAGGCGCGTCAGCCGAACTGCCTGTGTGGGTCGGTCGGACCGTCCAATACGGCTCTCTCAAGGGGTCTTTCAGGGGTCTTTCGGAGTTTTTCGGGAGCCCAGTAGGAGGCAAAGTGCGCGCAATGGTTTACCGCGGACCGTACAAGGTGCGGGTCGAGCAGAAGGAAATGCCGCCGATCGAACATCCCAACGACGCGATAGTGCGGGTGACGATGGCGGCGATCTGCGGGTCGGATCTGCATCTGTACCACGGCATGATGCCGGACACCCGGGTGGGGATGACGTTTGGCCACGAGTTCATCGGCGTGGTCGAGCAGGTTGGTCCGTCGGTGCGGAATCTGTCTCCCGGCGACCGAGTAATGGTGCCGTTCAACATCTTTTGCGGATCCTGTTATTTCTGCGTGCGCGGCCTGTACTCCAACTGCCACAACGTCAACCCGAATGCCACCGCGGTCGGCGGCATTTACGGCTATTCGCACACGTGCGGCGGTTACGACGGGGGCCAGGCCGAGTTCGTGCGTGTGCCGTTCGCCGATGTCGGTCCCGCCAAGATTCCGGACTGGATGGATGAGGAGGACGCGCTGCTCTGTACCGACGCCTTGGCCACCGGCTATTTCGGTGCGCAGCTGGGCGACATCGCTGAAGGCGACACCGTCGTGGTCTTCGGCGCCGGACCCGTCGGACTGTTCGCCGCGCGATCCGCCTGGCTGATGGGTGCCGGTCGGGTGATCGTGATCGACCACTTGGAGTACCGGTTGGAGAAGGCGCGCGATTTCGCCTTCGCCGAGACCATCAACTTCGCCGAGTGTGACGACATCGTCGTGCGGATGAAGAAGGAAACCGATTACCTCGGTGCGGATGTCGCGATAGACGCGGTCGGTGCCGAGGCCGACGGCAACTTCATCCAGCATGTCACCGCGGCCAAGTTCAAGCTGCAGGGCGGCTCACCGGTGGCTGTCAATTGGGCCATCGATTCGGTGCGCAAGGGCGGAACGGTTTCCATCGTCGGCGCCTATGGGCCGTTGTTCAGCGCGGTGAAGTTCGGCGACGCCCTCAACAAGGGACTCACGCTGCGGATGAACCAGTGCCCGGTGAAGCGCCAGTGGCCGCGTCTCTTCTCCCACCTCAAAGAGGGTTACCTGAGTCCCAAAGACATTGTCACCCACCGTATTCCGTTGGAACACATCGGCGAGGCGTATCACATCTTCTCCGCCAAGCTGGATAACTGCATCAAACCGGTCATCCTGCCCGCCGCCAGCTGAGAGTAGGAACACCATGGCTTACACACCGAATCTGCCGTTGACCCGCGACTGTGCCGGATTGCGTGCTCGGATACCGGGCTGGGGCGCCGACCTCGACCCCAAGGACCGGCCGTCCTTTCCGAAACTTCAGGACAACGAGCCGCCCGCCAACGGTGCCCATTGGGAGTTTCCGGAACGCCAGCCCTCGCACTGGCCCCGGGAGCGGTCCATCGAGCATCAATTCCTCACCCCGGTGCTCGGGACATCCTGCCCGCCCAAAGGGATTTCGGGTGCCGTGCGCAAGTTCGCCTATCGGAAGTACAGCGAGGCGCGAGCGGCGCACTGGCTGCTACTCATAGCCGCTGACCGGGTCGACGCGCTGGAAAGCCACCTGGCTTCGTTTCTCACCGCACGTCCGGACAACCCGCTGACCGAAACCGGAATCAGAAGCGAATTCACCCATCACGGCTACTCTTCGCGCGCCGCAACCAACCGCGCCGACCTGTCACATGCGTGGATGGATCCCATTATCGTTGGCGCGCCGTGGATTATCCCCGCAGTGGTCGCAGCATTGGCTGGCCGGGCCCTATTACGCCGGCCGGAGAGCGACGCGAGCGCCTAGCCGCCGGCCGCGCGAATCGCGGCCACCGTTTCGGCGATCGTGGTGCGCGCATCGCGATAGGTGATCCCGAGTTCCCGCTCGCTCGGCGAATCGTCCGACTCGGGCATCTGTGTGTAGTACTGCATGCCCGCCCCGGTGAACGGATTCTCGAACGGCAGATACGGACCGACGTAGTCCAGTAACGTCCCAGCCGCCCGCAGCGCCGTGTCGGGCACCGGCACCGCGGCCATGGGGGTGTGGGCGGCGTCGCCGAGCATCTTCGCGAGTTCGGTCACCGGAACCCGATGCCCGCCGACCATGTAGCGACGCGGACCGCGTCCGGATTCCAGCAGTGCCACGTGTACGGCGGCGACGTCACGCGCGTCGATGACCAACCACGCCGCGCCCCGACCGGGGATCACGTGCATCTGCAGGGCGGCCTTGACACCCTCGCCCGCCTCACCGAATTGGTCGCCGACGGGCGGTCCCAGCACCATGCCCGGGTAGGTGATGTTCACCGGCGCCCCGGCATCCTGCAGGCCGCGGGCGTAGATCTCGACCTGTGCCTTCGAGGTTCCGTAACCGTCCGTCCCGCCGACCACCGGCAGGTCGGCGGTCAGCGTCTTCAGCCCGGGATGGAAAAGCGCCGTAAAACTCGACACATGGATGATCGGATCCAGCCCGAGCTGCACCGCTTGCCCGAGGACATTGCCCGCCCCCTGCATGTTGGTGCTCAGCATCTCCGGGGTTTGGCGGGGATCGGTCGCGACCAGGGCGGCGCTGTGTACCACCGCGTCGCAGCCGGTGAGCGCTTCGCGTACGGTGTCCCGGTCCTTGATGTCTCCCTGGACGTAGTCCGAAACGTCTACGCCCAGCCTGCCGACGGACGTTTCCAGCTTCGCCGGTGTACGCACCAGGAATCGCACCGAGTGGCCCGCGTCGGCAATGGCCTTAGCGGTCCAGCCTCCTACGAATCCCGTCCCGCCGGTCACCAGAACGCGCATGCCTTCGATTCTGTATTACAGCCGGCCGGTGGCGAAATCAGCGGCCTGGTTCGTCATGCCGTTGACTGCGTACAGGGCGTGCGATACGGGACTGGCCCCGGCGCCGCAGATGCCGTCACCGTTGGCGCACAAGCTGATCGTCTTCGCCTGGTAGGGCGGGCCGATCGCGAGAGGCGGAGCGCCGTAGGAGGCCAGGAACTGATCGGATGGCGCGCCGAACAGCGTGACCGCGGCAACGTGATCTGCGATTTCCGGCGCTAGCGGCGCGGGCACCGCGGACGCGGGCACGCCGGCTGGCACGGCGGCCGAGGTGACGTAACCCGCAACGGCCGCGCCCTGCGAGTAACCGCCGAGCACTTCCCGGGTAGTGGGGCAGTTGGTTGCCATGGCCTGGATGTGCCCGCCGGCATCACGGATTCCGTCGATCACCGTCAAGGGGAAGTCGCTGCTGCCGAAGTCGGTGCTGGCCGGATAGTTGACCGCATACACGGCCAGCGACCTGTCGCCGATTCGCGACCGCACAGCATCGACGAAAGCCCCACCGATGCCGCCGACGCCGGGGGGCTCTCCGCTGCCGCGGGCGAACACGACCTCGACGTCCGGGCAAGGGGCCGCGGCCGCCGTCGGGGCCGAGGCGCCCACCAGCGCGCACACACCGGCCGCGGCGCTCGCGGCCGCAACCGTCTTCACCAGTCGTCGCCAAGCCATGACCGCTACTTCCTGAACGCGTCCTTTACCTTTTCGCCCGCGTCTTTGAGGCTGGCCTTGGCCTGGTCGCCGCGGCCCTCGTTCTCGACGTGCGGGTCGTTGGTGGCCTTGCCGAGGGCCTCCTTCGCTTTGCCGCCAACATCGTCGATCTTGTTCTTCAGCTTGTCTTGGGCACTCATGAGCGGCTGGTTACCCGGTCGCGGACCCATGTAACCGCGGTGGATGTACAACGCCGCTGGTCTGTGCGCGGACCCTACGACGGACCGATAACTCCGATAGCGAGATTTACACCCGATTTGCGCTTCTCTGTTTCATTTTAGAAACATCTACGCTATGCTAGGTCCTGCTGAGCGCCCAGTCGGCACGTAGCCGCGCCCCGGCGCTGCGGTGGAGGGGGTCGCAGCGCCGGCGGTTCGGGCCAACGCTGCGAGAGATCTCAAGAAGAACCGCTGCCGTCCCGTTTCGATGTGCGCTCCAAATTCGCCAGGCGCAGGACGGCGTCGGCCAATGGGTTGTCGGGCTCCCCGCGGGCCTCTATGTAACGGCGAACGCCCTCGTTGCCCAGCACGGCGGTGCCGGCCTGGTCCATGTATTGGCGCATCTCTTCGACGTCGAGCAGGATCAGTTCATCTTCGCCGCGCCAGCCGAACGCGATCTGCAGCACGCGGGCGGACAAGCCGAAGTGCTCGCCAATCGCGAGGAGTTCGGCGTAGTTGGGGAAGTCATCGGCGTCTTTGCGACGGGAGTAGGTCGCCTTGGCCAGATTCAGCGCGGAACCGATTTCGCTGTCTGGAACGTCGCGGTTCAACAGCCACTCAAGTACGCGGCCGAGATCTTTCCCGGCACGATTCAGCCTCGGCACAATTCGACACTAATTATCGTCTCGAAACCCGTCAAATGAGGCGCGCCAACGGATTTTCATTCCACTGTTGGAACGGTGCCAGTACGTTAGGTGGTTTTCGGAGCGGTATGCAGTACGCCTCGGGGGAGGGTCAGTGGCAGGTCGTTGTACGTCACGATGCCGGGCGCGGCAGCGACGACGGCCGGGATCGCATTGATCGTGGGCATAGCCGTCATGATGTGGCCCAGCACCATGAAGTCGGCGATCGACTGGGCCTGGAAGTACGGCGGCGGAAGGAAGCCGACCTTGGTTGTGACCGACGGCTGGCCGTCGATCTGGATGACCCAGCCGTCTTGGTCGATTTTCCAGTCCGGCTCGAGTGTCTGCCCCTTGCGCCACCTGACGTTGAGGTCGATCACGGCGTTGCCGCCAACGATTCCCTGCCAGCTGATGTAGACGCCGGCGACGCATCCCGCCGGGATGGTCCAGGACTCCATCACCAGGTCCGCTGTGGTCTGCGCGAATTCGGCGACGCAGCGTACCTCGTCGAGTTCGACGCCGAGGGCGTCGGCGACCAACCGAACCGCCTCGCCGAAGACGGCAGTCCCCTTGGCGGCCATCGCCTGCAGCTCGGGATGGTCGATGGGCTGACCGAAGCCGACAGGCTTCTCGGTTTCCGGCGAGTCGTAAAAGGTGGTGTCCGCGGCTTCGTTCACGGTGACCTTGTCGATCCGGTTGCACACCATCGCCGACACGATGGCCAACAGCTCCGCAAAGCCGGGGCTGATACCGGATCCAAAGATCGTCGAGTTGCCCTCTCGGCAGGCTTCCAGGATGCGGTCGCGGCCCTCGCCCAGGTTGTGCCCGGTGATGAAGGCGGCGGTCGTCACCACGTTCACCCCCGCCGACAAGATGCGGACCAGCTCGTCGACGTTGATCCACATCGGGTTGTAGACCACGCAGTCCGGTTTCAGGGCCAGCAGTGCGTCGACGTCGTTGGTGGCGGCCACGCCCAACGGGGCCAGGCCGCAGAGTTCGCCGGCGTCACGGCCGGCCTTTTCCGGTGACCAGGCATAGCAACCCACCAACTCGAGCGAGGGGTTGGCGGCGATGGCCTGCAGTGCGCTTTTGCCGACATTTCCCGTGGTCCATTGCACGACTCGATAGGTGTTTGGCACTCGCTCAGCATAGGGAAGGCGCCCCGGGCAACTCTAGTAGGCGGACTCGGCGGCGAGGATCTCGGCGAGAAACGCGTCCTGCGGCGGATGGTCCAATCGTGCGCGCACCCAGTTCCGGACGCGGTCCCGCGTTTCGCGCGATTCCTCGACATCGGCCCCGATGACCACCGACGTGCTCGGCCAATCATGATTCCAGGCAGCCGATTCCGTCATCGGCTGCTGCTCGGCATCGACCATCGGCAGTCTGGCACGGCCGTCGGGGGACAGGGAGCCGTCAGCGCTGACAGTTCCCGACCGCACGCGCACCGGGATTCCGGTGGCGGGCTCGGGGCCGATGACCTCCGCGTGGACGACGGCGACGACTGCCGGGCCGGCCGTCTCGACGCTCCAATCGACGGTGTCCTCGGCGGCGTCGAAAATCCCGGGCGGCACCGCGGCCCAGTGCACGGACGCGACGCCGCGTGAGATCGACGCCGCACCCCGTCGGCCGGCGTCAGATCCGGCCGCCAGCGCATAGTCATCGCGGTGTCCGGTCGAGGCCGCGAGATGCCTGGCTGCGTTCGAATCCTCGAAAAACAATCCAAGTTCCGGCCATGCGCCGTTGTCGACGCCCAGCTCGTCGGCCAACTCGGCCGCGGCTCGCACCAATTCTCCGATGCGGGGATCGCCGGTGTGGAGGTGCATGAGCAAGGCGTCGGCGTGCGGCGCGAGCAGCTCGCCGACGTCGGAATCCAGGGTGTCGTCGGTGAAGAAGCCCTGGGCGTCGGCGGTCAGCAACGCGACCTCGGCATCGAGCAGGGCGCGATCCAGGCCGGCGATGCCGTCCCGCAGACTGGCCGGCCACCAGCGGCGCAACCAGTGACCGATGGCCAGCCGCCGCAGGGGTCCGAGGGATCCCGGGACGATGTCGACGCCGGCGACGTCGATGCTGTCATCGTTGGCTTCGCTTGCCGCCGTCACCAGTGCGGCGTGCCCGGCTTCGCCGAGCACCCGCCACAACCAGTCGGCGCGGGACAGATCGGTGAATGCGAATTGAACCGACTCGCTTGGCTCATCGATGCGGAAGTGCAGCACGGCCCCGCTGACTTCGAGCACCGCCACCAGCGGCGAAGCCTCGAACAGCTGCGGACCGCTGCTTGTGCTCCACAGCCCCGATTCGGTGACCAATCTCATCCCGCCACCTGCAATTCCAGCATCGACTTGATCCGTTGCCGGTGGTCAAGGCTCACCGACCGGGCAACGCCTTCGAGCAGCGACCGCACATCGTCGACGTCGTCACACGGCTCCTGCCACACGTCACGTCCGTGCAGTCGTGCCCACAGCCGGCTGAGGTACGGCTGCGCGTAGGAGGCCAGGTCGTCGACCACCTGGCGCTGCCGCGGGTGGATCGGCCCGCCGGCGGCGAGATATCGACGTGCGTGCAGGACGTAGGCCTCCTTGCGTAACCGGGCCTGGATCTGGGCGGCGAGGGCGTAACGGCTGGTGACGGTGCGGTCCAGGGGTGCGAGCTCACCCGCGACTTCGATGCCGGCGACCATCGTGGCCTGCTTGTCTTCGCTGAGCAGGCCCCAGGGTGCGCTGGCCCGGTCGACCTCTTCGGCGCACAACATCGGAATGTCGGGCAGCGCGTCGCGATCCAGGGCGCGGCGCAAGGTGGAGCGCACCCGGTCGACCACGCTGCGATCCAACGGACGATCGCTGTCGGAGCCACCGCTGATCGCTGGCGGCCGTTGTGGCGCAACGGAACTCAAGCCCAACTCGACAATCGACCAAGGCAACTCGGCGCCCTCGACGCGCGTGCGAGCGCCCAGGTTGTAGGGGGTCGGGTCATCGATCATGGCCCGCCAGACACGCTGTCGCGCTGCGGCGGCGTTGTGCCCGGAGGCCTGCCCGAGTACCGTGCCCAGCTCGGCCAGAAACACTTCGACGGTGGTGTCGCCGTCGGCCCGAACGTCACGCCAACTGCGCTCGAGTTGGGCGGCCAACGAGGCCACGACCTCGCGGTTCGCGACGTATTCGTTGAGCACCTCGATCGCGGTCCGGTCCCGGCCCTGGTGGATCGCGTGCAGTGTCTCGGCCGCCGACTCGCGATCCTGCGGTGTCGGCGCGCCTTTGGTCACGGCCAGCTCGAAACAGACCGGAAAATAAAGTTCCTGGGCGTTTCCACTGCGAATCCGTTGTCTGCGGCGCTCTAACTTCAGAACTCCGAACCATGCTGCCGCGAAACGCAGTTGGGGGCCGTTCTCGACGATCAGGTCGTGCATCGCCGCCGCGGTTTCGGCGCTGACCATCGGAGCCGAATACTGGGGATTCGAGCGCAGTCGCAACACGAGTGGATCGATGATGCGTTTGACGGTCCTGCTCAACGGCCCGCCGTCGTCGCTGCTGAGCACCTCCACGCCGGGACCGATTGCGCGCCACGCTCGGTCGATAACCGCACGGCGGGGCTGTCCCACCGTGACGGCAGGCGCTACCTGCGGATCGGCGCTCATGTCCACAGGATAGGGGCAACGCTGAAACTAGAGGTAACCAGAAAGTTGGGTTCGGTAGCCGCGTGCGGACGCGAATCTTGTCGCATGAACAGGAACAAGCTACTCGCGATCGGCGCGGAAATTGGCCTGATCGCAGCGACGATGCTCTACGTCGTATCGCACCAGGTGTGGACCGCGCTGCTCAGCGCGATTCTGGGTGCGGCCGTCGTGGTTTTGGTCGCCCGGTTCATTGACTCGACTGGGCGCGCTTCGCGCAGCAATGACGAGGTCGCCGTTGGCGTGGGCACCGTGCGCAAGGTGGAAACGGAAGTAGCCGAGACTGTCGCCAGCCAGCGTCACATCTGGATCGAAGTGTCCGACGTGGACGGTGACAGCTTCGTCGGCCGCTTGGTCCAGGATGAATCGGACCCGCAGGTCGCCACCCTGCGGCCCGGCCTCGTCGTGCTCGTCGCATTCGATCCCACTGAGCGCGAGGAGCTTTCGCTGCCCGACGACGTGCTGGCAGTCCGGGCATCCAGTCTGGTCTTTGCGTGATGCTCAGCGTGTGGCATCGACGGCGAAGGTGACCAGCGCTCCCCAATACAGTGGGCTGGCGGTTACGGTCCCGTCCCGCCAGTTCCGCAGTTGTTCGCGTTGCCAACGATTTAGAGCACATCCGGCTTCTTCTGCCTCGTGGGCTTGATCTACCGCGGCGACGACGTCCGCCATCGGATCGGTCAGATCGTTACCGGCGGCGGCGAACTGCCGATATGCGGCAGAGGTGGGCAGTGACCACAAGGTGGCGGTCACCAGTTGGGCACCACCCAGGATCATCGCCGCGACCAGGCCGGTCGCCTCGTCGAATTGGTAGTCACCACCCGACGCACAGGCGAGTAACGCCACCCGCGGCGGCATCGGCAACCGCAGCGCCATCAAATCCGATGCGGTCAGCGGTCGGTGGTCGCCAATGGCGTCCGCATCGCCGGGCATTTGCGCTGTACACGCGAGATGCAGGGACGCCCGGTCGGCTTGGCCCCCTTCACCATCCGCCGAGCTCGCGTGTCCGACGTACAGCAAGCGACTCGGGCTCTGCGCCAACAACTCCGACAGCCACCTACGGTCGGCGTCGGAACGGCGGAACAACTCGACCGCTGTTGTGACGCTTGGCAGCACGGCTCGGCGCTGCATCACCTCGGCGAAGTGCCGGGACAGCGGCGTGTGCTCCGAGGGCCTGCCCAGCACCGATCCCAGCGCCGAGTCGGGTCGTTGCCCCGGCACCCGCGGATCCAGGACCAGGACCGGCGAATTGTCCCGCCTGGCATCCCAGCCGACCGGGTCGCGTGGCGCGTGGACGATGTTCTGCGGCACCGCCATCAGCACATCGACCAATTCCACCAATCGGTAGCCGTCGGTGTGTTCCTTGATATCGGCGAGCTGCCAAGGAATCTGCGCAGCAGCCCGTCCGCTGGCGGTGATGGCGTCATGGCGTGCCCGCACCAATTCCTCTTTGCTCGGACCCGATTTCGGCACTGCCAGCAGTCCCCAGGGCACCCGGGCGAGGCGGGCGCTGGGCGAAACGAACAGGACGGGACGCGGCGACGCCGTGCACTCGGCCAGCAACTGCCAGCCGGCCTGGCCGATCAGCAGCACACCGAGGATGTAGGCGACCGTCAGCTCGGTGTCCGGAGTTGCGAACGGGCCCGTCGACAGCGCCCGCTCGATGGCGTCGCGGCGGCTCTCAGAACCATGCGGCTCGGGCAGGGTGCCGGTCAGTTCCTGCAAGGCGGCCAACAGGATCGGCTCCTCCACCACCCAGGTGACCGTGCGCGCCGGCTGGTCCACTACGCGCAGGCTCGCGTAGGTGGCGATGCCGACGTCGGCGTAGCGCAGGACCAGGGTAAGCCGGTCCGAGTCGTTCACGGCCAAGTCGACCAGGCCGGCTCGGCGGCCGTGACGTCGCGACCGTATCGCTGAAGTGCAAGTGCGCGATAGTGACTCAAAATCGGTTCGCTGCCCGGCTGCATCTGCAGCGGTGGCAACGGACCCAGCCGCGTGAGGGAGCCGCCATTGCGCGCTGACGGGCCGGCGGCGGCCAGTGCCTCGTCCGGATCGATGAGAACCGGCGCGGTGGCTGTCGATGCCCACTCGCCCACTTCTTGTCGGGCCGGTTCGATATCGAACGTCCCACGGGCACTGTGATATTCAACTAGCTCGCTGATCAGCTCGGTGTTCTCCCATTCCCACGCGACGGCGAATGCGCCAGCCAGGATCGGTGCCGAAACATTGGCCGCCCAGCGGGATCTCGCTTCTGCGTCGGCGATCGAGTAGCGCACCGAGTCGACCGCCAACGCGGCCGGAATCTTGAGCTCGGCGGCCTGTTCGAGTTTGGCCATCGCACGCCAGTATTCCGGCGTGCCTACCTCCCCATGCAGGACTCCCAACGATTCGGCGTGCCGCGCTTCGGTTTCCTGCAGGGTTTCGTCGGGGTTGCCCGAACCGTCGAAACCGAGATCCGTCAGCGCGTCGGCGCGCCACACCGTGCCCAGGTGATTGTCTAGCTGCGCGTACTGCAACCAGCTGCTGCGCGGCGACGCATCAAGCATTTCCCGCGCCTGCGCGATCAGCTCGACGGCTTGCGCGAATCTGCCCCAGAAAATCGCTATCCAGCTGCGCTGCAGCAAAATACGGTGCAGGTGTAACGGCTTGCCCAACTCGCGCCAGTGCTTCTCGGCCTGTTCCCAGCACTGGTCGGCCGCCTCGAGGGCGCCGGCGCCGAGTCGGACCAGACCGAGGTAAAGCCAGCAGCGAGACACATCGTGTGCGCGGGAATGGCGGGCGATCACCGGGTAGGCCTCCGAAACCAGGTTTTCGGTCCCGACGTGGTCGCCGAGCGCCCAACAGGCCGCCGCGCGTTCCAATTTCGTTCGGGCGTCTGCCAATTCCCACGCGTTGGCTTGTGCGCGCGCCCCCGCGCGACGTAGCCACGGCTCGGCGTCCGTCAGACGCCCGGTCTCTATGCAGAATCTGCCGTATGCGGTGGCGCCGGCCACACGCAGGTAGTCGGCGCACCTCGGTTCGTCGATGGCGCGGACCACCCTCTGCCACAACGGAATCGACCGCACATGCAGGTCGTCATCGCAAAGCGCGGTGGCGCAGAGGATGTGAGCGTAGATGATCAAGTACTCGTGTTCGGCGGCGAGGTCGGGAAAGGATTCGCCGGGGCCACGCAGCCCAGACGGTGCAGGCAGCGCAGACAGCGCGGACAGCGAAGCCGCGGCGGCCTCGTGGTCACCCTGAGCGGCGGCCAGGCCGGTCTGCAGAAACTGCGCGCGGCGCGAATATCGGCACACCATATGCGCGATCTCGCCGTCGGAAATGTGTACCTGAGCGGCCGCCTCCGGCATGGTGCCGGCAAGTATGCTGCGGTAAATGGCGAGGCAGTCGAGAATGCGCTGAATGCACTCTTGCACACCGTCGTTCGCCCCGCGGGCGAGGTAGATCTCGCCGAGCTGCGCAAAGACTTCCAGGAGGAAGTCGTCGCGGTCGGCTTGCTCGATCCGCGGTATCAGGGACACCAGCAGGTCCCGTGCCCCGGCCTCGTCGGCGGCGAACGCCAGCTGCCGGGCTCGCTCCAATTCAGCGGGGATCGACGGGGGGATCGCCACGGCTGAATCATATGTCCGCGTGGCGCGTCGACGGGGTGCCTCCGCTCCAATGAGAAGTGGGGGGGGGGGGGGGCCCCCCCCCCCCCCCCCCCCCCCCGGGGGGGGGCCCCCCCCCCCCCCCCCGGGGGGGGGGGGGGCCCCGGGGGGGGGGGGGGGGGCCCCCGCCCCCCCCCCCCCCCGCCGGCGCGCGCGAGGGAGCCCGCCGGGGGCGCGCCGGGG
>NZ_MVHT01000010.1 GCF_002086275.1 Mycobacterium intermedium | reverse complement strand
AGGCAGGGGCGACCTGGAAAAAGACCTACGGTCACCACCCGCTGCTGGCCTTCGTGGACCGCCCCGAGATCGCCGGCGGGGAAGCGCTGGCCGGCCTACTGCGCCCCGGTGGCGCGGGCTCCAACACCGCAGCTGACCACGTCAGTGTCCTAGCGCAGGCACTGGCCGGCCTGCCGGCGCGATGGCGGCCGGACCCCGATCATCGCGACGACCCCGACAAGCCGGCGGTGCTGGTGCGCTGCGACACCGCCGGGGCCACCCACGACTTCGCCGACGCCTGCCGCGCCGCGGGCGTGGGGTTCTCCTTCGGCTACCCCGTGGATTGGCGGGTGCAGGACGCTGTGGACACTCTCAACATCGGGCAGTGCTGGTATCCGGCGATCGACACCGACGGTGGTATCCGCGAGGGCGCCTGGGTCGCCGAGGCCACCAACCTGGTCAACCTGTCATCGTGGCCGGCGGGGACCCGGCTGATCCTGCGCAAGGAAAGGGCCCATCCGGGTGCGCAGTTGCGGTTCACCGACGCCGACGGGATGCGGGTCACCGCGTTCATCACCGACACACCGCCCGGTGTGGTCGCCGGCCAGGTGGCAGGTCTGGAACTACGCCACCGCCAACACGCCCGCGTCGAAGACCGCATCCGCGAACTCAAAGCCACCGGCCTGCGCAACCTGCCGTGTCAGGCATTCGACGCCAACGCCGCCTGGCTGGAAATCGTCTTGGCCGCAGCCGATCTGGTCACCTGGTGCCAGCTCATCGGATTCACCGGCCACCCCGGCCTGACCCGTGCCGAGATCGCTACCTTCCGCTACCGAGTCCTGCACGTCGCAGCCCGCATCACCCGCGGCGCCCGCCGAACCCGACTACGCATCGACGCCACCTGGCGATGGGCCGCAGCCATCGCCACCGCATGGCAACACATCCGCACCGCCTTCGGTTGACCGACAACCCAGCTGACCAACCGAGCACGAAAGACCACCGGCCCTGGGAAAGCCCGCCAACCCGGCGACACGGGACAACCCCAACACGCCCTAAACCACACAAACCCCAGACACCACGCACCCCATCGCCAAGTCCGACCGAAATCACCCTCGACGAAAAATCGAGGTTAGGACTGATCAACTCGATACCCCGGTCCCAGTCCAGCAGCACCCGGATCCCGAGTTCGTCGAGGTTGGCCTCGTTGAAGCTGAAGCCCAGTTCGGTAAAGAGCTGTCCCACGGTGTCATGTCGCTCGCGTGCCACCGCGAAGACCACATGATGCAACCGCGAGGGCGAGTCAGTCATCGGCCACCGCCAAATTCGATGATCAGGCTTGTGGGCCCGCTCATGCCGAGCATCGGTTTCCACGGCGCCGCTCCGACCCGGCGGGCGTGGGGCATCCTTCGGGCCAAGATTTTGAGCCCTTCGGCCAATTCCAGCCGAGCCAGGTTGGCGCCCAGGCAGTAGTGCACGCCGCCACCGAAGGTCAACACCGCCGGCGCTTCCTTGCGGGTTATGTCGAAGCGATCGGGGTCCTGGTACACCTCGGGATCACGGTTAGCGGCAAAGGAATTCACGAGGATGAAGGTTTCCCGGGGGAAGGTGAATCCGCCGATTTCGACGTCCTCGTGCACGGTGCGGACCGTGGTGCACACGGCAGGGGAGTGGCGCATGCTCTCCTCGACCGCGGACATCGCAAGTTCTGGACGCTCACGCAGCATCGTCCACTGCTCTGGGTGATCCAGCAGCACCTGCAACGAGGCGGCCAGCTGATTGCGGGTGGTATCCGTGCCGGCAACTAACAGACCTGCCACCGTCATGCGCAGTTCGTCGGCGCTGAGCCGATCGCCGTCATCCTCGGCGCGGATGAGGTTGGAAAGCAGGTCCTCGGTCAGCTGGTGCCGTCGTTCGGCCACCATGTCGTCGACGTAGGCATCGAGTTCGCCCCAGCTGCGCAGAACGGCGGGCATCTCTTCGATCAGGTTCACCGAAAAGTTGACCATCTTGAAGATCGCTTCGGCCCACCGGTCGAACTGCGTCCAATCTCCGCGTGGGGCGCCAATCAACGCGCAGATGATCGGGATGGGATAGTGCCGTGCGATATCGGTGACGACGTCACAACGTCTCGCTGGGGCGACGCCGTCGATGAGTTCATTGAGCACATCGTCGATCGTGTCGTGCATACGTGCGATCGCGCGAGGTGTGAATGCGCGTGAGACGAGGCTGCGCAAGCGATGGTGTTCGGCACCTTCGGCGCAGATGATGCTGCCGACAACCCTGTCCCACAACGGGCCTGACGTCACGCCTTGCGCGGCCAGGTGAAGACCCGGTGGGATCACGAACCGGGTATCGCGAAGGATGCTTCGGGCGAGTTCGTATGAGAGTACTTCGGGACCGAGCGGCCCGATGGCGATTGGTGCCAGTCGTTGCGCGGCCCGAATCCGGTCGCAGACCTCATGGGGCGATTCATTGACGTCGTACGCGAGGCTCGGAAGACCCGCTTCAAAGATGTTGGGCGCACCGGCAATTGCCGTCACTTGCGTACCGTCCTTTCAGCTGCGTGCCAGCACGCCCCGCGGAAGTAGCAGGGGCAGGTCGGTGTAGGTGGCGATGCCGGGCGGCGCCGCGACGACGGCGGGTATTGCCGTGATCGGTGGCATCGCGGTGATCGTGAGCCCGAGCATGATGTAGTCCTCGATCGTTTCGCCGTGAAAGTCCGGCGGTGGCTCGAAATTCAGCGTGCTCTTGATGGTTGGACGGCCCTCGACCGTAACGGTGTAACCGAAGTTCGTCGACCAGGCGGGATCCAGCGATTGGCCCTTGGTCCACACGGCGCGCAGTTCGATCACCTCGCGGCCCGCAAAGATCCCCTTCCAGCGCAGGTCGATCCCCGCGACGCACCCCCTCTTGATGGTCCATTCACCAGGGAGGACCAGATCTTCTGTGGTTTGCGCGTATTCGGCTGCGCAGCGGATGTCGTCGAGTTCGACGCCTAGGGCATCGGCGAGCAGTTGCACCGCTTCGCGGAAGATCCCGGATCCCTTCTCGGTGATCGCGGGCAGATCTGGCTGGTCGATCGGACAGCCGAACCCCATCGGAATCTCCGTGTCCGGAGAGTTGTAGATGGTGGTGTCGAAGGACTCGACGATGGCTATCCGATCGACCCGGTCCGAGAGACCCGCGGTGACGATGGCGAGCAGTTGGATGAACCCGGGGTTGATGCCGCTGCCGAAAATGGTCGAACCGCCCCGCGCACACGCATCGCTGATCCGCTCCCGATCAGGACCCAGTTGCTGCCCGGTGATGAACTCCGATGTGGTGACGACGTTGATTCCCGCCTCCAGAATGCGGGTCACCTCATCGACATTGGCGAACATCGGGTTGTAGACGACACAATCGGGTTTCAACGCCAACAGCGCGTCGATATCGTCGGTCGCCCGCACACCCAGGTGCTCGATACCGCACAGCTCACCGACATCACGGCCGACCTTGTCGGGCGACCATGCGTAGCAGCCGACCAGTTCCAACAGGGAATTCGCTGCGATCGCGTGCACCGACTTCCTGCCCACATTGCCAGTGGTCCACTGAACGACGCGCAGCTTGGTCATTATGGTTTTGCGCCAACCTGCTGCTCTGCGGCCTGACGGGCGAGGCGCTCGTCATGGATGCGCACCAATTCGCGGAATCCCAACCGGTGGTATTTCGGAATCGGTTGGATGCCCCAGATGTCCTGCGCGGTGTCCTTGCCCTCGGCTCCCTCGGGCGGCCCCAACGGGGGGTAAGGGTACTTGCATTCCAGGGTGTCATCGGAGTAGCGGACTTTGAGTAGCTCGCTACAGATTTCGGTGAGGGACAACGTCGGGTAGCCGTAGTAGACGGCCATGAACGGGAGCGTGAACGCGCCCTCGATGACCAGCGCGACCAGGCAGACCAGCACCGCGCGCTTGATCCACTTGTGCATGCGCGCCCAGTACGGCGTGGTACCCGGGGGCAGGTCTTCTGCCGTCGCTTCTTTCGTTGCTTCAGTGGTCATGATGTTATCCCTCTCAGTCAGAGAAGATTTCGCGGTTGACGGTGTGCAGGTACGGGATGGCCAGGAACGGGGTGATGTAGAAGATGTCGAACAGCCACCAGCCGATCACCGGGAAAACGACACCGGCGAAGCGCACGTCGGCGTACATCGTCATGTTGAACACGTATGCGGTCCAGATCACCACGCCCATCCAGCAGGTAATGATCATCCACTGGTGTCCCCAGCGCTTCATCTGCAGGAATCCGATCGCCGCGGCGACCCGCATCGAAAACACGGTGATAATCAGCCCGACCACATAGGCCTTTTCACCCGGGCCCGCCGCGCCACCGACCCACAATTCGTTGTAGTGCCAGAAGTAGCCGGCATCGAACATGTTGCCCCAACCGACCATCAGCACCCGATTGATCAAGGTGTGGTTGGCGACGAGATCCAAGGACCAGCCAAGGGTGTTGAGCATTCCGTCGATCATGACCAGGTAACCGATCAAGGTGATGATCATCGGCCGAACCGACAGGCCCGCGCGTAATGCCTGGCGCTGCAACCAGACTCCCCGCATGAAGATAGGGAACCCGAAGATACCGGGCGCCCAGCATCCCATCAATCCGGCGCCGACGATCATCCACTTGTCGGCCCGGCGTTGTGCTTGCCGCGATTGCTCGTCGTGTTCGGCGAGGCCGACGGAGTCGCGGGGAGTGGCAGTGAGACTCACAGATCCCACCAGCCCCGGGCAAAGGACATGTACAGCTGGATGCTGAACATCACCAGCAGGTAGCCGTAAATGAAGATCTGGAAGGCGATGAGAGCCTTCTTGCGGTTTCGCTCTTGTTGATCCACCATTTCACTTTCTCCGTTCTTCAGCCGTTTCTCGAGAGCAGGGTTGCCGCCGCGACTTCACGCAGACCGTCGTTGATCGCACCGTCGGTGCTGAGCGGCGCGAGGATGCATGCTTCGGCCGCGCTCATTTCGGAGGCTCCGGCCGCTATCAGCTTCGCCGCGGTGACCAGCACCCTGGTCGACGGCGGCTCGAAGTGGAAGACCTCATCGGCGTGGCGGATCGCGTTGGCGCAGTGGACGAGCCGCTGGGCGGTGGCGGGCTCGACACCCGACTCGGCGACGATCACCTCCGCCTCCTGCTCCGGGGCCAGATATTTCATCGGGATGGTGGCGAAGCGCTGACGGAACGAAGGCTTCAACTCTTTCAGGGAACTGCGGTATGCCGGGTTGTAGGAGCACACCAACATGAACGAATCCGGTGCCTGGACAACCTCGTCCGCACGGTCGAGGTACAGAGCGCGACGGTGGTCGGTCAGCGAGTGCAGAATGGCCAGCGAGTCGTGCCGAGCCTCAACGACCTCGTCGAGATAACAGATGGCACCGGCTTTGACCGCCCGGGTCAACGGACCGTCGGTCCACACCACGTCGCCACCGGTGACCATGAACCGACCGACCAGGTCCGAACTGGTGAGATCGTCGTGACAGCTGATGGTGACGACGGGTTGCCGCAAGAGGACGCCCATGTGCTCGACGAACCGTGTCTTCCCGCAGCCGGTGGGCCCGGTGAGCATCACCGGAATATGTTCGCGGAAAGCCTGTTCGAACAATTCCACTTCATTGCCGCTGGCAATGTAGGTGTCGGCGGTCATGCGGCAACCAACTCTCGATGCACATGGGCGAGCACGCGCGGCAGCTCCTCAATTCGTTTGATTCGTCTGGACCGACGCGGCCCGAATACCTCGGGCAGCGGGTCGACCCGTGTCGGCCCGATGCCCACGTAGTACACGGAGACGCCCGCGTCGTTGGCTTCCTCGACTGCGTGCGCCACATCGGCCCACGCGTAGCGGCCCTCGTAGCCTTCGTCGGACATCAGTCCGTCGCCGATCACGATGAGCAGGCGACGCTCCGACGGCTGCGCCAGCAGCCGCGAAGTCAAGTGGCGGATCGGCGCGCCGAGCCGGGTGTAGCCGCCGGTCATGAGTCCGAGGCTGCCGGGTGCCACGTATCGGCTGTCCCGGAAGTCTTTCAGGCAGCGCACTTCCACCCGGTGCCGGGTATTGCCGGTGAACACGAAAATGCCGTGCCGTTCGCGGGCGAGGGTCATCGCGCGAGACAGGGCGTCGGCGCATTCCAGTTCCAGCCGGAAGATTCGGCCCCCATGCACTCCCAGCGACGAGCTGCCGTCGAGCAACAGCGCGGTGGTGACGTCACGGCTGTGGGGCCGCAGCTCGCGGAAGATCCTGGGCTCGCGGGATTCGCTCGACTCCGCGGTCATCATGTCGATGTAATGGCTGACGTATTGGTCGACATCCAGCTCGGATCCGTCCTCGAGCCGATTGGTCATCGCGCGATGCGTGTGTTCCTCGAACCACTTTCGCAGGTTCGCCGAGAGCGGAGGCGGTTGACCGGCACGGGGGGCGGGCGGGAGTTCTAGGACGGCAACGTGATCCACGAGGAAGCTCTTGGTCCACGCGTTCCACTCGGGATAGGGAATGCCTTGCCGGCGTGCGGGACTGATTTCCAGATCGTTGTCCTCGGGGCGACTCGGTGGCGGCAAGTTTGGATTGCGCACGCCACCGTCGCCACCCACCGGCACCGAGTGGGCGCGTGGATGGCGCTTCTGTGTGGTGGTCCACGGCATTCGGCCGAACCGCTTGATCGCACTGGCGAGTCCACGGGCACTCGAGTATGTGTGGGGCAACGTGCCCAGCAGCGGAAACTCGGCTATCGGCTGTCCGGTACGCGCCATATCGATCGCGCGGTCAAACATTGCCGGGGCGTCCAGGTTCGGGTCACCGACCTCGAGATCGGGTAGCACTCTTTCGATCTCGGGCATCAGTCCCGGCCACCTCGAGGCGATCCAGCCCATCGCCACGCCCGCCTCGACGATCACCAGGGCGCGGTGTTCACGGGGAGAAAGGTCGGTCAGCCGGTAGTGGGCGAGGCGTTCCTTGGACGGCGAGCATTGCAGCGCGACACCGCATGTCAGCGTTCGTCGGGTCCAATCGCGGCCGAAGGCCGGATAGGGGACATGCACGATGTCCAAGGCGGCGTTCAAGCCGAAGCTGCGTTGCGCGCCCGTCGTCAAGCGGGCACCACTGCGGCGGTGTTCACTGAGCGCCACTGCCGTCAGCGCGCAGCTGCGCTCGATGGACATCGCCGACGTGTCGGCTGTTTCAATCACGTGCTCAGAAAGTTCCGATGTTGGAGAACATCCAGTACCAGAACCAGATGATCAAAACCGTTCCGCCCCAGGCAGCGACGTATCGCAATAGTTCCCAAACCATGTCCATGTGCGTCGATCTCCTTATCGTTTGGCCGAAGTCATCGTGGCTCCAGGCTTCGTATGGCCGTAGCGATGAGCTCGGCCACCATCGTGTCGCGTGCAGGCCCGGATGGTGTCGTGCTCAGGGCACCGTAGATGCCCAGGAGAAAGAACACCGCGCTGTAGAACGGGTCGACCTCAGCGTGCACCTCGCCGAGGTCGCGGGCTCGCTGAATCTCCTTGACCAGCAGCACGATCACCGGGTGATCGGTCCATTCCTCGTCGCGCTTGGGGCGTGTCGGCGAGAAATGAATTCCCAGAAAATCACGGAAAAGTGGCCCGCCGAGGCGTTGTTCCAGGTCGACGACCAGTCGGGCCGCCTCGGTCAGCACGTCGGCCAGATCGTGAGGTTTGCCGAGAAAGCGCGCGAGTTCGGCTGCCAGACGAGCTTCTTCACGAGTCTCGAGCTCGAGCAGTACGTGCTCTTTGGTGGGGAAGTGGAAGAAGAACGTGCCGTGCGCGACCCCGGCGGCGCTGATGATCGCGCTCACCTCCGCGGCGGCCATACCGGACCGCTGGAACTCGGCCAGGGCGGCGCCAAGCACGCGCTGGCGCGTCTGCAACCGCTGCGCTTCGCGCACGGAGGTCCTGACCGGAGACGTCATTGTCAACTCTTTGTAGTCCTGTCACTGACCTAAGTCAATGTGTTCCGACCGGTCTGATGACTGGAATGGGTTTCGAAAGCCAGCCTGCAGTCGGTGGTTCGGGTATGAGGAACCGGTGCGCCATTTCTTGATCTCCTTGACACGGGTCAACGAGCGCCTCAGTCGGAGAAGATCTCACGGTTGACGGTGTGCAGATAGGGGATGGCCAGGAAGGGGGTGATGTAGAAGATGTCGTAGAGCCACCAGCCGACGACCGGGAGTATGACGCCGGCAAAGCGCACGTCGGCGTACATCGTCATGTTGAACACGTAACCGATCCAGATCACCACGCCCATCCAGCAGGTGATGATCATCCACTGGTGTCCCCAGCGCTTCATCTGCAGGAAGCCGATCCCGGCGGCGATCCGCATGGTGAAGACGGTGAAGATCAACCCGATCTCCCAGCCCTTCTCCCCGGGGCCGGCCGCGCCGCCGATCCACAGTTCGTTGAAGTGCCAGAAATAGCCGGCGTCGAACATATTTCCCCAGCCCACCAACAACACTCGGCCAAGCAGGGTGTGATTTCCGACCATGTCCAGCGCCCAGCCGACGGTGTTGATGGCGGCATCAATGATGACCAGGTAACCCAATAGTGTGACCAGCATGGGGCGCACAGACAGGCCTGTCCGCTGCGCGCGGCGAAGCAACCAGACGCCGCGAAGGAACAGGGGTAGGCCGAAGATGCCCAGGGCAGCCGTGCCGATCAGCAGGGAACCCGAGATCAACCACCTGTCGGCCTGCCGTTGCGCGAGTTGGGACTCCTCCATGTGCTCGTCGAAGGTGAGTCCTTCGCGAGCGGGGTCATTCTTCGGGCCGGCCCCGGTGGAGCGGCGCAGGTTCAGCGTGGGCAGATTCACGTTTTGCCTCCCTCAGCCTCGCCTGTTTCTAGTCCAGAAACTGACTCCGGTCAACAGGTGCGTCAGTTGGGCGAGTCAGCGCAGGGCGCGCGGGATGCTAGCGCGCCCCCAGGCTCCGAAGGGTTCTCTTCACGTAGTCGGCCAGCATGGCGTCGCGGGTCGGCCACGTGTTGGTGGTGGTCAGTAGCGCGTACAAGCCGAGCAGAAAGAACACCGCGCTGTTCATCGGGATTACCTCGGGATCCACCTCGCCACGTTCTTGAGCCCGCTCGATCTCGCGGGCTACGCCAACAATTATCGGGTGGTCTCTGCCGTCTTCGACGGGCGGGCGGGTCTGCGAAAAATGCAGTGCCAAAAAGTCTTTGAATAGGACATCGCCCAACCGGCGTTCCAGGCCGGATATCAGCCGGACCGCTTCTTGGAGAGCGTCCGTCAACTCGCGGTCGGTCTCGAGAAACTTGGCGAACTGGTTCGCGATGCGGGCTTCTTCGCGGTGTTCCAGCTCGAGCAATACGTGTTCTTTGGTCGGGAAGTGAAAGAAAAAGGTGCCGTGGGCAACCCCGGCCGCCGCCACGATCGCGCTGACGTCGGCCTCGGCCATCCCTGACCGCTTGAACTCCGCAACGGCCGCGCCCAACAGTCGCTCTCGCGTCTGCAATCGTTTGGTTTCGCGCGCCGAAAGCTTGTTGCTCGCCGTCATTATCCGATCTGCTGTCCGTGCTGCCTGCAGTTGCCATGTGACAGGACACGGTATCGCGACGGCACCGTTCGGGCCAGACCAGGCGCCGGCCCGCGAGCGCAACAAATCGTTGACTTAAGTCAATTTCAGTCGTTAGATGATCACGACACTCGCCTCACGCGGCTGCACCCAGAAGGAGCTGGCATGGCTTTGGAGCAGTTCAACCTCGAAGGCCAAGTGGCCATCGTCACGGGTGCCGGCAAGGGGGTGGGCCAGGGCATCGCCCGGGTGCTCGCCGAGGCCGGCGCGACGGTGGTCGGCACCGCCCGAACGGAGTCCGACATCGTGGCCACGATCTCCGGCATTGAAGCCGCCGGCGGCAAGGGGCTGGCGTTGGTTGCCGACGCGATGAGTCGACCTGACGGCGAGCGGGTGGTTTCGACAGCCATCGAGCGATTCGGCCGCATCGACATCTTGATCAACAACGTCGGCGGGGCCAAGTACGCAAGGTTTCTCGATATCACCGACGAAGACTTCAAGCTCGCGTTCGACTGGTGCGTCTCATCTACGTTCATCATGAGCCAACTCGTTGCCCCGCACATGATCGAAGCCGGCCGCGGCAACATCGTCAACATCTCTTCGGGCGCAGGTCGTTTCGGCATCCGCGCGCTGGCCGCCTACTGCACCGCAAAGGGTGCCCTGGAAGCGCTGACCCGGGCGATGGCCCAGGAGTTGGCACCAAAGATCCGGGTCAATGCAATCGCGCTCGGTTCGTTCGCCACTGACGGCCTCCAGTCGAGCCTCGATTTGATGCCGGGATCGTTGGAGAAGATGCAAGAGGCGACGCCGCTGCACCGGCTCGGCAATGTCGAGGACCTAGGCCGCCTCTGCGTGTACCTGAGCACCGCTGACTGCTACGCCACCAACGCAATCTTCCACGTGGACGGTGGAATCGACTCGAACAACTCGCCATTGCCCATACCGGACTACTAAGGCGGCTCAAAATGCGCAGAGTCATTCAGTTTTCGACAGGCAATGTCGGACGGCATTCGTTGCGGGCAATCATCGGCCGACCAGATCTCGAGTTGGTCGGAGTCCACGCGTCCAGTCCGGAGAAGGTCGGTAAAGACGCCGCCGAGTTGTGTGGCCTCGGCCAACCGACCGGTATCGCCGCCACGGATGACATCGATGCTTTGGTCGCGCTCGGGGCAGACTGCGTGGTTTATACGGCGCTGGGTGAGGTGCGGCCGATGGAGGTCATCGACCAGATGGCCAGATTTCTCGCGGCCGGCACCAATGTGGTCGGCACATCACTGGTCTGGCTCACCACACCACACCACGCCGACGAGTGGTTGCGGGACCCCCTGCAACGGGCATGCGAAGCCGGTAACACGTCCCTGTACATAAATGGCATCGATCCGGGGTTTTCCGCCGACACACTGGTCTACACGGCGTGTAGCCTCACGACTCGCGTGTCGTCGATCACCGTCCAGGAAATATTTGACTACGCGAACTACGACGATTATGAATTCACCGGCACATCAATGGGTTTCGGGCTGAAGCCAGACGACGATCCGCCCATGCTGTTCCTGCCCGGTGTCGTGGTGGCCATGTTCGGCGGCCAGATACGGAATTTGGCAGATCATCTTGGGATCGCACTCGACGAGGTGCGACAACGAGACGAACGCTGGTACACGCCGGAACCGATCGATTGCATCATGACCAAGGTGGAACCGGGCGGGATGGCCGCAGTACGGTTTGCCGCCGAGGGCGTCGTCGACGGGCGTCCCGTGATCACTCTTGAGCACATCACCAGGCTCACCAGCGCCGCCGCACCCGATTGGCCCTTCCCGCCCGATGGCCAACCCGGGGTTCACCGGATCGTCGCTGAGGGAGAACCTCGGATCGAGATCAACACGCACGTCTCTCATCCGTCGTTCGACACCACCGACGCCGGCTGCATTTCCACGGCCGCTCGGGTGGTGAATGTCATCGACTGGGTTTGTCGGGCCCCCGCGGGATTGATTGCCGCCGACCAGGTTCCCCCCGCGGAGGCGCTTCGCGGTCTCATGTGGAAGGAGTAGCCGTGACGGCTCTGGCGGATGGTCCGAAAGTGGGCAAGAAGTATCGCGTCATCCAATGGGGCATTGGCAATGTCGGAACGCTCGCTTTACGCCATTTCGCCGGCAACCCCGTCTACGAGGTCGTCGGCGTGCTGTGTAGTCGCCCGGAAAAGGTCGGCAAGGACGCGGGCGAACTCGTCGGGGTGGCACCGATCGGTGTGCTCGCAACGACCGACAAGTCGGCGCTGGAGGCGTTGGAGGCGGATTGTGTGTTCTACGCGCCGCTGTGGTCCGACATCGAGGAAATATGTCGTCTGCTCCGTGGCGGGAAGAATGTCGTCGCCTCCGGTGGTGCCTGGTGGTACCGAACCGAAACGAACGCCCAGGACATCGACAAGATCGAGGAAGCCTGTCAGGCGGGTAGAACATCGTTTCACGCCGGCGGCATCCATCCCGGCTTCGCGGCGGACTTGCTGGTGCTGACGCTGTGCCGGATTGTCAGCCGCATTGACCGCATTCACATCTACGAATACGTGAACTTCAACAAGGACACTCTCAAATACCTCGACGAGATGGGATTTGGGAAGGAGCCCGCAGAGTTCGAAGCGGGGAACCTGTTCGCGGCCGCTTGGCCCTTGTTTGCACAGTCGCTGACCATGGTGGTGGACGGCGTGGACAAGAGTGTGGAGAGGTTCACGACGGAGGTCAAAGTGGGGTTGGCCACCCGAGACATCCCTTACGAGGGAACCGAAGACATGGACATGCCCGGATTGAAGGGAGTGATCAAGAAGGGCACCGTGGCGGCACAGCAGCATGAGTGGACCGCATGGGTAGACGGCAAGCCGTTCATCACGCTGCACGAGACGTATTCCTTCGTAGAGCACGACGCCATTGATCCCCGGCCGGACTGGGATGGCTACTACCACTACCGACTGGTGGTGGAGGGCGAGCAGCCCACCGAACTGATCCTGCGCGGTGTCGCCGACGAGCAGGGTGACCACGGCAACCCCGGATACACCTGGACCGCAATGGGGCCGGTAAACACGATCCCAGCCGTCTGCGACGCGCCACCGGGTTTTCTCACCCACAAGGAACTTGGACTTGTGACACTGCGCGGTGTGGTGCGTTAGCCGGCGGCTGTCTTCCGGATTCGCTACGAACTCCTTTTAACGGGGGCGTTTGCTGGGTACGCACCGAAAATGACGGCGAACTCCAGTACGAAATCGGCGGGATCCGAGTTGCCCCGGCATGCCCGCGTAGCCATCGTGGGCAGCGGCTTCTCCGGGTTGGGGGCGGCGGTCAAACTCAGCGAGGCCGGACACCAGGACTTCATCGTGCTCGAACGCGGCAACGATGTCGGCGGTACCTGGCGCGACAACACCTATCCCGGTGCGGCGTGCGACGTGCCGTCGCACTTGTATTCGTATTCGTTTGCCATGAACCCCAATTGGACGCGATCGTTCTCCAGTCAGCCGGAGATACAGGACTACATCCGAGGCGTCGCCGAGCGCGCGGGCGTACTTGATCGCCACGTGTTCAACTGCCACGTGAAACGTGCAGCGTGGTCAGAGGAGAACAATCGGTGGGAACTGTCGACCACTCGTGGATCCATGACCGCCGACGTGCTGATCGGGGCCTTCGGCGCGTTGGCCGAACCGAAGTTGCCCGACATTCCCGGTATCGACCGCTTCGCCGGGACGCTGTTTCACTCGGCACAGTGGAACCACGACGCTGACCTGACCGGTAAGCGCGTGGCGGTGATCGGCACAGGGGCCTCGGGAATCCAGATAGTCCCGGCCATCGTCGACAAGGTGAAGCACATCGATGTCTATCAGCGCACTGCGCCGTGGCTGCTGCCCAGGTTCGACCGTCCATTCACGCGACCGGAGCGATGGGCGTTCCGCAACGTGCCGGGATTGCTGCGAGTAGCCCGGGCCGGTATCTACGCGGCACGCGAGACCCAGGTAGTCGGATTGGCCAAGTATCCGAAGATGATGAAGCCGTTCGAGTTGATCGCGCGCGCCAAGATCCGCTTCGAAATCAAAGACCCTGAGTTGCGTCGCAAGGTGACACCCAACTTCCGCATCGGGTGCAAGCGAATGCTCATCGCCAACGACTGGTACCCGGCGCTCGACAACGATCACGTCGAACTGGTGACCGACGGCATTCGGGAAATCGATGGAAACGCGATCATCACCAAGGATGGCACCGCGCGTGAAGTCGACGCACTGATCGTGGCAACCGGCTTCCAAGTGACCGACTCGCCGATGTTCGACACCATCTGCGGCAGCGATGGCCGAAGCCTGAGCCAGACCTTCGCCGACGGCGGGATGCGCGCCTACAAGGGCACGACGGTCGCGGGGTTCCCCAATCTCTTTGTGCTGATCGGGCCGAACACCGGCCTGGGCCACACATCGATGGTCTACATGATTGAGTCGCAACTGAACTACGTCATCGACGCCATCGACACCATGACCCGCCGCGCCATCACCCGCATCGAGGTACTCCCGGACGTGGTCGATGTGTACAACGACACGTTGCAGCGCAAGCTCGCCGGATCGGTGTGGATGACCGGCGGATGCGGCAGCTGGTATCTGGACGCCCAGGGCAACAACACCACCTTGTGGCCCGACTTCACTTTCCGGTTCCGACAGCAGACGAAGCGGTTTGACATCGACGCCTACCAAACGTCATCGACCGCCGATACCGAACCGGTCCCCGCCCTCAGCGGGCACACCGGATAGCGGGGCTGCCATGGGAACGATCAAGGGCAAGGTCGCCGTGGTCACCGGGGCTGGCTCGGGTATCGGCCGGGCTTTGGCCGTCGGCCTGGCTCGCAGGGGCGCTCGGGTGGCAATGTCCGATGTCAACAAAGACGGTTTGGCGGATACCGCCGAACGGACACGAGCGCTGCGCGCCGAGACCCATGTGGAAGTCCTCGACGTCACCGATCGCGAGGCGGTCAACGACTATGCCGCATCGGTCGTCGATCATTTTGGTGTCGTCCACCAGCTCTACAACAACGCCGGCGTCGCGGGCGGTGCGGCGCCGGTCATCGACTGTGACTACGAAACCTATGAACGGATATTGGGCATCAACGTGTGGGGCGTCATCCACGGCACCAAAGCGTTCCTGCCGCACCTGATCAATTCTGGCGACGGCCACCTCGTCAACATCTCCAGCCTGAATGGCCTCATGGCGCAAGCATCGATGAGTGCCTACTGCACAAGCAAGTTCGCCGTCCGCGGGTTCACCGAATCGGTGCGTGCGGAGATGCTGGCTGCGGGCCATCCGGTGCAGGTCGTCGTCGTGCACCCTGGCGGAATCCGAACCAACATCGCCACCGCCGCCATCGACGAAGCCAAACGAGCCGGGAAGGAACTCAGTTCCGAGCAGCTCAAACGTGCCGAAGCCTACAACGACAAGCTGCTGAAGATGTCGCCGACGAAGGCCGCCGACACGATCTTGAATGGCGTGCAGACCAACCGAAGTCGCGTGTTGGTGGGAAACGACGCCCGGGGTGTCGATCTGCTGGTGCGCCTGTTGCCGCGCCAATACCCCCGACTGGGAGTTTGGTGGGAAAGGCGCACCTTCGGTAGATCATGAAACGCGTTGTCCCGCGCGGGCCAGACGAAACCGCTGCATGACCAGGTCCAGGATCTCGGGGGTCAACATGCCACCGGCGTATTCGACCCAGCACCAACTGCGTGCCGGCGCTTGGCCGCTCGGATCGCGGATGAGGTTGCCGAACACATGCAGCGGGCTGCCGCTGGTGTCGAACGCAAAAGTGTATGTGTCGCCGCCGATTACCGTCTCGAGGCTGACTACCTTCCCGGCGTCGTTGAAGGCCGCGGTGGCGACGATGTCGTGGTGGACCGTGGTCTTGCCGTCCTTCACCTGGTAACCCGGCCCGAAGGCCAAGTCATCGCGGCCTTGCCAGAAGCTGCCGCCGCCGAGTCGGCCGTCGTCGTATTCATGCAGCCACGACACCCACATCCCCTGCAGGTGACGGGCGATGGGCAATTCGGTGTAGGACAGCCCAGGCGGACCGTAAGCGAAGTCTTGATGCGCATAGCCGGACACCGGCACACCGTTGATGGTGCCGGTCGCGTAAAGCAATTCGTGCCGGTAGTACACCTCGTCGGCGACGGGGCAGTCGCCTTCCTGGCGCGGCACGTGGGTGACTACCACATCACTGACGGTGGAGCCGTGGATCTCCCACCGACCGCTCGCGTCATACCAATGCAGGCCGTCCGCGTCACGCGCAACGCGGCCGCTGGTGTAAATCATCTGCGCGGTGTCGGCGTCTTCGCTGTACTCGAAGGGCTCGAACCAGTCGATGGACGCGTACTCGTCGAACAGGTGCGGTGCATCGGATTCCATCGTCTTTGGCAGCGAACGAAACCCGCACACCGGCGACACCACGTGCGTCATACCGATGACAAAGTCGTCCAAGCCCCGTAGGCCCCAGTAGTTCTGACCCGATTCGTCGCTGACGACAGCGCCGAGCCAGATTCCGGCCAAGGCCACACCAGGACTCGGCGTCCAGGATCGGCGGTAGTGATCCAGTGACGGTGGTGCGCTGGTTACCTCGAAGTCGATGTGGCGCATCGCGGCACTTCAGTCACTCGAAGGCGATGACGCCACGGATGTTCTTGCCCGCGCGCAGATCTCGCATCGCCTCGTTGATGTCGTCGAGCTTGTAGGTCTGCGTGATCAACTCATCGAGCTTGATCACGCCCGCCTCATACATCGAAAGCAATCGGGGCATGGCCTCGCGGGGGTTCATCTCGCCATAGAGCACACCCTTGAATGTCTTGCAGGAGTAGATCATGTCGGTCAGGACCATCGGCACCATCAGATCGGTGATCTTGGGCATTCCGGTCAGTACGCAAGTGCCGCCTTTGCGCAACAGCATCAGGGCGAGCATGACCATGTCCGCGGGCACGACGCCCGGGGTGAGCACTACCCGGTCGGCCATTACTCCCCAGGTGATTTCGGTGACCAATTCCAGCGCGGCACCCGTGTCGGCGGTGGTGTGCGTCGCACCGAAGGTGGGCGCCATCTGCCGCTTGAATTCGTTGGGATCGACGGCGACGATGTGCTTGGCCCCGGCTACCTTTGCGCCCTGCACCGCGTTCATGCCGATTCCGCCGACACCGATGACCACGACGGTGTCGCCAGGCTCGGTACCCGCAGCGACCGACCCGGACCCGAATCCGGTTGTCACACCACAGGAGACCAGGGAGGCGGCCTCCAACGGGATCCAGTCGTGCACTTTGACCAGCGAGCGCTCGGAGGCCACCACGTATTCGGCGAACGTTCCAACCTGCATCATCGCCATCAGGTCTTCGCCGTCGAGGTGGCGGCGTCGCGTGCCGTCGGTGGTCATCGCTTTGCTGTAGATGTCGGCACCTACGTCACACAGATACGTTTGACCGGTGGTACACCATCGGCAGGTGCCGCAGGCGGGATAGAACGAGACCGCGACGTGGTCACCGGGTTTCAGGGTCTTGACCTCGGGCCCGACCTCCTCGACGATGCCCGCACCCTCATGGCCACCAAGCATGGGAAACCATTCGGGAACGTCCCGACCGGCGGCCCGCATCATTTCTTCCATCTCCGGGGTGGGCACACTGTCGCCGCTATAGAAGTGTTCGTCGGAGTGGCAGATGCCGGCGTAGGCCATTTTCACCAGGACCTCGCCCGCGTGCGGGGGATCGAGGTCTATTTCGGTGACTTCCCAATCGGATCCGACGCCGCGCAGCACTGCTGCCTTGGTTTTCATTGCCTTCTCCTTCGTGGGAGTGGAAGGTTCACCATTTACGGAGTTCCTTTACCGCGCTGGATGGGCGCGGGGCCAATGTGAGGTACGGGATGAAACTGCTGTTGCCGCAACGGATGACGTTGTGGACGACTTCCGTGAGATGTTCTACGTCGACCAATCCACCCAGCATGTACTTGTTTTCCATCCAATATCGGATGGCCTTTTCCATCGCCTCGGGATCCCAATTCTTGGCGAACTCGGTCTGCGAGTCGCCGGTGCCGCCGAGGCTGTCACCCACTGCGAGTCGGGTGAAGCTGATTTCCGGGTGCTCGGTGCGCCAGGCCTCAACGAGCTTGTCCAGGGCGCTCTTGCTGACCGCGTAGGCCCCCAGCATCGGCCACGGCGACGTGTACGAGGCGCTGAGCGATGACAGGTAGACGGCAGAGCCGCCCGCCGCAGCCAAATGTGGTGCCGCGGCCGCAGTGATCAGTGACGCGCCGGTGACGTTGGTCGCGAACAGCTGCGCCCATTGCTCGGCTGTGACCTCCTGCAGCGGCGCCAGGACGCCCACACCGGTGGTGTACACCAGGGCGTCCAGACCGCCCAGCGCCCTGACCGCCTCCGCTATCGCCTCCCGGCAGGTGTCTGCCACTGTGACATCACACGCGATGGCCACCGCGCCGTTGCCGGCCTCCTTGGCGGCCTCGACCAGGCGCTCGTAGCGACGTGCGAGCAACGCCACGTGGGCGCCACGCTTGGCGAGCCCGGTGCCGATGCATCGCCCGAGCCCGGCGGATGCGCCGACGACTGCCACTCGCAACGGCTGTGGGTCGTCGCTAGACATGGCGTTCCTGCATGGGTCTCCTCGGATGCTGAGTGAGAGCGAAATTATTCACTTGTTGTAAACACACATTTTCACATCGGTCGGGGTTGGCCAAGGGTGTCGCAAGATATTTACCGCCGCAAGGATTTACGTTCGTCTACCGCAAAGCTCAGCAGCAGGCGATCGAGTATCTTGGCCGCTCGCCGGCGCGCCCGAGCGGGATTTGCGGCGTGGGCGACTAGGCGCGAGGCCTCCTCGAGGGCGGCGACGATCATGTGCGTGAGCTCTCCAACGGGTTGATCGTCGATGACGCCGTCCGCGATCGCCTGCCGGACAATCTCGTTGATCAGGGCGATGCTGTTGTTCTGCTGGATGGCCCGCAGTGTCTGCCAGCCGAGCACAACCGGTCCGTCGACCAGCATCACGCGCTGCACTTCGGGTTCCAATGCTGCTTCGAGAAAGCCGTGCATTCCGCGGGTCAGCCGTTCCCACGGGTCTGCCCCGGGGGGCGGGGCCGCGATGGAACGCAGGGTGAGGTCGTTTTCCACCTCTTCGAAGACGGCTCGGAACAATTCGGCCTTGTCCTTGAAGTGGTGGTAGAAGGCGCCGCGGGTGCCCACACCCGATTTCGCCACCAGGTCGCTGATGCTGGTGTTGAAGTAACCCCGGTCCACGAACAGTTCCCGGCCGGCGTCGATGAGGTCGCGTCGAGTGCGTTCGCCGCGTGCGCGACGATCGTCGTCCGACCCGCCGCGCTGCGCCATGCCGATGATCGTAGCAACATTCATCTTGCAGGTTGAGGTGTATGTTGCCGGTATGGCAGACGACGTGCTTCGCGCATACGGGTCGGTCACGCCGCTAAAGGTGGGTTTGCTCAACGACTATCCGACGAGCGGCGATACCGACAACAACACCGTCGCCGCGTTGCGGCTGGTGTTCGACGAAGCGCTCGCCGCCAAACTGATCGACCGGCCCGTCGAACTGATTCAGCGCAGCGTCGTCGGGCTGCCGAACGGCACCTACCAGGCAGTGGAGCGGGCCTTCGATGAGTTGGTGGACGAGGGGTGCCTGGCCATATTCGGGCCCTGGGTTTCCGACAATGTGGTGCCGCTGCGATCCCATGTCGATGCGACGGCCAAGGTCCCGATCATCACCTTGTCGGGATCGGAAGGCGCGCTGGGCGAGTGGTGTTTCGCCCTCAACAACGGATCGATGGCCGAGGAGCCGGTGATGCTGGCTGCGGTGATGATCGGCGACGGACGATCGCGGATAGCGATTGCGTACGAAGCATCGTTGATCGGCAAGGAGTATCTAGCCTTCGCGGAAAAGGTCTATGCCGCTGCCGGTTTGAGGGTCGTGACCACTATCGCGATTCCACAGGTGGAAGCCGACAAGGCCGAGGCGGTGGCCGCGCTGCGGGCCGCGGACCCTGATGCGCTGGTCCACGTCGGGTTCGGGCACGGATTGTGGGGTTTCACCGACGCGCTGCTGGCCGCGGGCTGGGACCCGCCCCGGTACACCACCACCGCCTTCGAGATGGCCCACATCAACGCCGAATGGATGCGTCACCTTTCGGGCTGGATCGGTCTGGACAGCTACGACGAGCGCAATGAGGTCGGTCAGGCGTTCCTGGACCGCTTCGAGGCCAGATATGGCCGACGGCCGGGGCATTCGATGCCGGGTCTGTCGCACGACGCGGCGACCGTCATTGCTCGGGCGCTGGCGGCGGCACGTCCGTTGACCGGCGAAGGGGTCAAGAACGGCATAGAGCAGGTCAAGCTCATACCTTCGGCGAGCGGAGCGCCGGGAACGTTTGTGCGGTTCGGCCGATACATCCGGCAGGGCTGGCTGGGATCGGACTACCTGATAGCCCGCCGGGTGCTGCCCGACGGTTCGGCGCACGTGTTCCACGCCGCGCCGAGCGAGCACATTTCACGCGCGGTCGGTGTGGCCGCTCGCTAGCTGGATCGCACCGAACACCGGCGCGGTCACGATTCCCGGCGGTCGACTCAGCACGTAGGGAATCGCCCGGACGGCGCCCATGGCGATCATCAGGTGGCCCGGCATAGCGTGCTGTCCGGTGGGCAGTTGGCCATCCCAGCCGACGTCGAGTTGCAATTCAAAGCTGGGGACGCCTTTGATGACCGCACGTATCAGCGGGGCTTTCTCGCCGGGAGCCAGCGGCGTCATGCCCCACTGCGGTAGGTCGCGTGTCAGCACCCATTCCTCGTGGATGGCGAGCAGCGGGCGGCCCGACCAGTACCCGACCCAAGAGAAGCGCTGTCCTACAACGGTTCCCGCGTTGATCGGGCCGGCAGTCACCTCGATGTCGTGGGGGAGTGTGGTGGCGTCCACCGACACGTCGATGTGCGACAGTGTCACGCCGAGGACATCGGCGGTGGCGTTGAGTGCCTGCCGGTAGGCCAAGTCGAGCTTCTTGATGATTGGGGAGTCGACCGTCACGTCCTCAGGCGGGCGCCCCATGCCCATGAGGTCGACCAGCATCGGCCGACTCGGGACGGCCGACACATCGGTGGCCTCATATAGATCGATGCGGTCGATGGTCTTGCTCAACCCGGTCACGGTAGCGACGAGTCTCTCGAACATGAAGCCGGGGTTCTCCCCGGCGGCGTGGAACCGGGATGCGCCCTGCTGGCAGGCCGTGACGAACGCCGCCTCGGTTTCCGGGCCGTAGGTGGGCAGATGGTTATAGGAGGTGGTCGTGATGACATTCGTGCCGGCGGCGAGCAGTCGGCAGATGTCCTCGGCATTGGTCTCGACCGCGTGCGCCTTGCTGGCGGCGTGCACGACGACATCGGCTCCCAATGCGACTATTTCGTCCTTGTCCGTCGTGGCGGCCACACCCGTCGTGGGAGGCAACCCGCACAATTCACCCGCGTCCCGGCCCGCCTTGGCTGGGTCGTACACGAGCACGCCGACCAGTTGGAAATCGGGATTCTCGATCAGCTCCTGCAGCGCGGCGCGACCCACCGCGCCGGTGGCCCACTGCACGACTCGAATGGCCAATCTATTGCTCCAGTTGCGCTTTCGGGTCCGGCTCGTTCTGGTCGGTCCAACATACATCATGTAGGTTTGCAACCGACGGGATGTAGGTTGATACCCCGGCAGGAGGCGCAACATGGCGGAACCGGTGGTCACCGACGACATCGATCAGCGTATCCGCGAAGCCCAGGAGAAGTTCAACGCCGGCATGGGTGCAGACGGCGACGCAACGCCGTATCCACTGCTCCGCGAGCTGCGTGCCAAAGGTGCGGTGCACCCCGGCTGGCCGGAGATGGGTATTCCGGAGGATTCCGGCAGCGGGAACAAGACCTACACCGCGTACTCCTTCGACGCCGTGAAGGCCGTATTCACCGACAACCGCACTTTCAGCACCCGGTGCTACGAAGACGTGGTGCGGCCCTTGCAGGGACCGACGATCCTGGAAATGCAGGAACCCGAGCACGCGGTCTACCGCAGGCTGCACGAGTTCGCCTTCGCGCGTTCGTCGATGAAGCGCTGGGACACCGAACTCGTCGGCCCTCTGGTAGAGCGCACGATCGCGAAGTTCCGCGACAACAAGCGTGCCGATCTGGTGGACGCGGTCTTCATGCCGATTCCGGTGCGGGTGATCGCGGCCCTGCTCGGGTTACCCGAGGCCGATATCGGTGAATTCCATCGGTTGGCGATAGACCTGTTGGGCTTCCGGGGTGACATGCAGCGGGCGATGAAGGCTTCCGCAGAAATGAAGGAGTACTTCATCGGAGTGCTCGCCGACCGGCGCAAGTCGCCGAAAGACGACATGGTGACCATTCTTTCGCAGGCTGAGATCGACGGCGTCAAGATGTCGGACGAGCAAATCTATGGGTTCATGCGCAACCTGTTGCCCGCCGGTGCCGAAACGACGTCACGGTCGACGGCCACCCTCGCGATGGCCTTGCTGACTCATCCAGATCAACTCGACACGGTCCGTGCTGATCGAAGCCTGTTGCCGCAGGCCATCGAAGAAGGCATCAGATGGGAGACCCCACTACTGAACTTCATGCGCGAAGTCACCAGCGACATCGAGTTCTACGGAGTGCACATCCCCAAGGGGGCAACCATGATGTTGAGTCTCGGCAGCGCCAACCACGATGAAACCCGTTGGGAAGATCCCGAGTCCTTCAACATCTTCCGGGAACGAAAGCCGCACATCGGCTTTGGCCACGGCGCACACGTGTGCCTGGGTATGCACTTGGCCAGATTGGAGAGTATGAAGATCTTCAATGCGCTGTTCGACGAACTGCCTGACCTGAGGCTCGATCCGGACGCGCCGCCGCCGTATATCACGGGCGCCATGTTCCGGTCACCACCCCGGCTGGACGTGGTCTGGTCATGACTCGCGGCGTGCGCGTCATTCAGTGGGCGACCGGGGTCACCGGAATGATGTCCCTGCGGCACGTGCTCAGCCGACCGGACCTCGAGTTGGTGGGCGTGCGGGTGTACGACGCGGCAAAGGCGGGTGTCGACGCCGGTACCCTGTGTGGGCTGCCGGAAGCGGGGGTTCTGGCCACCACGGATCGGGATGCCGTCATCGCCACCGACGCGGACGTCGTGCTCTACATGGGAAAGGTGGAAATCGACACGCCCGGCTGCTTCGCCGATGTCTGCGAACTGCTGGCGTCCGGCAAGAATGTGGTGGCGACCGGCAGTCGGTTCATACACCCGCGCTCGCTGCACGAATCACTGGCAGAAGGCATCGAAAAGGCTTGCACAGCAGGCGGATCGTCGTTCCTGGGGCTGGGCCTGTATCCGGGTTTCGTCGGTGAATCCCTGGTCCCGGTCCTGTCCCGGCTGAGTCAGCGGGTGGGACGGATCAACATCCGTGAGGTGTTGAACTATTCCACGTACGCCAGCCACGATTTGATCTTCAACGCAATGGGCTTCGGGCACGATCCCGACGACACCACACCGTTGTTGAGCAACACCGAATACGCCGCAATGGCGTGGATCGGTAGCGCCACGGTAATCGCGCAGGCACTGGGCCTCGAGATCCGCGGGGTGGAAGGGTATCGCGAAGTTGCGGTGACGCCGCGGCCGCTGTCGGTGGCCGCTGGCGAGATTCCGGCCGGGACGGTGGGGGCCATGCGCTTCGGCGTCGTGGTCGATTGCGGCGAAACGACTTTGGCGGTAGAGCATCTCACCAGAATGGCCGACGACCTGGCCCCCGATTGGCCCACTGAGATCGGCTACCAGGTGACCTTCGAGGGTGAACCCAACATCAGTATCAATCTCGTGCTCGGCGCCCAAGACCAGGATCACTCCGAACAGGGCTGCCTGGCCACCGCGATGCACGCCATCAATGCCATTCCCGCGGTGGTGGCCGCCGAACCGGGGCTTTACGACCTGTCGACGATCGCCCCGTTCGTCGCGCACTGGGCGAGTCGTCGCGAGCTGGTATGACCACGATTTCGTTCAATGACCGCGTCGTGCTGGTCACCGGGGGAGGTCGAGGTCTGGGCGAAGCGTACTGCCACGAGTTCGCCCGCCGCGGGGCAGCGGTCGTCGTGCACGACAACGGCGTCGACGTCGACGGCCACCACCCTGATCCCGCAGTCGCCACCAGCGTGGCGGCGTCGATCGTGGACGGCGGGGGAAGGGCCGTCGCCTGTATTACCGACGCAAGCACCGAGGACGGCGGCCAGCAGGCCGTCGACCTGGCGTTGAACGAGTTCGGTCGGCTGGACGCCATCGTCGCCAACGCGGGCATCATCCACCACGACCCCATCCAAGAGTGGCCGTCAGACCGCTTCGAGGCGCTCCTGCGCCATCATCTACTCGCCGCGTTTCACGTTGTGCGGCCCGGTATCTCGGTGATGAAGCGAGCGGGCTACGGCAGGCTCGTCTTCGTGTCGTCGGCGGGGGGCGTCTTCGGCCAGCCGGGTTTGGCCGGCTATGCGGCGGCAAAGATGGGCATGCTCGGGCTGATGAATGTCGCCGCGCTGGAAGGCGCGGATTCGGGCATAACGGCCAACGCGATCATGCCGATGGGTGATACCCGCATGGCCGACGCGGTATTGGGGGAGGAGGGCCGCACGGAAGCGGCGCGGGCATTCCGCAAGACTCTACGGCTCGATCAGGTAGCGCCCGTGGTCGCTTATCTCGCCAGCGAACAATGCGCACGGACGCACTTGGTGCTCAGCGCTTTTCACGGACGGGTCGCAGCGTTGCAGATCGGCGTCACGCGCGGATGGTTCAGCCCGGGTGGTTCGTTGACGGCCGAGGATGTGGTCGCCAACCTCGATCAGATCCTGGACCCGGCAGATTTGTTGGTACCGGCCAGTATCTTCGACGAACTGCAACACGGATTGTCTTCTGGCTAGGACTCAACTTCAGATGAAGTCTGAACCACCGTCCACGTTGACTGTGGCACCTGTGACGTACCCGTTGCGTCGAGACGCCAGGTACGTCGTGACCGATGCGATCTCCTCGGGCAACCCGGCGCGGCCAATGTCGCAAGGGTGGCCGTAGGTCTTGTCCACCCACGCCATCACGTCGTACGGATCAGAAGAATCGAGGCCGTCGGCGGCCAGCACGTCTTTCAGTATTTCGGTGAAGCTGGCCGTGACGATCGTGCCAGGACAGACGCAATTGACCAGAATACCCTCGGCGCCAAGGCTTTTAGAGAGGTTCTTGGTTACGCTCGACAGTGCGGACTTCGCGGCGGTGTAGGCGACCAGGCGGGGGCTCTGCCGTTGGATGGAGTGCGCAGAGAGCGTGACGATGCGAGCCCAGTCCGCGCCGCGAAGCAGGGGCAGTGCGGCCCGAACCGACCGCACCGCCGACATGGTGCCGAGGTTGAATGCGGCGTGCCAATCGTCGTCGTCAAGATCCTCGAATGTGCCGGCGCTCGGGCCAACAGTGTGCACCAACACATTCAAGCTGTCCCAGGCATCACGTACCTTTGCGAAACCCGATTCGATGGATGCGGCATCGGCCATGTCGACGCTGACGGCCAGTACCTTGGGAGCGCCGGCTTCGCGGATACGCTCAGCAGCGGACTCCAGGGCGGCTTGTCCGCGCGCCATGATCGCCACTGAGGCGCCCTCGGCGCCTAGACTTTCGGCGATCGCCAGTCCCATCCCCTTGCTGCCACCGGTGACGACGGCGGTCGCACCCTCAAACCCCAAGTCCATCAGTCTTCCTTCGGTTCAGTGTCGCGGCGCCAGGTGCACGATGTCGCTCACCACCGTCGGGTTGGCACGCGCAATGGCGATCAACGAGAGCATGGCGTTGGCCACATCGGTGAGTGCCGACATCTTCGCCGGAATCTGGCCTTGGTGCACCCAGGCCCGATACAGGTCTGCGAGCAGGTCGCGGTCGGCACCGCGCAGGATCTCGGTGTCTTCGGTGGGCCCGACACTGACGCGGATGATGGCCAACTCTGGATGCTCGGCTCGCCAGGACCGCAGGATCTCGTCAAGCGCGGCCTTGCTCGCGTGATACGCGGCCACACCGGCGCGTGGTCGTCCCACGTCGTGGCTTGACGCGACGAGCGCGACCGCGTTCTCGGACAGGTGCGGCAGGGCGGCGCGCAGCACGTGCGAGGCGCCGACGGCGTTGACGGCGTATGTGTGCAACCAGGTTGCCACGTCCGTGTCCTCAATCAGCGCGAATGGCGCTGCGGCGCTGGTGAAAACAACAGCGTCGAGTTTGCCGAAAGCGGTACCGACGTCTCGAACGACGGATTCGATCGCACGGGGGTCGGACACGTCGAGTTCGTGGGCCGATCCATCGAGTTGATCGGCCAGTTCGGACAGCAGGTCCACCCGTCGGGCGGCGAGAGCCACTTTGGCGCCCCTGGCATGTGCCGCCACGGCCAACGCGCGACCTATGCCGGAAGATGCCCCGACAACGAGCATGTTCGTCCCCGCGATGTTGGAATGCCGATCCGTCATAAGCTGGTTCCTGTCTGTCGCACAGTCGTCGACCTCGTTGCACGTTAGCGCGCTGCGGCCGACATGTGGGCATAGAGACTGTCATTTCTCGCGTGTGAGAACATTAATTCTCGACGACGAGGAGATGTGGTCGACATGCGGGACGGGTGTTTTATGCCGGGCGTGCATGCTGCGCGACTTTTCGCGGCTTGGGCTCAGGTGGTCGCTGAAAGTATCACGTGACGAATACCGTTGAACCCGGCATCGATTCCGATCCTGCGGTAGCCAACGGGGCGCCGGGATCACGGCGGCTCGCACGGGTCGGGTGGTGTCTTTTTATCGTCGGCTATCTGGTGTTCGCCGCCGTCACCATTGCGACCATGCAATCCGGCACACATGGAGATCCCAGGATTACCAACTTCAATCCGGGACCCGAGCCGTACCCGCCCTTTCTCGGCTTCGGCAACTGGCCACTCGTGGTCGCCTTCAGCTCGATACCGCTGGCCATCGGTCTGGTCGTCACCTTGGTGTGGTTATCGGTGCGCCAACGCAAGCTGCATTGGGCGGTGGTAATCGCATTCGCCGGGCTGATCACGGGCGCGTTGGATCCACTCGCCAACTGGGCGACCTTCGCTGTCTTCGACCCACGCATGCTGCACTTTCCGTTGTCCTGGCCCTACGTCAGCATCGCACCTAACCTCGAGCCTGCGTTGTCCTTCCTGGGCGGCTACGCGGCTTACTACTTACTGAGCGGCCTGGGCATACTGCAACTGCACAACCGGTTGACCGCTCCGGTTTTTCGGCGTTTGAGCTGGCTCACGGGACACCCGCTTGTCGCTGTCTTCATCGGCGGCTTTCTGATCTCCATACCGCTCAACGGACTGGTTCAGTTCACTTGGATGAGGTTCGGCATCTTCTTCTACACGGAGGCCGTCGGACCCGTCTTGCGGGTCGGCCACATCTGGTTCCCCGTCATCATGGCGGTGTACGACTCGGTGATACTTGCCATGGTTGCCGTGATGTGTGTTCGCGACGAAGACGGCAATCTGGTGCTGATAAACAGGATTGCCGAACGGTTGCCGACTCGCCAGGGTCGGAACAAGTCGTCGCTGACTCGCCAGCTGCTGATTTCGGTCTCGGTGGGTTTGGTGTCTTTCGCTGCCCCGTTGGCAGTGTTGGCCGCCCTGCGCGCCGCCGGATTGTCAGAGCCTGCCTTCGAGCAAAACCCGTACCCCAACGTCAAGGTGTACGACCCGTACGGTCACCTTGAGGAGGCGGGGAAACCGGGACCGTTCTATCGGTGATCGTGATGAGTCCGCCCATGACGGTCCAGGCGACCGAATGACGCTGTACGCGCTGTTGCACGGCGGCCTGCACCGCGGAACTTGCTGGAACGAGGTCGGGGCCGCACTCGGCGCGTTCGGTCATACCGTCCTGGCGCCCGACCTGCCTACGGATGACGACGCGGCCGGTGCTCTGGACTGGGCGTGCGTGGCGATAGCCGCGATCGACCAATCAGCGGGCGCACACTCGAAAGATGTCGTAGTCGTCGCGCATTCGATCGCCGGGTTGTGCGCACCCGTTGTCGCGACGCTGTATCCGGTGCTCAGGATGGTGTTTGTCGGTGGCCTGTTGCCCGTTCCCGGCAGGACGTTCCTCGAAGAACTGGCCGCCAACCCCGATGCCATCACATTTCCGGCGCCGCAGACCGGTGGTGCCGGACCGTTCGGGTTGACCTGGGAGTCGGTGCGAGAAGGCTTCTACCACGACTGCCCGGAGCTGTTGGCGCGGAATGCGTTCGACGAGATGCGTCATCAGGCCTTCACGGTATTCACCGAACGTTGCCCAATCGACCGCTGGCCGGATACGCCGTCGACTTACATCTTGATGCGAGACGACCGCGCGGTGGGGGTGTCGTGGGCGAGGCGGCAGGCCGCCAGGGTGGGTGCCGAAGTTGTCGAAATCGATGGCGGCCATTCGCCATTCTTCGCACGCCCAGACGAGCTCACCGACGTATTGCTCGCAGCTCGCTAAGCCTGCGACACTCCCACGTCCACGGAAATGTCGGTCGCGGTCACGTATTTCGACTGATCGGATGCCAACCACGCGACTGCATCGGCGATGTCTTCGGGCATTGTGACCACGTTGGGAAGAAGCTGTTTGCCAAATCCGTATTGCAAGTTCGGATTGGATTCTGCCGCCCGCTGCATCGCGTCGATCATCCCTCCGGTTCCCATCGGCGTCGCAACCGAACCGGGATGCAGGCTGTTGACGCGGATGTTGTAGCGACCGAGTTCGGCAGCGAAGGAGCGGGTGAGTCCGGTGATTGCGTGCTTGCTTGCGGTGTAGGCCACCATGAACGGCTCCCATTTCACCCCGGCCGCCGAGCCGATGAGAATGATGGACCCGCCCCGTTCGCCCGCGATGATGTGCTTTGCACCCGCCATGACGGTGTTCCATGTGCCAACCAAATTGACGTCGATGGTGTCTTGAAATGCGCGGTGCGTAACCTGATCCCACGGGGCAGGGCAGCAGATTCCTGCATTGGCGACGATGACATCCAGCCGGCCCAGTTCGGCGACCCCCCGGTCCACGGCCGCGCATAGGCCTTCATGGTCCCGCGTGTCGACGATCGCGGTCACGGCGCGGCGGCCGTTGGCGGCAACCAGATTCGCGGTTTCCGCGAGGTCTTCCGGCGTGGCCGAATCATAAGGAACGCTGGGCGGCAGGGGACCTGCGATATCAACGAGGATGACGTCGGCGCCTTCGGAGCTCAATCGGACGGCGTGGGCGCGGCCCTGGCCGCGGGCGGCACCGGTAATGAGCGCGACTTTGTCGGTGAGGTCTGACACACGCGTACGGTACACCATCTCCCGAGCGCTGAGAATGTTGCTTCCGCCTGCTGAGAACGGGGATTCTGCGCGACTGGTAGGACGACTTCAAACACGCTTACCGGCACCGTATTTCGGGCCTTGGCGTTCTGCCAGCAGTCCAGTGAGCTGCTGCGCGAGTTCTGACTTCTTGACCTTGCCGGTCGCGGTGAAAGGAAGATCCTGCTTCGCCGTGACCCAGATGAATTTCGGCACCTTGTACGCAGACAAGCTGTCTCGCAGTTGTGATCGCAGCGCTTCGGCGTCAAGCGTCGCGTTGCCACGCGGCACCACCGCAGCGGCGACGACCGTTCCGTCGTTGGGGTGTTCTGCGCCGACGACGTATGCCTCGAGCACGCCCTCGCATTCGAGCAACGCGAGTTCGACCTCGCTGGGCGTGACGTTGGTGCCACCGCCGGTCTTGATCAGGTCACCCAGCCGACCCGCGAAGGTTATCCAGCCGTCGTCGTAGCCGATGCCGCAATCGCCGGTGCGGTAATAGCCGTCGGGGGTGAAAACCTCTTCGCGCTCAAGCTTGTGTAGGCGCTGCATCAGGGAGTACCCGCGGACCCATATCTCGCCGCGGGTGCCGTTCGGGACTGGCTGTCCGGTGTCGGGGTCGACGATGAGGTGACTGAGGCCCTCAACCGACACCCCTCCGGTCTCACATCGGTCAGCCGGCTGGGGCAAATACGGGTCGACGCCAATGTGATTGCCGCATAGTTCGGTCATGCCCAGCGCATTCGGACCCTGCGGACGACGTTCGGGCGGCACCATTGCGGGCATGCTGGTGCGTTGTACCGAACTCAGGTCGCGCTGGGCGAACTCAGGTTGTTCGGCAAGCGTCTTACCCTGCTGCGGCCAGCCCAACGTGATGGTCGCTCGATAGCGCTCGATGAGTTCGAGAGCCTCCGCCGGTTCGAACGCCGGCTGGGTGACGAGGGTCGCGCCGTGGTGCAGCACCGCGTGCAAACCCGTGATCAATCCTCCTACCCAAAAGAACGGCATGGCGGTGAACATCACCTCGCCATGCTTGACGCCATAGGTGAAGGTGAGGTTGTAGGTATGGCGGACTAACGCGCCGTGGGTGTGGACCGGGCCTTTCGGATCCCCGGTACTGCCCGAGGTGTAGATGATCGTCACCTCATCGGCCGGCGTCACACAGGACTCGACGTCGACGAGAAAGTCTGCGTCGCTGCCCGACAGGGTGTCATCGGTCGTGAGCGTCGTCGTCCATCTCCGGGTGGACGGCCCGGGCACCGCCACCGTGCGCAGGAAAGGAGCCTGGGACACGGCGATACGTCCCGGTTCGCGCTGATCGGCCAGTCCCGGTAATGCCTCCTCGAGCCTGGCCAGGAAGTCGTGGTTGCGAAAAGTCGGCCACGCCAGAATGGCTCGAAGATCGGCATGGCGAGCGGTCCAGGCTAACTCGGACGCCTTATGGAAGGTGTTGAGTGGGACGGCGACCGCACCGATACGAGTTGTGGCGAACCAGGCCAGCGCCCAGTCAATGCTGTTGGGCATCAAGATGCCAACATGATCACCTTTGCCTATCCCCTGCGACAGCAGAGCGGTCGCCAGTGCGGCGGAGCGCTTGTCGAGGGAGTTATAGGTCAACTCCTGCCCGTCAGCGAGGAGAAAAACCTTGTCCCCGAATCGCGCCGCCGAGGACCTCACCAACGCGGGAATGGTTGGCCGGATATCCGGGAAGGGCATATCCGCAGGATAGTTGCCTTCCACAATGGGCGAGAGCCCTGGTTCTCGGACGGTGTAGCCGGGCGGCTGTCTTAGCGGCCGTAGGGGACGGCGGCTACGATCTGGTTAGAACCGTCATTCTCAATACTGGAGGGCAACATTTCCGGAGACAAAGTACTCAGCGGAGTCCGTGTTTTGGAGGTTGCCGCATGGACATTCGTGCCCTCGGCCGGTGCCGTGCTGGCGGAATGGGGGGCGGAGGTCATCAAGGTAGAGCCGCGCGACGGAGGTGATCCACAGCGGGGCCTGGTCACCATGGGCATCGTGGACGCGGGTGGCGGCACCGTCAACTACATGATCGAGATACCGAACCGAGGCAAGAAATCCATCGGGGTTGACCTGTCTACGCCCGGTGGTCAAGAGGTCGTCCGCAAACTGGCCGCGACGTGTGATGTCTTTCTGACCAGTTATCTGCCCAGTCGCCGTAAGAAGTTGGGCATCGACGTCGATGACATCCGCGCCGCCAACCCCAACATCGTTTATGTGCGGGGTTCGGGCCATGGTCCAAAGGGGCCTGACGCCAACAAACCGGGCTATGACGGCGTCTCCTACTGGGCTCGTGGCGGTATCGCCCACGTTCTCACCGAGGATGCCGACGAGCTGGTGCGGTCTCGCCCCGCGTTCGGCGATCTGCTTGGCGGCATGACCATCGCGGGCGGAATCGCGGCGGCGTTGTACAAGAAAGCGACCACCGGAAAGGGTTCGATCGTCGACGTATCGCTGCTGGGGCTAGCTGCTTGGAACCTCAGCCCCGATGTCGCGGTCAGCCAAATCCACGGCGGTAGCGCGATCCCGAAGTTCGGCCACGCCGACGCGCCGAATCCACTCGTGGGGACGTACCGAACCAAGGACGGCCGCTACGTGCAACTCATGATGCTGCAACTCGAGAAGTTTTATCCCGAGGCGATGCGCGCTATCGGTCTGCCAGAGCTGATCGAGGACAGTCGATTCGCCACCCCCGCAGCACGATTCGAGAACCGCGTGGAGTTGATCGCGCTCATGGACCAGGTGTTCGCGCAGCGCACGCTGGCCGAATGGCGGGAGCAGCTGGCGGACCTGTCCGGTGCCTGGGGCATCGTCCAGACGCCGGGAGAGCTGTGTCAGGACCCCGCGGTGGCCGCCAACGGCTATGTCGCACAGACCACCACAATGAGCGGTGCTCCCTTTGCGCTTCCTACCAACCCGGTCCAGTTCGACGAACAATCTGTCGTCCCCCCGGGGGCGCCCGAGCATGGCCAGCACACCGAAGAGGTGTTGATGGACGCGGGTCTGGACTGGGACACCATCATGGAATACAAGGAAGCCGGAGCAATACTTTGAGTGCGCCGTTGCCAGGTGCCGTATCGAGTGAGCCCTTGGAGTTCGATCCCTTTTCGGATGACTTCTTCAACGGAGCGTATGACACATACCGGCGGCTGCGGGATGAAGCGCCGGTGTATTACAGCGAGAAATGGGACTTTTGGGCATTGACTCGCTACGAAGATGTGGCACCGGCGACCAAGGACTACGAAACGTTTTCCTCGGCCAAGGGCGCAACGCTGGACATGGTGAAGGCGCACGACGACGCCATCCCGGTGCCCAAGGTGATCATCTCCATGGACCCGCCCGAGCATCAGAAGATGCGCAGACTGGTGAGCAATGTGTTCACCCCGCGCGCCATCGCAGCGTTGGAAGACATGGTGCGCGAGAAGGTCTACGAACGCATCGATGCCCTGAATCCCCGATCCTTCGATGTGGTTGCCGACTTTTCGGCGCTGTTCCCGAATGAGGTAATCACGACCATGCTCGGGGTGCCCAAAGCGGACCGTGACCAGATTCGGCTCTGGCTCGATCTCCTCTTGGAGCGCCATCCGGGTGAAATCGCCACTACGGCCGCCGGTTACGAAGCTTCGGTGAAGACCGGTATCTATTACTACAAGCTGGTTCAGCAACGGCGTGCCGAACCACAGGACGACATGATCAGTCGGCTCATCGAGACAGAGATAGAACGCGACGGCCAGATCGAAAAGCTCACCGATGTGGACATCACCGGATTCGCCACGATGTTGGGCGGAGCCGGCGCCGAAACGGTGACCAAGTTGGTTGGCAACGCCATGGTCGCGTTCGCCGACTTCCCCGATCAGTGGCACAAGCTGCGGGACGACCGGAGCAAAATCCCGGCCGCGATCGAAGAGTTGTTGCGTTACGAGGCCCCGTCTCAATACCAAGTGCGCACCGCAACCCGCGATGTGACGTTGCACGGCACCACTATTCCGGCAGGCAGCGCCGTCCTATTGGTAACGGGTTCGGCGACGCGAGATGAACGGATGTTTGATGACCCCGACCGGCTGGACATCGACCGGGAACGCCGGATGGGATTCAATCTGGCGTTCGGGTACGGGGTGCACAGCTGCCTGGGTGCCGCCCTGGCGCGGATGGAGAGCCGTATCGCGCTGGGCGCGTTGTTGGATCTCATTCCGGAGTATGAAGTCGATCGCAGTGGGCTGAAGCGGGTGGCGATGTCCAACGTGTGCGGTTGGTCCAACGTACCCGTTCGCAGGCTCGGCGATTGACTCAGTGGTCGGGGGCCAGAATTAGACCGCTGGTCGGCACGCCGGTGCCCGACGTGACGAGCACATGCTCCACATTGTCCACCTGGTTGTACGACGTACCCCGGATTTGACGAACGCCCTCCGTGATTCCGTTCATGCCGTGGATATACGCCTCGCCGAGCAACCCGCCGTTGGTGTTGATCGGCATGCGACCCCCGATCGACAACTCGTCGACCGAGACGAAATCCTTGGCTTCGCCACGACCGCAGAAACCCAACTCCTCGAGTTGGGTGAAGACGAACGGCGTGAAATGGTCGTAGAGAAACGCGGTGGAAATGTCCCGCGGTTTGAGGCCGGAGTCGCGCCATAGCTTGTTGCCGACGACACCCATCTCCGGCAACCCGGTGATGTCGTCGCGGTAATAACTTGTCATCACCTCGCCGTCGTAGGCCGCGCCCTGTGCTGCCGCAGTGATGACGGCGGGAGACTTGGCGAGGTCGCGTGCGCGTTCGACACTGGTGACAACGAGCGCAACGCCACCATCACTTTCCTGGCAGCAGTCCAGCAGTCTGAGCACCGGTTCGATGATCCAGCGCGAGTTTTGGTGTTGCTCAAGGGTTATCGGCTTGCCGTAGAACCAGGCATCGGGGTTGTTGGCGGCGTGCTTACGGTCGATGACGGCTATCTTGCCGAAATCGGCATTGGTGACACCGTATGTCGTCATGTAACGCTGTGCGTGCAGCGCAACCCAGGCGGCGGGCGTCATGAACCCGAACGGCGCGTAGGGCGCCATCCACAACGGAGTCACCCCGGGCTGGCGTCCCGCTCCGCCGAACCGAAGCCCGGAGCGCTCGTTGAACGCTCGGTAACACACCACCGCCTCGGCGACTCCCGTCGCGACCGCCATGGCGGCCTGCAGCACCGTGCCCGCCGCAGCTCCGCCACCGTGCGGCACCCTGGTGAAGAACGTCAGGTCCTTGATGCCGACATTGCGCGCGACCTCGATCTCTTCGTTGTCGTCGACGGAGAAAGTGACCATGCCGTCGATGTCGCTCGGCCGCAGCCCGGCGTCGTCGACAGCGGCTTTGACCGCTTCGCAGGCCAGTTGCATCTCGCTTCGGCCCGATTCCTTGGAGAATTCGGTTTGGCCGATCCCGACCAACGCGGTCTTGCCGCCAATACCCCGGTTGGCAGTCGTCATGCATCCACGCCTTCGAGCAGACTCAGTACTGCTGTTCCGGTCGCGTGATCACCAAGGCTGTTGGTGCTTCTGAAGGAAACTTCGACCAGGCCTTCGCCATTCGCGGTCGACTTGCCCGTGACGCTTCCGGTGAAACGCAATGGATCGTTCGGGTAGGCGGGAACGCCAAGGCGAATGGAGAGCTTCTTGATCATCGCCTCGGGGCCCGCCCAGTCGTTCAGGAATTTCACGCACAGGCCGTTGGTCGTCAGGATGTTGAGGAAAATGTCCTTCGAGCCTTGGGAATTGGCGAAGTCGCGGTCATGGTGGACCGGCATGTAGTCCCGCGACGCGATAGCGCCGGCGACAATCAGCGTGGTGGTCACCGGAACTTCCAACGGAGTGACTTCGTCGCCCACCTGCACGGCGTTCCATGCGAGTGTGCGGGTGCGGTCGACGGTGCCAACAGCGCGGTCAGTCATGTGCTTCCTTTCGGTATGCGGCGCCCAGGCGAGCTAGTTGCTGCGAGGCCGATCCCAGTGCGAGCTCGTTCTGTTTGGCCCACAGGAAATATCGGTGCAGCGGATAGGTGACATCGATTCCGATGCCCCCGTGTACCTGCTGTGCCGACGCGACGACGCGTGCGCCGGCCTCAGCGGCCCAGAACTTCGCGATCCCGGCCTCGCGCGTTGCCGATCGGCCCTTGGCGATCAGCCACGCGGCGTGCCAGGTGGTCCATCGAATCGCCTCCACATCGATGAAGGCGTCGGCCAGTCGTTGTTGAACGGCCTGGAATGAGCCGATCGGACGGCCGAACTGTTCGCGTTGGCTGGTGTAGGACGCGGCGAGCTTGAGTGCCCGCTCGGTGACGCCGACCTGGATGGCGCACAACCCGACGAGTGCCCTGGTGTAGAGGGCTTCGACGGCGGCTGCGCCGTCGGTGTCGAGGCGACGTCCTTGGGCGCCGGTGAATTCGACATCGGCATGCGGATCCGCGTTGGTGGTGCGCACGGGGCGGACGTCGACGCCGTCGCTGGTCGTATCGACGACGAACAGGCCTGGGCCGTCGTCGGTTTGAGCGGAGACGACGATTGCCGCCGCAAGTTGCGCGGCGGGTACGAGGTCCTTGGCGCCGTCAATCCGCCACTTGTCGGCATCGGCGCGGGCAACGGTGCGCGGGCTGGATGGATCGGAGTTGCCCGGTTCGGTGAGCGCGCCTGTCAAGATCGTGCTGCCGTTTACCACTCCGGGCAGATATTGCTGTTGCAAGTCCGAATCACCGTGTCGCGCAATGGTGTCCGCACCCAAGACCAGTGTCGGGTAGACGGGCACCGGCGCGACGCTCCAACCGACCTCGGAGAGTAGGACGCCGAGTTCCAGGAAGCTGCCGCCGCTACCGCCGACCGATTCCGGTAATGCGATTCCGAGTAGATCCGAGGAGGCCAGTTCACCCCAGAGGTCGGGGTCGTACCGAGTGTCGCGTGATTCCAGGTTGGTGAGGTGTTCCGGCGTGGCGCGGTGCTCGAACAGTTGGCGGGCCACCTTGCCCACGGTCTCTTGTTCTTCGGTAAAGGAGAAGTCCATGTTTGCTCGATGTTTCGCTGCTGCTGGTCAGCGGGCGGGCCGGAATTGATGGAGCACTAGTTCTTTGCCGCTGGGGATGGCTTCGAACTTTTCGTAGAAGACTTCGACGGGCATGCCGACCTCGATCGCCTCCGGGTCGATATCGCAGAGGTTGGAGACGATGCGTACCCCCTCGTCGAGTTCGATGAGTGCGACAACGTAGGGGTACTGGATGAACGGCAGCGGTGGATACTTTGGCATCACGAAGCTGTACACCGTTCCGCGGCCCGATGATTCGATGGGATCCCATTTCAAGGACTGGCAGTTCCCGCACATCGGGCGTGGCGGAACCCGCAGCGTGCCGCAGTCCGCGCACCGCTGGATGAGTAGCTTGTGTTCGGTCAGAGCCGACCAGAAGAACTCGGTGTCCGGGCTTATCGTGGGCGCAAGGCGACTGGCCATCAGCTTCCCGTCTTGAATCGTAGGGTGCGGAATCGTTGCCGGCCGAGGACTTCACCGTTCTGATCACGGTAGGTCGTGATCCAGGTGACGAAGAAGCCGTTGCCCATCGCTGTTTTCTTTTCGTCCGAGATCGTTTCATATACGGTTTCGGCAGTGATCTCGTCGCCAACCCGGGGGTACCGCTCGATCTCGAACTCCGAGTTGGTCGCGATGGTGCCGGTGTAACCGGCGTCGGCAAGGAACTGCAGCGGATTGTTCTTGATTTCCACCGGAACTCCGCCGCGTTCGTGGATACCGGCGAGCTTCGGCGGCGCCATCGTCCAGGACTGCAACATCACCGGCGGCGAGACAACGGCACCGTAGCGGGATGACGCGGCGAATTCCGGGTCCAGATACGCCGGGTTCAGGTCATCGAGCGCATACGCCCAATGCCGAATCATCGCCGGATTAACCGGATCCGGCGCCTTGGCGGGCTGTCCGGAACTGATCGGCTGGCCGATGAGAGCGTCGAGGCGTTGCCGCAGTTCCTCTTTGGTTATCTCAGTCACGGTCGAACTTCCTTTCAGGATGAGCTGGCACGCATGTCCCGAGGTGCGCGCGGCATCAAGAGGCCGGCCATCGCGATGATGTCGCGCTGCAATTCGTTGGCCCCGCCGCCGAAGGTGTTGATCACGGCCAAGCGGTAAGCGCTCTCCAGTTCACCCTTGAGGGGAGCCGCCGAGCCCTTGCGGACACCGGGTTGGCCCACTATGTCAAGCAACTCTCGGGCCACTTGTTGGGTCAATTCGGTGCCGAACACCTTGGCCGCCGAAGCCTGGCCCATGCCGAGGGGACCGGAACTCATAGTTGCGTTCACCCGTAGGTTCAGCAGCCGATATGCGGCAACCTGGGCCTCTACCCGGGCCAGTGCCTGCTGCACCCAGGGCTGATCGATCACCATGCCGTCGTCGAGCGGTGTGGTCTTTGCCCAGTCGAGGGTCTTGTGGAACAACGGCTCCAGCGCGCCGAGGTTGCCCAACGCCGCACGTTCCAAGTTCAGCTGGTTCGTCACCAGCTTCCAGCCCTGGTTTTCGCCCAGCACAATGGCGCTCTCCGGGACTCGGACGTCGTCGTAGAACGTGTAGTACGTCGACACTCCCGGCATCGTGCGTAGTGGCTTCCAGGAAAACCCCGGCGCATCGGTCGGCACGATGAACAGCGTAATTCCTTTGTGCTTCTTGACAGTTGGGTCGGTTCGCGCGGCCAGCCAGATGTAGTCGGCGAACTCGGCGCCGCTGGTGAACATCTTGGATCCATTGATGACGAACTCATCGCCGTCGCGCACCGCCGTGGTGCGCAGCGAAGCCAGGTCGCTGCCCGCACCCGGCTCCGAATAGCCGATGGCGAAATCCACGGTGCCCTTGAGGATCGCGGGAAGGAATTTGTTCTTCTGCTCGTCGGTGCCGTACTGGATCAGCGTGGGGCCCACGGTATTCAGGGTGATCATCGGTAGCGGCGCGTTCACCCGCCGGGCTTCTTCGGCGAAGATGTACTGCTCCAACGGGGTCAATCCGCCGCCACCGTATTCGACCGGCCAAGCGACGCCGAGCAACCCCGCGTCGCCGAGCGCTCGTCGGCACTCGGCCACCGCCGCGCCGCCTTCCAACTGCCCCGCCACAGCCGCTCGGCGCTCCGGGGTCATCACCGCTTCCAGGCGCCTCCGGTAATCCAGTCGCAGTCGTTCTTGCTCCGGTGTGTAGTCAAAATCCATCAAGCGCCCGTCCCTAAGCGAATCGGCATGCGCTTCACCCCGGGCACCATGGTGGCGCGAAGGCGAGTCACGTCACCGGTCAGCTCGATGCTCGGATAGGCACCCAGCAGCACCTCGAACATCACCCTTGCTTCCAGGCGCGCGAGTTGTGCTCCCAGGCAGGCATGTTCGCCGGCTCCGAAAGCGATGTGCGGGTTGGGGTTACGGGTGATATCGAATTCTTCACTGGTGGGCCCGAAGATCTCCTCGTCACGATTGGCTGCGCCGTAGAGCATGACGACGGTATCCCCCGCTTTGATCTGCTGACCACGTATTTCCACGTCCTCGGTCGCACATCGCGCCATGTGGGTGACGGGACTGGTGTACCGCAGCATCTCCTCGACTGCGCTGGGCAGCAACGCAGGATCGGATCGAAGCAAAGCGAATTGGTCGGGGTGATCGATCAGCGCCAAGGTGCCCAATGCGATGAGGTTGCGGGTGGTCTCGTTACCCGCCACCAGCAAGAGGAATGAGAAGTTAAGCAGATCCTCATCGCTGAGGCGTTCACCGTCGACCTCGGCCGCCGCCAGGATGCTCAGCAAGTCGTCCTGTCCGCTGACCTCTCCCGACCGCCGTGCCGCAATGAGTTTGGTGAAGTATTCGTAGAGCTCGCCGAGCGCCACCAGGTGGTCCATCTCGATCTCGGGATCGGCCGTGCCCACCGCCGCATCAGACCAGACGCGGAACCGCTCCCAATCCTCCGGGGGAGCGCCGAGCAGTTCGGCGATCATCCGGGTCGGCAACGGCGCGGCGATCTCGTCGGCGAACTCGTACTCGCGTGACGAGTCGATGCCATCGAGGATGCCCCGCACGATTTCGCGCACCTTGGGTTCGAGCAATGTCACCTGGCGGCGGGTGAAGCCGGAGTTGATGAGTTTGCGGAGCTGCCGGTGGCGGGGCGGGTCGGTGAAGATCAGGTTGCCTTCCTGGACCGGGGTGGGCAGAGCCGGGTCCGGAATGCTTATGCCTTTGGTCGACGAAAACAGGTGCGGGTGGCCCGAAACGAACCGGACGTCCTCGTACTTCAACAAGGCCCAGAAGTTGGTGACGTCGTTCCATACCACCGGCGTGGTGTTACGGAGTTCGCGATAGGTCGGGTACGGATCGCCGGCGTAGAAGTCCGGCGAATGCAGAGGGGCTGTCGTGGTGGGCAACGCGCGCCTTCCTTGGAGGCCTACCGTTCGGATTTAGGCTTGCCGGACAGATAGGACGAAAATGTCCGTTTGCAAGGTGTCTACCGGACGTCGGGCAGGCCTGTCAATCGTGAACGATTAAGCCTGAAATACCATCGTTGCACGTTGACGCGGTCTTGGTGCCGGTGTACACACAGTTTGGATATGTCTGTTCTCGATTCGTTCTCAATCTAACGGAAGGCAGGCAACGGGTGGCAGGCTCGCGCTCCCTGGTCGACAGATACGGCCACTACATCGCTGGACAGTGGGTCGATGGAGACAGTGGACGCTACGACGTCATCAACCCCGCGACGGAAGAGGTGATTGGCACCGCCCCGGACGCGGACGTGGCCGAGGTTGAGCGGGCGATCGACGCGGCGCGGCACGCCTTCGACACCGGTCCTTGGCCCGCGGCCGCACCGGCGGAACGCGCGCGTTGCCTGCAGCAACTCAGCGACGCCCTGCTGGCCAGGGCAGAGGAAATATATGCCCTGGCGCAGGCGGAATGGGGTTGCTCGGCCAATGAGCGGCTGATTCACGTCGAAGGGCCGGCGTTCATGGTCGGGCACGCCGCTGAGCTTGCGATGGAACCCGCCGAAGCTCCGATGGATGCCTGGGGAGCGGCCGGTACCACGCTATTGCGCTATGAACCGCTCGGTGTGGTGGCGGCGATGACACCCTGGAATTTTCCGCACACCCTCAACGTGATGAAGCTGGGTGCGGCGCTGGCGGCAGGCAACACGCTGGTGCTCAAGCCGTCGCCCTTGACCCCGCTGGCCGGCCTCGCGTTGGCGCGAATCATTCATGAGGACACCGACATCCCGCCCGGCGTCGTCAACGTGGTCACTCCGACGGGCATCGAGGCCAGCAGGTTGTTGACCCTCGACCCGCGGGTGGACATGGTCAGCTTTACCGGTAGCTCGGCCGTCGGCCGCGACGTCATGGCCGGCGCAGCCGGCACGATGAAGCGCGTCCTGCTCGAATGCGGCGGTAAGTCGGCAAGCATTTTGCTACCCGACGTCGACCTCAACGAAGACCTGCTGCAGCGGTTGTTGTTCGAAGGATGCACCATGCATGCGGGTCAGGCGTGCATCCTCAACAGTCGGCTGCTCCTGCCCGAGTCGATTCACGACGATGTGGTCGGTCGACTCGCCGAACTGGCACGCAATGTGGTGATCGGCGACCCCGTCGATCCCGCGGTCACAATGGGACCGTTGATCACCCGCGAACACTTGGAGCGCGTCGAGCGTTTCGTCAGCCGCGCCGAAGCCGACGGTGCCACAGTGGTTACCGGCGGAGCCCGTCCGAAGGACCTGAGCAGCGGCTTCTACTTCGAGCCGACCATACTGACCGACGTGCCGGCCGACGCGTATATCGCGCAGGAGGAGGTGTTCGGTCCGGTGCTGACCGTGTTGCGTTACCGCGATGACGACGAGGCCGTGTCCGTCGCCAACAACTCGCCCTATGGGTTGGGCGGCGCCGTGTGGGGCGCTGACGTGGATCGCGCGTTGGCCATTGCGCGTCGGATCAGGACCGGTCAGGTATCGATCAACGGGACCATTCCAGGGGACGCGCCGTTCGGAGGTTTCAAGCAGAGCGGCATCGGTCGCGAGGGTGGCGTCATGGGGTTGCGGGCTTACATGGAGCCCAAGGCTATCGGGGTGCCCGCATGAATCGGCCGCTGGCAGGCTTGCGCGTCGTCGAACTGGCAACCGAGATCGCGGGACCCTACTGCACGAAGCTGCTGGTCGACCTCGGCGCCGACGTGTACAAGATTGAGCCGTTGGCTGGCGATCCATTGCGCAGCTGGGGGCCGTTTCCGTCCGGTCGGCCGGATCCGCGGCGCAGTGGGCTGTTCGAATACCTCAACGCCGGGAAGCGCGGGGCCGCACTGGATCTGGCGCAGCCGGCCAATCTGACGAAGGTCCAGGAATTGATCGCCGGGGCGGACCTGCTGGTCGAGAACCTGCCCGCCGGGGTACCTGAGCGTTCGGACTACGGCCTGGACCACGACTCCTTATCGCGGATCAACCCGCGCTTGGTGGCCGTGCGAATCTCGGACTTTGGGCAGCAGGGGCCGCTGCGGGACCAACCGACGACTTCGCTGACGTTGCAGGCGGCATCGGGCTGGGTCAACCTGCGGGAACCGGGGCGCAAACCGGTACAGGCCGGCGCCCGGATCCCCGAATACGTTGTCGGAGGCTACGCCGCGCTGGGTGCGCTGACCGCCCTGCGAACCGCCGGTGCGGCCAACGAAGTCGTCGAGGTCGATGTCTCGTCGTTCGAGTCGCTGCTGTCCACGCTGCCCTATCCCATGCTGATGGCTGCTCGTTTGAAAAGCCTTGGCCTGCCGACCAATTCCAAGGCGGCTCCGATGCTGGGCATCGTGCGTGCCGCAGACGGCTGGATTGGGATCAACTGTCTTACGGGCCAGCATTGGCTCGACGTGTGCGCGATGGTCGGGTTGCCGGAATTCGGCGACCTCCAAATCGCGGTCATGTTGGGTGGGCCGGAGCGGGATGAATTCTTTGCCAAGGCCCAGCCGTTCTTCGATTCGATGAACGTGGCGGACCTGGTGGAATTGAGCCAGGCCATGCGGATCCCGGCTGCGCCGGTGAGCGATGGCGAGACGATCATGGATTGCCCGCAGTACGCCGAGCGGGGTTTCTTCGTCGAAGTAGGCGACGACGGATGGCGATTCTCCCGGCCAGGCCCGGCGTTCCGGCTGTCGAATACGCCCGTGCCCCCACCGGTTCGTGCTCCGTTACTGGGAAGTGAAGGGCCGGCCACGTGGGGGGAGCGTGCGACTCCAAGTCCAACTGGTACCGCCACCGATGCTGCGCTGCCGTTCTCGGGGCTGAAGGTGTTCGACCTGAGCACATTTTGGGCAGGCGCCTATCTGACCTGCTATCTGGGTGCCTTCGGGGCCGATGTGATCAAGGTCGAGTCCATCCAGCGTCCCGACGGTCACCGGTACTCGGGTTCGCTGCTGCGCGAAGGCGATGACTGGTACGAGCGTGGGCCGTTGTGGCAGGCGACGAATCTCAACAAGCGCGATATCACGCTGGATCTCAGTTCGGCCGTCGGCCGCGAACTGGCGCTGCGGTTGGCAGCCGAAGCCGACGTGGTGGTCGAGAACTTCTCGCCTCGGGTGGTAGAGCAGTTCGGGTTGGACTACGACTCCCTGATCAAGATCAATCCCGACGTGATCATGGTGCGGATGCCGGGATTCGGCCTGGAGGGGCCGTGGCGCGATTACGTGGGCTGGGCGCTCAACATCGAACAGGTGTCGGGAATGGCGTCCGTGACCGGATATCCAGACGGTCCGCCATGCAATCTGCAGGGACCCGCCGACCCCATTGCGGGTGTGCATGGCTGCATCGCCTTGCTCGCCGCCCTCCAACACAGGGAACGTACCGGCGAAGGACAGCTGATCGAGGTCGCGCAAGTGGAGGTGGGAGCCGCGGTGGCGGCCGAGCCGTTGATCGAATACTCACTGACGGGGAAAGTTTCGCCGCGCCAAGGCAATCGGCACCGCGATTACACCCAAGGTGTGTACCCGACCAGCGTCACCGACGAGTGGGTCGCGGTGTCAATACGCGACGACACGGATTGGGCGGGTCTGGTCGGCGCCATGAAACGCGATGAGCTAAGCGACGACCCGCGATTCGCAACCCCGGATGCCCGGCTGGCCAACCACGACGCATTCGACGCGGTGGTCACCGAGTGGACCGCCACCTTAGCCCCGGATGAGGTGGTCGCGGCACTTGTCCAGCGAAAGGTGCCCGCCGCTCGAATACTCGCATCCGACCGCATGTATGACATCGAGCAACTTGAGGCGCGTGGGTTCTACCAGGATTTGGAGCACCCGATCACGGGTCACCATCGGTTCCCGGGCTGGCCGTTTCGCATTTCGCCCGGGCCGACGGCACACCACAGGACACCGTCCCCGACGCTGGGCCAGCACAACGCCGACGTGCTTGATGCACTTGGGCTATCCGCTGATGAGATCGCGGCGTTGCGTGAGCAACGCGTCATCGGTGAGCGCTTGCTCAACGCTTAGCCGCTCGGCGGGTCGGGTCAGCGGGCCGGGGTGGGCGTCAGGCCTCGACCATTGCCGCAATGGTCTCGACGACGCACGCCGGCCGGTCGGATCCCTCGACTTCGACCGTGACGCGCACGGTGGCCCGGGCGCCTTTGTCGTTGCGTTCCACTCGAAGCAACTCCGCCCCCGCACGGATCCGGGAGTCGACCGGAACCGGTGCGGGAAACCGCAGTTTGTCGGAGCCGTAGTTGACTTGCATCGACAGGCCCGTCACCCGGTAAATCTGCTGCACCAGAATGGGAACCAACGACAAAGTCAGATAGCCGTGGGCGATGGTTTTGCCGTAGGGCCCAGCCGCCGCCTTCTCGGGATCGACATGTATCCACTGGTGGTCACCGGTCGCCTCCGCGAAGAGGTCGATTTCGTGTTGGGTCACTCGCCGCCAAGCGCTGTAACCGAGGTGTTCGCCGACATGCGCCTCGAAGGCGGCAATGCCGTCGTAAACCTTCGGAGTCGCGGTCGCCGCCTGCGTCATACGGAGACCTTGAGCCGCAATTGCTCGATGGCGTTGCCTCCCATGATCTTCGCTTTGGCGGATTCCGAAATGCCGTCAAGCCTGTCGACAAAGCTCAGCGGGTCGCCGATGCCCTCGGGATGCGGATAGTCGGAGCCGAACATCACGTGATCCTCACCCATGATGTCGATGATTCCCTTGATGTCGTCCTCCAAGAACGGGTGGATGTAGATGTTGCGCTTGAACACCTCGACGGGATGCTCGTCGAACTCTTTCGGCATGATCTTGTACGCCATGTTGAGTTGCTCGAGGAGGTTTCGTACCCACCCGCTGCCGTTTTCGACGCAAAGAATCTTGAGATCGGGGAAGCGCGACAGCGCGCCATGGCAGATCAGCGCCGCCAGCGTGTCCTCGATCGCTCGGTGGCCCATGACCACTTCACGCAACGCACTGGGCTTGAACGACAGATATTCATCGCCGCCTTCCCACTCCATGAGGTGCTTTTGGTAACCGCTGTCGGAGGCGTGCATGGTGACCGGTATACCGGCGTTGACGACCTCTTCCCAGAACGGGTCGAACTCCGGCAGGCCCATGGAACGTGAGCCGCCGAAGCGGCTGGGCACCGGCGCCGGTCGGACCAGGAATGTCTTCATGCCGCGTTCGAGGCCCCAGTGGAACTCCCTGATGGCCTCGTCCACCAGGGGCAGGCAGATGACCGGTGTCGCGAAGATCCGATCCTTGTAGTCGAACGTCCAGTGCTCGTGCATCCACTCGTTGAGCGCGTGGATGATCGCGTGGGTGAGCACGACGTCGTCGGTGGTCCGCTCTTCGATCAGGCTGGCCAGGGTGGGGTACATGACGCACTGGTCGATGCCTAGCTCGTCCATCAGCTCCAGCCGCGGGGCGGGCTCCTGGAAGGCAGGAATGACATCCATTGCCTCGCCGACGAACTCGCGGAAATTGAGACCTTCGGGGTTGTTCCCCAGGAAGTAGTCCTCGGCACTGCCGGGCCTGGCCACGCGTGCGAACGTGGGGTTGGGGATCATGTGGCTGATCCGGTCCTTGACCATGAGTTTGGGCCGCCCGTTGACCTCCACGTAGCCGACCTTGCCGCGGTGCTCCTTCGGCAGATACTTCGTGAGCGCGTCCGTCGTCTCGTACATGTGGTTGTCGATATCGAAAACCGGGTACGGCAATGAACGGGCCGACATGATTCCTCCTGAGCAGCGAATATGATCATTTACGCCAGTTGAGAACGACGTTATCACTCCGGCGGCACGGCATCCAGATTGGGTAGCGTCAGGTCAACCGGCCCAGGTGTCAACGACCGCACTGGTCGTGGTGATCGTCGCCAGCAGGGCCAAGGTGTTGTCGATGACGGAATCGGCGTACTCCCGCGGATATCCACTCACCGCATCGCGGGGCAGGACGAACTGATAGCTGCGGTTCACCGCATCCATGACGAAGTTCGGGATCGCGATATTGACCGAAACACCCACACCGACAATGGTTTTGATGTTGAGGTTGCGCAGTACCGAATCGAGATCGGTGCCGCACATGGGTCCCACTCCGTGCGTGCGAGTCAGAACGAGGTCGGACTCGAGCGGACCGAACTCGGGCAGCACCGAGGCGCCCGGACTGCCGGGCGTCAAGTCGGCGCCAAACGACTTGCTTGCTGCGAACAGTCGCGCATTGGTGTTGGACCCGCGGCCGTCGGGGCGCCGCTGGATCAGGCAGTGCACGACCGTTACGCCGGCGGCGCGCGCGGCATCGAGGAGTTTGGCGATGTTCGGAATCGCTTCGCGGCGGGCCTCTTCGGCGAGCATCGGCAGGCCGGCTTGCGGCCCGATGACACCGCCCTGACATTCCTGCGTCACTAACGCAGTGGTGGCGGGATCGAGTAGGTCGGACAGAGTCGGTTGGGGCATGAGAATATACGTTATCGGGTGCCGGTTACGAACTCTTTGGCGAAGGCTTCGGAACGCTCGATCAGCTCGGCGCGGTCCGAACCCGGCGGTGCGATGGTGAGCCACGTGACGCCGGCCGCCTCGAGTCTCTTGATGGTGTCGTGGCGCTCGTCGCTGGACTTGTTGTCTGCCAGCAAGTTCCCCGCCGAAAAGCAGATATCGAGCGGGGCGGTTCGCCCGATCTGCGCCGCATATTTCCTGGCCCAGTCAATTGCGGTGGCCAATTCTTCGAGTGTGGAGATCTCTGCGGTACGGGACGCCGTGGCGTAACCGAAGGTGTTGAACGGTGCCCACCCCTGCGCGCGCGATACCGCGCGCCGGATGGCCGGTTTGCTGTTGCCACCGATCCACACCGGGGGTGGGTTCGGGGGCAGTGGACGCAGGCGGACGCCGCGAGCGTTGAACGACGTGCCTTCGTAGGCGATGTCCGCGCCGGTGAACACCTTGTCCAGCACGTCCAGAGCCTCGTCGAGCAGAGCCCCGCGATTGTCGAAATCAATTCCGAGCGCTTTGAATTCGGGCTTCAGATAGCCGGCCGCCGTCCCTAGGATGAGCCGACCATTGGACAGCGCGGCCAGGCTTTGGATCGACTTGGCACCGAGAAACGGGTTGCGGTACGCCGCGATGTAGACGTTGGTCAGCAACTTGACCTCGGTGGTGGCAGCCGCAGCGAAGGCGAGTGCGACGAAGGGATCGAGGGCGTGGTGGCCCCCATGGTCGAGCCACTTGGCGTCTGGCGCGGGATGGTCTGTGACGTGCACGGCGGCAAAGCCGCCGGTCTCGGCCGCCCGTGCGATCTCGGCAATGGCCTCGGCGGAGACGAACTCGTTTACCGCCTCCACACGGTGGGTCGGCAATTCGAGGGAGAACGAGATGGTCACCTAAGTCCTTTCAGTACTGAGACGAAGTCGCAACGAGGTCGGCCAAGCGCTGTGCGTGATAGTCCGGGGTTCCGAACATCAGTTGGGTGGCTTTGGCGCGGCGCACATAGAGATGAGCGTCGTGTTCCCAGGTGAACCCGATGCCACCGTGGATGCGCATGTTGTCCAGGGCGATTTGGAGAAAGGCCTCCGAGCACACCATTTTCGCCACCGACGCCGCGGTCGGTAATTCGCCGGTGTCGGCCACGTCGGCCGCGTGAGATGCGGCCGACCGCGCCCCTTCGATCAGCACCAGCATGTCTGCGCACCGATGTTTGATGGCTTGGAAACTGCCAATCGCCCGGCCGAACTGGATGCGGTTCTTGGCGTAGTCGACGGCCATGTCGAGGCAGCGTTGCCCCGCACCGACCTGCTCGGACGCCAGTGCGACGATCGCCGTGTCCGAGGTGCGGGCCAAGTAGTCCGCGGCGTCACCGGGCGTTCCGATCTGCTGTGCGGCGACGCAGTCGAACTCGACGCGCGCGACTTTGCGGGTGCGGTCAAGGCCGGCCAATGGCGTTCGACGCAGTCCCTCCGCGTCCGCGCGGACCGCAAACAGCGAGATTCCGGCTTCGGTGTGGGCAGCGGCCAGGATGATGTCGGCGGTGTGCCCATCGAGCACCTGCCGGGCCGACCCATGGATGAGGTAGCGCGTTCCGTCGCGCTCTGCGCGCAGGGCGACGTCATCCGGATTCCACGGTCCGAGTTGGTCATTCAGGATCAGCGTCGCGGTGCAGGACCCGTCGACCAAGCCGGGAACAAAGCTTTCGATGGCGGATTGGTCGCCGCTGGCCAGAAGCGCCGGAATGGCCAGCGCAACGGTGGAGAAGAAGGGTGCGCACAACAGAGCGGCGCCCATTTCTTCGAAAACCACTGCAAGTTCGGTCATGCCCGCGCCCGCTCCGCCCCAGGTTTCGGGCACCGCGATGCCGGTCAGTCCCAATTCGCCGGCCAACTTGCGCCAGGACGTGGCGTCGAAGCCGGTGTCGGTCGCCATCAGCGCACGCACCGTCTCGGAGGGTGACGTCTCCGCGAGGAATTCGCGCACAGCATCGCGGAGTTCGTCGACCTCACTCTTCGCCACGCGCAGCCTCCAATACCGGCACCAGTGCCCTGCCCGGGCATATCGGGCCCAACACAGGCCCGAGATAGGTCGAGTCGGATCAGGATAGTATGTTCTCTAAAAGAGAGAATAACCATTCTCGCATGGAGGAGCGACGCGGTGACGAAACTCGACTACGGGATATTTGACTGCGACACCCACTGCTACGAGACCCGTGACGCGTTCACCCGGTACCTGCCCAAAGAATTTCACGACCGCGCGATCGCGCCCGTCGTCGGCGCAGACGGCAAGGAAGTCATCCTTGCCGGCCACCGGATCGCCACCTTCAACAGCGAGGCAGGGTTGGGCTTTGACCTGGCCTACCGGCCGGGCTCGCTCAAAGAGATGCTCAAGCAGATGGGGTCGGGCAATCCGGAGGAAACCTATGAGCCTCAGCCGATGCAGCCGGAATACCTGGAGCGTGAACCCAGGCTGAAGGTGATGGCACAGCAGAACGTCGAACGTGCGGTCATCTTCCCCGCAGGTATGGCGTTGGCCGCCGAACACTACGTCGACGACACCGAGGCTCTGTATGCCAACCTACGGTCGTTCAACCGCTGGTTCGACGAGACGTGGGGCTTCAACTACGAGGAGCGGCTCTACGCCACCGCCCTGCTGTCCCTGCGAGATCTGGAATTGTCGATCAAAGAGACCGAAGCGATCATCGAGCAGGGTGCACGACTGGTGCTGCTACCCACCGGCCCCGCATATGGGCGGTCACCGGGCGACCCATACTTCGACCCCATCTACGCGCGGTTGCAGGAAGCCGGTTGCACCCTGGTCTTCCACATCCAGCCGTTCTGGTATTTCAATGCGATCTCGCCGGCGTGGGGGCACAACCCTGACCCCGCCGCGTGGCACATGTCGGCCTGGCAGTGGATGAACATCTACGGGCAGCGTCCGATCGAAGACACGCTTTCGGCCCTCATCTTCGACAACCTATTCGGGCGGTTCCCCGGACTGAAGGTTCTTGTCGCCGAGCACGGCGCGGAATGGGTGCCCCAGTTCGTCATTCACATGGACAAGAGCCGCGGCATGGGGCGCAACGGTCCGTGGATCGGCGGGAAACTGACCGAGCGTCCGTCGCAGATCTTCCGCCGCCACGTCGGCGTGGTCCCGTACCCCGAGGACGACATCCCGGCCATCGTGGACCGACTCGGCTACGACGAATGTCTGCTGATGGGTTCGGACTACCCGCACGCCGAGGGCCTGGCCGAACCTGCGGATTTCGTCAAACTACTCGACCCGCTCGATGACGCCGCCAAAAAGCGGATCATGCGCGACAACGCAGATCAGCTGCTGCGCCAAGCCTGACGACACATGCCGAACGACGACGCCGCCGACGCCGATGTCGATCTGGAGCTACTACGGGCCTCGGCGCGGTCCTTTCTCGAAGGCAGGGGCGAGAAGGAATCCATCGAGGACCTCGCAGCGATGGACTGGACGGGCCTGCTCGTCGACGAGCAGCTGGGTGGCGCCGGCTGGCGTCCGGTCGAATCGTGCGTTGTCGCTGAAGAACTCGGTCGGGCGCAGGACCGATCGGCGTGGTTTGGTACTGCCGTCGCGGCCGCGGCGCTCGCGTCCGCACCCGACGAGATCAGACAGCACTGGCTGCCAAGGCTTATCAGTGGTGCCGCCACCGCGGGTCTCACCGTAGGTGACTCGGTGCGTGTTGTTCGCGGAGACGCGGTCAACCTGGTAGTTGCGCTGCGGGACAACGGCATCCACTTTGTCGATGGCGCGTCCGTCGCGGAACGGCGACCAGACGAGGATCTATTGGATGTCACCCGGCCGGTCTGGAATCTCGATCTCGCCGACGCCACGAGTGTGCTGATCGGATCGGCTGAGCGGGCCGCGGTGCTGATGGCGGTGGCTCGGCTCCTCGTCGCCGCCGATTCGGTTGGTGCCGTATCCACGACGCTGGAGCGACTGACGGCATATCTCAAGGATCGCACCGCTTTCGGTGCGCCTGTCGCGAGCTTCCAGGCGATACAACACCGACTGGTGGAACTCTTCGTATTTGTCGTCAAGGCGCGGGCTATTGTCATGAAGGCCGCGCGGGCGCTTGCCGCCCACGACGATAGGGCGAACGTGCTGACGACCGTTGCCCACGCATTCGTTACTGCGAAAGCTACTGCAGCGATTGATGAATGCATGCAGCTATCCGGTGGAATCGGCTTCACCTGGGAGTATCCGCTGCACCACGAGTTGCGCCGCGCTTTCACCAACGGCCAACTGGTGGGCACGGCGCGATCGAGTCGTGCGCTGCTGGCCAAGGTGTGCGGCTGGTGAGCACGTTCGGCAGTAGGCCAACCGCGGAGGAGTTGGTGGCATTCCGTGAGCGGGTGAGAGCGCACATTGCGCAGCATGCACCGCCGATCGAAGCCCGCGAAGGCCACCGAGCGCCGAAAGATGCGGACCAGGAAGCCCAACTTCGCCGCTGGTTCGCCGGGTTGTTCGACGCGGGCTTTGTCGGCGCGGACTGGCCTGTCGAGTACGGCGGGTCGGCCGACCACCATCCGCTGCACGACCGCGTGGTCAGTGAGGAAATTCTGCGTGCCCGCGCACCGCGGCCCGTCGACCAGGTCAATCTGGCCGCTCATGTGCTGCTGCACTTTGGCTCGGAAGAGCAACGACGCAGATTGCTGCCACCGATCAGGCGGAGCGAGCACGTGTGGTGCCAGTTGTTGAGCGAGCCGAATGCGGGCAGCGACATCGCCGCGGTTCGCACCCGCGGCGTGCGGCAGGACGACGGTACCTGGGTCATCGACGGGCAGAAGACATGGATCACCGACGGACACTGGGCCGACATGGGGTTGGCGCTCATCCGCACTGATCCGACTTCGTCTCGTCACCACGGCCTTTCGGTATTCGCGGTGCCGATGTCGGCAGCCGGCGTCGAGGTTCGTCCCATCCGCAGCATCGGGGATGCAATCGAAATCAACGAGGTGTTCCTGACCGGCGTGGTGCTCGACGCGGACAGCCTGGTCGGCGAAATCGGACAGGGCTGGTCGATCATCATGGCTGGTCTGGACTTCGAACGCTTCGGTATCGGCGGCAATGTCATCCTGCTCGAATTGTTGATCGACGACCTTGTGACGGTGGCCCGTAATGCGCTCATCGACGGCGTCCCGGCGCTCACGCACCCCGACATCCGACAAACCATCGCCGAACTCACCGTCGAAGTCGAGGTGGCGAAGTCGTTTATCGACGACCACGTCGAACGTCTCATCGCCGGTGCCGATATGCCGGGCGATGGCTCGATCGCCAAGCTGAGCTTCGCCGAGACCTACCACCGGGTTTCGGTGTATGGTGCTGAACTCGCAGCTGCCGCAGCGGATGTCGCTTCTACCGACACAGCCGTACGGCAGGCGAAAGAGCGTCTGCGAGAATGCTGGTTGTGGTCACGGGCATATACGATCTCCGGCGGAAGCTCGGAGATGATGCGTAACATCCTCGCGAAGCGTCGGCTGCTGTTACCGAGCGGGTGAGCGCGACGATGGCCAGTGAGACGTTCTGGGGTCTGGTCGACGCGGTGGCCGAAGCGCATCCGGAGCGGGTGGTTCTGGCCGACGACTTCGGCCGCAGCCTGACCTGTGCACAACTGCGGGATGAGGGTGAGCGCACCGCGGCTGCGCTATCGGAGTCCGGGGTCGGCGAGGGCACCGTGGTGTCGTGGCAGCTGCCGACCACGCTGGAGACGATGGTGGTGATGGTTGCACTGGCCCGACTGGGCGCAGTGCAGAACCCGATCCTTCCGATCTGGCGCGAAAGTGAAGTTCGCTTCGCGACAGAACAGCTCGCGACGGAAGTGCTTGTGGTCCCGGGTCGGTGGCGCGGCTTTGATCACATCGCGCTGGCAGAGGCGGTGGCGAAGGAACGGCCGCTGTCCGTCGTGGTGATCGATCACGAAGCCACGGTCACCGACGGCCTGCGCCTGCCGGTCGGCGACCCCGCGCTGTTGCCGGCGGCACCGAGTAGCGGTGAAGACCCCCGCTGGATCTACTACTCCTCGGGTACCACGGCCGCGCCGAAAGGCGCTCGCCATTGCGACCGTTCGGTGATCGCCGGTTCGGCCGGAGTGATCGGCATCGTGGGTGCGTCCAGCAGCGACGTCAACCCGATCGCGTTTCCCGTTTCGCACATCGGAGGCGCCGCCATGCTCGCTGCGAGCCTGCGCACCGGCATGCGATTGGTCTTGTTCGACTCGTTCGACCCAGCGACGACCCCGTATCGACTGGCGGCGCACCGCCCGACACTGCTGGGCACCGCGACCCCCTTCTTTGTGGCATTCATGGCCGCGCAGCGCGCCCACGGATCCGAACCGCTGTACCCCGACTTGCGGGGCTGCGTCGGGGGAGGCGCGCCGATCACTGCGGAGTTGGGACGGCAAGTGCGGGAAGTATTTTCGGTCAACGGCGTTGCCAACTCTTGGGGTTTGACGGAGTTCCCGGTCGCTACCTCGCAGACACCAGAGGCTGCGCCCGATTTGCTCGACCGGACCGTGGGACGCCCTGTTGCCGGAGTATCGGTGCGGGTCGTCGACGAGAGCGAGCGCGAAGTCAACGTCGGCGAGGAGGGCGAACTTCGTCTCAAGGGACCCCAGTGCTTCCTGGGATACGTTGACGGCTCGTTGGACGCGGCCGCATTTGACGCCGAAGGTTGGTTCCGCAGCGGCGACCGGGGGCGGATCGACGAGCAGGGCAACGTCGTCATTACCGGGCGTATCAAGGACGCCATCATCCGCAATGCGGAGAACATCTCGGCACTCGAGATCGAGAATGTGCTGGCGACGCATCCCGCGGTCGCCGACGTTGCGGTCATCGGCGTGCCGGACCCGCGCACCGGGGAACGGGTTTGCGCTGTAGTGGTCGCCCAACCCGGGGGAGAGGTCACCCTGGACGCGTTGGCCGAACACTGTCGGCGGCAGGGATTGAGTCGACACAAATCTCCGGAGCGCCTCGAATTGGTCGAGGCGCTACCGCGCAACCTCACGGGCAAGGTCCTGAAAAACGAGCTGCGTGCGCAATTCGGCTAGCCGCGCTGAGTCAGTCGGGCGCGAGCGAGCTGCGCCGCCCCGTTTCCGGTGATCAGCCAGAGGGTTGCCAACTGGGCGATGAAGTCGTCGAAGGATAGTTTGACGTTCCCGTTTACGTAGGACAGGATCGCGTCAGCGGTGCCTCCGACAATGAATGCCGGCGCAACCTGCGCCAACGGATCGGTTTCCAGCTCGACGCCGTGCACGACTTTGCCATGGTCGATCGCCACTTTGGTGAGGCGGTGCATCACCCTGGTGCGGTGGTTGTGCAACTCGGGCGAGGCGGCCACGCCCCCTAGCAGCACCCGCGCGCGGCGCGGGTCGTCGACAAGCGCTCGTACCGCCGCCGCGACGACCGCTAGAGCTTGCGCCTCCAACGGCCCATCGGCCGTCGCGTCCGAGGCCTCGACGGTCGCGGCACGCACATCCTCGGCGATGTCATCGATGACCGCGGCGGAGAGCGTGTCGAGGTCGGTGAAACTTTCGTAGAAGTATCGCTTGTTCAGACCGGCAGCGGCGCAGAGTTTTTCGACAGTCGCGCTGCGCCACTCGTTGCGTGCCATCGAGTCCATCGCAGCATCCAGGAGGCGACTCCGCCGCTGCCGGCGACGAGCGTCCGCGGATTGCCCGCCGTAGGCGCGCTGCGTGGTCTCAGGCATCGCCAGATCGTCGCAATTGTCGACGGCGCCGTTGCGACCACTCCCCGAGATCCGTTGACTCCACTCGGTCAGTCTGGCACAGTTCTGTACCAGATGGGCACCAGCATAGGAGGCTCGTTGTGACAGCCCTGACCGCCCAGCTCGCATCACCAGTGAACAGACACCGCGTGCAAGCGCTGGGCGCGGCCGTCACATCTCGATTTCCCAGCAGCGAACGGCCGTTGGCGACCCCGCCCGCGGGCTCAAACCTCAAGCCGGTCATGGGTGACTATGGGTTTCCCTTCCTCGGCCACGTTTTGAGTACGCTCGCCGACCCGCTGGAGTTTTCCCGACGCAGATACGAGCGATATGGGCCGGTGTGGTGGGCCGGGGGAGTCGGGTTCCGCGTCGTCGCGCTGATGGGACCCGATGCGCTCGAGACGGCATGGATCAACCGGGGCAAGATCTTCTCCAGTACACGTGGTTGGGCGCCCGTCATCGGGCCGTTCTTCCACCGCGGAATCATGTTGCTGGAATTCGACGAGCATCGCGACCACCGCCGAATCATGCAGCAGGCCTTCACCCGCAGCGCGCTGGAGGGATACCTCGCTCTGATGCGGCCCAGCATCGATCGGACGTTGAGCCAGTGGCCTTCAACGACGTGCTTCCCCTTCTATCCATCCATCAAGCATCTGCTGCTGGAACAGGCGGCGGAGGTATTCGTCGGTACTCATCTGGGACCGGAGTCGGACCGGCTTTCCGCAGACTTCCACGACACGGTCCGCGGCGGGCAGGCCGTCGTGCGGGCGGATGTGCCCGGAGGCACCTGGGCACGAGGGCTCCGCGCCCGAGAGCGACTCGAACGCTATTTCGCTAGCCAAGTTCCGGCCCGCCAGCGCGGCAACGGCACCGATCTGTTCTCGATGCTGTGCCGCAGCGAAGACGAGGACGGGGCGCGGTTCACTCCTGCCGACATCGTGAACCACATGATCTTCCTGTTGATGGCCGCCCACGACACCACGGCGATCGCGTTATCGATGCTGGTATACGAGCTGGGTCGGAATCGGCATTGGCAGAACGCTCTTCGTGACGAGGCGATGGGCCGGCCAAACGACGCGCCGACGTTGTTGGATCTCGATGCGTACCCACTGCTCGATGCCGCGTTCAAAGAAATACTCCGGATGTATGCCCCAGCTGGCACGCTCTTCCGTCAAACCACCTGCGACACCGAGATTCTCGGGCACTTCGTGCCGCGCAAGACTCAGGTGGCCATCAACGTCTACGCCTCCATGAGGCTTTCCGACTGGTGGCCCGACCCTGACACGTTCAATCCTGCGCGCTTCGTCGACAAGCCTGAACGCCAGGCGGCGGTGAGTCGTTTCGTCTTCGCGCCCTTCGGTGGCGGGGCCCACAAGTGCATCGGCCAGCAGTTCGCCGATATGACGGTGAAGGCCACGATGCACCAATTGCTGAGGCGTTTCGAGTGGTGGGTGCCGTACGGCCATCAGCTGGTGTTGACCTGGGGAACCGGCCCGACCCCGGCTGACGAACTACCCATCGATCTGCGGAAGTTGGCTAGACGCCGATGAGTTCCTTGAGGTTGCCACCCATGACTCGCGCGGTAGTTTCGGCCGGCAGGTCCTTGAGTTCGGTGACGAATTGCGCCGGCTCAGCGAGACCCTCCGGATGCGGGTAGTCCGAGCCGAACATCACCCGATTGACGCCGAGTACCTCGATGAGATGCGGCATGTCTTCCTCGTGGAACGGATTAATCCAGACATGCCTGCGGAAGACATCACCTGGGTGCTCGTCGAAATCGCGTGGCTTTTTCCGGTACACCCGGTCGAACGCCTCCATCAGCCGTTGGGCCCACGACCCGCCGTTCTCGACCACACCAATGCGCAGACCAGGAAAGCGCTCGAACACGCCGTGGGCGATGAACGCGGCGAGCGTGTCGAAAATGTGGCGGCTCTCTTCATATACGAATCCGCGGAACTTCGTCAGCTGGAAGCCCTGGAACTCGTCTCCGTCTTCCCAGTCGTTCAAATAGCGGTCGTACCCCGCATCCGAGTTGTGCATCTGCACGGAGATGCCCGACGACTCGACCAGCCGCCAGAAGTCGTCAAATTCCGGCAGTGCCGGAGATCGGGAGGTGCCGTCTTCGCGGGGCACCGGCGCGGGCCGAATCAGCACCGTTTTCGCGCCGTTGGCGAGGCACCATTCGAGCTCTTCGACGCCCTTGGCGGGATCGTTCAGCGAGACAGCGGGAACGGGAAAGATTCGGTTCTGATAGTTGAATGTCCAATCGTCGAGTAGCCATCGGTTGAAGGCGTGGGTGATCGCATGGGTGAGCTCGGTGTCGGATTTCGTTCGTTCTTCGAGCATTCCCGCCGTTGTCGGGAACATCACGGCGCCGTCGACGCCTTGGCGGTCCATCAACGCCAGGCGTAAGTCCGGGCGCCGGAATTCGTCAGGGCAGCGGATCGGGTCGGCGAGTTCACGCAGGGTCTTGCCCTCCGGGTTGATTCCGCGGTAGTAGTCGGCCCACGCACCCGGCGTGGGAATCACTTCGTAGGTTGGGTTAGGGATGCACTCGGTGACGGTGCCAAGGATCTGCAATTTCTTGCGGCCGTTGATGTCAACGAACTTCAGTGCTTCGGAGTACTTTTCCGGCAGGTACCGGGTGTAGGCGTCGATGGTCTCGTACATGTGGTTGTCGGCATCCCAGACCTCGAACGCTTGTCCATCCGCCATGGCCGCCTCCTTGCAGGCTCAGCTAATTGGAGACCACTATATCCGAATACGAGAATGAGTATTTTCGGTTGTCTGTTAGAGATTCGTGTAGTGACCGCCGTCCACGCCGAGGGTCTGACCGGTGACGTATCTCGCCGCCGGGCTCACCAGGAATGAGACCGCAGATCCGATGTCGCGCTCAGGGTCTCCGATGTGTCCCAGCGGAATTCGACGCGCCAACCTCCCTTCCATGTCTGGATCGGCCGCTATCGCGGCAGTCATCGCAGGTGAATAGGCCAAGGGGGAGACGGCATTCACGGTGATGTGGTAGGGAGCCCATTCGCGGGCGAGGCTCTTGGCGAAGCCGCGCAGCGCACCCTTCATCGTGGCGTATAGGGGTAGCGTCGCGCTGCCCTCGATGCCGGCAGGCGAGGTCATGACCAAGAACGTTCCGCCTCGTTCTTTGAGCGCTGCAAACGCAGCAGCGGCGCAATGATAGGCGCCGCGCACGGACACCGAGAAATGGCTGTTCCAGAGCTCACGGTCGACATCCGCCAGCTGATGCGGCTGGCTTGAGAGATTGCTGGTGGCGTTGTGCACCACGGCATCGAGCCGCCCGGTTGTCGTGACCGCGAGTTCTACTGCGGCGGCGACCGCTTCGCCGTTGGTAACGTCGCAGCGCGCGAAGGTAGCGGCTCCTCCGCGCGATACTATCTCGGCTCTGACCGCCAGGCCGGTCTCCGACCGGGTGGCGACGATGACGTGTGCACCTTGCGAGGCCAACGCCAGCGCGATACCGCGGCCGACCCCTGCGCCGGATCCGGTCACGAGCACCGTCATGCCGGTGAGGGTCACGGCAGCATCACCGAGCCGCCATCGACCACGATGGTCTCGCCGACGACGTGATCGAGACGTCGCAGCAGCAGGAATTTGACCGACTCCACAACAGATTGGAGAAGCGAGGCGGAATCCTGCACCGCGGGAGCCGACAGGTGTGCCGCCGCGGCAGCCTCGTCGGGGGCGAACAGTCGCAGGGCCGTTGCGACGACATTTACCGCGATGCCTTCGGAACTCCATTGTCGAGCTGCCGATTTCGCCATGGCGCGGACACCCTCGAGCGCGGTGGTATAGCCGACGAGTTGGGCGGCGCCGGCTAGGCCGATGGTCGGCACCACGAGAACGATGCGTCCACGGGACTGACGAACGGAACGGCGAGCGCGTTGCAACGCGGCGAGCGTGTCCCACAACGTGGCGTTCACGATGCGGTCCCATTCCTCGGGGTGAAGGGCACTGAGAGGCCCGGCTTCGGGATCGGGGTCGACGACGATGACCACGCCATCGGCCTCCGGCAATGTCTGCATGTTGTCCTCGACAACGGATGCATCGAGTCCGTCGGCGAGCGCGGCGGACAATTCTTTGGTCGGCCCTATGACGACCGTCCGAGCAGTCACGTCACGGATGTGGGGCGCTTGGCTGCCTGGCCACGCGTTCGTCGTGAATTCTGATCAATTCCCTGAAACCAATACGGTCATACCTCGGTTTGGGCTGAATTCCCCAGTCGTCGCGAGCAGTTCGTTGGCCGGCGGCTTCGGGAGCACCTCCGAACGGCGGGCCGCCGATCGGATACGGCTGGTGGCATTCGAGCGAGTCGTCGGAGTAGCGCACTTTCATCAACTCACTGCAGATCTCGGTGAGGGATAGCGTCGGCCACCCGTACCAGATCGCCATCACCGGCACGGTCATCGATCCCTCGATGACCAATCCAAAGAGGCAGACGTACAGTCCTCTCCGGAGCCATTTGTGCATCCTCGCCCAGGTTGAAGTGGTTCCGATCGGCAGCGATGCAACCGGATCCGTTGCCTCCGAGGTGGTTTGAGACACGGTCCTTCCTTCCTCGCTAGTCGGAGAAGATTTCCCGGTTCACGGTGTGTAGGTAGGGAATCGCCAGGAATGGGGTGATGTAGAAGATGTTGAATGCCCACCAGCCGAATACGGGCAGGCCCACGGCCGTGTAGCGCACGTCGGCATACAGCGTCATGTTGAAGATGTAGCCGGTCCAGAGCACGATGCCGAACCAGCAGGTCACGATCAGCCACTGATGTCCCCAGCGCTTCATCTGCAGGAAGGCGATGGCGGCGGCGATCCGCATCGGGAAGGCGATGAGGACACAGACCATGACCCAGGCCTTCTCACCGGGGGCGCTGGCGCCGCCGATCCAAAGTTCGTTGTAGTGCCAGAAATAGCCGGCGTCGATGAGGTTGCCCCACGCGGTGAATACCGTGCGAGTGATCAAGGCGTGGTTGGCGAACAGATCCAGCGCCCAGCCGATGCTGTTCAGTGCGGCGTCCAAGATCACGACGTATCCGATGAGGGTGACCATTGTCGGCCGGACGGAGAGGCCTTCGCGTTGCGCCTTTCTGAGTAAGTAAAGGCCGCGACAGAAGACAGGGAGGCCGATCGGGCCGAGCACCAGAGTGCCCATGAGCGCCGTGCCCGCGATGAGCCATCGGTCTGCGCGCCGCTGCGCCTGTCTTGTCTGGTCCTCGTGGTCGTCGAGGGTGACTGACTGGTCCAGTGTCATGAGCGATCACCAGTCCCTGGTGAGGTACATCTGCACCTGGATCGCAAACATCGCAATCAGCAGGCCGTAGATGAAGATCTGGAACGCGATGAGTCCGCGGCGGCGTCGGCGGTCTTGGTCGTCCATCAGAACGTCCCGATGTTGGCCAACATCCAGTAGAAGAACGCGACCAGTCCGCACATGACAACCCATGTCACCGCCAGGCGGACGATCTCCTGCCACATGGTCGCCCCCTTCGTCTGCTGGAAATTTGTATTTGCATCGCAGAGTAACACCACTTTCGAATTGCGAGAGCCTTGGTTCTCACACTGCGGTGGTGGCCGGTGGCGTCGACGCCTGGACGGAAGTGGCGCCGAACGTGTGGCCTATGTACCGCGACTCGAATTTTGAGGGCCACAGGCCACACACTCGGCGAGTGGGGCCAGCGTGACTACTGAGCCAGCGCGGCCAGTTCCCGCTTGACCACCTTGCCAACATCGTTGCGCGGCAACTGATCGACGAACACAATACGTGCCGGAACGCGGTATGGCGTCAGCCGCTCGCGACACCAGGACACCAGCGCCGACTCGGTGAGTGACGGGTCGCTGCGCACCACAAACGCCCAGGGCACCTCGCCCAGTCGCTCATCAGGAATTCCGACGACTGCCGCCTCGCGTACCCCGGCTGCGGCCACCAGCACGTCCTCCACCGCGCCAGGAAACACCTTGAGCCCGCCCCGATTGATCATGTCCGACACCCGACCGTCAAGCCACAGGAAGCCGTCGTCATCGAACCAGCCGAGATCGCCAGTGTGGAACCAGCCGTCGTCGGTGAGTCGGTCCAGGAATGCCGGATCGATCTTGCGTGCCGCGGTGGTGGGCGTGCGGACCATCACCTCGTCGTCCTGGATCGTCACATCAATGCCCGGAAGTGGTCGCCCCACCGAACCCAGCTTCGTTTCACCCCATTCGCGCGCGTCGGCGGCCGACCACCCGACCACTTCGCCACCGAGTTCGGTCTGCCCGTAGGAGTTCAGCACCAGCACGCCGAACTTGTCGCGGAAGCGGGCGGCCTGAACCGGAGACAGGGGAGCGGTGATCGAGCGGACGATCCGCAACGGCGACAAGTCCGTTACCGAGTCGTCGTGCAGCACCATGGTCAAGGCCGCTGGCGGTAACACGGTGGAGCGCAACTGATGCCGCTTGACCAACGCCGCGAAGTCTGCGGGCGAAAACCGCTCCATCAACACGACGCCCGCGCCGGCCCGAAATGCGAACAACACTTGGTAAATACCGGCCCACAACGACAAGGACAGCGGCACCAGGTTGGGCATCGGGGTGCGCTTCTCGGCTGTGGCGGACTTCGCGCCGCGCAGCTTGTCCAGCAGTCGGTCGATCAGATCCAACACGGTGGCATGACGCAATGGCACTGGCTTCGGTGGACCGGTGGTGCCCGAAGTGAACTGCAGCAGGGCGACATCGGAGTCGTAAGTACGCCGTCCCGCCGGTGGTGCGGAAGTGGATGTGACGGACCATTCGAGCTCCGAGCCCACGACAACCGGCAACCCGGATGAAGAGAAGCGCTGTGCCAGAGCCGGAGTGGTGATCACCGCTACAGGCCGCAACGTCTCGAGTTGCGTGACGAGCTCGGCGTCGGGCGCGCGAGGATTGAGCGGCGTGTACACCCCGCCGGCGCGCCAGGTTCCGAACAGCGCGGCGATGGTGACGGAGTCGTTGGGCAGCATGGCGGCAACGACCTCGCCGGTGGTCAAGCCAATCTCGGTGAGCACCTTGCTCAGTTGATCGGCGCTGGCTGCCAACTCGTTTCGTGTCACATCGCCGCCGAGCGTGTGGACGGCGATGTCGGGCGGGCCGTCCAATACCTCCGCGAGGCTCACGGTTCACTCTCCAGCGGAGCCCAGTTAGGCGTCCTCTTCTCGGCGAATGCCAACGGTCCCTCGTTCTGGTCTGGATGGCCCCACATGGAGGTCAGATGCTTGGCGCCTGCGCGGCAAGCGTCGGTCAAGCCGTACTCGAGCGCACCCCACAACGCCCGCTTGGTGGCTCGCATCGCCGCCGGTGAGTTCCGGGCGATCTTCTCCGCGAGCACTTGTGCGGCGTCGCGCAACTTCTCCGGCGGGTCGATGACCTCGCTGATCATGCCGAGTTGGTAGGCGCGCTGCGCGGTCAGTCGTTCGTGGCTGCCGATGAGTGCCATCCGAAGCACCGCCTCTGCCGGCACCTTGCGCATGAGAGCGATGGTCTCCAGCGCGGAGACTTGACCGATCGACACATGGGGGTCGACGAAAGTCGCGTCGGCGGCCGCAATGACGATGTCGGCGTCGGCCACCCAATGCAGGCCACCACCCGCACACACCCCATTGACCGCAGTGATCACCGGCTTTCCGACGTTGCAATGCCAGGCGGTGAGTTTGAGGTCGAGCGTTTGCATCGTTTTCTGGAACTGCAGGACGGCCTCGCCGTCGAGATCTTCGACGTCGGCGCCCACCTGGAAGGCCCGACCGTTTCCGGTATGCACGATCACGCGCACCTGTGGGTCGGCGTCCAACTCCGCCCACGCTCTGGGGAATTCCTCACGCATCACTGCGTCGTAGGCGTTGAGCCGTTCGGGCCGATTGTTGATGATCCAGCCGACGGGCCCGTGCCTCTCGACGATGAGCCATTGATATGTCACGGAACCTCCACTGCATCGGACAGCGGTTGCCACTGTGGAACCCGCTTTTCCCGCCACGCGCGGACCCCTTCGGCATGGTCGGGGTGGTTGCGCAGCTGCCAGATCTCCTCGGCGGCTTCGTTGCGTGCCTGCGTAAGACCGACCTCCAGGGAGCGCCACAGCGCTTTCTTGGTGGCGCGCATGGCCGTCGGTGAGTTGGAGGCGACAGCCGCGGCCAGCCGCGCCGCCGCTGGGCGAAGTTGGTCGTCCGGCACCACCTCAGAGAGTATTCCCAATTCGTATGCGTGCTGGGCCGAGACGCGTTCGCCCTTGCCGATGAGCGCCATTCGGGTGATGGCCTCCATCGGTGATTTCCGCAGCAGGGTGATCGCCTCGTAGGCCACGGCCTGGCCTACCGATACATGGGGGTCGACGAACGACGCTGACTCCGCGGCGATGACGATGTCGGCGTCCGCCACCAGGTGCAGCCCGCCGCCCGCGCACACCCCATTTACCGCGGCGATCACCGGTTTCCACACCTGGCAGTGCCAGGACGAGATCATCAGCGTGGCGTCCCTGGTCCGGCGGGAATGTCGGCGCATCGCGTCCTTGTCGCGTGCTACCTGCACGACGTCCATGCCCGTGCAGAATGCTTTGCCGTTGGCGGTGTTGACGATAACCCGCACCTCGGGGTCGGCATCGAGTTCGCGCCACGCGGCTTCGAGTTCGTCGAGCATCAGGGCGTCGAACGCGTTGCCGGCGTCGGGCCGGTTCAGGATGAGCCATCCGACGCCGTCCGACTTCGCGACGTCCAGGCGTTGGTAGGGGCTCACGACCGCGGGATGTCCTTCCAGGGCTTGCCCTTCCATGGGTCGGGTTCTCGAGGCAACCCGAGTACCCGTTCGCCCAGGATGTTCTTGTTGATGTCGGTGGTGCCGCCTTCCGTTCCGTTGGCCAGGCTGCGCAGCATGCCGTGCACCTCGCGCGGCATTGCGTCCGGATCGTCGGCGGGCCACGCGATAGCGTCCGTCCCCAGCAGATCCACCATGAGATCTTGGATCTGCTGATTGAGAGTGGCTTGGTGCACCTTGCCGATCGACGAGGCGGCTCCAGGGGATTGCCCGGCCGAAAGCGCCGCGCGGACACGGGCGTTGGTCCAGGCGCGGACCTGCTCTTGAGCCCACAGACGCATGACTTTGCCCCTGACGACGGGGTCGTCCCACCGCCCGGTCTCCTGGGCGAGACTGATCAGCCGCGCTGCGCTGGATCCGCCCATGCGACCCGAGCCCGCACCCGAGCCCGACCCCGACACCATCTGCCGTTCGCTGGACAAGGTCGCGGCGCTGACCCGCCACCCGTCGTTGAGTTCGCCGACGCGATGTGCGTCCGGAACGCGGGCTCCGTCGATGAAGACCTCGTTGAATTCAGCCTCACCGGTGATCTGACGGAGTGGCCGTACCTGGACTCCGGGCTGGTGCATGTCGAGCAGAAAATAGGTGATGCCCTTGTGTTTTGGCTGTTCGGGATCGGTGCGGGCCAGCAGGATCGCGAAGTCGGCTTCGTTTGCCCAAGTGGTCCAGACCTTTTGTCCGGTGATCACCCACCCGTCACCGTCGCGCACCGCGCGCGTAGCAAGCGAGGCGAGATCGGAACCGGCGCCGGGCTCACTGAACAGCTGGCACCACTTCTCCTCGTTGCGCACGATGGGGGGCAGGAAACGGCGCCGTTGTTCCTCGGAGCCATGACTGAACAGCGCCGCAGCGGTGTTGTACAGGCCCAGCGGATTGAGCCGGTAGAGCCGCAACGGGCCTAGCGCCGCCTCGATCGCACGTGCCACTTCGGCTCCGACGCCCAGCCCCCCGTATTCGGGTAGCCAGGTCGGCACGACCAGGCCCGATCGAGCGAACGTCGGATACCACTGCTCGTAGTCGGCCGGGCTGCGGACGGCGCGCAACGCTTTTGGCCCCGCGGCGGCCGCAGTCCGCCAAGATTCGGGTACCTCCGCTGCGATCCACTGTTCGACCGCCTCGACCGCTTCGGTCACGCCGGTGGACTCGGTGATCGGTAGCCGGGTCATGATCGTCTCACCGACCCTGGAATTCGGGTTTGCGCTTGTCTCGGAATGCCGCCAGGCCCTCGCGGAAATCCTCGCTGCGGCTGGATATTTCGAGCGCCATCGCCTCGTTCTGCAGATGGCGGTCAAGGTCCAGTCCGTTTCCGCTCTGCAGCAGCCACTTGGTGAGCCCGAGCGCAACCGTGGGTGCCTCGGCGAGTGTAGATACGAGCTCGGTTGCGGCATCTTCCAATTGGTCTGTAGGGACGGCACCGTGGATGATGCCCCATTCCGCCGCGGTCGCCCCGGTGATTTCTCGCCCCAGCATGAGTAGTTGCCTGGTACGCACCATGCCGATCAACCGGGGCAGCAACCATGCCGCACCGCTGTCGGGCGAAAAGCCACGGGCCATGAACGGCTCCCAGAAGCGGGCGTCGTCGGCGGCCACGGCGAAGTCGGCGGCCAGCGCAATGTGGAAGCCGAGGCCGGCCGCCCAACCTCGCACCACGGCCACGATCGGCACCTGCGTCTCCAGCATCAGCGGGATGAGCCGATTGGCCTTGTTGGGTAGGCGGCGCTGCGTGCTACCCACGCGTGGCTTGCGTTCCGACTTCGCGTTGTTGGCGATCAGGTCCGAGCCGGCGCAGAAGTCCGGCCCCTCGGCATCGATGCGGATAACCCGCACCGACTCGTCTACGCCGGCCGCGGCGAGATGCCCGATCACGGCGTCGAGCATCACATCGTTGACCGCATTGCGGCGATCGGCGCGATCCAGGGTCAACCGCAGCACCGAGCCCTGTTGTGCGGCGCGAAGTCCGGGGACGCTCTCGTAATTCATCCGATCAGCGCTCACCGAATTGCGCCGACACGGCGGTCAGCAGATCCGTCAGATTCGTCGCACCGCCAGGCGGGTCGGGCAAGCGCACCGGTCCGCGTTCCCGGCTGGGAAGCAGGATTGTCGCGTGCCCAGGTGTGGTGATCTCGCCGCGGTGATTGGTCGCGGCAAGTTCGAGATCGACGGCCGGGCGTTCACCGTCGGCAAGGTACTTGCGTACCACCGAACCGGTGATGGTGTGCAGGTCACCGACGTAATTGAACAGGCGGAACTCGCAATCGAGCTTCCATAACCAAGCGTCATCACCCATCCAGTTCGTGCACAGGTGGATCAGCCAGGTCTCGCGCATGCGGCCGTAGTCAAAGGTGGTGGGGTTGCCCGCATTCCGGGCGGCGGCGGGGTCCCAGTGCACACGTTGTTGAACATCGGGCACACCCTGTTCATTGGGCGTATAGAAGCGCGGAATGCGTTGCCGGTTGCGCCACGCGAGGCCGAGGGGCCGGACCCCGTAGATTCCGGTACCCATGCCGACGTGCCAACAGACCATGTCGGTCACGGTCAGCGGCCCTTTGGTCAGCGGGCCAACCTGGTCTCCCTCGTTGACGTCTTCCCACCAGCGCGGGTCGCTCCCGCGCGCCGTCTCGCGTGCGTATCGTTCGTCGAGCTCAGCGATCTCCTCGGCGGTCCACGTCTTGAGCTCGACCGATTCGTACTTCTTGCGGCCGCGCGCCTTGCTGCGTTCGGTCCGGATCATGTTGCGGTACTGGCCGCCCAGGATCGTGCCCTCATCGTCACGGAACACCTGCGCGGACCACTCGTGGACGGCGCGGCCGGCGAATTCGCTGGACTTGTCGAGGGCGGCCACCAGGGCATTGCGCCGAAACACGCGGTGGTTGGCGCGCAATGGAGCCCACCATTCGCGCGACGACGACGCGTAGAAGGCATGTACACCGCGCAGTGGGTCGCCCTTGGTGAGCGCACGGTCCTCGTCGGAGAGGGTGGTGACTTCGTCCTCACCGATCAGCGTGTCGCCCCCGATGAGGGCGGGCGGCGCGACAGACTCACCCCACACGGATTTGGCCGCGTACTCCGGATCGGTCCAGAGCGGGTTGGCATCGCCATAGCTCTCGGCGACGTGCCGAAACGCGTCCTCGTTGGGGCGCAGATAGTGCGGAGGTTGTGGGTGCGGAACGGCAATACCGATGGTGGCGCGCAGTCTGGCCAGGCCTTCGTCGGTGATTCGGCCGGTCTCCGCCATCGGATTGCCTCCCCATTGTGGCCCGTGTCTTGGTCGGATAGAGGGCCGGACGAGATGGAAATTAAGATACCCGAAAAACGGAAACGTCGTTAACGCAGGGGCTGACCGATGGTTGAAGAAGCGTCCGGGATCGTGGTGACGACCGGCGACGACGCGGTCGCCCGCATCACGATAGATCGCTCCGGGGTAGGAAATTCGTTGTCGCCGTTGGCCCGTGATGCCCTCACCGATGCGTTGTTGCAGGCGAATGACGACCCGGCCGTTCGCGCCGTACTGCTCACCGCGACCGGTTCCCGGCACTTCTGTTCCGGCGCGGGACTGCCGTCGGCGGGAGAGCAAGGGACAGCGGGACCGCCACCGCAGCGTCGCCCAGGTGACGTGGCGCGGATGTTGCAGCAGGGCTGGCAGCGGCTCATTGCGTCGGTGCTGGACTGCGACAAACCGGTGGTTGCGGCCGTCAAGGGCGTCGCCGCCGGAGCGGGTGCGAGCCTGGTCCTGGCGTGTGATCTGGTTGTCATGTCCACGGAGGCAAGGCTTGTGGCGGCCTTTGTGCATCGCGGCATCCTCCCGGACTCGGGTGCCATCCACCTGCTGACCAGAATTGTCGGTCTGCGCAAGGCAACCGAGCTTCTGATGCTCGGTGAACCGGTCGACGCCGCGGAGTGTGTGAGGCTCGGCCTGGTCAATCGCGTGGTGCCACTGGACAATACCGATGCGGTCGCGCAGGAGCTCGCCGTTCGGCTGGCGGAAGGCCCCACGGTGATGCTCGGGTTGACCAAGCGCCTGCTGGCGGTCTCGTCCGAGTCGGGGCGCGATCGAGCCTTCGAGCAGGAGGCGTGGGCCCAGGAGGTGGTGTCGGGCACCGCGGACCTGCAGGAGGGGTTGGCATCGTTCGCCGAGCGGCGCCAGCCCCGGTTTCAGGGGCGCTGAACGACCTAGCCGGGGGTCGGTCCGCCCCTGATGGTGTACGTGGCGGTGTCGTCGATCTCGTCGATCGACTGAGCCACCTTCTCCGCGGTGAGCGCGGTGTCCTCGATCCCCTTGGTCACGCCGATGAACACCCGCGACACCTTTCCGGCGCCCACCGAATAGATGTGTGCGGTGCGGTCGCAACTGGAGTGCGACAGGTACACCACCACGGGGGTGACCAGTTCGGGGTCCATGTCTTTGCCCGCCTCACCCATGATCTGCTCTGTCATTCGGGTGCGGGCGATGGGCGCGATGGCGTTGATGGCGATGCCGTTGCGGGCTCCCTCGATGGCCAGGACGTGCATCATGCCGACCAGTCCCATTTTCGCGGCGCCGTAGTTGGCTTGGCCGAAGTTCCCGAAAAGCCCGGTACCCGAGGTCGTTTGGACGATCCTGCCGTAGTTCTGCTCGCGCATTACCGGCCAGACCGCCCTGGTCACATTGAAGGCGCCGGTGAGATGCACCGCGATCACGGCGTCCACCTGGTCCGCCGTCATGTTCTTGAACGAAGCGTCGCGCAGGATTCCCGCGTTGTTCACCAACACGTCCACTCGGCCGAATGCGTCCAGCGCGGCTGCAACGATCGCTGCGCCACCTGCCTCGGTTGCCACCGAGTCGCCGTTGGCGATCGCGGTTCCGCCCGCCGCGGTGATCTCGTCGACCACGGACTGGGCTGCAGATATCGAGGCGCCCTTGCCGTCGACGGCGCTGCCCAGATCGTTGACGACGACGCGCGCACCGCGGCGGGCCAGCTCCAGGGCGTGACAGCGACCGAGTCCACCGCCGGCACCCGTCACAATGGCTACCTGATTGTCGAAAGTCATTGACGGCATGGGTGAGAGGTTACATTTACTAGATCGAGAACAATCATTTGCATCGGAGGAAGGCATGGATGGCCCGACCGGATTGCTGCAACATGCCTTCAGGCGAGCCGCAGCACTGCGGCCCCGGTACCGCGCCGCGGGGGTTTGGTCGGGGCAGCCCGTTGATCTAGTGCGTTCAGCCGCGGCGCAATACCCGAGCCGACTCGCGGTTCTGCAGCGCGACGGCCAACTAACCTACGCCGAACTTGACGAACGCGTCGATCGCGCCTGCCAGGCGATGGTTGAAGCGGGCGTGACGCCAGCCGCGCTGGTGGTTCTGGTGGTCGGTAATGACCTGGAATCGGTGGTGGCAGTGTATGCGGCACTGCGCATCGACGCGCTGGCTCTGCTGATGCCCCGCAGCGCCGGGGCGGTGCAGGTCGCGGACGTTATCGCGCGCACGGGCGCCGAATTCGGGGCGGCACCGAACTGGGCTGGTGTCACCGAATCCGACCTGCCCGGGCGATTTATCTGGCTTGATGTGGGTGACGGCAAGCCGGTGAGCAGTTCTATCAGGCCCGGCCCGCAGCGGCCCGCTGACGAACCGTGCATCGTGCTGTATACGTCGGGAACGACCTCGCGGCCCAAAGGCGTAATCCACTCGCTCAGTACCTTGGTCAAGGCCTCTGCCAATTACATTTCCGCGTCCGGCCTTGCCGCGGATGACCGGATCTTCCTGATCAGCCCGCTGGCATCGGTCACCGGCGTAGTGCAGGCCCTGTTCATCGGGCCGATGCTGGCGATACCCGTGATTCTCGAGGACCGCTGGGATCCGGTGACGACGAGTGAATTTCTCGTCTCGTCCGGCGCGACCTGGTACGGGGGCCCGGACCGGCTGCTCGACCGGATGCTGGGCGAGTCGGCCAGCCGCACAGCCGAGGTGTCGCTACGCGCGGTCTATCTGGGCGGCACCATGCTTGACCGGCGCATCGTCGAACGCATCGAGGACGACTTCGGCATCGTCGTCATGCGCGCCTACGGCTCCTCGGAGGTACCGGTCAGCACGTCGGGCCTGCGGAGCGAACCCCGACACGTGCGCCATGCCGATGACGGGGTAGCCCTGGCGGACGTCGAAGTGCGGGTCGGCTCAGCGGACGAACCGACCGAGTGCTGTATTCGGGGTCCGCACACCTTCCTTGGTTACACCGACGATGAGCACGACGCGCTGGGGTTCGACGGGGAATGGTTTCGTACCGGCGATGTCGCGGAACTGATCGACGGCCGAGTCCGAGTTGTCGGCCGGATCAAGGACATCGTGATCCGGAACGGAATGAAGATCGCCGCCGCGGAGGTGGAGGAGGCGGTGTCGAGGATTGGGGGGATACGCGAGTGCGCCGCTTACTCGGTAGCCGACGCCACCACCGGCGAACGGTTGGCAATGGCCGTTGTGCTCGAGCCGCACACCCAGGTTTCGCTTGCGGATGTCACCGCCGCCCTGTTGTCCGACGGCATGCCGAAATACAAACTGCCCGAAGAGCTGGTGATCTGGTCCGAGCCGTTGCCCGTCAACGCGAACGGCAAGATCGAACGGGGCAAACTCGAAGCGGCGTCCGTGGGTCGGCCGCGGTTGCTCGCCGAACGTCTGGCCGTGCCGGGACGTTAGTCTTTGGCCGGGCGGAATACCGGCACAACGAACCCGTCCTCGTCGGTGCGGAACGCGACCTCCAAACTTAGCTCGGCACAGAGGTTTTCGACGGGGCAATCCTCCAGCACCGTCATCAGGCGCGGCCCCTCCGCAAGGTCCACCATCGCCAGCACGTAGGGCGTGCGCACGTCGAAAGGCGCGGCGTTGCGGTGCACGACGCTCCAGGTGTAGAGCCGAGCGCGTCCAGAAGCCTCCGTCAGGGTGACCGCTTCGCTCCAACAGTGCGGACAGAATGGGCGGACGTACAGCGAGGCCTGTCCGCAGGTGCGGCACACATTTACCAGCAATTTGCGGTCCTGGACCGCGGCCCACCACGCTTGGCTGTCGGAGTCGATCGTGGGCCGATTGGGAGCGCTCACTACCGCCTCCCCAGAATCATCGTGGCGCTGTGGGTGAAGAATCCGCCCATCGCGTGCACACAGGCCAGTGTCGCGTCGGCTACTTGTCGTGAGCCGCATTCGCCACGCAATTGCCGGACCGCCTCCACCATGAGGAACATTCCGCGCATGCCGGGGTGACACGACGCCAGACCCCCGCCGTCGGTGTTGGTGGGCAATGCCCCGCCCGGACGCAGTGCACCCGACTCGATGAACGGTCCGCCCTCGCCCTTGGCGCAGAAACCCAGATCCTCCACGGTCAACAGGACCGTGGAGGTGAACGAGTCGTAAAGCTGACACACGTCGATGTCGGCCGGCGTGACACCTGCCTGCGCGAAGGCTCGTGGCCCCGACAATGCTGCCGGCGTCGTGGTGAAGTCGGGCCACTCGCTCATGCTGACGTGCGAGGTGGCGTCGGCTGCGCCGAGAATCCAGATTGGCTCGTGGGCGCAGTCTTTGGCGACCCGCTCGCTGGCCAGCACCACCGCTCCGCCGCCATCGGTGCGCAGGCACACATGCTTGGCGGTGAAGGGGTCCGCCAGCATCGGCGCGGCCGCGACGTCGGCCACGGTGATGCGGTCTCGCTCAAAAGCATTCTCGTTCAACGCCGCCCACTCGTGTGCCGCGACGGCGACCTCGGCCAATTGATCGACCGTCGTGCCGAACTCGATCATGTGGCGCCTAGCCGCCATCGCGTACTTGGCGATCAACGTTGCGCCGTAGGGTACTTCATACTGCAGGGCGCCACCGGTGCCCATCACTGCGGCCGAGGCGCGGACCTGACGCTTGACGTCGGAACGCGCCGTCGAGCCGTACGTCAACAGCGCGACCTCGATCTGGCCGGTCGCGATCGCCGCCGCAGCATGGCCGGCCATCACTTCCCACGAGGATCCGCCGACATTGGTCGCGTCGACCCAGGACGGTCGAAGGCCCAGGTACTCGCTGACCTCAACCGGAGGCAGCAGTGATCCGTGGCCACCGAAACCATCGATGTCATCTTTCGTCAGCCCGGCGTCGGCGACAGCCCGTCGCGAAGCCTGGGCCATCAGCGCCAGCGCGGTCTTATCGGGAACCCGGCCGCAGTCGGACAGGCCCGCACCCACGATGGCGACGCGGTCGGATGGCATAGCTAATGGTTATCACATCGCCGTAGCACTGATAACGACCGTTAACCGAATAGTGGAAGCGGGATTCTCGCATCCGCTACGGTGAGCGTATGCCGAAAGCGTTGCGGGATGCGCTGCGGGGAGAGTCGTTGGTGCTGTGCCTGGCATTGCAGAACGCGCGCACACCCGATGTTCCTGCCATCGCGGCGGCATGCGGGTACGACGCCGTCTATGTCGATCTCGAACACACATCCACCTCGCTGGAAACGGCGCAGTTGCTCTGCGTGAGCGCGCTGGGCGCGGGTATCGCCGGACTGGTTCGGGTACCGTCCCACGACCCGAGCATCATCGCCCGAGTCTTGGACATCGGTGCCGTCGGAGTCATTGTGCCGCATGTAAATTCGAGTATTGAAGCCGAAGCGGTCGTCCGTGCCGCACGTTTTCCTCCCAATGGGCACCGATCGATCTCCGGTCCCAACGCAGTCAGCGGATACGCGCCGAGGGCGGCCGACCAACTGGTCGAAGTGCTGGAGCGGCAGACGGTCGTTGCGGTGATGATCGAAACGCCCGCGGGCGTCGAGGCCTGCGACTCGATTGCCGGGGTCGACGGAATCGACATGATCCTGCTCGGACCCAGTGATCTCACCGCCGAAATGGGCATTCATGGGCAGTATGAGAATGATCATTTCCACCATGCAGTAGAATCGGTCGCAGCGGCTTGTCGTACGCACGGCGTGGCGCTCGGTGTGGCCGGAATCAAGTCTCTTGACCTGCTGAAACGCTTTGTAGGACTGGGATTGCGATTCATCTCGGCGGGAACGGATGTCGGGATGATGACAGAAGCAGCCACCGCCCGGGCGCGGGCGCTGCGCGAACTCGAGGGCCGCAGCAACGATTGACTCACAGGAGGACCGGATGCCGACCGCCATCTACACCGAACCAGTCGCCGACTCAATGGCCTGGACCGGCGCCGACTTCACCAGCAAGGAGGATTTTGCCTTCGACCTGTCCTCCCGCAATGTGGCTGCACTGGAATCGATCCTGGCCAAGACCGCACACAAGGATCGGGACGACATCACGCCTGAGGACGCACGGCATCCTGACCTCGACGAGGATCTGGCGCGACTCTATCGAGAGATCATGTTCGGCAGGGGCCTTGCGTGCGTGCGCGGCTTTCCCGTCGAGCAGCACTCGATCGAAGACTTGGAGCGTATCTACTGGGCGTTTTGTACTCATCTGGGCTACCTGGTGTCCAACAACTCCTTCGGCCACCGCATGGTGCGGGTCCAAGAGGAGGTGCTGCCCGGCGGGGTGCAGCCCGCCAGGGGCACCAAGTCACGAGCGGAATTGGCGATGCACAACGATGCCGCCGACATCCTTTCGTTGCTGTGCGTCTACCCGGCCGCCGAGGGTGGCGAGAGCCAATTCGCGAGCGGCCCTGCTGCGCACAACCGGATACTCGCCGAGCGCCCCGATCTGTTAGGCGTGCTTTACCAAGGGTTTCCGCATCACCGCCGCAGCGAGCAACCCGACGACCAGCCCGACGTGACGCCCTACGATGTGCCGGTGTTCTCGCAAATCGATGGACGGATCTGCATCAATTTCACCTACAGCAGCATCCTGCCGGCCATGAAGACGCTCGGCCGCGAGTTCACTGAAGAACAAGCCGAGGCCATCGAATTGCTGCGCACCATCCTGGTCGAACAGCAGGTCGAATTCCGACTCGAGTCCGGCGAGGCGGCCGTCGCAAACAATTTCGCAATGTGCCATTCGAGGTCCGATTTCGTCAGCAGCACCGACCCGAAGAAGTCGCGTTGCTTCCTGCGGGCCTGGATGGAGGTGCCCCGCAAGGACCGCCGACTGCCCATCGGACGCGAGTATTTCCACATGGAGAACAAGGACCTTCGGCTGGGCTACGACCCGGTGCCTGGCCGCGACGGGACCATAGCGCGCAACGACTACAAGAACGTCGACGCGGCGCTGGCCGACATGTTCAAAGCGGCTCAGGCGAAACCAAACATCAAGCGATGACCGTTCGTCCGCGACTGGTCTACGAACGGTGGACCGATCCGGTGGCCGGTGACATCCTCGAACGGGCCGACATTGACGTGGTCAGACTCGAGCTCGACGAGCCCGCCGAAAAGAGCTGGGCGGTGCTGGAATCCGCGCATGGTTACCAGGTTGCGACCCGCACCGACGTCGCCCCGTACGCCGACGGCGTGCAATGGCTGGCGGGCCCCGGCCTGATCAAGCGATGCGAACAGCTTCTGGCGGTGTGCTCCGCGGGTGCCGGCTACGATGTGATCAACGTCGAGGCATGCACCCGAGCAGGAATCGCGGTGTGCAACAACTCCGGTCCGGGAGCGGAGGCGGTCGCGGAACACGCGCTCGGGTTCATGCTGGACCTGGCCAAGAAGATCACTGTTGCCGATCGGTCTCTTCGTGGTGGACCGCTGGAAGACCGGATGGCGCTGCGGGGCACCCAGTTGCTTGGCAAGACGCTCGGGGTCGTCGGACTCGGTGCCATCGGAAGTCGCTTGGTGCAGCTGTGCGCGCCGTTCGGAATGGAAGTCCTCGCGTTTGATCCGTACGTCGATGCGGCGATGGCCGAGAGCCGCGGAGCGAGGTTGGTGACCCTCGCTGAATTGTTGACACGGTCGGACTTTGTTCAGGTGACGTGCCCGCTGACCGCCGAAACGCGAGGGTTGTTCGGCCGCGAGCAATTCGCGGCGATGAAGCCGACGGCGTACTTCATCACCACCGCTCGCGGTCTTGTGCACGATGAGCAAGCACTCTTGGAGGTTTTGATCGACGGGGGAATCGCGGGCGCGGGTCTGGATGTGTTCCACGAAGAGCCGCCCCGGCAGGACAATCCACTGTTGCGACTGGCCAACGTGGTCGCCACACCGCATACCGCGGGCATCACCGTCGAGGCGGCGCACGATCTCGCGGTTGCCACCGCCACCCAATGGCAGACCATCTTTGCCGGCGGAATGCCGCCGCGCCTGTTGAACCCCGATGTCTGGCCCCGGTACTGTGATCGATTCCACGAGATTTTTGGCGTTCGCCCGACCGCCCGCGCCAATCAGACGACCCCACAGACGAATTGAGAACAGGTACACACGTGACGGATTACGACACCATCGAAGTCGAGGTTCGCGATAGGACGGCGTGTGTGACCCTGAAGCGGCCCGAGGTCCTCAATGCGATCAATGACGAGATGATCGCCGAGCTCACGGTCGCATACGCGGAAATCGAGCGTTCACAGGACATTTGGACGATGATCGTGACGGGTGCCGGCCGTGCGTTGTGCGTGGGCGCCGACGTTAACAAGGCCGCCGACCATGACATGGAGAACGCCGCGGGCATCGACAATCAGGGCGAACCGATCCTGAGTTCGATGCGACAGTGGGATGCCCCCCAGGAGGCGACGCCGCCCTGGCTGCAGATGACCAAGCCCATCATCTGCGCGGTGAACGGAATCGCCTGCGGGGCGGGCATGGACCTCGTCACGACGGCCGACATCACCGTTGCCTCCGAGCGCGCGACATTGATGGATCCGCATGTGAGCATCGGAGTGTCATCGGGGCGCGAGGCGGTACGGCTGGCCCGGATCCTGCCGCTGCCTGTCGCGATGCGGCTGGTGCTCATGGGAAAGCATGAGAGCCTGGACGCGCAGCGTGCCTACGAGTTGGGGATTTTCACCGAGGTCGTCCCGCACGATCAGCTCATGGACCGGGCCTGGGAGATCGCGGATGTGGTGAACTCCAATGCACCACTGGCGGTGCGAGGTTCGCGCATGGGGGTCCGAAAGGGATTGTCGTTGCCCATCTATGAGGCCGAGCTGCTCGCCGAGAACTACCGCATGAAGGTCGCCCTGACCAAGGACGCCATCGAAGGGCCGCGCGCCTTCCTGGAGAAACGCAAGCCGAACTGGCAAGCCAGGTAGGCGGGGCGTGCGCGCGCTGACGCCGTGCCCCCTCGCCCTCGCCCTCGCCCTTGGCCTCGGCGAGATTGCCGTGAGGGCTGTGGTGGGGGGCCGAAGCACGACCATGGCGGCAATGTCGACGACGCGAGGGCAGCCCGACGGCGCGTTGCGCCGCGCATCCTCGGCGAGATTGCGGTGGGGGTTGTGGTGGAGGGCCGAAGCACGACCATGGCGGCAATCTCGACGACGCGAGGACGACGCGAGGACGACGCGAGGACGACGCGAGGACGACGCGAGGACGACGCGAGGACGACGCGAGGACACCCCCGAGGACGAATGCGCGCTAGAGGATTCCGAAGAACTTCTTTGCGTTGGTAGACAGCACCTTACGCTTGGTCTCCTCGTCGAGGTTTTCCGTCGCCTTGTTGGCGACCTCCAGGCTTCTCGGCCAATTGGTGTCGTTGTGTGGGTAGTCGGTCTCGAACATGAGCTGGTCTGGCCCGACCAGGTCGAGTATGCGGAACGCGACCGGGTCGCCGAAGGTGGAGAAGTACACCCGGCCGGGCACCTGGTTGCTCGGTGGTTCGGTCAGCAGGGGATGGATGCCGCCCCACGCCCGACGGTCCTCCCACACCTCGTCGACACGCTGCAGGTAGTAGGGGATCCAACCCGCTTGCGCCTCGGCGAAGGCGATCTTGAGCTTCGGGAACTGAATGAGCTTGGCGGAGAACAGCCAGTCGACCAGGGCGATGGTGCAGTTGACGGCCATCAGTGCGCTCGTAACGACGTGGGGAGAGTCGGGTGAGGACTTGGTGAGCGACGAACTCGACCCGATGTGCAGCATGATGCCGACATTGTTGCGTTCGCAGGCGGCGAAGAACGGATCCCAGTAGCCGCTGTGGATGGACGGCAGGTCGAGACGGGAAGGCAGTTCGGAGAAGCACACGGCCGGCATGCCTTTGGCGGCTACCCGCTCTACCTCCTTCGCGGCCAGTTCGACGTCCCAGAGCGGAATGATGCCAAGCGGGATAAGGCGGCCGTCGGAGTCGCCGCCCCACTCGTCGATCTGGAAGTCGTTGTAAGCCTGCACGCAGAGCAGCGCGAGTTCCTTGTCCTTGCCATATAAGAAGCGCTGGCCACAAAACCGAACCAGGGTGTTGGGGAAGCACGCCGAAGCCTCGATGCCGGCAATATCCATGTCAGCGAGGCGGTCTTTGGGGCGGAAGCATCCCGGGCGCATCTCGTCGTAGGTGATCGGGTCGGTGGTCAGTTCGTCGAGTTCGTAACCGGCAGCGGCACTGATCAGCGGGATTGGGATGACCGCGTCTTCGTAGTGCCAGATGTCGGCGTCGCGACCATTCTCGTCTTCGACGAATGCAACGTCGGTGGTGACGGTTGGATCCATACGCCCCCGCATGCGAACGATCCGCGGCCCGACGTCCCGATAGCGCACGGGCAACCGACTGGTCCACAGATCCGCCGGCTCGACCAGGTGGTCGTCCGGCGAGACGATCAGAATGTCTGCGCTCAACGCTGCACTCCTTAACGGACGGCCGGCGGCTTCAAGAAGTGAGGCCCCGATTTCCACAAAATGAGAATGACCGTTTCCACGGTACCGCATCGACCCACTCCAGCGCCCCCGGGCGCTTGCATAGTGGCGGTCGTTGATCAACATGCACGTGTAGGTGGCGAGCAGACACCGACGACGTACGCGTATTCTTAGTGCATCATGGCTGCGAAAAAGGGTGCCGGGGGTGACCCGGAGGCGAGTTTGGAAATTGTCGACTCCGAAGTCGTCGAACCAACGAGCACGTGGCAAGAGCGCACGATCGAGCGGCGTCTGAGTTCCGCGAGAGCGCGCGCTCTCGCGCGCAGTTCGCGGTTCCTCGCGACGGCACTGGAGTTGGTGGAGGAGTCGGGCAAGGCGGACTTCACCATCCAGACTCTCATCGACCGGTCGAACCTCAGCCTGCGCGCCTTCTATCAACATTTCGCCGGCAAGGAAGAACTGCTGCTGGCGCTGTACGAGAACGTCACCAGTCAATTCACCGAAAACATCCGGCAAGAAGTCGCCGCGGCGGACGGCCCGATGGAGCAGTTGGAAGCGTTCTGCCGCGGCGTGCTGTATCGCGCCGAGTCATCGGAATCGGTAGGCGGCCGAGTGATGACCATCTACAACCTCAGCCTGGAGATCGAGCGACCCGCCGACTTCGCCAAGGTGTGGGAGCCGCACCTGAAGCTGTTGACCAAGATCCTCACCGATTGCGCACGTGCGGGATTGGTCCGCACCGATCTCACGCCTGCACAACTGACCACGTTGTTGAACACCACCCTCACCGCGCTGGCTCAGATCGGCGTTTTCCATCTGGGCGGCAAGGGATCCAAGCTGACGGAAGACCAGCTGTGGGCTTGGTGCAAACAGGCCATCAGCCCGCCCGCGGATCAGCCGAAGCCTAAGGCGGCGAAGAAGACAACTTCGCGAACCTCGTCGACACGCCGGGTCCGCAAGCTAACGGGGTAGTCCGAGACCGCGTTGCGCGATGATGGTGCGTTGCACCTCACTGGTGCCCGCATAGATCGTGGTGCCGAGGGCGAAGCGCAGCATGTGCTCGAATCGTCCCCGCTCGGGTGCAGAAGGCTCCAAATAGCTGCGCAGTCCGTCCGGGCCAACCAGTTCGACGATGTCTTGACTGGCGCGTTCGAGGGACTCGGTGCTGAACACCTTCGACATCGGGCCCTCGGCCACCGGCATCTGACCCTGTTCGACCATCCACACGCACCGTCGCTGCAGCAGCATCGACACCTCGTATTCCATGGCGATTCTGGCTAGCCGTCGCCGGACATCGGCGGTGTCGATGGGTCGCGAGCCGTCGGCGGCCGGTGAGTCGGCCCAGTGCTCCGCATGGTGCAGCAACCGGCCGAGGTGGGGGCCCCAGCCGGAGGCGTGTTCGTCCTGCAACGACAGGGCGATGACTCGCCATCCTTCGTCGACCTCGCCGATTCGCCATTCATCGCTGATCCGGACGTCGGTGTAAAAGGTGACGTTGGTGCGTTCGCCGGATAGCGTCCAGACAGCTTGTGCTTCAAATCCTTTAGTGTTCAGCGGCACCAGAAACATGGTGAGACCCTGGTGCTTCGGCCGGTGCGGGTTCGTGCGCGCCAGCAGGAATACGTAATCGGCGATGTGGCCGTTGGTGGTGAACATCTTGCTGCCGTTGATCACCCAGTCGTCGCCGTCACGGACCGCCTTGGTGGTTGCCGCAGCAACGTCGGATCCGCATTCTGGTTCGGTGAAGCCGAGGGCAATGGTGATATCACCCTTCATCGCACCTTTGAGAATGCGATCCTTCATGGTCGGGCTTCCGACCGCACGGATGATCGAGGCCACCATGCGCGTGGTCTCGGACAGATACATGGGCGCGTCGAACCGCATGAGTTCCTCTTTGACCACCTGCGCATCCCACGCACCGCGGTCCTGCCCACCGAACTCGGCTGGCCAGTCCGGAGCAAAATACCCCTTGGCGACAAGCCCTTTCGCAAACTCGTCATCATGGGCGACGCCGCTTCGGTAGACGCGTTCCTCGAATTCGGGCGACAACACCGCCCGCAGATGCGCGCGCACTTGCGCCCGGTAGGCCTCGGCGTCCGGGTCGAGCTGAAAATGCATGGGAGCGTGCCAATCTCTGTCAACCGGAAGACCGGAGCGGGTAGGTCACCTTACGGCCGGTGGCGCGATAATGTTACTCTCGCTTTTTGAGAGCGAGTATATCCGCAAGGTTAGGGCGGGCAGACGTGGACTTGAGCCTCACCGGGGAACAGCGTCAGTTGGTGGAATCGTTCGCCGCACTGTTCGCGCGGGAGTCGGGTTCGGAGCGCGTCCGCTCGGCCGAACCGCTCGGCTTCGACGCCCAGTTGTGGAAGGCGTTGCGGGAGACCGGTGTCGTGGAGATGGCGGTTGACGACGATGCCGGGGGGTGGGGCGCATCGGAACTCGAGCTGGCCTTGATCACCGAACAGTTCGGCCGCGCGGTGGCGTCGGCTCCGCTCATCGAGGCACAGGTTGCCGCTCGACTGCTGGCGGCGAGTGGCCAGATCGGCACCCGGCTGCTCGATCGGGTGCTGTCGGGAGATCAACTGGTCACGTTCGCGCCGCGCGCTGGCCAGGGCGCTCGGCTGGAACTGGTCCCCGCCGGATCCGTTGCCGATTATGTGGTGGCGTTGGTGGACGGGCGGCTGCTTGCGGTTCCGCTCGCAGCGGGCCGTCGGGCGGTGTCCAACCTCGGATCAATGCCGTTGGCGGACATTGTGATTGAGGGCAGCTACGACATTCTTGCCGAAGGCCCGCGCGCGATCGAGCTTTTCGCCGGCGGGCTGGACCTGTGGTTGGCGTTGACCGCGGTGGCGCTGACGGGCGCGGCAAAGAAGGCCGTCGAACTTGCGGTCGATTACGCCAAGCAGCGCCACGCCTTCGGGACTCCCATCGGCGCTTTCCAGGCGGTCGCGCACCCACTGGCGGACAGCGCGACCGCCGTAGACGGGGCGCGACTGCTCGGGCTCAGGGCGGCGTGCGCCTTCGTCGATGAGCCTGATCGCGCGCGCGAGTTGGCCGCAATGGCATTCGCGTTCGCCTATGAGACGGCACGCGACGCGACCCGCCGTAGCCTGCACTTCCACGGAGGCTACGGATTCGGAATGGAGTGCGACGTGCAGCTGTACTATCGCCGAGTTCGTGGCTGGGCATTGGTCTACGGTGATCCGGGCGTCGCCTTGGATCGCGTTGCCGACGCCCGCTACGGAGCCGTCGTGGGCTGATCGCGGGTCGAAGGGAAGCGCATGCAGGATGCTCAGCGTAAGCCACGGGTAATCCTCTGGGGCCCTGGGCAAGTTGGCGTCGGCGCGCTCCGGGGCATCATCGCCCACCCGGGGCTGGAGCTGGCCGGCGTCGTCGTTCACTCCGAGGCGAAGGATGGGAAGGACGCAGGCGACCTGTGCGGGATGCCGGCGACCGGCGTCATCGCCACTCGAGACATCGATGACGCGCTTTCGATCGACGCCGACGTGGTCGCTTACTTCGCTTCCGGTGACTACCGCTATCGCGAGGCCGCGCAGGACATCGCACGCTGCCTGCGCGCCGGTAAGCACGTGGTGTCTACCTCCCTGGTTCCCATGTGCTACCCGCCCGCCGCCGACAAGGAAACCGTCGAGCTGTTGGAGGCAGCGTGCCGGGAGGGCAATACCAGCTTCTTCAACAGTGGCGTTGACCCGGGTTGGGCGAATGACGTCATCGCGCTGACTATGACCGGCTTCAGCAGTCGCGTCGACAAGATCACCATGCTCGAGATACTCGACTACGCGCCGATCAACCAGCCCGACATCATGTTCGACTTTATGGGATTCGGGCACACGCCGGATCATCCGGCGCCGCTGTTCGACACCGAACGCCTCACGGCGCTGTGGGGGCCTATTGTTCATTTGGTCGCCGACGGTGTCGGACTGCGGCTAGATCGAGTCGCGACCACGATCGAGAAGTGGCTCGCCACAGCGCGTTACGAGGTGGCATCGGGCTGGGTCGAGCCGGGAACCATGGGCGGCATGCGGTTCAAGCTCGCGGGCATCGTCGACGGCGAGGAACGGGTTGTGCTCGAACACATCACGCGGATGGGCCAGGATGCGGCACCGGATTGGCCGAGGCATCCGTCGCCGCTCGGGGGTTACCGCGTCATCGTGGACGGTCTACCCACCTACACGGTCGACATCGAGATGCACGGGCGCGGAAGCAACATGCGTGGCCTCACCTACGCAACCGTGATGCGCGAGCTCAACGCGATTCCCGCGGTCATGGCCGCACCGCCTGGCCTCTTGTCAACGTTGGACCTCCCATTGGTCACGGGACCTGTGCGTGGCGGGACGTGGCGGGGCGTATTGCCGGGGACGACACCGGCATGAGCGCGGCCGCACAACCGCCGCTCGACGTCTGGGAAACCATGCGCACCGCGACCACGGTGCGGCGGTATCGGGACGAACCGGTTTCCGACGCAGTGCTGGAACGATGTCTGCTCGCGGCTAGCTGGGCTCCGTCCGGTGCGAATCAGCAGCCATGGAAGTTCGTCGTGTTGCGGTCGGCGGAGGCTCGCGCTGTTGTGACGGACGGGGCGGCGCGGACCTGGGATGCGTTGATTGACTTTTACAACATTTCGCTGCCCGAGGACGGCGCTGCCGATAAGAAGTCTCGGGCGCTGCGGACCATGGCCGAGCACACCCGGATCGGAGGTGGTGCGCCGGCACTTGTCGTGTTCTGTATCCGGCCGCAGGAGGGAACTGACGAACTCCAGCAGGGCGGTTCGATCTTTCCCGCTGTGCAGAACTTTCTGCTCGCGGCGCGAGCCCAGGGCCTGGGCGCGGCAATCACACTCTGGCATTACTCGTGTGAGACGGAGTTACGGGCTGTGGCAGGCATACCCGACGAATGGCAGATCGCGGCGCTGCTCACGGTGGGCTGGCCGAAGGGTCGACATCACCCGGTGCGGCGCAAGCCGTTGTCCGAGGTGGTGGTGATCGATAACTGGAATACGCCGTGGCAGGCAAGATCTGGCGGATAGGGAGTTCGTCGCGCTGCCGTAGGCTCGACGGTCATGACGGACCGTCCGAACATCTCGCTCTATCTGCGAAGCTTTAGCGACCAACCGAACCAGGATTGGAACGCGACCCTGCAGACGGCGCTCGCCATGGATGCCGCCGGTGTCGACCGGGTGGTGGTGTCCGACCACGTAGTATTCGGAGAGAATCTCGGCGCCTACAGCGACCCCGCCGTGGGGGGAACGGCGGGTGGCAGGCAGCCGACCGGCCCGGACGGCGACTGGCTGGAGCCGCTGATTTTTCTGACCGCCGTGGCCGCGATCACCAGCAACATCAGACTTGGTACCGGCGTGCTGCTCGCGGCGCTACGACGGCCCGCCGTGCTGGCCAAGCAGGTGGCGACCATCGATGTGTTGTCGGGTGGACGCGTCGACCTTGGTGTCGGGATCGGTTGGCAGCGTGAGGAATACGAGGCCGCCGGGTTGCCGTTCGAGCGGCGCGGGCGGTTACTGGACCACACGCTGGAGGTGTGCCAGACCTTGTGGACGCAGCAACGTGCCTCCTACAGTTCGGCCGAATTGTCCTTCGACGGAATTCACCAGATGCCCAAACCGGTGCAGCCGGGTGGCGTTCCCATCTGGGTGAGCGGCACGGTCAACCCCGCCGTCGCCCGGCGGCTGAGCCGTTTCGGGCAGCGCTGGATCCCGTGGGGCCCGGCGATCAGTGATCTCAAGGGCGCCATCCCGGCCATGAAGCAGGCGATCGCCGATGTCGGTGGCGATCCAAGTGGGTTGCGGGTCCAGGCATCCGCCGCGTTGGTGAAGGGCGCGGACCGTTCGATCGACGTGCGGGCCACCGTTGCAGCGGTCCCGCAGATCTTGGCGGACGGAGGCTCGAACATCCACGACATCCGTTTCGGTGGAAGCCTTCCCAGCAACCCCGAGCAGGCGGCCGAGGTGTTGTCCGAGTTGGTCAGCGCGTTCCGCGCGGTCACCGATTGACCGCGGCGCGGCTAGAAGCGCGTCACTCGTAGCGGTCGATCACATCCCCACGACGAGGTTGCTGAATTGCGGGCAATAGGTCCGCACGGAGATGGCCACATACGCGTTCGCGACGCCCGCATACGTGGGATTGGCCGATTGAAAGTCGGTGACGACGGATTGCACGGTGCTGCCGGCGCTGATGTTCTGGCACACCGTTTTGCCGTTGAGCACAGCCTCTTTCGGGTTGGAGAACGAAATGCCGCGGTCGTTGAGCGACTGGATGTACTCCTCATCCTGAGCGGGCGTGGACGTGATCGATTCGGCGATCAGTGGCGAAGTTGTCGCCGATGCCGTTGAACTAGGCGGCGCCTTGGACGTCGTGGTTTTCTTGGTGGACAGCAGCAAGCTCGCCACAATGATCACCGTTGCCAACCCGACACCGATGAGCAGGAGCGCTGCCGCTCTACTCCACACCGTGCTCCACGATTGGGTTGCGGTCTCGGGTTCGCCCTGCACTTCGGCTGATTCGCCGGCTGGTCTGCGCGGGGGCGGCGGCGGCGCCCGGAAGTCGTTCTCGCTCGACCACGCAAGTCCGGCGGATTCGTCGGGAGAGGGGCTGGGCACACCGCCGGTCTCGTGTCTCGGCGGGACGCCGTCGGCCATGAGCCCCATGGTAGCCAGCCGAGTCGGACGAAGACGAACGGGTCAGGTCAGGTGGCGGTCTCGCCACCTCTTCAGCCGGCTCGTCGGCGCCTGTATCGCGTCCAGCACCGAAGTCATCGAAGGGGCCATGGACTTGACGCGGGCGGCCGGTTCTGCGAGTGGGGGCCCGTCGCCCTCCCACCACGTCGGCTGCAGCAGGGCTGTCGTCACCGGAATCGCCTGCTCCACACTGTTACGTCCCCAACGGCACGCTCGATCGATAGCGGTGGCCGAGGGTGCGAGGTTGATCGCGGACAGCGTCGGCTCGAAGCGGATTAGGTGGTCGACGTACGGCAGGTTGCGCACGATCTGCAGCTGGATCGCTTGGGTGATCGGGGCCAACCACATATGCCGCGAGTCCCACTGGGGATGGAAGCAGTCAAAGGCCAAGTAGCACGCGTTTCGGGTGCCCAATCTGCCGTCGCGCACTCGTTTCCACGCCAACGCGACGGGAACGTTGCTGGCAGCGCCGCCGTCGACAATCGCCGCGATGTCCCGGTCGGCACAGAGTTGGTCGAGCAGTGGGACCATGCGGGGATCGCTTGTTTCGTGATGCAGCACGCCAGGAATGGCAGACGAGAACGAGGCCGCGTCGACGACGTCGAAGTCGAGGTCCGGATCTTCCCCACTGACGACGATCGGCTTCACCACTCGGAGGTCGATGAATGCTGCTACCTGCCACATGCGGGCCGCCACCAGCGGGCCCATGCCGATGGGGCGGAACGGCAGCGACCGCAATTGCAGGGCGGCCAGTTCTGGATGGCGAAACCTTGACGGCAGCTTCGCATACGGCTGCCTGCGTACGCCGGCGATCACGACATCCAGCGGGATCGCCAGGTCCGACATGCGCATCCGCTCGCCGTCCTCGCGGCTGAGCAGCGGGAGGGCAAATTTGTCGAACCGCAGCGCGAACAGGCCCGCCAGGCCGTGCCGGCGGCGCAGGCGCTCGGGTCCGAGAATGGCGCGGTAGGACACCGACTTTGCCCACGCCACGTACTCGTCGATGGGCACCGGCAGCTCACGGGCTACCAGGCTGCCCATGATCGACCCGAAGGACGAACCGACCATGTAGTCGGGCACCTGTCCGATTTCCAAGAGCCGCTGCATGCCGCCGATGTAGACGAAACCGGCGCCGCCGCCCCCGCCCAGGACCGTGACGAGCTTCTTGTAGCCGACCTCGGAGTCCAGTTCGTGGGCGGAGAAGTCGTTGGCGTGTCGCTCGATGAGCACGCGCCGCTGGTCGTTCTGTTCGGGTTCCAGAACTGCCAGGGTGTCGCGGGCGGCCTTCAGTGCGGTGACCGGATCCGGCTCCTCGCGCAGCGGTCCGTAGAGCGTGTCGATCACCCGCGATCGCCAGGGCGCGACTTCGGCGCCCACCGAGACGTCCCCCCGGCCGCGGGTGCCACCCGGGCCCGCCGCGCCGGGCTCGAAATCGGCGAGCCGGGCGAAGTTGAGGACGTAGCGCAGCTTGCGCAGATCCTCACTGCTCAGCACGTCCGGGTAGGTGAGGTTGTGTCGGACCAGGCGGCTTTCCATCTTCTGCAGCAACAGCGCAGGTTCGACCGCTGGCAGGTCGACGGTGTCCAGGGCCGCATCGGTGTCGCGGGTCTCGTCGTCGATCGCGTCGATGTCGTCGAGAGCGTCGAGATCGATTTCGTCGCTTTCCGGGAGGGCGTCGACTTCTTCGAGGGGTACGCCGCGGTTGAGTAGCCGCCTTCGGATGGTGTCGGCGATCCGTATCTCCATCGGTCAGTGTCCTGGGACTGGCACGGTAGGCAGAGCCGAGGTGCCCGGCCAGCAGCCCAGCGGGCTGATCCCCTTGTTGATGGCGGCGGTGATGCAGTTCTGGACCACAACGTTGGGGTCGTTGCTGATTGAGCGGGACAGGATCTCGTTCGCCTTGGCCTGTGCTTCGGCGGTCCGCTGGGACTCCTGCGCGATCGAGGTCTGAGCGCGTTGCTGGTTGAGCTGGTTGATTTTGTCCTCGGTCCCCTGGTCGTACTGAATGGTGGGCACGTTGACGTCGAAGATGTCGACTTGGCCGCTGACATCCTTGCGCATGATGTCGGCGGCGCGCCGGGCCAGGCCGGGCAGGGGGGAGACATCGAGGTTCTGCGGGTCCAGCGGGTTGAAGGCGGCGAACACCTCGTTGAGCGCGACCGACAGGTTCCGCTCGATCAGGTTGACCCGTACGTTGTCGAACGTCTTGTACTGCTGGAACAATTCGGGTGCGGCGGACTGCTTCAGTTGCCAACGGATGCTGACGTCAGCCCAGGCTGTCGATTGATTGCCCAGACGGACCATGATGCGTTCGTCGTGGTTGCCCACCTTGACGTATTTGTCGATCTGGACGGCGCCGTCCATCTGATGGGTCATCTGCCACGGAAACTTGGCGTGAAAGCCATTGTTCAGGCTGACCCCGGAGGGACGTCCGAATGTGGTCACGATCGCGATCTGACGGGTACCGACGATCACGAAGCAGCCGAGCAGGAAGCTCAGGACTGCCACTACCAGCGCTCCGAGCGTGAGCGCCCTGGCGGCCGAGCCTCCGCCGTCGCCGCGATTGAGTCGCCAGAACAAGCCCGCTACTCCAGCGACGATGAGCCCGATTACGAAGAACAGTAGTTGCCACGTCATCCCCCGACTCCTTCTGCTTGGTTTGGTGCTGACCGTGTTGCTTGGAAGACTAGGCTGCGGCCATGTCCATTGACCGTGCCGCACTCCTTGCGGGCAGCATCCGACTCGCTTCTGGAATTTCCTTCCTTGTGGACCCCGTGCGTGCCAATCGACTCTGGGGCGGTGGTGCGGAGGAGTCATCGCCGACCGCACAGTTGTTGCTGCGCTCGATGGGTTATCGCGACGCGCTGATCGGAGGCTTGCTGGCGACCGCGGCGCTGCGCGGCAAGAACACTCGAGGCTGGTTCCTCGCGTCGGGTGGGGCCGACGCGGCCGACCTGCTGGGTGGGCTCGGTGTGCATAGCGAGCTCAGGCCCGCGCAACGCGTCATTGGCTTGGGTGGCGCTGTCCTCGGCATCGGTGTCGGGCTGTGGGGTGCGGCGCGCCCGACCACCCGTCGCGATCAGCGGGCGCTGTCGGACAGCGTCAGCGGCGACGAGTAATCGACTATGGACTTCGGTGTTCTGACGTTTGTGACCGACGAGGGCATCGGCCCGGCAGAGCTCGGGGCGGCACTCGAAGAGCGCGGCTTCGAGTCCTTGTTTCTCGCCGAGCACACGCACATCCCGGTCAATCACTCGAGTCCGTATCCCGGTGGTGGCGAAATGCCGCGGAAGTACTACCGACCGCTGGATCCGTTCATCGCGTTGGCGGCGGCGGCCGTCGCCACCGAGGGGCTGGTGCTGGGCACCGGTATCGCGCTGATCTCGGAGCGGGATCCGATAATCACGGCCAAAGAAGTCGCCTCGTTGGATCTGGTGTCGGGCGGACGTTTTCGCCTGGGCGTGGGTGTGGGTTGGTTGCGTGAGGAGGTGGCCAACCACGGTGTCGATCCCGCGGTGCGCGGCCGCGTTGCCGACGAGCGGTTGCGCGCGATGATCGAGATCTGGACCAAGGACGAAGCCGAATTTCACGGCGAATACGTGGATTTCGACCCGATCTACTGTTGGCCAAAGCCCGCTACCAAGCCTTATCCGCCGTTTTACATCGGTGGGGGACCGGCGAGCTTCAAGCGCATCGCCCGACTGGGTGCCGGTTGGATTGCCATCAGTCCCACGCCGGAACTGCTCGCGGTGGTGCTGCAGGACCTGCGCGCCGTCGCCGGCGCCGATGTGCCGGTTACCGTCTGCCAGTGGGGCGAGCAGACCGCGGACGGCGTTGCGGGTTACCAGGCTTTAGGGGTGGAGCGTGTCCTGTTGGAGCTGCCGACCGCGCCGCGCGACGAGACACTGCGATACCTCGACGCCTTGGCGGCCGACCTCGCGCAGCTGGGGTAGTCAGACGCGATATCCCGCACGTTCGGCGCTAGCTGAACCGTCCCAGCACTCGGCGAACCAGGCTTTCGCTCTCGGGTGGCTGTCGTTCGACGTACGGCCATGGCTGATTGCGCTCGGGGACGGACGCCGCCCGTTGCTGTTTGAGCTGCGTCCTCAAGTGCTGGCGCAGCTCGTGCAACTCTGGGTCGGTCCAGCGGTTCTGCGACTCGATCGGATCGACGGTCAGATCGTAGAGCTCCCACTGATCGTCGAGGGGGTCGGTCCGAAATACCTCACCGCCCAATCCGTTTGCCGAGAGGTGGCGCACGCCGGGCTCGGTCCACGTGGCGGGGTCGTCGAAGGTGCGCACCAACTTCCACAGATGCCCCGCACCGCCGATTGCTTCGGCTTCGGGGACGCGCACCACCAGCCCTTCGAAATTCGAGGCTACGTGGGCGGGCAGCTTAATGCGAAGTGGCGGAGGAGGATTCACCGCATGGCCCAATTGCCGGGCCAACGCCGACGCACCGGTGTCGCCTTCGAGTACGTTGTCGCGCGTCATCAGATACACGGCGCGTCCCTCGTCGGCCTGAGCACCGTCCACCACCGGCATCAGGTCGCGGCCGGGCAACGGATGCACTTCCGAGAACGACTCCGCGAGATCAGCAGCCACCGCGTCCACATCGACCCCGGCCGCGCTGAGCAGTGTCGGCACCAGGTCAACATGCGAGGTGGGCGCCTCGACCGTCCTTGGCGCCGTGGCGTTTTCCCCGATGCGCGCGATGACGAACGGGACCCTGGTCGCCTCGTCGTACATGTTGAACCACTTCTGGTGCAGACCGCCGTGGGCGCCGAGCAACTCACCGTGGTCGGAGGTCCGCACCAGGACGGCGTTTTCGGATCCGCCTTCGGTCACCGCTCGGCGCACCCGGTCGAGCGGACCGTCGACTTCGGCGTGTAGCCGGTAGTAGAGATCGCGGTACTGCTGCGCGTAGCGCTGGTAACCCCGGCTGACCGCGGGCGCGACGCCGTATCCGCTGTAATAGGCCTCGCGGAAGGCGATCTGGGCGGCGGGCTTTGACTTGAGGTCCTCGTCGGCGGTGGGTGCTGGCGGTACATGCGGCGGGTCGAGGGGTGACGGCTTGACCGGGCTGCGTCGCGCCCACGCCGGGAACAGCACGATGTCATGCGGATTGACAAAGCTGGCGACCAGCAGGAACGGGCGCAGCGCCTCGGGGTCGCCCGCGCGACGTCGTGCATAGCGATCCTCGAGCCACGCGACTACCCGATTGGCGATCAGCGGGTCACGCCGAAATCCGCTGTTGGCGGTGCCCGCCCCGTGCGGTTCGGGACCCACCCATCCCGAGAAACCGTACGGGCTCAACGGATCTGCCTCGAGGTAACGTTGCACGGCGGCCTGATCGACGACGCCATCGTTGTCGTTGGTGGCCAACGGTTTCCCGGTGGCCGGATCGTGCAGGTCGGCGTGGGAGATGTGCCACTTGCCGTCGTAGTGGGTGTCGTACCCCGCTGCGCGGAACCAGTTGCCCAGCGTCGGCACCTCGCCCTGTCGCAGCCAGCGCAGCCGCGAGTCGTCGAATCGCTTACCGATGCCGTCGGTTTGGGTGACGCCGTGCAGGTCTGGATACTGCCCGGTGAAGATGGTCGGACGGCTGGGAACGCAGGCCAGTGATCCGGTGTAGTGCCGAGCGAAGTTGACTCCATGCTCGTCGAACCAGCGCCGGCCGGTCAGGGTGCGCCGGCGCCACTCGCGGATGTCGTCTGGCTCATAGGGCGGGATGGCGCGCTCCTCATCGGTCATGAGGATGACGATGTCTGGACGGTCAGGCATGCGCGTTCTCCAATCGTTGTGCCAGCCCGGCGAGCATCGAGTCGGACTGCTTTGCCATCAGTCGCAGTGCGACCCACTCCGCCATGCGTGCCGGCGGGCCGCTGCCGGCATCGACGGTGCTGGTGAGGGTCACTCGGGTTGCTGCGCCGTCGGGTCGCAGTGTCCATCGATTGGCGACCTTGCCCAGCCTGGGCGGCAGGCCTTCGATGTCGTAGGCCAGCGTTGCGGGCGGGTCGAACTCGGTGATGCGCTCTACCAGCGCATTACTGCCGACCTGCACTCGCCGCGTAGTGCCCAATGGTCCGCCGTGGGGGCCGTGGTTCAGCACGCAGGAGTGGTCGACGCCGTCGGCCCATGAGCTCAGTGCGCCGAAGTCGGCGAGGACGTCCCAGATCGCCTGCCGTTCGGCTGCGATCGTCCGGCTTCGGCTGATGTCTGCCACGCGCATCATTCTGCACGGAGCCTGCCGGCACGGTTGTCGCTGGGCACGCGGTACCGATGCAGCTGGAATTGGGACGCGACCTGTCCGGCGCCTTGACCCCATACGTGACGCAATGCTAAGCAAGTGCTCAGCATCTGACTGATTGAAAGGGATCAACGGTGACCCTGCAGACCGTTCTCGACGAGATTCGCACGCGCCCCGGAAAGGGCGACGTGATTCCGATCATCAATCCGGCTACCGAAGAGCAGATCACCGAATTCACCGACTGCGGGGAAGAGGGGGTCGACGACGCCGTCGCGCGGGCCAAGGCTTCCTTCGAGTCGGGCGTCTGGTCCCAATTGCCCGGACGGCAGCGGGCCAAAATCATGTGGCGCATCGCCGATTTGATCGATGAGCACGCCGACGAATTCGCCCAGCTCGATTCGCTGAACACCGGCATGCCGCTGATGCAGGCGCAATTGCAGATGTCCACCTGCTCGGAGTTCTTCCGCTACTACGCCGGCTGGTGTTCGAAGCTCAACGGCGTCGCATACGACGTGAAGACCGACGGCATCGCCACGGACACCTTCGTCAGCATGCACGCCTACACCCTCAAGGAGCCCTACAGCGTGGTGGGGCTGATCTTCCCGTGGAACGGCCCTATCTTCAACGCCTGTGCCAAGCTCGCGCCGGCGTTGGCGGCTGGCTGCAGCATGGTGGTCAAGCCCGCCGAGGAGACGCCCTTGTCGGCGCTGCTGCTCGACAGGCTGATCCACGAGGCCGGCGTGCCCGAGGGAGTGGTCAACCTGCTCACCGGCTACGGCTACACCGCCGGCGCGGCGATCACGAGGCATCCCGACGTCGAGAAGGTCGCGTTCACCGGGTCGACCGAGGTGGGCAAGGAGATCGTGCGGGCATCGGCCGGCAACCTGAAGAAGGTCACCCTCGAGCTCGGCGGGAAGTCGCCGGTGCTTATCTTCGACGACGCCGACATGAGCAAGTGCATTCTGATGGCGGCACTGGGCATCTTTGTGCACTCCGGCCAGGGCTGCGTGTGCGGGTCGCGGATCTTCGCCCAGCGAGGCGTGTACGACCAAGTGGTGGAAGGCATTGCCGCCATGGCGAATACGTTCAAACTGGGCGGCCCCGACGAGGAGGGCTGCGTGAGCGGTCCACTCATCAGCCAGAAGCAGCTGAACCGCGTCATGGGCTTCATCGACGAGGGCAAGAGTGAGGGCGTCGACGTGGTCACCGGCGGCCACCGTTTGGACCGTAAAGGCTACTTCGTCCACCCCACGGTGCTCACCAACGTCGACCCCGGCATGCGCCTGTACCGAGAGGAGATCTTCGGTCCGGTGGTCAGCATCCTGCCGTTCGACGACGAAGACGAGGCCGTGGCACTGGCCAACGACACCACCTACGGCTTGGCGGCCACCGCGTGGACGGAAAACGTGGGCCGGGCCCACCGGATCGTCAAGCGGCTGCAGGCGGGCAGCGTGCAGGTCAACTGCCAACTGGTGTTTGACCACGATGTGCCGTTCGGCGGTTACAAGCAGTCCGGCTGGGGTCACGAATTCGGCCGCGAGGGCATCGAGATCTACCTGAAGACCAAGTCGGTCTGGGCCCAGCTGTAGCGGCTATACCGGCTACACCGTGATCCGGAGCCGCTCCCACCCACGCACGGTCGACGTAGGCGCGAGCTTGAGACTGTCGTAGTCGATACCCCATTCCGGCCACCGGTTGAGCAACTCGTCCAGCGCGACCCGGCCTTCGAGGCGGGCGAGGTTGGCGCCGAGGCAGTAGTGGACGCCCTTGCCGAACGTCAGGTGCGAGATGTTGTTGCGGTGGATGTTGAACGTGTCGGGGTTCTCGTATCGCGCCGGGTCTCGGTTGGCGGCACCGAACAGCAGCAACACGGCGCTGCCGGCCGGCACCGTGGTGCCATAAGCCTCCCAGTCGCGAAGGGTGTAGCGCCCGACGTGCGGGCCGGTCGGCTCGAAGCGCAAGGTCTCGTCGACCGCGCGATTGAGCAACGAGCGGTCCTGCGCGATCTCGCGGCGCTGGTCGGGATGTTCGGCGAGCACCTTGGCCAGCCAGCCGATCAGCCGGCCCGTGGTCTCGTTGCCCGCGCCCGCCACCACCTGGGTGTAGTGCAGAACCTCCTTGCGCGTCAGCTTTCTCGTCACGCCGTGCTCGTCTTCGAATTCAACGTTGAGCAGCGCGGTCATCAGGTCGTCGGACGGGTTCTTGGCGCGCCATTCCACGTAGTCGGCGTAGATCCGGCCGTCGGCGATGGCGTCGGGGTCGGCGACCTTCATCGGTGCGCCGGGGCGGGTGCGTAGGTTGGCATCGTTGGCGTCGCGCACCTCGATCTGTTCTTCTTCGGGAATGCCGAGCAGCATGCCGATGACGCGCATCGGCATCATCGAGGCGAGTTCGGCGATGATGTCGAACCCGTCCGAACCGACCAGCGGGTCAAGACACTTGATGCAGTAGCGTCGAATCTGGTCTTCAATGGCGGCCATTCGCCGTGGCGTGAAGACTCGCCCCATGACCCCGCGCAGCCTGGTGTGTGTCGGGGGGTCCTCGAACATCATCACTCCGGGGGGCATGTCGAACTTCGACTTGATCAGTTCGAGGATGTCACTTCGACTGTTGGAGAACGTCTCCCAATCCGACAGCGCGCTCTCAACGTCGGCGTGCCGGGATATCGCCCAGAAGTCGTAGCGCTCGTTGTAGTACAGCGGCGCCTCTTCGCGCAGGCGCGCGAAAGTGGGATAGGGGTTGGCGGTGATGTTGACGTCGTAGGGGTCGTAGTAGACGTCGGTTTGTGGTGCATCGGGTGCGATCGTCATGAGCGAGGATCCTTTACTTCAGGCAGCTTCCGGCGTCGACGGGAAGCGCGACGCCGGTGATGTATCGAGCCTCGTCGGAGGCGAGGAAGAGCACCGCATTGCTGATGTCTTCCGGTGTCACCCAGGGGATCGGCAGGGTGTGGAAGGTTTGGCAGATGGGGGCCAGATCGTCCGGTCCGGGGTTGTCGAGGTCGGGTCGGAACAGGCGAAATGTCTTCTCATTGATCAACAATGGTGTGTTCACATGCGTGGGATGTACCGAATTGACGCGAATGTTCTTGGGACCCAATTCGACCGCGAAGGACCGCATCAGGCCGACCACTCCGTGTTTGGCGGCGTTGTAATGGCCGGTATGGGTGTAGGCCTTCAAACCGGCGACCGAGCTGGTCAGCACGATTGCGCCCTGCCCAGCGGAAATTAGATGTGGTGCTGCGGCTTTCACCGACTTCCAGACCCCGGTCAGATTGACGTCGATCATGTCCTGCCAGAGGCGTTCGTCCATCCGGTCCAGGCGAGGGGCGACCGTGGCGATGCCGGCGTTGGCCACGACGATGTCCAGACCGCCCAGCTGCTCCGCGCCGGCGTCGACCGCGGCTTTGAGCGAGTCGTAGTCGCGGACGTCGACTTCGGCGGTGACGATCCGTCGGTCCAGGTTCTTGACGAGATCGGCCGTCTCGGCCAGGTCCTCGGACGTTGCCGGTGGTGCGGGGGAGTCGTCGAACGGCTGGCAGATGTCGACGGCGATGATGTCGGCGCCCTCCTGCGCCAGCCGCACCGCATGACTGCGGCCTTGGCCTCGCGCGGCGCCGGTGACAAATGCGACCTTGCCGGCGACGCGCTCGGCCATCGTTCCTCCTCGAAGAGTAACCGTGTTACCGTTGTACGGTAACCGCGTTACACCGACGATGCAAGGGTGCAGGGCGACAGTGGTCAGTGCCGAACTCACGACCGGTGATGCCGCAGATAGGCGGCATGATCGCATCCTCGACATCGTCGTGGAGATCCTGGAAACGCAGGGTTACGACGCGGTGCAGTTGCGCGCGGTCGCCCGCCGTGCCCGGACGTCGTTGGCGACCATCTACAAGCGTTATCCGACCCGGGACTCGCTGATCGTGGCTGCCCTCGAGCGGTGGATGGACGAGAACCGTTTCGCCGGTTTGGCGACGCAGACGCACGAGCCGGACGAGTCGATCTACGACGGCCTGATGCGGGTGTTTCGGACCATTTTCGAACCGTGGGAGCGGCATCCCGACATGCTCAAGGCTTATCACCGCGCGCGGTCGGCCCCTGGAGGTCAGCGGCTGGTCGACCGTGGCCTGGATGCCGTCATACCCGCGACGATGGCCGTGCTCGCGGACGCCGACGCCGACCTGGTCGAAGAACTGCCCCCGATCGTGTCGAACCTTGCATACGGCCTGGTGGCGCGTTTCTCCGCCGGCGAGATCGACATCGCCGAGATACTGCCGATCCTGGATCGTGCCGTGTTTCGGCTGACGGTCAACGCGGGGAAAGTATGACGACTGGGATCTCGCGTTCAGTCCAGTGTTGGTATTTGGCGAAGTCGGGGTAGAGCTCGACCAACCGGGGCCACAGGCCCGCGCGCTCCTCGGGAGTGGCGACGTGCGCGGAGACTTCCAGGTTGCGTCGCCCCTTGACATGGATTCGCGTGTCCGGGTTGGCGACGAGGTTGAAGTACCACTGCGGATTCTTCGGCAGACCGCCCTGCGATGCGACGATGACGAAGTCCTCGCCGTCCTGCAGGTACAGCAGGGGAGTGGTGAATTGCTTGCCCGACTTACGGCCGCGATGTTCGAGCAGCAGCGTCGGCACCGGGTTGCGGAAGCCGGCACCCACGCGCCACTTGTTGCCGATGTATCCGTTGGTCAGTTTGAAAACCGCCACGTGTGCCTTGGACATGTACTTGATGGCCTTGGCCGTGGTCGGTGACGTCAGTCCGGACGGGGCTTCGTCGGGCAGGGCGAACTTCGGCATCGATAACTCCTTGCGCTAGGGAGTATTTCGCGTCAGCCGCACCGTCGGTCGTGGTTAGGACGTTCTGGCGTACCTGCGAACGAGGTCGTTCTCGCCGAACGTGCCCGTGTGCTGGCGGCCGTCGGCATCGCTGCCGAAAAACGTCCACTGCTTAGGGGTTTTCTTCGGTTCGCCGATGAGCTTGACCTTGTATCGGTATGCACTCGGCCGCAACGTACCGATGATGTCGCCGATGCGAATCTCCGAGGGATGTATCTCGGGTGCATCGGACCAGTTGGGTTTCGTCATAGCACCCGTCCTCGCCTTTATTGTTGTTCCCACTCTAGCCCGACAAGGTTTGTCGCATACGGTTAGGGCAAAATCGCTCGACAACTGATGGATGGAAGGGGCGGTTCGCACTATGTATGACCAGGTCAACACCGCCAACGCGGCAGATCAGACGGAAATCGGTTCACGCATCGATCCGGTGCTGGCCCGAAGTTGGTTGCTGGTCAATGGTGCGCATGCCGATCGGTTTGAATCGGCGGAGCGTTCCCGCGCGGACATCGTGGTCCTTGACATCGAGGACGCCGTCGCGCCCAAAGGCAAGGACGCTGCGCGCGACAACGTGGTGCGCTGGCTTAGCGACGGCCATAGCGATTGGGTTCGGATCAACGGGTTCGGCACCCCGTGGTGGGCAAAGGACATCGCCCAACTGGCCGATACCGGGGTGGGTGGGGTGATGCTGGCGATGGTCGAGTCGGTGGACCACGTCACGGAGACGGCCAGGCGGTTGCCCAACGTGCCGATCGTGGCGTTGGTGGAAACGGCCCGGGGCCTGGAGCGAATCACCGAGATCGCAGCTGCCAAAGGCACTTTCCGCCTGGCGTTCGGGATCGGCGACTTCCGGCGGGACACTGGCTTCGGCGAAGATCCCACCACCCTGGCGTACGCGCGGTCGCGGTTCACGATCGCGGCAAAGGCCGCCGGATTGCCGAGCGCGATCGACGGCCCGACCATCGGTTCCAATCCGCTCAAGCTCATCGAGGCGACCGCGGTGTCCGTCGAGTTCGGGATGACCGGCAAGATCTGCCTGTCGCCGGACCAGTGCGCGGTGGTGAACGAGGGGCTGTCCCCGTCTCAGGACGAAATCGGCTGGGCCAAAGAGTTTTTCGCCGAATTCGAACGCGACGGAGGGGAGATCCGCAACGGGTCGGATCTGCCGCGCATCGCCAGGGCGACCAAGATCTTGGAATTGGCCCGCTCGTACGGCATTGAAGCGTCGGAATTCGAGGACGAACGGGTGCACGCACCCGCGCCGTCGGACACGTACCACTACTAGTTGCTCGACGCGATGGCAGCGTAACGTCGGTATCGGATGCCGCAGTCCTCGAGGAGGCGGACGATGAAGGCCGGGTTTGTTGTCGCGTGCGGAGCGGCTGCCGAGTTGACCGTCCATTCGGCCATCCAGACCTACTGCAACGGCCACAACCACCTGGTCTTTTCGTGAGTGCAGAGAATCGGGTGCGGGTGGCACGGATCTACGACGAGCCGGATCCCGATGACGGTCAACGGGTGCTGATCGATCGCATCTGGCCACGCGGCATCCGCAAGGACGACCCGCGGGTGGGCATCTGGTGTAAAGACGTCGCACCGTCCAAGGAACTGCGGGAGTGGTATCACCACCACCTGGACAGATTCGACGAATTTGCTTCGCGCTATGAGGCGGAGCTGGAGGGCAACCCGGCGTTGGACGAACTGCGCGCGTTGGCACAGCGTGGCGTCGTGACTCTGGTGACCGCCGGTCGCCAGGCGCACGCCAGTCACGCGACCGTCCTCGCGGAAGTCCTCACCCGATAACGCCGAGCAGACGCGAAAGCCTCGAATTCATACCGAATCTGGGACTTTCGCCATCGCTCGCGCCGGGGTGGCGAGTGGCCGGCGTGAGATGATCATTGGATGCGGCTGGGATTGCACGCTCTGGGAATCGGGACAGGCGCCGACCGTGCGGTGATCGACGCCGTCGCTTCCGCGGCCGACGACATCGGTTTCGCCACCCTGTGGGCCGGCGAACACGTCGTGATGGTCGACCGCCCCGAATCGCGCTATCCCTATTCCGACGACGGCGTCATTGCCGTTCCAGCACAAGCAGATTGGCTTGACCCGATGATCGCATTGGGCTTCGCCGCCGCTGCCTCTTCGCGAATCTCCATTGCGACGGGTGTGTTGCTGCTGCCGGAGCATAGCCCCGTCACCGTCGCCAAGCAGGCCGCCAGCCTGGACAGACTGAGCGGCGGGCGCTTGACGCTAGGCGTCGGCGTCGGTTGGTCCCGTGAAGAATTCGACGCGCTCGGGGTGCCGTTCGAGCGCCGCGGGGCGCGCACCGCCGAATACGTCGACGCAATGCGGGTGTTGTGGCGCGACGACGTCGCCTCATTCGCCGGAGAGTTCGTCAACTTCGACTCGATCCGGGTGAATCCCAAGCCAGTTCGCGATCGTCGCATTCCGGTGGTGGTGGGAGGCAACAGTGATGCGGCGTTGCGACGGGTCGCGAGGTGGGGCGACGGCTGGTACGGGTTCAACCTCGACGGCGTTGCCGAGGCGCGCGACCGGCTTGGTGCGCTGGGGCGGCTCTGTGCTGAATCGGGACGCGACCGTCGCGAGTTACGGGTGGCCGTGGCTCTGGTCAGCCCTCGCGTTGATGATGTTGCTGCACTTGCCGAACTCGGGGTTGATGAGCTGGTTCTGGTTGAATCTCCACCGGAGGATGCCGACGCCGTACGCAGTTGGATTTCGGGGTTGGCCGATCGGTGGACGATCTAATCGAGCGCCGAAGCGGAGTCCAGATCGCCATAGGGGTGCTCGACGCGATACTTACCGGCTGCGCCGATCAGTAATCGTATTGCGCGAGCGTGGGTTCGACACCTCGGTGCGATCCGCCCAGGGAAACGGCCGCGGGAACCATTTCACTGGTCACCAGTCCGTCGCTGGTGGTCAGCTCGTCGACAATGTTGAAACTGCGGGCGATCGCTTCGGGGGTGTCGACGATGATGGTCGTCACCGGAACCTTGCGGCCTAGCTGAAATAGCTTGTCGCCGTGCGGCTTATGATCACCGATAAAGCCCCAGATCCCGCGCAGCGTCGTCGCGCCGCGGGTCGTCTTGTTCTGCATCAGGTGCTGAATCAGCGCGCGGTGGATGGGTCGTCCCCCATGGAGAGAGGTTTCTGCCGTGTGCACCATCAGCTTCTGCCAAAGGGGGCGTCCCTGGTTATCGGTGGGGGGCAGCTCTTGCGGTCGGGCGAACCGCTTGCCGTCGCGTTTGCATAGGCGCACTCGTTCCACCGTGAGCAGCGGCCGGGGCAGTAGTGCGGCGAGTTCCGTTGCGGCGACGGCAACCTGCTGAATGGATCCGACGGCGATGATCATCTGCGGGACGTTGACATTCCGGCCGAAGAACCTGGCTCGGTAGCGCTCACCGTATGCGGTCCCGTCGACGCCGAGAAGGACTGTGGCCCCGGCGAATTGATGCCGGTGCAGGAGTTCGCAGATGGCATGGTAGGCAGGATTCCCTGCGACGCGCACCTGCCGGCCGACATAGATGGTGAGCTTGGCGGCGTCCGCGGTTACGCCGTTGAGGTCGTTGAGTGCGGCGGCGCCGTTGTCTCGGGTGATCAGCCGGGCGCGTTCGAGAGTGACCAGGCCGCGGTCGGTCATCGCCATCACGTCGTCGACAAGGGGCCGAATCTTCGACTCCACATCGACCGCCGCGATCGTCACCGGCGGGTCTTCGGACAGGCTCAACGTTTGGTCGTCGCGAAGGTCACCTCTGGGCCCGAAACTTGTGGTGCCGCGCAGCATTACGCTTGTTGCGATACCTCGGGTGCCGAAGAGGTCCAGCATCGAATCGGCGAGGAAGCGCCGCGGTTGCCCCAGGGTGCGCTGGCGTTCGCCGAAGTACGCGGTCAGCTTCAGGCTCTGCTCGCTCATATGAGCCCCGCGATCCACTGCCCCAGCAGCGCGGCGGCCAGGCCGAGCACCACGCTGACAGCGATATTGGCGAACGCGGCCGTCAGCTGACGTTCCTCGCCCAGTCGTTGGGTTTCCAGCATCCAGGTCGAGAAGGTGGTGTAGGCGCCGACGAACGCGGTGCCGGCCAGCAGGGCCACGTCCTTGGGCAACGCCAGGCCGCCGAGGAATCCCAGGAGCGCGGCGCCCGTGATGTTCACCGTCAAGGTCCCGTAGGGAAACGGCCGGGCCATACGGCGGGCCACCGCGCGGTCGACCAGGAACCGCGACACGGACCCGATGCCGCCGATGACCATGACGCCCAGCCAAACCAGAGCCGTCGTGAGCGTGGCCGTCATCCGCGTACCCGTACCCGGCGCACCATGGCTGTTGCCAGATGTACCGCCAGCAGTCCTAGCGTGATGCTCACGACGGTATACGAGATGGCCAGGGTCCAATGGCCGTGCTCGATCATCCTGACGGTCTCCACCTGCATCGTCGAGAACGTGGTGAGTCCCCCGCACAGTCCAGTGCCCAGCGCGGGGCGTCGGTAGCTCGACAACGGCAGGCGTTCGAGCAACCGGGTGGTGAAGTAGCCCAGCAGGAAAGCGCCCACGATGTTGACGATGAAGGTGGGCCACGGCCACCGAGCCGGATCGGGCGCGGTGAGATGGGCGAGGGCGGCGCGGGTGACGGATCCGACCGCTCCGCCGGCGAAAATCGCTGCCAGCTCCCGGTAGTCGCGGCGTGCCACTGGTTGTTCCCCTTCGGTGTGCCGAGTGTGTGCCTACGCAGCGTAGGGCGGTCGGGCGCCCCTACGGGCAGAATTGTTACCCATGGCCCACCCACGCGCCGGACAACCGGCCCAGCCCGAAGACCTTGTCGACCTGCCGCACCTGGTGACGGCCTATTACTCGGTGACGCCCGATCCCGACGACGTCGCCCAGCAGGTGGCATTCGGCACGTCGGGCCATCGTGGCTCCGCGCTCGCCGGGGCGTTCAATGAGGCCCACATTCTGGCCATCACCCAGGCGATCGTCGAATACCGCGCGGCCCAGGGCACCACCGGACCGTTGTTCATCGGCCGTGACACACATGGCCTTTCGGAGCCGGCTTGGGTGTCCGCGCTGGAGGTGCTGGCGGCCAACGATGTGGTGGTCGTCGTCGACTCGCGCGACCGGTACACGCCGACGCCGGCTATCAGCCACGCCATCCTGACCTACAACCGTGGCCGCACCGACGCGTTGGCTGACGGAATCGTGGTCACCCCGTCGCACAATCCGCCGTCCGACGGGGGCTTCAAATACAACCCACCGCACGGCGGGCCGGCGGACAGTGACGCGACGGGCGCGATCGCGCGGCGCGCCAACGAGATTCTGCGTGCGGGTCTCGGCTCGGCGGTGAAGCGCGTTCCGTTCGCGCGTGCGCTGGCGGCCGCCCAACGTCACGACTATCTGGGCAATTACGTTGACGACCTGCCCAACGTCGTGGATCTTGCGGCCATCCGCTCGGCCGGAGTCCGGATAGGTGCCGACCCACTGGGCGGTGCCAGTGTCGACTACTGGGGTGCTATTGGCGAGCGGCACGGGCTGGATCTCACGGTGGTCAACCCCCTGGTGGATGCGACGTGGCGGTTCATGACGCTTGACCACGACGGCAAGATCCGGATGGACTGCAGTTCGCCGGACGCGATGGCCTCGCTGATCGCCAACCGGGACCGCTATCAGATTGCGACCGGCAACGACGCAGACTCTGACCGGCACGGCATCGTCACCCCGGACGAGGGTCTGCTGAATCCGAACCACTACCTGGCGGTGGCCATCGACTACCTCTACACGCACCGGCCGTCGTGGCCCGCCGATGTCGGCGTCGGAAAGACCGCGGTCAGTTCGTCGATCATCGACCGGGTGGTCGGCGGGATCGGGCGTTCGCTGGTGGAAGTGCCGGTCGGGTTCAAGTGGTTTGTCGACGGGTTGATCGGCGGCACGATCGGTTTCGGCGGCGAGGAGTCGGCGGGAGCGTCGTTCCTGCGGCGCGATGGTTCGGTGTGGACGACGGACAAGGACGGCATCATCCTGGCGTTGCTGGCCTCGGAGATCCTGGCCGTCACCGGAAAGACGCCGTCGCAGCGGTACCGCGAGCTGGCCGCGTCGTATGGTGCGCCGACGTATGCGCGGGTGGATGCACCGGCGGACCGGGAACAGAAGGCGCGCCTGGGGCGGCTGTCGGCCGAGGAGGTCACCGCGACCGAAATGGCTGGTGAACCGATTGTGGCGAAGCTGACTACTGCGCCGGGCAACGATGCCCCGCTGGGCGGGCTCAAGGTGACGACGGCCAATGCGTGGTTCGCCGCGCGGCCGTCGGGCACCGAGGACGTGTACAAGATCTACGCCGAGTCATTTCTCGGGCCCGAGCACCTCGCCGAGGTGCAGAAGACGGCGCGGGAAGTGGTCAACCAGGCGATTGGGTAGGGCCCGTTTCCGCTGCTTGGGTCACGTTGACCCCACCAGTAACACTGGCACCTCGGGGAAGGGGCATGTTGTTTTCGAATGCGCTATCGCGGGTGCTATCACCGGCTCTGTCACCTGCGACTTTGAACCCGCGTTGGCTGTGGTGTAGCTTCGATGGGCACGACATTCTGGGGCTATGGCGCAGCTGGTAGCGCACCACACTGGCAGTGTGGGGGTCAGGGGTTCGAGTCCCCTTAGCTCCACCAGAAAACCGCTGGTCACAGCCGCCACCCGTGACACCGATCGCGCGAGCTCAAGGCCGCAGCGGAGGCGCTGGGCAAGTTAATCCTGTAGCGCTTTCGGGTCCGGCGGCTTGCTCGATCCCATGCCCGACATTCCCCGGCCACGCTGCCGGCTGCAGACGGCGCGCTATCGCTACCCTTGGCTGCTCCTAACGCATAGCCGGAAGCCGGGCGCGCGGGTTGTCGCGGCGTCCACGCCGGCGATGTTTGCGAACGCCTGCCATTCGCCAGGCCGGAAGCCGCGCGCGATCGAGATTGCTCCGTCGGTGCGCGTGATGCCGTGCAGGCCGAGCAGCGGCGCCAGGACTCGTCGCTAGCAATCTCGAAACGGCCGATTTGGGCGGACGATGCTGCGCCCGACTCGCCCGGTACAACGGGACGGCCACGCTTTTCGATGAGAACTGCTGGTGATCGGCACGGCGTCGAGGTGGCTGGTGAACGTGTAGCTGCCCTCCTCCCACGCACCCCGCGTTCGATCGCCGTCGACGTTCGCAATACAGATACACGGGATATGTATCATTGCCCAGTGTCCGGCCCCGTCGAAGACTCCGTGATCGAAGCCTGGATCACGGAGAACATCGGTCCCGTCCGCACCATCGAGCGCCAGCAACGTTGGCGGCCAGCGTGGTTCGTGACCGCGGCACGTGACGATCAAGAAATACGCCTCTATGTCCGGGGGGATCGCGAAGGGTTCGGGTTTGCGACAGTCTGGGCCGAGGCGACAGTGCTGCGCGTGATGGAAGCGCACGGCATCGCGGTCCCGCACATTTACGGCGAGATCCCGGAAGCATCAGCCGTCGTGATGGACTGGCTGCCCGGCGCTGCCAGTCCATGCAGCGACATCGAGCCCCAGCAGATTGACGCGGTGATGGACGATTACATCGATGCGTTGGTCAGTGCCCACGGCATCGATCCGACTGCTTTCGCCGCCGCGGGCCTGCCCATACCGACCGGCCCTGAAGCCGTTGCGCTCGACTATTTCGAGACATTCGTAACGCGCTATCGAGACTTCAAGCAGCGCCCGGAGCCGTTGCTGGAGTTCGCCATCGGCTGGCTGAGGCGCCACGTGCCGTCGCATCGCGCCACCCCGCGTTTCGTGCTGGGCGACACCGGCCAATTCATGTACGCCGACGGCCGGATCACTGGGTTGATCGACGTCGAGCTCGCCCACATAGGTGACGTCTTCCATGACCTCGCGGGCCTTCGATTGCGCAACGTGACCGAACCGATGGGTGACCTGGGTCGCCTGTTGCGGCGCTATGAGCAACGCTCGGGCGTACCCCTGGACCGTGCGGCGATCGAATTCCACACCGCCAAGTTCGCGCTGTGCACCCCGCTGGGAGTGGCGATAGTCCTGCACCTGGACCTGCCCTTGCCCGACATCGTTCAGTACATCGAGTGGTTTCATCTCCTGTCACTGCACACGATCGAATCCATTGCGCAGCAGGCCGGCGTCCCCCTGTCGACGGTGTCGCTTCCTGACCCCATGCCGACTTCCTATCCCGGGGCAATCGCCGGGCTGCCCGGCATGATCGAGTCGCTTGACGTGCTGCCGGGCATCGCCGAACACCAGCGCCGGTGCGCTTCGACCGTCGCCCAATTGGCCCACCGGGTCGCCACATACGGCCACGCCATCGACGCCGCGGATCTCGATGACCTCGAGGAATTCCTTGGGGAACGGCCCGCCGACCGGGCGGCCGGCGATCAGGCCTTGGAGCATGCCGTGCTGATGGCAGCGCCTGAGCAGGATCCCGAACTGATCGTGCTTCTCCATCGCCGGGTGATGCGTCAGCTCTTGCTCATCGAACCGATGCTGACCGGAGGACGAATCGGACACGTCACACCCTTGAGCGAACTGCTCGACTGATTCCTGCGCAAGCGTGGGGGGTCAGGGGCTCGAGTCCCCTTACCTCCACCGAGAAAACAGGGCCGTCGGGGATCTTTTTGTCGTCCTCACGGCACGGGCTGGCCGTTGTTGCCTTGCGACCCCGTGGGGCCGAAGAGTCCGGGCCACAAGTTCGGGATGCCGCCGCCTGCGCCGCCGAATCCGCCGTAACCGGGCTTGTTACCCTGCCACGTCTGGTCGGCATCGCCGCCGGCTCCGCCATTTCCGCCGGCGCCGAACAGCACCGCATCGCCGCCCCGGCCACCGATCCCGCCGACGCCGCCGGCCACCGCTGAGAAGCCGCCCGCGCCGCCCGCGCCCCCGTTGCCGTACAGGAAACCGCCCCTACCGCCGAACCCGCCGGCGCCCGCGGCGTAGGTCACCCCGTTCAACACCCCGGCGGGTCCTCCTTTCCCTCCGGCGCCGCCGTTACCGATCAACCCACCCGGGCCGCCCCAGCCACCTTGGGCGCCGACCCGGGTGCTGTCGCCGCCGCGGCCGCCGTTGCCGTAGAGGATGCCGCCGGGGCCGCCGTTGGTGCCGATACCGTTGACGGTCGTAGTGCCGTCGGCGCCGTCACCGATGAGCGGCCTGCCGAGCGCGGCCAAGAACGGCGCATTGATCAGCGCCAGAAGCGGGTTGGCGTTCGCGGCTTCGGCGCTCGCGTACGACGCCGCGCCTGCACTGAGCAGTTGGACGAATTGCTGTTGGAATGTTGATGCCTGGGCACTGATGGACTGGAATGCTTGGCCGTGCTCGCTGAACAGGGCCGCGATGGCGGCTGACACTTCATCGGCCGCCGCAGCCAGCACTCCGGTGGTAGGGGCACTGGCCGCCGATGTCGCGCAGTGGACCGCCGCCTCGATGCTCGCCAGGTCTGACGCTGCTGCGGTAACGATTTCTGGGGCGATCAAGAGCGCCATCCAATTCCCTTCCCTGAGCTCGAATCGGTTCTGTGACCAGCCTGCGACTGGCGGTGTGTTGAATAGGTTCGCATGCCAGGTACCGTCGGGGCCATCAACCCGCGACCATGAGAACCCGGATGGAAGCCAAACGCGATCGGCAGAACCCCATTGCGTATCAGCTGGTTTGACCTAAATTGCCAAGCGGTTGAAGTCGGCGTTCGGACGATTGGGTTGGTGGTAGATGGCAGTTCATTAAGGCGTTGGCGGGTCGATGCGAATGTAGGCCAATGCGACTGATGAATTATGCATGGGTTTGCTATCGGTAAATTTAATATACGAACCGACCCAACGGTCGGACGGTGATTAAAGGGGTAAACAAGTTCTTTCCGCAGCGCGCTTAGAAAATTCGCCGGCACGGTGTCATTGTGGAGCGAGTTCCGCAGACCGGTCGCACGTGGCTCGCATCGCCACCGCCCTTGTCCGGTACCAGGCGACATAGCAAGGGCCGTCGCTGTACGAACACGCGCAGCTCGCGCAGGTCGCGGGCCGCCGGGTGCACTGCCTGACGCCTTCCGCGCCCCGCTGGCAAGGAGTGTTTTGGTCAACCTAGCCGGAGAGCTACTTTCCAGAAAACAGCTCAATGGCGCCACAATATCAAATGCCGTGCAAATAGGATTGTCCTGGCCGAAAGTCAATGACCCTGCGTCTCAATTCTCTTAACTTGGTGTTTCAAAAACCTGCGGATAGAGACTCGCGTCACGAATACAAGGTATATCGTAGCCGAAGTCTTGACATTTATTGCCTAATGCGTAACTTTGTTTAATTATGCCTGGAAGCGTCATTAAAGAAATCCCTGCCAAGCGGGTGACGCAGGGCGCAAGGGTGCACACCGGGTCGTTCGCGAGCCGTCCGCACTTCGGCAAGCTACGCCCACTCGAGGCCTACGCCACCCGCCACGTCCGTCGAGTGTGGGTTGTGTGCGGGACCATCGGTCGGTTGTATCCGTCGCGGGGACACGCCCGCACCGATCGTACGCGTTTAGGTGCACCTCAAAGATTCAGCCGGAAAGCACGTCGATCAGATCAGTTGTGCCCCTTAGCGGTCGCATCGCTTCGGAACGCTGGGCAATCGATCCTTTCCGGTCACCACGTGGGGCATGACTACGAAGCCATACCCAACCTTGCTGTGCGATTCGCATTCTAGGATCGCCAGCTCTGCTGCAGAAAGGTTGACACTCATGGTATTTCAGCATCCGCCCGTCGCGGTTGTTGGTGTGAGCGCCTTATTCCCTGGCTCGCCTGAAGCCGAACGCTTCTGGCGCAACATCGTCCAGGGGGTCGACCTGCTCTCAACAGTTCCCGAGTCGCACTGGCGTATCGACGACTATTACGACTCCGATCCGGGGGCGCCGGATAAGGTATACGCCCGCCGCGGCGGATTCCTGCCCGATATCGACTTCTCACCCATGGATTTTGGAATCCCCCCAAGTATTTTGCCGGCCACTGATAGTACGCAATTGCTAGCGCTGAGAGTCGCGCAGCAAGTATTGGAAGACGCCGCTGGCGGTGACTTCTCGCAAATTGATCGCGAGCGTGTCAGCGTGGTGCTCGGCGCATCAGGCGGTACGGAAATGACGATTTATATGAGCGGCCATCTGCACCGGCCGGTCTGGGAGCGCGGGCTTCGTGCTGCTGGTCTCACCGAATCTGAGATCAAGGCATTCGGTGAGCGCGTGATGTCGAACTACACGCCGTGGCAGGAGAACACCTTCCCCGGATTGCTTGGCAACGTCATCACCGGTCGAATCGCCAACCGGTTCGATCTGGGCGGTACGAACTGTGTCGTGGACGCGGCGTGTGCAAGCTCCCTGGCCGCTATCGAAGTTGGGCTCAATGAGTTATACCTCGGCAAGGCAGACATGGTGATTGCCGGTGGTGTCGACGCATTCAACGACGCCTTCATGTTTATGTGTTTCTCCAAGGTCACCGCGCTGTCGCCAACGGGAGACTGCCGCCCCTTCTCCGATAAATCTGACGGCACCATGCTGGGCGAGGGGCTGGCGATGCTGGCGCTCAAGCGCCTGGATGACGCCGAGCGCGATGGCGACCGGATTTACGCGGTGGTCCGCGGCATTGGCTCGTCCTCGGATGGGCGGGCAAAAAGCATCTACGCACCCAGTCCGGCCGGTCAGGCCAAAGCCCTTCGCCGTGCCTATGCTGCGGCAGGCTACGGTCCGGACACGGTTGGGCTGGTTGAAGCACATGGCACAGGTACCAAAGCCGGCGATCTTGCCGAGTTCTCCGCGCTGCGTGATGTTTTCGAGGCATCGGGTCGGATGGACCCACAGTGGTGTGCCCTCGGCTCAGTCAAGTCACAGGTCGGGCACACCAAGGGCGCCGCAGGAGCGTGTGGCTTGTTCAAGGCTGTGATGGCGCTGCACCACAAGACCTTGCCGCCAACCATCAAAGTTGACCAACCCAACCCCGCCCTCGAGATTGAGCAGTCGCCGTTCTACATCTCGACACAGGCCAAGCCATGGATTTCCGACAAGGACGTCCCGCGGCGCGCATCGGTAAGTTCGTTTGGCTTCGGCGGCACTAACTTTCACGTCACACTGGAGGAGTACGCGGGTGCGGGAAACCGCGCATGGCGATCCCGTTCCTGGGACTCTGAACTGATAGTGCTCGGCGCGAATTCAGCAGTGGCACTTGCCGATCAAGCCGCTCGTCTATCGGCTTCTTTGGTCGACAGTCCCGACATGCTCAGCTACATCGCCCGACAGTCACAATCAGCCTACGATGCGTCGCAGCCACACCGCCTAGCCCTCGTCGCCGATAGTGTTTCAAGCTTGCAGTCAATGCTTGGTGAAGTAGCGGCGAAACTTGAAACGCGCGACCTGGCAGCCTCCTTCGGCTCGCCAAAGGGATACTTCTATTCGGCGCGGCAGAGCGGGCCAGTAGCACTGCTCTTCCCTGGGCAGGGCAGTCAGTACCTGGGCATGGGTGGGGACATCCCGCAGCTCTTCGAGCCAGCGTTATCGCCGTGGGAACGTGCCCGCGCTCAGTTGCTGAACGCCGATCGCGACCTGCACCAAGTTGTCTGGCCAAAAGCGGCATTCACCGATGGTGATCGTGCGCAGCAGCTCGCTGAGTTGACCAAGACCGAGTGGGCGCAACCAGGAATTGGTGCACATAGTTTAAGTCTGCTCTCGGTGCTCCGTGCCCTTGGTATTGCGCCCATCGCCGTCGGCGGCCACAGTTTCGGTGAAATCAGCGCACTATGTGCCGCTGGTGTTTTCGACGAAGAAATGGCACTTCGGATCGCCCGTGCGCGCGGTGCTCTGATGGCTCAAGCGGCGGCACACAGCGATGGCGCCATGTGCGCGGTGGCGGCACCTGCCGAACAAGTCCGCAAGCTGATCGAACAATGGGAGCTTTCCGTAGTGATCGCCAACCACAACGCGCCCAATCAGGTTGTGTTGTCGGGCGACAGGGCTGCCGTGGACGCCGCCGCACAACGATTCCGCGAAGTGGGTTTGAACCCCCGTCAACTTGATGTCGCCACCGCATTCCATTCGTCGATCGTCAGCTCGGCAGCAACCCCATTCGCCGCGTTCCTCGCCGGCATTCCCTTCGGCACACCGCAAGTGCCCGTCTATGCCAACGCGACGGCGCAGCCTTACACCGGTGACGCGCAGGAAATGCGGACCACACTCGCCAACCAGATTGCTCAGCCAGTGCGGTTCTTCGAGCAAATTCAAGCAATGTGGCAGGCGGGCGCTCGCACCTTCGTCGAGGTTGGCCCCGGCAGTGTGCTGACCGGCCTCGTCGGGATGTGTCTCGCTGGCCAGGAGCATGCCGCAGTATCCCTGGACGTCAAGGGCAGAAATGGAATTCGATCACTTTGGATCGGATTGGCCCAACTTGTGGCGGCCGGCATCGATATGAATTTCGAGCCTCTGTGGGCCGATTACCGGCTTGGCGACGACCCGCGTACTCGTCCGAAACCCAAGCTGACCATCAAGATCAACGGTTCCATCTACGGAAGGCCAGACATAAGCGACGAGCCGCTGAGACGGCCAACTGAAATCAAACCAACCGCGCACAACGGTCAACACGGCAACAAACCCAGGACCGAACTGGAGACCATGAACCACCCCGGGTTTGATGCACACCGGTTTATGGGTGTGCAGCCTCTGAGTGGGCCGCGTTTGTAGCGTAGTGGA
>NZ_MVHT01000109.1 GCF_002086275.1 Mycobacterium intermedium | reverse complement strand
GTGGGGCGTATTGCCCTCCGACGGCGCTCGCGGGTGCATAGGCCACACACTCGACGGGAGCCGCGCCTCGGCGCATACGGGGCGAGCTCGCCGAACGTGGGGCGTATTGCCCTCCGACGGCGCTCGCGGGTGCATAGGCCACACATTCGGCGCGGGGTGCGGGAGTTCGGCGGCGGCACAGACCGCAAACGCGGCGCGGGTAGCTTTGATCCGTGCCTCTTCCGCCACCCTCGCCGACCGGTACCGCCGTCGTCACGGGCGCATCGTCGGGCATCGGCGCTGACATTGCCCGCGAATTAGCTGAACGCGGATATGGCGTGACGCTCGTCGCCCGCCGCGAAGACCGGCTGCGCGAACTCGCCGACGAACTCGCCGACGAGGTCCGTGTCGAGATAATCACCTGCGACGTAGCCGACGCCGCAGCGCGTGCTGCCTTGTTCGACGAACTCGACACGAGGGGACTGTCCGTCGACATCCTCGTCAACAACGCGGGCATCGGGACCATCGGCTCGGTGACGAAGACAAGCGTCGACGACGAGATTGCCCAGGTGCGCGTGAACGTCGAGGCGGTAATCGACCTGAGCACCCGAGCGGTCCAGCAGATGGTGCCGCGGAAAAGTGGCGCGATCCTCAACGTCGGGTCCACCGCCGGCTTCTACCCCTTCCCGGGGCAGATCGGCTACTCCGCGACCAAGGCGTTCGTGCACTCCTATACCGAAGGGCTGCGTGGCGAACTCGCGGGCACCGGCGTCACCGTGGCGCTGCTGTGCCCCGGGCCGGTGCGCACCGAATTTGTGGTCAAGGCTGGCATGGACGAGCAGGCCTTCGCCGCCGCATTCCCGAAATTGATGTGGATGCCTTCACGTGAGGTAGCGCGCGTTGGCGTCGACGCATTAGCCGGCGACAAAAGAACCGTGATTCCGGGATGGCCCAGCCGGGTCAGCGCCCGCATCTTTCAGTTCACGCCGCGACGCCTGCTGATGCCACTTTTAAACAGTCAGCATCCGGCCCTCAAAAGAGATCGCTCACTGAGCTGACGCCGGCCAAACCCGCATCCACCCCTCCACCGGCAGAGCCAGCGCATTGCACAGCGTGCAGATGGTCCGGTACCAGCCGACGGCGGTCAGCAACTCGATCCGTTGCTCATCGTCGAGGTCACGACCCAGCGCCGCCCACCTCGCGTCCGACCACGAACCGGTGCGCTCGAGTTCGTCGACCGCCTCGATCAGCGTCCGCTCCGCCGGGCTCCACCGCGGGTCGGCGGGTCCACCGGTCACCAGCGCATCGCACTCGTCGTCGCTGACGCCCGCGATTGGACCCCAGAACGCCGCCTGCCCACCCCACTCATATCGGCAGCCCAGCAGGGCGCAGATGCGAAGGATGGCGATAGTCCGCGTCCGCGGGGGCAGCAGGCCATCATCACCAGCAGTGGCATGGCGCTGGTGCGATAGTCCGCGTCCGCGGGGGCAGCAGCGCCGCGACATAGAGCGATTCGCCTAGCTTGCGCAATCGGGCGGCTAACACCGGATGCCGCTGCAGGCAGCGCACCAGCAGCAATGGCTCATATGTGCGGTCCGGGTGGCCCCAACTGTTAATGCCTGCGGCGTCTTCCTCGCTCCACGGGGGAGGCAGGGGCGCCACCCTGCTCATGCGGCCCTACTCATGCAGCCCTACTCATGCGACATCATCGGCCGGCAGGGAGAACACCACGCAGTCGTGCAGACACCCCTTTGCCGCGGAGGGCGAGTCGGCCTCACGGTGTAAGAGCGCACGGGTGGGCAACACTTGCAGACGCGCGGCTTCGGCTCCGGCCTCGGAGATCTCAGCGGTGCCGTCGACGATCAGCGAGTAGCCGCCGGGTTCGCTCGGCGGCCACAGCAAGGTGACATCACGGCGGGTGGCGAGGTTACTGCGGGTACGGCCGCCGATGAGTCCGACGTCGAGCACGGCGCCGTCCAGGGTGGGTTCAACGGTCACGGTGTGCACGCGATATCCGTCGTCCACGGTGATCAGGTAGGCGAACGGGAAGCCCGGCAGGGCCTCGGCCAATCGCTGCAGGTCTACCTTTTTCGCGCGCTTGCCGCCCATGAATCCGAGGATAGGCCGCGATTACTCCGACCGGATCGGCAGCCTGATCACCGTCGCGTCGCCAGGCTCGCGTTCGCCCTCAGGGTAGAAGCCCGACTTCGGGATGCCGTTGCCCAGCCCCGGGTCGCGGGGGCCGTTAGGCCGCATGTTCGACTCGTTGCCCGCACCGTTGTAGAAACCGCCGCCTGGGAAGCCAGTGCCGGCACTGGTCTTGAGACCGGCGTTGGCGGCGGCGCTGCTGGTCGCGTTCGGGGTGACGCCGCTCGGGTTGCCGGAGTCGAAGCCCCCCGTGGCAGCGGCCGGGGCGACCGCGGGTGCGGTGGTCAAGCCGGAGTTCAACGCCGTCGCAATCCCCTGATGCAGGCCGCCAGTGTTCGCCAGCGCGGAACCCAATAGGCCGGAGCTCGCGGCGGCCGTGCTCAAACCGCCGGTGGCGTAACTGGCTGTGCTGGCGAGTCCCGCATCGGCGGCGGCCCGGAAGGCGTCGTGCATGCCTGGGTACAGCAGGCCCGTGGTCATCGAACCGGCGGCGCCGATACCGGTATTGACGCTTCCGGAATTGCTGAGGCCGGCATTGAGCGACCCCGAGTTGCCGATGCCGGTGTTGCCGTCGCCGGAGTTGAAGAAGCCGGTGTTGCCGGTGCCAGAGTTGCCGATGCCAGAGTTGCCGCTACCCGAGTTGAGGCCGCCGAAGCCGAACCGGTTGTCCCCGGTCAGCCCCATGCCGACCGCATCGTTGCCGGTGTTGCCCAAGCCGATGTTTCCGCTACCCAGGTTGCCCAAGCCCAGGTTGTTGTTACCAGTGTTGACGCTGCCCGAGTTGCCGCTCCCGGTGTTGCCGCTGCCCAAGTTGCCGCTGCCGGTGTTGCCGATGCCCAGGTTGTTGTTGCCGACGTTGTTGATGCCGATGTTGCCGCTGCCGGTGTTGCCGAAGCCGAGGTTGAGCTGGCCGTTCTTGCCGATGTCGATACCGAGGTTGCGCAACACCTTCTGCCAGGGCGCCAGCTGTGCGGCCGCGGCAGATGCGTCGATGTGGTACCCGGCCATGGCCACGACGTCCAGCGCCCACATCTGCTCGTAAGCCGCTTCGGTGTCCATGATCGCCGGGAAGTTCATGCCGAAGAAGTTCGTGGACGCCAGTGCCTGCACCAGCGCGCGATTAGCCGCAACCACGGCGGGCTGCACGGTGAGTGCCTGCGCCGCCTCGAAGGCCGAGGCCGTCGCCGTCGCTTGCGCGGCGGCCTGCTCGGCCTGTACAGCGGCCGCGCTGAGCCAAGCCATGTACTGTGTTGCGACGGCCATCATGGCCGCCGATGAAGGACCCAACCAAGAACCACTGGTCAACTCGGTGGTTACCGAGCTGAATGACGAAACCGCAGCCGCCAGCTCCTCGGCGAGGCTGCTCCAGGCAGTGGCCGCGCCAAGTAGCGGTCCCGCGCCGGGACCGGCGAACATTAGTGCCGAATTGATCTCTGGCGGCAACCACGCGAAATGCGGCGTTGTCACCAATTCAAACTACCGTCCGGCGCCGTTCGCCGTGGGCGTTTCAGGCATCCTGGTACGGCTAATTCCCAGGAGTCGTACAGGAACCCGTAAGAAGGTTAAACCCTGACGGGGGCGCGCTGGCGTCCGCGTACCAATTTGCCCGGTCGGGCGGTGGTCGGAACCCCGTTTTCCGCGATCACCTGACCGGAGACGACGGTGGCCACGTAGCCGTCTGCGGTCTGGTCGAGGCGGCGGCCCCCAGCCGGCAGATCGTGGGTGATCACCGGCTTGTGCAGGCGCAAGGCGGCGTGGTCGATGACGTTGAGGTCGGCCTTGTACCCCTCGGCGATGCGTCCGCGGTCGGCCAACCCGGCGATGCGGGCGGGTACCGAAGTCAATTCGCGGATGGCTTCGGCGATGGAGAAGCGGCCGGACTTCCGGTCCCGGGCCCAGTGCGTCAGGAAGTAGGTCGAGTAGCTGGCGTCGCAGATCATCCCGTAGTGCGCGCCTCCGTCGCCCAGCCCCAACACCACGTCGTCGCGGTGCAGGAGTTTGCCGACGGTGTCCAGCGAATTGTTCTCCAGGTTGCTCATCGCGACCATCAGCATGGCGTGGCCGTCGTCGTCGAGCAGCCGGTCGTAAGCCTCCTCGAGCGGGCTCACCCCGCGAGCCCGGGCCCGCGCGCCGATGCTGTCGGCTGGGTCCGGCTCGTAGTTGGGGTTGTCACCCAGCGGGTAGATCCAGTCCCAGGCTTGCGCCACGTACAGGATCGGGTGCCCGGCACCGGGCTTGTCGGCCAGGATTCGGGCGCGGACCTCGGGCTTGCGCATCTCCGCGACGCGCTCGGCCAGCGGCAGGTCGGCGATCTCACGGTAGCTCGGGTAGAGCACGAAGGGGTTGGCGGTCAATTGCAGGCCGATGATCAGCCCGATCGGCCGCGGCAGTAGTTGCGCGGTGAACTGCGGGGCGCTGGCCCCCGCGTTGGCGTTGGCCTTCTCGACCATGGTTATGGCGTCGGGCCAGAACGGCTCACCGGAATTTCCAACGATCAGGGTGAAGGTGACTGGCAGCCGCAGGTCCTCGGCGACGTCGAACACCATCTGCAGCACCGGCTGATAACCCCCCGACGGGATGTCGGGCACGAACTGCAGCAGGCCACCGCCGCCGTCGACCACGCCCCGGGCGATCTCCTCGATCTCCTCGCGCGCGGCGTCATAGCTGGGGATCGGCGCGCCGCTCTCGGTCTTGTGGATCGTCAGCCTCGACGACGCGAAACCCAGTGCGCCGGCCTCGACGGCTTCCTTGGCCAGCGCGCGCATCTTCGCCAGGTCCTCGGGGGTGGCGGGCTCGCGATCGGCGCCGCGCTGGCCCATCACATAGACCCGCAGCGGCGAGTGCGGCAGGTACGCGGCGACATCGATGTCGCGCTTGCCCGCCTCCAACGCATCGAGGTATTCGGGGAAGGTCTCCCAACTCCACGGCAGGCCGTCGGTCATCACGACGCCGGGAATGTCCTCCACTCCGGCCATAACGTCGACGAGCACGTCGTGGTCTTCCTGGCGGCACGGCGCAAAGCCGACCCCGCAGTTGCCCATCACCACGGTGGTGACGCCGTGCGCCGAGGACGGCGTCAGCCGGTCGGACCAAACGGCCTGGCCGTCGTAGTGGGTGTGCAGGTCGACGAAGCCCGGCGTGACCAGCAGGCCGGTGGCGTCGATTTCTTTGGCGGCGGCGGCACCGTTGATGTCGCCGACCGCCTTGATGACCCCGTCTTGCACCGCGACGTCTCCGACATAGGGTTCACCTCCCAGGCCGTCCACGATGGTGCCGTTGCGGATGACGAGGTCGTAGGTCATCTAAATAATCTACGACCGTGTCGGTAGGTCATGCCAGGATCGTCGACGTGATCGATCACATAGGAATCAACTGCGCCGACTACCCGAAATCGCAGGAGTTCTACGACACGGTGCTGGGCGTTCTGGGCTACTCCCGCCAACTGGATTTCGGTCCAGCCATCGGCTACGGACGCGACGGCAAGCCGGATTTCTGGATCGCCGATGCCGCCGCCGGTGACGCGCAGGGTCCGAACCGCGAAGTGCACATCGCTTTCCAAGCCGCCGACGAGGCCGCGGTGCGCGCGTTCTACGAGGCTGCGGTGGGGCTCGGGGCGGAGTCCCTGCACGCGCCTCGGCTCTGGCCGGAATATCACCCCGGGTACTTCGGAGCGTTCGTGCGCGATCCGACGGCAACAACGTCGAGGCTGTCTGGCACGGCGCCGGTCCGTAGTGTCGGGGGTATGGCAGGTAGCGACGAAGCAGCCCGGGAAATACTTCGCGACGCGTTCAACCGGTTGATCGAGCATGTCGGCGAGCTGACCGAAGGCCTCACCGACGAGATCGCCGAGTACCGCCCGACCGCGAACGCGAACAGCATCGCCTGGTTGATCTGGCACAGTGCGCGGGTGCAGGACCTCCAGGTGGCCGACATCGCCGGTGTCGAGCAGGCGTGGTTCCGCGACGGCTGGGTGGACCGGTTCGCGCTCGATCTGCCGCGCAACGACACCGGCTACGGGCACGGACCGGATGAGGTGGCCAAGGTCCGCGTACCCATCGACCACCTGGTCGGCTACTACCACGCGGTCCACCTGCTGACCATCGAGTACGTCGAAGGGATCACCGCCGACGAGCTCGCCCGCATCGTGGACACGAACTGGGATCCGCCGGTGACGGCCAGCGTTCGGCTGGTCAGTGTCATCGACGACTGTGCCCAGCACCTGGGGCAAGCGGCGTACCTGCGGGGGATCGCACAGTAAGTTCTGGTTCGTGCGCTTCGCCGCGACCGTCCTCCTCTGGCTGCTCGCCACAGCCGCGCTGGCGGTCGCGATCCCGACGATGTGGGCGCAGCACAACATCGTCGACGAGGACGGTTATGCCGTGCTGGCTCGGCAAGCGGCGGACGACCCGGCCCTGCAGTCCGCCATGGCGAGCGAACTGACCACCCGGGCTATGGCGCTCATCGCCGAACACGGCGCATCGCGCCAGGTTGACGGTTCCTTGGTGGACGACGCGGCCGCTGCCTTCACCGCAGGTCCGTCGTTTCCGCCGCTTTTTGTCCAGGTGAACCGGGCCGCTCACCGCTGGTTGTTCACTGAACCGCAATTAACGGGCGACCAGTGGGTGGTCGACGTGGCGCCCATGCTCAAAGACAGTTCGTTGCAACAGATCCTGGAGCGCTACCAGGTGAAGGCGCCCGACACGTTGAAAGTCCCGCTGACGGTCTCGGGTCCGCACCCGGTTCGGCAGGGACAGTTGCACCGGCTCGCGGTCAGGGGCCCTTGGGTCAGTGTCGGCGCGGCCGCCGCGAGTGCGGTCTGCGCGCTGTTGCTGTTGATGGCCGCCCGGCGCCGCGGCAAGGCGTTGACCAGCCTCGGCGTTTCGGCGCTGCTCGTGGGTGCGGCCGGCTGGGCCGGCATCGAGATCGGCAGACGTCTCGTCAACGACCAGCTCAACCAGACCACCGGCGACATACGCCGGATGGCCGACGTCATGGTCGGACAGGCGGAGGACAGTTTGCACCAGTGGCTCAACGTCACCCTGGTCGCCGGCGCGGTCCTGGTGGTGGTGGGCGTCGTGGTTGCCGTGCTGGGCGGCCTGTTCAGGAGGGACCAGCACGCGGCTACTTGAGTGGCAGTTCCACCAGGATCGGGGTGGTCGGCTGCGGCGACCCGGTGCCGGGCTCCACGGTGAAGGCCAGCGCCCGGCAGGTTCCGAGGTCGCCAACCGTCGCCGTGGTGGTGGGACGTACCTGTTGGGCGTCCATGGTTCCCGCCGACTTGGGGCCGTTGGCGCCGATCAGCCACATTTGGTAGACGGTTCCGGAGGACGGTGGCGGCACATTGTTCATCACCAGCACACCGGCATTGCGGTCGCGGGAGAACATCACCGTCGCTTGTCCGTTGCCTAACGGACGAGAGACCGTCTTCATGTCCGGCGCGCTCAGCACTTGCTCGGCGACCGTCTGGGTAGGGGTGCTGGGTCGGGACAGCACCCCGAGGCCGAAGCCTGCCAGTCCGATGACGAGGGCTGCGGCCACCGCCAAAAGTCTTGTCCGCCAAGGTGATTTACCCTGTGGCCGGGCTTGCTGCTCGGGCTCTATGGCGGCCAGTATGGCGGTGCGCAGCGCGGCCGGCGGTTCGGCGGTGGTAGCCGCCGAAACCACGGCCATGGTTTCGCGGACGGCGCGAACCTCGTCGTGGAAGGCCGTCGCAACCGCTGCCGGCGCGGCGGCCACCCGCCGCTCGACGTCGGCCCGCTCACCCGTGGACAGGGCATCCAGGGCGTACGGCGTCGCGAGCTCGAGCAGGGTCAGGTCCTTGGGTTGATCGGTCATGGCACGTCCAAGCAGTTGCGCAGGCCACGCAGCGCATCACGCATGCGCGACTTGATCGTAGAGAGATTGGCGGCCAGCCGCTGTGCTACTTCGACGTACGTCAGGCCGCCGTAGTACGCCATCTCGATGCATTCGCGTTGCATCTCGGTCAGCCCCTCCAGGCATTGGGCAACCCGGCGCCGCTCGTCGCCGGCGATTGCCGAGTCGGCGACGATGTCGACGGCGGGCTCGACGTTGGCCGTGCCGTAGCGGGATTCACGTTGACTGCCGGCCTGCTCGCTGCGCACCCGGTCGACGGCGCGCCGGTGCGCCATGGTCAGCAGCCACGCCAACGCGGAGCCCTTGGCTGACTCGAACTCCGCAGCGTTGCGCCACACCTCCAGATAAATCTCCTGAGTGGTTTCTTCGCTGTAGCCGGCGTCACGCAACACCCTGACCACCATTCCGTACACCCGGGTCTTGGTCTGGTCGTAGAAGGCGGCGAACGCCGCAGTGTCGCGGCGTGCGACCCGGCGCAGCAATGCGTCCAGATCGCCGCTCGGCTGCAGCGAAACGCTCATTGCTCGGTAGCCTATCCCCAGCTGGCAAAGATATGCGGACATCGGTGCTCACCGCCCGGTCGGAGTCATCGGACGGGAAGCGAAATGTTTTGTCCGCCTTAGCTTTTCTTCGCGCGGTCGGCCTGCCGGCAAAGAGCGTGTCAGCTGCACATCAGGTATTCGGAGCGGCCGGGGACCTGGATGGGCGAAGTGGTCTTAACGCTCTTTGCTGAACGCCAGCGTCCGGTCCGTCGGCTGGTCCTGGCTGGGGAGCGCGGGGTTGCGCGCCGGTCGGCTTCGTACGCGCATGGGCCACCAGAACCAACGGCCCAGCAGGGCGGCGATGGCCGGTGTCATGAACGCGCGCACGATCAACGTGTCGAACAGCAGACCCAGGCCGATGGTGGTGCCCACCTGGCCGATCACCCGCAGGTCGCTGACGATCATGGATCCCATGGTGAACGCGAACACCAGCCCGGCATTGGTCACAACCTTGCCGGTTCCGCCCATGGCACGAATGATGCCGGTGTTGAGCCCGGCGTGGATTTCTTCCTTGAATCGCGAAACCAGCAACAGGTTGTAGTCAGAACCCACCGCCAACAGCACGATGACCGACATCGCAAGCACCATGTAGTGCAAGGGAATTGCCAGAATGTGCTGCCAAAGCAGCACGGACAACCCGAACGACGCGCCCAGCGACAGTGCGACCGTGCCCACGATCACCGCCGCGGCGACGAAGGCCCGGGTGAGGATCAGCATGATGATGAAAATCAGGCAGAGCGACGAGATTCCAGCGATCAGCAAGTCCCAGTTGGCGCCGTCGGAAATGTCTTTGAACACGGCCGCCGTGCCGCCCACGTAGATCTTGGCTGCTTCCAACGGTGTTCCCTTGAGCGACTCCTCGGCCGCTGTGCGGATCGCGTCGATACTCGCGATGCCCTCGGCTGATTGAGGATCTCCCCGGTGCAGGACGATGAAGCGCGCCGCGGTTCCATCGGGCGACAGGAACGAGTTCATCGCGCGCTGAAAGTCCTTGTTTTTGAACACATCCGGCGGCAGGTAGAACGAGTCGTCGTTCTTCGCCGCATCGAACGCCTTCCCCATGGCGTTCGCGTTCTCGCTCATCTCGTCCATTTGGTCGTAGATGCCGGACATCGTGCTGTGCATGGTCAGCATCATGACCCGCATGTTTTCCATCGAGTCGATCATCGGCGGGAACGTCGCGAGCATCTGTGGCATCAACCGGTCCAGGCTCTTGATGTCGCCGACCAGAGTGTTCAGCTTCTCGGAGATCTGATCCACGCCGTCCAGCGCGTCAAAGATCGATCTGATCGACCAGCAGATTGGAATGTCGTAGCAGTGTCGCTCCCAATAGAAGTAAGCGCGGATCGGGCGCCATTGATCGTCGAAATTGGCGATGCTGTCCCGCAACTGGTTGGTGATCGCCTGCATCTCTTCGGTGTCGAGAGTCATGCGGTGGGTGTTGTCGGCCAGTTGAGTCATCAAGCCGTACATCCGCTTCATGAGGACGATCGTCTTGGCCATCTCGTCGGCCTGCTTGAGCATGTCGTCCATGCGGTCGCGCTGGTACTTCATCGTCTGCACCTGGCCGGCGTTCTGCATGCTGATCTGGAACGGTATGGACGTGTGGTCCATGGCCATTCCGTCGGGTCGGGTGATCGCCTGAACCCGGGAGATGCCGGGCACGTGGAAGATGCCCTTGGCCAGCTTGTCCAGGATCAGGAAGTCGGCCGGATTTCGCATGTCGTGGTCGGACTTGATCATCACGATCTCGGGCTTCATCCGGGCCTGGGAGAAGTGGCGATCCGCGGCCGCAAACCCCTCATTGGCGGGGATGCCGGCGGGCAGGTATTCGCGGTCGTTGTAGTTGACCTTGTATCCGGGCAGGGCAAGCAGTCCGACGAGGGCGACGGCGAGGGTGGACGCGAGCACGGGCACCGGCCAGCGAACCACCACGGTGCCGACGCGTCGCCAGCCACGAACCTTGAGCAGGCGCTTGGGGTCGAACAGGCCGAATCGGCTGCCGACCACCAAAACTGCCGGCCCCAGCGTCAGCGCGACCAACACCGCGACGGTCATGCCCAGCGCGCACGGGATACCCAGGGTCTCGAAGTAGGGCATCCGGGCGAATTTGAGGCAGAACGTCGCGCCGGCGATGGTCAACCCGGAGCCCAGGATGACGTGCGCGGTTCCCCGGTACATCGTGTAGAAGGCCGATTCGCGATCTTCGCCGGCCTGACGGGCCTCCTGGTACCGCCCGAAGATGAATATCCCGTAGTCCGTGCCGGCCGCGATCGCCAGCGAGGTGAGCAGGCTGACCGCGAAAGTGGAGAGTCCGAAAACCCCGAGATGGCCGAACAGTGCGACGACCCCGCGCGCCGCGGTCAATTCGAAGCCGACAGTGAGCAGTAGCACGACCACGGTGATGACCGACCGATAGACCGCCATCAACATCAGGAAGATCACGACCACCGTCGTCGCGGTGATCTTGATCATCGACTTGTCGCCACTGTTGTGCATGTCCGAACTGAGCGCGGCCAGCCCGGTGACGTAAGTCTTGACACCGGGCGGTGCGGGTGTCTCGGCGACGATCTTGCGGACCGCTTCGACGGATTCGTTGGCCAGCGGCTCACCTTGGTTACCGGCGAGATTCAACTGGACATAGACCGCTTTGCCGTCGTTGCTTTGGGCACCGGCAGCGGTGAGCGGATCCCCCCAGAAATCCTGCACGCTCTGTACGTGCTTGGTGTCGGCTCGCAATTTGCGAACCAAGGTGTCGTAATACTTGTGCGCCGGGTCGCCCAGCGGTTCTTTGCCCTCCAATATGAGCATCGCCGTGCTGTCCGTGTTGCCTTCCCGGAATTCCTCGCCGATGGTCTTCATCGCCTCGAACGACGGCGCATCGGAGGGGCTCAGCGAGACGGAACGTTCCTGGCCGACGATCTCCAGGGATGGCACGAAAACGGTCAGCACAAAGCAGACTGCAAGCCAGCCCAGAATGATCGGTATCGCCAGCGCATGAATGATCCTTGCGATGAAGGGTCTTTCGGTGTGAGTGCGAGTGTCCGGGTCATTCGCGTAACGGACGGTCACGCGGATTTCACCAAGCAGTACGTATAAGCGTTGGTCTGGTTGGAGATCCGCTCGGCTTTGACGACCCCATCCACGATGATCCGGCAGCCGATACTGTCGCTATTGCCCTGCGCCACAATGTTGCCCATCACGGCCGCCAAGTTCGTCGTCACGTGCAGCGACCAAGGCAGCACCGCATCCTCGACTTGGACGGGGTCGGAGTTGACATCGAAGTAGCTGATGTCGGCCACAGTTCCGGGTGGGCCGAAGACTTCGTAGGTCAGCTCTTTGGGATTGAACGGCTTGGCGCCTTCAAGGTTGCTGTCGGCGTACGAAGGCCGCTTCTCCGAACCGAAGAAGCCACGGACCCGGTGCACGGTGAATCCCCCGACGATGACCACTGCCACGATCACCAGCGGGATCCACGTCCGCGACAGCACCTTGAATAACACAAGCCCCCTACCGGTTGGCGTTGCTAGGCCCTTTTAGGGGCGGACGATACCCGCCCTTCACTTGCCCTAATGGGCCAGTCCATCTTCAGATCGCCGGACTGCGCTGGACCGTTACCCGGTGGTCGCCCGGGGTCGCGTAAAGCAGTTTTACGCAGTCCCAGCGCAGCCAAGGCTTGCCTAAGTAAATCATGGCGATAGGTGGGGTCGTCGCTCCTTCCGCCGCGCCGGCAATGTAACGCATATCACGTGCGTAACGGCACGGTACTCGCCCCGGTTCGCCCCTGCAAATCACACTGTGTGCGTTATACAAATCACACGATGTGCGTTAATCTCCCGGCGTGGCGCAACTCACCTTCCGGCGCGCTCGCTCGGAGGAAAACAAGCGCCAGCGTGCTGCGGCGCTGATGGAAGCGGCGCGGTCGCTGGCTTTGGAGACCGGCGTGGCGTCGGTGACGTTGACCGCGGTCGCAAGTCGTGCCGGGATTCACTATTCGGCGGTGCGCCGCTACTTCACGTCGCATAAGGAAGTCCTGCTTCACCTCGCGGCCGAAGGCTGGGTGCGGTGGTCGAAGACGGTTTGCGAGAGCTTGGGCGAACCCGGCTCGATGTCGCAACGGCGGGTGGCCGCGGCTCTGGCCGACGGATTGGCCGCCGACCCGCTGTTCTGCGATCTGCTGGCGAATCTTCATCTGCACCTCGAGCACGAGGTGGATGTCGACCGGGTTATGGAAGTCAAGCGCACCAGTACTGCCGCCGTGATCGCTCTGGCGGACGCGATCGAGAACGCGCTGCCCGAGTTGGGGCGGTCAGGGGCATTTGACATCTTGTTGGCCGCCTTTTCGTTGGCGGCGACGTTGTGGCAGATCGCCAACCCGCCGGAGCGGCTGAACGATGCCTACGCCGAGGAACCCGAAGTCGTGCCGCCGGGTTGGAACCGGGACTTCGGTTCCTCTTTGACCCGTCTGCTTACCGCTACCTGCAGCGGCCTGGCGATGGATCGTCATGAGCAATAACACGGTTGTGGCGCGTGGGGCTGGTGCGTTTAAGATACTTAGCGCAGCAAAGCATCGGGCGGGATCGTCATTTCGGACTAGGACGCGCGGTTTCGCGCACCCAACGGGCGGGAGGTGATTGGTATGCCGAAAATCCCCGTCGCCAATGCCTTCAAGAAATTGTGGATCGTGGTCGTCGTCGTGGTTGTCATCGCGATTGCGGGTTTCTGCGTGCTCCGTTTGCGCACTTTCTTCGGCGAAGAAGACAACCGCCCGATCACCAGCGGCGCGGCCGACGAGATCAAGCCGTTCAATCCCAAGAAGGTCGTCTACGAGGTGTACGGACCCCCGGGCAGCATCGCGAACATCAACTACCTCGACATCAATGCGCAGCCGCAGAAGGTCAGCAACGTGCCGTTGCCGTGGACGCTGTCGGTTGTCACGACGTTGCCGTCGGTGAGTGTCAACGTGATTGCTCAGGCCGACGCTGACCAGGTCGGCTGCCGAATCATCGTCAACGACGAAGTCAAAGCTGAAAGGTCGGTCAGCGGAGTCAACGCACAAACGTTCTGCATAGTGAAGTCCGCATGACCGCCACCCAGGTCGCTCCTCCGCCGGCGCCGAACCCACACGCAGACCTCCCGACCAGTCCGCGGTTCGCCCACGCGGTGTACAAGTTCGCCGGGCTGATCGTCGTGGGCTGGGTCGCCCTCGTCGTCGTGCTCAGTATCTTCGTCCCCTCGCTAGACATCGTCGGCAAGCAACACACGGTGCCGATGAGCCCCAAAGAGGCCGGGTCGATGCAGGCGACGATGCGCGTCGGCAAGGTGTTCAACGAATTCTCGTCCGACAGCGCGGCGATGATCGTGCTCGAGGGTGACGAGCCGCTCGGTGACGACGCCCACCACTACTACGACGCACTGGTCAAGAAACTGGAGGCCGACCGCGAGCACGTCGAGCACGTCCAGGACTTCTGGGGCGATCCGCTGACCGCGGCGGGCTCGCAAAGCAATGACGGCAAAGCCGCCTACGTGCAGGTCTACCTGGTCGGCAACCAGGGCGAGACCAAGGCCAACGAATCCGTCAAGGCGGTCCGCAAGCTTGTGGACGAAAACCACCCCCCAGCCGGGCTGCACGTCTACGTGACCGGTGCCGCCGCGCTCAACGCCGACCAGTCGGCGGCCGGCGAGAAGGGCGTCGCCAAGGTCACGATGATCACGTTCGGGGTGATCATCGTGATGTTGCTGTGGGTCTACCGGTCGATCGTCACGGTCCTCATCACGCTGGTAATGGTGATCCTCGAACTGCTCGCGGCTCGCCAAGTCGTATCCCTGCTGGCCTACAACAACATCATCGGTCTGTCGACGTTCGCGGTGAATCTGCTGGTGTTGATGGCCATTGCGGCGGGCACCGACTACGCGATCTTCGTACTCGGCCGCTACCAAGAGGCCCGGTCGGCGGGCGAGGATCGGGAGCAGGCCTTCTACACCATGTTTCACGGGACCGCGCATGTGGTGCTGGGGTCTGGCCTGACGATCGCCGGCGCGATGTACTGCCTCAGCTTCACCCGGCTGCCGTACTTCCAGTCCCTGGGTGTGCCCTGTGCGGTCGGCATGCTGGTCGCCGTCGCCGCGGCGCTCACCCTCGGTCCCGCGATCCTGGCGGTGGGCAGCCGCAGCCGCTTCCACCTGTTCGACCCCAAGCGCGCGATGCGCACCCGAGGTTGGCGAAGAATCGGCACGGCCATCGTGCGCTGGCCCGGCCCGATTCTGGCCGTCGCGGTGGGGATTGCGCTGGTCGGCCTCCTGGCGCTGCCCGGCTACAAGACGAAGTACGACAGCCGTCCATATCTGCCCGGATATACCAAGGCGAATGTGGGATATGACGCCGCCGAGCGACACTTCTCCACCGCCCGGATGAATCCGGAATTGCTGTTGGTCGAAACCGACCACGACATGCGCAATCCGGCGGACATGCTGGTGATCGACCGTATTGCCAAGAACGTCTTTCACCTGCCCGGAATCGCACGGGTTCAGGCGATAACACGACCGCTGGGAAGGCCGATCGAACATACGTCGATTCCATTCCAGATCAGCATGCAGAACACCACGCAGGTAGAGAATCAGCAGTACATGCACAAGCGCATGGACGACATGCTCAAGCAGGCCGATGCGATGCAGCAGTCGATCGACACGATGCAGCGCATGTACAACATCACCTCGCAAATGGCCGCCGTCACCCACACCATGGACGGCCTGACCAATGAAATGAACGACATCACCGCGAAGTTGCGCGACGAAATCGCCAACTTCGACGATTTCTTCCGACCGATTCGCGCGTATTTCTACTGGGACAAGCACTGCTACGACATCCCGGTCTGCTACACGCTGCGATCGCTCTTCGACGCCCTCGACGGCATTGACCAGCTCAGCGAAAAGATCGACCAGCTAGCTGGTCAAATCGACAAGCTCGACATGCTGCTGCCGCAGATGCTGGCGCAGATGCCGCCCATGATCGACACCATGAAGACGATGAAGCAGATGATGCTGACCATGCACAGCTCGATGTCGTCGCTTTATGACCAGATGGACGAAATGACCCAGAATGCGACGGCGATGGGTCAGGCTTTCGACGCTTCCAGGAACGACGATTCCTTCTACATCCCGCCGGAGGTTTTCGATAACCCCGACTTCAAGCGGGGATTGAAGATGTTCCTCTCGCCCGACGGGCATGCGGTTCGATTCATCATTTCGCACGAGGGCGATCCCGCAACTCCCGAGGGCATTTCGCACGTCGACCCGATCAAGAGTGCGGCGAAGGAAGCCATCAAAGGGACCCCGCTAGAGGGCGCAAAGATTTATCTCGGCGGCACCGCGGCGGTCTACAAAGACATGCGCGACGGCTCGAAGTATGACTTGATGATCGCCGGAATCTCCGCGGCCAGCCTCATTTTGATCATCATGCTGATCATCACCCGCAGTCTGGTCGCCGCAATCACCATCGTGGGCACCGTGCTGTTGTCTTTGGGTGCGTCATTCGGCCTTTCCGTGCTGGTGTGGCAGGACATCATCGGCTTCGAACTGCACTGGATGGTGCTGGCGATGTCGGTGATCCTGCTGTTGGCGGTGGGATCCGATTACAACCTGTTGCTCGTTTCGCGCTTCAAAGAGGAAATCCACGCCGGCCTCAAGACCGGAATTATCCGCTCGATGGCGGGAACGGGCGCGGTGGTGACATCGGCGGGCCTGGTCTTCGCTGCCACCATGGCCTCGTTCATATTCAGTGATCTCAAGGTCATGGGGCAGGTCGGCACCACCATCGCGCTGGGTCTGTTGTTCGACACGCTGATCGTGCGGTCGTTCATGATGCCGTCGGTGGCGGCGCTGATGGGGCGCTGGTTCTGGTGGCCGACCCTGGTTCGCACGCGACCGGCCAGTCAGATGCTCCGGCCGTACGGGCCACGCCCCGCGGTTCGCGCCCTGCTGGAGCCGCCGAAGACGGAGCCGCACTCCGACACTGCGGACACCGATCGGTTCCGGGTGGCCCAGCCGCACTACTGAGATAGGAACTTTTTGCACTAACCCGGGCGGGGTATGAATTTCTAGCCTTGTTGCTATGGATCGTCAATTGGGTGTGCAACTGACTCGACGCAGTCAACGCGTCGGTAGCGGTTCTTGCTTGCTGCGCCCTAGAGGGCGACGACGTCCCGCATGATGTCGCTGAGCTCGGCCACCGGCGCCCCGCAGGTCAGGCAGGACGTCTCGGCATGACGCCGCATCCGGCTGACGTGGCACAGCACCTCGGCCTCGGCGCGCCATAGGCACGCGATGCACAGGATTTCGATAACGTTGCCAAACGGGTCGAGTTGCGGGTGGTTGCAGCGGTCCACGGCGTGCAGGCTGACGATGTATGTCGCTTGATTGGTGCAGCCGGATTCTGACTGGCACGTGACCCCGTGCCAATCGAGGGCCACCAGCGTGTCTGGTATCCCGCCTGTCGTTTGGCTCATGCGACAACCTCCGGCTCCCGGACCACAGTCGCACACCACGCGTGCATATCCGCTGGGTACACGGTTGGCCGGGGCTTCATTATTGTTACCTTTTGCCTGCCCTGGCAAGACCCAGCGGCGCGTCGCCGTTAACCTGACAGCGAAATTGTCTGGCTAGACCCAGTCCCAAACCGACATGTCGCCGGGCGGGTAGCCGTTGCAAACGTCCGTGGCCTTGGCCACCACGCCCTTGTTGTGGAAGAAAATCTTCGCCCAGTTACCCCAACGGGTCGCCACCTGCTCGTAGTAGACGTTGGTCGCGGTGTCCTCGGAGTACTGCCTGCGGTCGGCGGGCGACAGCGAGAAGAACCAGTGGATGCGGTCGACCGCAGCCTGCTGGACATCGGCCGGCCGGTTGGACTTGTCGATCATGTAGCGCTGGTAGTAGACCGGGCTGGTGTCCCGGGCGGCAGCCAGGTACTGCTCCGCGTCGCAGGTGGTGGCGATCATCCTCCGCGGGATGGGGAAATCTTCGGTGGAATCGGCCGCGGCGGTCGCGGGGAAAACCCCGGCGCCGATACCGAAGAGAAGAGCGAAAATGCCTGCACGCAGGCCGGTGTTCAACCGAGACATATTTGTAACCGTAGCAGTTTTCGGGCCCCTGGTGGGCTGGCGAGTGATGAGGTTAATAGACCATCTCACTATACGCCTCTATCAGGGATAATGACATTTTTGGGGTCGGGCCGTAGCTCTGGCGGAGCCTGGCTGTAGTCACCGAAGGGGCCATCGCGGCGTGCAACGGCGGCCCGAACGCCCTCGGTCTCGGCGGTACGGATGAAATCAAGCGCGTCGGGGGTGTTGCGCATCAGGCCGTCGAGAATGACGCCGAGCGTTTGGGTCGATGCCAGCCCCATGTTCTCGTAGGCCTGGTTGACGATCAGCTTCTGCGCCCGTAACTGCGACAACGGGATCTGGGCGAGTTCGGCCGCGATCTCGGCGACCCGAGCCTCGAGGCGTTCGAACGGCACCGCCTCGTTGATCAGTTCGACCGCGGCCGCCTGGACGCCGTTCAGCGGTCGCCCGGTCAACGAATGCCATTTGACCTTGGCCAGGCTCAGCCGGTACAGCCACATCCCGGTCAGGTACGCCCCCCACATTCGGCTGTACGGCGTGCCGATAACGGCGTCCTCGCTGGCGATCACGATGTCGGCACACAGCGCGTAGTCGCTGGCCCCGCCGACGCACCAGCCGTGCACCTGGGCGATCACCGGTTTGGAGGCTCGCCAGATGGACATGAACTTCTGGGTGGGCGCCAGCTGACGCGCGGTCGCCATCGCGAAATCCTTGCCCGGATCCCATGTGCCGTCGGTCATCATCTCCTCGCCCCAATGCTGGAAGCCACCGCCGAAGTCGTAGCCGGCGGAGAACGCCCGCCCGGCGCCGCGCAGCACGATCACCTTGATGTCCCAGTCCCGCTCGGCCAGGCCGATGGCTGCCTCGATCTCGTCGGGCATGGGCGGCACGATCGTGTTGAGTTGCTCCGGCCGGTTGAAGGTGATGGTGGCGACGGGTCCGGCCGTGGTGTACAGCAGCGTCTGGAATTCTGGCGCGGGTGTGGTCATAAACCGAAGCTAGCGGCGGCAGCTCAGCACTCGGCGGCGGCGCGCTGCGCGGAGCGGCGTTTGACCACCCAGCGGACTATCACGGCGATCAGTGCGACGGCGAGTGCCCCCAGCAGGAACTTCTGGTAGTGCACCAGCCCGCGGTAGAGAGCCTCGATGTGGCTGCCGGCCAGATACCCGGCGAAGACCCAGACGCCGACCCAGACGAGCGATCCCGCGGCGTTGTAGGCCAGGTACCGCTGCCATCCCATCCGTGCCAGGCCTGCGGCGATGCCACTGGCTTGACGCAGGCCGTCGACGAAGCGCCCGATGACCACGACCACCGGCCCGCGCTTGTCGAAGAATCTTTCGGTGGCCGCCAGCCGCTTCTCGGTGAGGAACACGTACCGCCCGAAACGCTGCACCAATTCCCGGCCGCCGTACCGGCCGACGGCGTAGCCGGCGTTGTCGCCGCCGACGGCTGCCAGCAGTCCCAGCAACAGCACCACGACGATGTTGAATTGGCCCAGCCCGGCGTAGACCCCGGCCGCGATCAGGATGAGCTGGCCGGGCAGGGGAATCCCCACGCCCTCCAACCCGACCAGCACCACTATCGCGGCGTAGCCGTACCGGTCGAGGACCGGTGACAGAGATTGGAAGACCCCCGGCAGTTGCGCGGACATGAGAAGCAGGGTGCCCACTCGCTGCCATTGCTAGACGTTGGTTCGGTGTTCGTCGAGTGTGTGGGTTTTGCACCCGTGTTGGCGGTCGGGGGGCCGAAGGCCCCACTGTCGGCGACCGGGTGTGCGCGCTTGCTCTTTCGGTGTTCGTCGAGTGTGTGGGTTTTGTACCTGTGTTGGCGGTCGGGGGGCCGACGATACGCCTTGTGGAGCTCGCGGTGGGCGGCGTTTCAGTAAATGAAGTTGGGGGGTGGGGGGG
>NZ_MVHT01000108.1 GCF_002086275.1 Mycobacterium intermedium | reverse complement strand
CGTGTTCAACCAGCTGACATACGGGGTGGCAGCCTCAGCCATCGCCACCGACGCTGGACCCTGCCACGCCCCACCAGCCAGACCGGAAGTCACCTCACCGAAAGACTCGGCAACCGCAGCCAACTCTTCGGCCAGACCGCTCCAGGCCGAGGCCGCAGCCAACATCGGCTCTACTCCTGCGCCGGCGAAGATACGGAGGGAGTTGATCTCGGGTGGCAGCATAGAGAAATTCATTGACTCAACCTTCTCTCACGCAGGTCCCGATAGACCGAATGTCACGCACACTAGGTGCCCACCCCGGACGCGACGCGTTCTACCGACACGCAAAGCTACCGCACAGGCGCTAAATAAGCACGCGAAATTGCGAAATCCGGCGACGAACTGAAGACGCCGGCAACCGGACACGCACGAATGGAGTGGCGTTCCGATCGAGGCGCACGTCCGTTAGAGAGACACGCGTACCAGATTGTTACGCCGGCAAACTACACCAACTCGGTACCTGTATACGGTGCGGGACCTGTCCGCGGCGCGGCTGCCGGCTTCCGCTCTTGCGCAGGGCCTTAAATACCCAGGGCGACAACAGGTTTAGAGCGCGACTCAGCCAATCCGAATACCGGAATCGCAGCATTCTGACAGTATGGAGGTGAGCTAACCAACTTTTCCGGCAACCGGTGCAACTATTGCCGCCGGATAGACTTACCTGCGTTCGTCTGCTATCAGCTGATCGCAACGTGAATACAAGAAACCTTCACCGCAGCGGTTGCAGCCCGTTGCCGACGCACTCCGGCTAGACGGCGACTTAGGTGGTGGCTGCCGTCGCGTCGATCAACGCCGCCGCGAAGATCTCCAAGTCCTCGGTTGTCGTGTCCGCATGCGGCGACAGTCGAAGCACCGGAGTCGTCAACTCGCGCGGCGCCCGCTGTAAACCCGCATAGGTGACCAAGATCCGGCGCTTCGCCAGTAACCAGTCCCGCACGGCTTGCGGGTCGACACCTTCGACCGGTGCCAATGTGGTTATCGCACTGGGCTCTTCGACCTCCTCGACCACCACCCAGCCGTCGACGTCGGCCAACAGACTGCGGGTGACCCCGCCCAATTCCGCCAACCGCGCCCGCACCAGGTCTGGCCCGCATTCCAGATACTCACCTATTGCCACCGAAAATCCCACTCGCGCAGCGACGTTGGCCTCGCCAAACTGCAATCGCTGTGCAACCGACAGTGGTCCGGACCATTCCGGTGGCGGAAAGCGAGGCACCAGGCGTTCCATCAACTCGGGACGCACCGCCAAGACACCGACACCGCGAGGCCCCGCAATCCATTTGCGCGACGACGAATAGACGACGTCGGCGCCTACGGCACAGTCGACCTGGCCCAACGCCTGCGCCGCATCGATGACCAGCGGTACGCCGAGCTCACGGCAGAGTGACGCCAACATCGCGGCCGGTTGGACCGTGCCGCGGTGGCTTGCGACGGTAGTCAGGTGAACGAAATCGGGTGGATTTTCCTCCAACTGGTATGCCGCGTCGTCTATCGCTAGCCTGCCGTCAGCAAGGGTCGGCAGCGAACGCGGCGTGAATCCGTGGGCCGCCATCAGCGCGAGGTTGGGGCCGTATTCCCCAGGTAGGCAGGCTATGGTCCTCGCGGTCCCATCCGCGCCGGGCCAGCTGCCCAGCAACAGCGCCAGCGCGTGCAGCGAGCCGGTCGTGAACACCACCTCGGCGTCGGGCATGCCGAAAAGCGCTGCCACGGCTGCCTTTCCGGCGTCTAACAACGGCGATGCCGCCTCGGCGGCGACATAACCTCCTACCTCGGACTCGTGTAGCGCATGGTGCGAGGTCGCGTCGAGCACCGCGAAACTCTGGCGCGAACACGCCGCACTGTCCAGATGCAACCCGGCTACCGGGGGACGCGCCGCGCGCCAACGGTCGGCCAACCAGCGGGACTCAATCGCGCCGCTCCTCCTCATCGCATCGCTCTGCATCGTCGTCGGCGCGGCTCATTTGGTGGCCAGCGACAAGCCGAAGTCGGCGGCGGCGTCCGTCCACCAACGGATGGGCCGCAAACCGGCCTCGGTCAGTTCCGCACCGACCGCGCCGGGCCGGAACTTGCACGAGACTTCCGTCAGCATCTCCTCGCCGGCATCGAAGGCGACGGTCAGGTCGAGCGCCGCGACGTGCACTCGCTGCTCAGTGTCGGTGCGCAGCCACATCTCGATCCGTTCTTCTGTCACGTTCCACCGGGCGACATGCTGGAAGGCATGCACGGCGAAGTTCGCGTCGAGTTCCCGGTTGATCACGGCCAGGACGTTGCGATTGAACTGGGCCGTCACCCCCGCGGCATCGTCGTAGGCGCGGACCAGCCGGTCCGCGTCTTTGACCAGATCGGTACCTAGCAGCAGGCTGTCACCCGTCCGCATTATGCCGGCCAGGGTCGCGAGAAACTTCGCCCGCGGCTCGGGTGTCAGGTTGCCGATCGTCGACCCCAAGAACACGAACAGGCGGCGACCGCCGCCGGGAATCTCGGCCAGGTGCTCCTCGAAATCACCGCAGACAGCCTGGATTTCGATGCCCGGATACTCACGCTGAATCGCGGCCGCGCTCTCGGACAACATGTTTGCGTCGACGTCGAAGGGCACGAACTTGCGGAGTGATTCGCGGTCACGCAACGCATCTAGCAGTTGTCGCGTCTTCTCCGATGTTCCGCTGCCCAACTCGACCAGCGTGTCGGCGTCACTGGCCGCTGCGATTTCGGCGGAGCGAACGCGCAGGATCTCCGCCTCGGCGCGGGTCGGGTAGTATTCCGGCAGGCGCGTGATCTGGTCGAACAACTCACTGCCAACCGAGTCGTAGAACCACTTGGGCGGCAAGGATTTCGGCGTCTGCTGCAGTCCCTCCAGTACGTCGCGGCGTAGTGCGTGATACGCCGCATCCTCGGCCAGGTGATTGGACAGCGACAGCGTCATCGAAAACCTTTCTAAACCAACGGGATAAACTCGAGTCGATCCACGGTGACATCCACCAGGTGGCGATCCGGCACGTCTTCCCACCCTGGGTCGTCGTCATAGGGCTCGCTGGCCAGCACGACGCCATCGTCACGTCGCAGGACCGACAAGGTGTCTCCCCAAGTGGTGGCGACCAGCCGGTGACCATTGGCCGCCAATATGTTCAGCCGGGCCAGCGGGTCGGCGCCGCCGATCTCAACGATGGTCTCGCCCAGTGCGTCGATGCCGCGTTCGAAGATGGTTGCCGCCAAAACCGCGCTGTCGCAGAAGGATTCGGCAGACGAGGTGACCGGCAGTAGTGACCGGTCCACGACACCGTTGTGCGACAGCAGCCACCGACCATCGGTGAAGGGCGCCGTTGCACTGGCCTCTATGGGCATGCCGACCGTCGCCGAGCGCACCGCCGCGACGACGCAGTGGCTACGTAACGCGGGGGCAACCGATTCGAACGACGCGTCCCCCCACAGGGGTGCCGGACTGCGCCATCGACGCGGCACGTCGTCACCGGAAGGGCCGTCAGAGACGCGATCAAAAAAACCGACGCCCCAGCCGTCGGCATTCATCAGGCCGTGCTTTTGTCGGCGGGGCGCATAGGACTGCACCCGAAGGCTGTGGGTCGGGTCCAACACCAGCGCGGACACTGCGACGGGTGCCCCGAGCCAACCAAGATGACGGCACATCAGACGTCCCAGGCCAGCCGGACACCGGCAAAGATCTGCCGACGATACGGGTGATCCCAATTGCGAAAGCTGGGCCGCAGGATGTTCGCCGCCACCGCCCACGACCCGCCACGCAGCACCCGGTAGTCGCCGTCGAAGAAAGGCTGGGAATATCGCTGATAGATCATCGGAACGAACCCCGGCCATGGCCGCAGCGGCGAACTGGTCCATTCCCACACGTCGCCCAACATCTGCTCGACCCCGTACGCCGACGCGCCGTGCGGGTACGCGCCGACGGGGGCGGGACGCAGCGCGCCGCCGCCCAGGTTGGCGTGCACCTCTGACGGTTCGGCCGCTCCCCACGGGTATCGGCGCCGGGACTGCGTCGCCGGATCCCATGCGCAGGCTTTTTCCCATTCCACTTCGGTGGGCAGACGGGCTCCGGCCCAGGCTGCGTAGGCCTCCGCTTCGAAGAAGGTGACGTGCTGTACGGGTTCGTCGGCGGGAATGTCTTCGATGTGGCCGAACCGGGTGCGCGTGCGTCCGTCCGGGTTCCAGAATTGCGGTGCGGTGAGGCCGGCGGCCTGGCAGTGCTCCCAGCCACGGCGTGACCACCAGCGCGGCTGGGCATATCCGCCGTCGTCGATGAAGTGTCGCCATTCCCCGTTGGTGACGGGAACGCGGCCGATCCGGAAGGCCGGCACGTCGACGAGGTGGGCGGGGCGTTCGTTGTCCAGCGAGTAAGGCTCCGTTGCGGCGTCCACGCCCAGCACAAAGGGGCCCCCGGGCACCAGCACAGACGTCCCGGCCAGTTCCGGCCGACCGACGGGCACCGCCGACGTCTCGCCAAGCAGCGGCGGGCCGTCACGCAGGTTCAACGCCTGCAGCATGGTTTCGTTGTGCTGATGTTCGTGGCTGATGACCAGGCCGAACGCGAAGTCTTCGGCGTCGGCGGGTAGCGCATCAAGGGCGTCCAGCGCTGCGGAACGCACGTCCCGGCAGTACGACCGCGCTCGTCCCGGCGACAGCAACGGCAGCTCGACCCGACTGGCGCGGGAGTGCACGAACGCGTCGTAGAGACCCTCCACCGCCGGCGGCAGCATGCCCGGTTTGTTCATGTCACCGCCGCGCAACAGCCACAGTTCTTCCTGCTGGCCGATGTGCGCCAGATCCCACACCAGTGGACTCATCAGCGGGTCGTACTGGCGGTAGAGCTCCGCGTCGTCGAAATCCACCAACCGCAGGGTGCGCGTGCGCACCCGAGTCAATTCGTCGGCAAGCTGCTCCCTGGACGTCACAGTCCGCCTTGCGCCAGTTGGGTGACCGTCTGGGCGATGCCGTGCTCGAAAACCTCGTCGGCGAAGTCGTCCGCCGGACAGCGTCCCCCCTCCACATTTCGGATCAACGGCTGCATTGCATCGCCGAGTGCGGGCGGGACCCGATCGGCGGCTATGGCGATACATCGCTTGGCCGCCCGGCGTAGCCGCCGGTCACCGAGGCCGACGCGCGCGGCGGTGTCCCAGGCGGTGGCCACCGGTTCGACAGCGTCCGCTGCCAGGTCGGCGGCGACAGGGTCGTCGAGCAGAGTCACCATCGTGGCCACCACCGCCGGCCAGTAGCGATCCGGCAGGCTGTCGAGGTAGCGGATCTCCAGCCACTGGCGGGGGCGAACCGGCGGAAAGAGCGTGGTCAGGTGGTACTCGAGGTCTGCCACCGTGGGTCGGCGCCCACCCAGCAGCACCCGACCGTCCACCCAGTCGGTGAACGGCACGTATTGGGTGACGGCCACAGCATCTGGTTGATGCACCAACATCACCGGCGCCTTCAGCGCGTAGCGGGCCCAATCGGTGCCGGGGTCGTCGCCGCTGACACCCAGAATCGGCCCGCAGCGTGCGGAGTCCATCTGTCCCCACACCCGCTGTCGGGAGGATTGCCAGCCGGAGAAGTCGCCGTCGAGCATGGGCGAGTTGGCCGCGATCGCAATCATCGTCGGCCCCAGCGCATGGGCTAGTCGTACCCGTGCGGCCCAATCGGCCTGCGGCCCGGCGTCCAGGTTGACCTGGATTGAAGCCGTCGATGTCATCATGGCCGCGCCCGCTTCTCCGCTGTGACTGGACGCGAAGAACTCCTCCATCGCGCGGTAACGCGCTCCGGGGTTGATCCGGTGGGGCGGGCGCAGCGGGTCCGCGCCGAGGAAGACCAAACCCAGCCCCGCTTCGGCGAAGGCCGACCGCAGCACCGCCTGATCACGGGCCATCGCGTCGATGGCCGGCAGCACTCCCACCATCGGCGGACCCGACAACTCGACGGCGCCGCCGGGTTCCACGCTGATCGCGCTGCCGTCCGGCAATGGACTCAGCCACTTCAGCACGTCGCCGATCTCGCCCCAGCTGGGCCTGCGCAACGGATCGGCCGGGTCGAAGCAGTGTCCCTCGACCTCTAGACCGACGCAGCCCACCGGGCCGTCGACCAGGCACCCTTCGGCGATGTATTCCGCTGCCGCCGCCGAGCTGAGGATCTCGGTATCGACCGCGGTGCTGCTGGCGGCGAACGTCATATGATGATCCCTCCGGGCCCGGAGCTTGCGCAGCTACTGGGAACGATAGCCGTCAATACTTCATCTTCCAGACCACGCCGACATATTCCCGTTTGGTCGCGCGGGCTAACCGGATCCTCAAAATCGCTGGTGGCGCGCGAGCGCTGAGCCGATGAGCCGAGTCAGCGTCGTTGTTGCGAACCTCATCTTGAGGCTTAGACCTTGGCCGAGACTTCCACGTCGATGTTGCCCCTGGTCGCTTTCGAATACGGGCACACGCCGTGCGCCTGCTGCACCAGGTCCTCGGCCTGGCTCTGCTCCAGGCCGGGCAGGTAGCCGACGATCTTGCCGGTCAGCCCGAACCCGCCCTCGGAGTCCTTTCCGAAACCGATCTGCACGGTGACATTGGTGGCGTCGTCGAGCTTGACCTTGGCCTTGCCCGCAACCAACCGCAGCGCACCGAGGAAACAGGCCGCGTAGCCGGCGGAGAACAACTGCTCGGGGTTGGTGCCCTCGCCGTTTCCGCCCATCTCCTTTGGCGGACGGGTTTCCAAATCGATTCGGCCGTCATCGGACTTGACGTGGCCGTCACGCCCGCCGCCGGTCGCGGTGGATTCGGTGGTGTAAACGACTTCGATGCTCATGCTCTTCGATCATGCCAGGCATCGAGTGTCTGGTCGTCAGCCGCCGCGGACGCCTTCCTCGACCTTCTTGCCCAGGTCCTGGTCCACGTTTCGCCAGTACTCGAACACCCGTGCCAGCACCGGCTCTTTCACACCCTTGGATACGTGCCCAACGATGTTGTGTACCAACCGGTCTCGGGCTTCGTCGTCCATGACGTCGCGGACCAAGGTGCCGGCCTGGCCCCAGTCGTCGTCCTCGGTGTGCAAGGTGTACGCCGAACGAACCATCTGCCCGTCGGCGAACCAGCGAACCTCGGCCGCGCGAGCCGGGTCGGCGTGCGGGCCGCCGTAGGAGTTGGGTGCGTAAACCGGATCGGACACGTTCTTGATCCGCATCGCCCCGTCTTTGGAGTAGCTGTTGACCTCCACCCGCGGTGTATTTACCGGAATCTGCTTGTAATTCGTTCCGATCCGGGCCCGGTGTGCGTCGGAGTAGGAGAAGCCGCGGGCCAGCAACATCTTGTCCGGGCTCAGTCCGGTGCCCGGCACGATGTTGTTGGGTTCGAACGCGGCCTGCTCGATCTCGGTGTGGTAGTCGGTGACGTTGCGGTCGAGTGTCAACTTGCCGACGTCGATCAACGGGTAGTCACCGTGCGGCCATACCTTGGTCAGGTCGAACGGGTTGAAGCGGTAGGACTTGGCCTCCTCGAACGGCATGATCTGCATCTTGAGTGTCCAACTCGGGTAGTTGCCGCCCTCGATGGACTCATACAGATCCCGTTGGTGGTAGTCGCCGTCCGCACCGGCCAGCCGGTCGGCCTCCTCCTGCGTCAGGTGGTCGATACCCTGGTCGGTGATGAAGTGGTATTTCACCCAAAAGATTTCGCCGGTCGCATTGATCCAGCTGTAGGTGTGGCTGCTGTAGCCGTTCATGTGCCGCCAAGTCTTGGGAATGCCTCGGTCCCCCATCAGCCAGGTGACCTGGTGCGCCGACTCCGGCGACAGGGTCCAGAAATCCCACTGCATGTTGTGGTCACGCAAATTGCTTGCAGCCATGCGCTTTTGGGAGCGAATGAAGTGCTGGAACTTCAGCGGGTCGCGGATGAAGAAGACCGGGGTGTTGTTGCCCACCATGTCGAAGTTGCCTTCGCTGGTGTAGAACTTCAGCGCGAACCCGCGCGGGTCGCGCCAGGTGTCTGGGCTGCCTCGCTCCCCCGCGACGGTGGAAAACCGAATCAGCGTGTCTGTCTTGGTGCCCGGCTGGAACACCGCGGCGCGCGTGTATTTGCTGACGTCATTGGTCACCTCGAAGTGCCCGAACGCACCACCACCCTTGGCGTGTGGCTGGCGCTCCGGGATCCGCTCCCGGTTGAACTGCGCCATCTGCTCGATCAGGTAGTGGTCTTGCAGCAGGATCGGACCGTTGGGGCCGACGGTCAACGATTGATCGTCACTCGGGGCGGGATTGCCGGCATCGTTGGTGGTGTATCGCTCCGTCATTTCGCGATCTCCTCGCTAACTGGGCTGGTGCAATGGAAACCGTAGAGCCACAACGCGATTCGGCCCCGACACGACGTCGCGGCCGAATCGCGTTGCAAAGCAAGATTTTCTGAGGAAAGCCGCCGCGCGGCCCGGCGCCGTCTGCTCAGGGCCGGGTGGGGTAATGCGCGACACTACGGTCACATAGCCCAGTATGCGCCGCGTCTAAACCACCTGACGACGCGGGCGGGCGCGGCTAGCGTCCAGGCGGAGTGCTTGGCGCGGTGGGCGCGGACGTCGGCGGCTGAGCGGGACCCGTCGGGGCACCCGGACCGCCGGCACCCGGCGGCGGGCCACCGGGGAAACCGGGACCCATGCCAGGCGGCGGTGGGCCACCCGGGAACCTGAACTGCCACCCCGGACCCGGGCCGCCCGGACCGTCGCCCGGACCCATTTGGCCGTGATGGTGATGACGGTGGTGATGACACGTCCCCGCCCCGAAAATCATGGCACCTGCAAAGAACAAGGTCCACGCGATGAACGTGATGCCGGCGATGATCACCACCCACGCCGCGACGCGGTAGAGCCTCGGCGGTTTCTCCACCACATGCCCTGGTGGCGGTGCGGCGGCCGCGACGGGACCTGTCTTGGCTGCGGGCTCGGGCGTTTCAGTCATGTCTTGAATATCGCGCAGTGCTGCAACAACCGTAAAGAGCTAAGGACACAAAGTTGCCATGAATTGATGCGTTTGAGCCCGGCGCCCGAATTGAGCGCCGGGCTATCGGCAGCAGACGTTATCGACCGGGTGTCGTGGCAGGCGCCAGCGACGGCGCAACCGACGTCGGGACCTGACCCGGTCCGCCCGGGCCGCCCGGAGCGACGGACGCAGGCGGGCTGTTGGGGATTCCCTGTTGGTGCATCATCCCGTGGTGCCTGTGGTGCTTGAAGTGATGGCCTCCGTGACCCGCCGCCAAACCCAGCCGGAATCCGGAGAAGAAAATGACCGCGACGATGAACACGATGCCGGCGACGATCGCCACCCAGGCTGCGGCTTTGAAGACCTTGGGGGTTTGGTGCACTGTTGCGACCGGGGGTGGGGCAACGGCGGTGGTTGTCGGCGCTGTTGGGATTTCGTTAGTTTCACTCATAAAACGCATGATGCTCCCGTTACCGAGCAAGTCAACTATGCGTTCCTTATGTAGGAGCTGTGAACGGGTCGCTTTGTTCGGCTCAGGTCTTTGGTGCGCGTCACAGTTGGGCGGCCAGCAACTCCGCGATCTGGATGGTGTTGAGCGCCGCCCCCTTGCGCAGGTTGTCCCCCGCGATGAACAGCGCCAAGCCACGCCCGTCCGGGGCGCCCGGATCCTGCCGAATGCGGCCGACCAGTGATTCGTCCACACCGGCCGCGTCCAGCGGCGTGGGCACGTCGACCACCTTCACCCCGGGGGCGCCGTCAAGTAGTTCTCGGGCCCGCTCCGGCGTGATCGGATGAGCGAACTCGGCGTTGATCGACAACGAGTGACCGGTGAACACCGGCACCCGGACGCAGGTGCCGCTGACCAGCAGGTCGGGGATGCCCAAGATCTTGCGGCTCTCGAAACGCAGCTTCTGGTCCTCATCGGTCTCACCGGAGCCGTCGTCGACCAACGATCCCGCCAGCGGCACCACATTGAACGCGATCGGCGCCACGTACTTCTTCGGCGCCGGGAAATCCACCGCGCGGCCGTCGTGCACCAACTGCTCGGCGCCGTCGATCACCGCACGCGTCTGCTCGGCCAACTCCGCCACGCCGGCCACACCGCTGCCGGAGACCGCCTGATAGGACGAGGCCACGAAGCGCACCAGCCCGGCTTCGTCGTGCAGCACCTTGAGCACCGGCATCGCGGCCATGGTGGTGCAGTTCGGGTTCGCGATGATGCCCTTGGGGCGTTGGCCGGCGTCGCGCTCGAAGTTCACCTCGGACACCACCAGCGGCACGTCGGGGTCCTTGCGCCAGGCCGACGAGTTGTCGATGACCGTCGCACCGGCCGCGGCGAATCGCGGCGCCTGGACCCGGGACATGGTTGCCCCGGCGGAGAACAACGCAATGTCCAGGCCGGACGGGTCGGCAGTCTCGGCGTCCTCGACCTCGATCTCCTGGCCGCGGAACGGCAACTTGCGGCCCTGCGAGCGGGCCGAGGCGAAAAATCGCACCGAGTCGGCCGGGAAGTCGCGTTCTTCGAGCAGCGTGCGCATCACCTGACCCACCTGGCCGGTGGCGCCGACTACACCTATCGAAAGGCCCATCTATCGTCCCGTTCCCGCATACACCGTGGCCTCTTCCTCGCCGCCGAGGCCGAACGCCTCGTGTAACGCAACCACGGCCTTATCTAGTTCGGTGTCGCGGCACAAAACCGAAATCCGGATCTCGGAGGTGGAGATCAGCTCGATGTTGACGCCGACGGCGGCCAGCGCCTCACAGAACGTCGCCGTGACACCGGGGTGGCTGCGCATGCCAGCCCCGATCAGCGACACCTTGCCGATGTGGTCGTCGTAGAGCAGCTGGGTGAAGCCGATCTCGTCCTTGAGCGAGTCCAGCTTGGCCACGGCGGTGGGCCCGCTGTCGCGCGCGCAGGTGAACGTGATGTCGGTCTTGCCGTCCTCCACCTTGGAGACGTTCTGCAACACCATGTCGATGTTGACCTCGGCGTCGGCGACGGCGCGGAACACCTTGGCCGCGTAGCCGGGGATGTCGGGGATTCCGACGATGGTCACCTTGGCCTCGCTGCGGTCGTGCGCGACTCCGGTCAGGATGGGGTCTTCCATGGCTATGTCCTTGATCGATCCGACGACAACGGTGCCGGGCTTGTCCGAGTACGAGGAGCGCACGTGCACCGGGATGTTGTAGCGCCGTGCGTACTCGACACAGCGCAGCATCAGTACCTTGGCGCCACAGGCCGCCATCTCGAGCATTTCCTCGAAGGTCACCTTGTCGAGCTTGCGGGCGTTGTGCACGATGCGCGGGTCGGCGCTGAAGATCCCGTCGACGTCGGTGTAGATCTCGCAGACGTCGGCGCCCAGGGCGGCGGCCATGGCTACCGCCGTGGTGTCCGAACCGCCGCGGCCCAGGGTGGTGACGTCGCGGGTGTCCTGGCTGACGCCCTGGAATCCGGCGACCAGCACGATCCGGCCTTCGTCGAGGGCGGCCTGCAACCGTCCCGGCGTGACATCGATGATCTTCGCGTTGCCGTGGGTCCCGGTGGTGATGACGCCGGCCTGCGAACCGGTGAACGAAATGGCTTGGGCGCCCAGCGATTCGATGGCCATGGCGACCAGCGCGTTGGAGATGCGTTCACCGGCGGTGAGCAGCATGTCGAGTTCCCGGGGCGGCGGGACCGGACAGACCTGCTGCGCCAGATCGAGCAGGTCGTCGGTGGTGTCGCCCATCGCCGAGCAGACCACGACGACGTCGTTGCCTTGCTTCTTGGTTTCGACGATGCGCTCGGCGACGCGACGAATCCGGTCGGCGTCGGCCACCGACGATCCGCCATATTTCTGGACGACGAGCGCCACCATCTCCCTTTCTTGCTCTGGCTATAAGTCCACAACAGGATACGGGTCGGCGCATCTTGATTGATTTCCACGCCATTGCGGGAATACCTGAGGCATGGCCGGGAATGCCGACAAACCGCGAGGGCGCCTACGACGCCGCCTGTCCAGCGCGCGCGATCGACTGCGCTCCTGGCCCGCGCTCGATGTGACCTACCGCATCTTGGTCGGCATCGTTGGGCTGGCGTTGTTGAGCGTCGGGATCATCGCCATCCCGTATCCGGGTCCAGGTTGGGCGATCGTGTTCCTGGGCCTGGCGGTCCTGGCTACCGAGTTCAGCGTCTTCCGGCGGCTGCTCAAGTACGTGCGGGGTCGGTACAACGCTGTGATGCGGTGGTTCCGCCGACAGCACGGGGCGGTGCAGTTCATGGGCACGCTGTTGACGGCGGCGGTGACAGTGGCGACGTTGTGGCTGATGGGCGTGCCCGGGTGGATGGCCGAGACGGCCGGCTGGGATCTGGCATGGGCGCAGAGCCCGCTCGGGTTCGGGGCCGGGTGACCCGTCAAGCGTTGACTCGCCACCACCGATAAAGGGTGTCAATGTCGTCGCCCTCGACGATGCCGAGTCTGCGATGGTCATCGTCGGTCCAGATCACCGCAGGATTGCCCTCAACAGAGGCCGCACATTCGACCAGACCCGCCGTCTGATCGCGGTAGCTATCGCCCCACGTCCCGGGTGACGCTTGATCACCCGGGCAGGACGACGCCACCGAGTAACCGGCTACGCCCGCGCCGTGCGCGAAGCTTCTTGTCAAGTCATTGGGGGTCGCATAGAGCAGGAACACTGCGCGCGAGGGTCCGCTCGGTCCGTTGTTCTGGCCGCACCTCACCCGCTCGAGTGACCCCTCCGCAGGCTCTGTCTCGCGGCAATTGTCTGAGGAGAAGCCAGCCGGCAGCATTCCCATCAGCTGGCCAGAGGGCGCCGCGGCGCAATCCGCCGCGGCACCGAGAACAGCAGCGCCGCTGCAGGAGGTAATCGCAATCAACCTGGCGGCCCAGCAAGTCGCGGAGTGACTCGCAGTCATGAACGACCTCATCGGCAGGAGGCTACGCGGTTTTGGCTCCCGGGCCGCGCACGGTAGCATTCAGAACGTGCAGCGGGTGCTCCTCCTCGGACGCCGCGACGGGGTCTGATCCAGACCGGCTTCCCGTCGCGGGGGTTCGCAATGCGCCGGTCTGAGGTCCCCCAAAATTCACCGGAGCAACTACCGTGACCAATTTTGATTCACCCGACTCGTACAGTTCGGCCCGCACGATCGTCAAACCGGCCGGTCCACCCGCACCGGGTCAGCCCGTCTGGAACCCCCAGCGCAACACGTCGATGCCGGTCAGCAGGTATCGGCCGTTTGCCGAGGAAGTCGAACCCATCAGCCTGCCCGACCGCACCTGGCCGGACCGCGTCATCGACCGCGCGCCCCTGTGGTGCGCCGTAGACCTGCGCGACGGCAACCAGGCGCTGATCGACCCGATGAGCCCGGCCCGCAAGCGCCGCATGTTCGACCTGCTGGTGCGCATGGGCTACAAGGAGATCGAGGTCGGGTTCCCGTCGGCCAGCCAAACCGACTACGACTTCGTCCGCGAGATCATCACCGACGGCGCCATTCCCGACGACGTCACCATCCAGGTGCTGACGCAGTGCCGGGCAGAGCTGATCGAGCGGACCTTCGCAGCGTGCGAAGGCGCCGCCAAGGTGATCGTGCACTTCTACAACTCGACGTCGATCCTGCAGCGCCGCGTCGTCTTCCGCGCCGACCGGGACGCGGTGCAGGCGATCGCGGTCGACGGTGCGCGCAAGTGCATCGAGGAAGCCGCCAAGTATCCGGGCACGCAGTGGCGGTTCGAGTACTCGCCGGAGTCCTACACCGGCACCGAGCTGGAATACGCCCGCGACGTCTGCAACGCCGTCGGCGAGATCATCCAACCGACGCCGGACAACCCGATCATCTTCAACCTGCCCGCCACGGTGGAGATGACCACGCCCAACGTCTACGCCGACTCGATTGAGTGGATGAGCCGCAACCTGGCCAACCGGGAGTCGGTCATCCTGAGCCTGCACCCCCATAACGACCGCGGAACTGCCGTCGCCGCAGCCGAATTGGGCTACCAGGCCGGCGCCGACCGGATCGAGGGCTGCCTGTTCGGCAACGGCGAGCGCACCGGCAACGTCTGCTTGGTGACGTTGGGGCTGAACCTGTTCTCCCGGGGCGTCGACCCGCAGATCGACTTCTCCAACATCGACGAGATCCGGCGCACGGTGGAGTACTGCAACCAACTGCGCGTGCACGAGCGTCACCCCTACGGCGGCGACCTGGTCTACACCGCGTTCTCCGGCAGCCATCAGGACGCCATCAACAAGGGTCTGGACGCGATGAAGTTCGACGCCGACGCCGCCGACACCGACGTCGACGACATGCTCTGGCAGGTGCCCTACCTGCCTATCGACCCCAAGGACGTCGGGCGCACCTACGAGGCGGTGATCAGGGTCAACTCCCAGTCCGGCAAGGGCGGGGTGGCCTACATCATGAAGACCGACCATGGTTTGGCCCTGCCGCGCCGACTGCAGATCGAGTTCTCGCAGGTGATCCAGAAGCTGGCCGATGGCGAAGGCGGCGAGGTCTCGCCGAAGGAGATGTGGGAGGCGTTCTCCGAGGAGTATCTGGCGCCGATCCGGCCGCTGGAGCGCATCCGGCAGCACGTCGATGCCGCCGAGGAAGACACCGGCACCACCAGCATCACCGCGATCGTCAAGATCGACGGTGTCGAGACCGAGATCAAGGGCGAAGGCAACGGTCCGCTGGCCGCGTTCGTCCACGCCCTGGGGACCGTCGGGTTCGACGTCGCCGTGCTCGACTATTCCGAGCACGCGATGAGCGCCGGTGACGACGCGCAGGCCGCTGCCTACGTGGAGGCTTCGGTGGGTGACAAGACCGTGTGGGGTGTGGGCATCGCGCCGTCGATCACGACGGCATCGCTGCGGGCGGTGGTGTCGGCGGTCAACCGCGCCGTGCGTTAGCCGTCAGCCGTTAGCCGTCAGCCCAGCTTGGCCGGCAGCGCGCCGGCCAAGCGCTGGGCCTGGGCGCACGTGTCGGCCACCGCCGTCAGGTAATACCAGCGCTTGAGCACCGTCACCGTGGCATACGGTCCCGGCGTGCAGAACGCCTGTTCGCCGAGGTTGGGGATCTGCTCGACCGCATTGGTGGTGGCTGCTTCCTGCCTGATCCTGGTGAAGGTGCCGGACACCGAGTTGCGGCAATCCATGTTGGGTTGCCTGCCGTCGACGCAGTTTCCCCAGAACAGGGTGAAGCTGACGGTGTTGCCTTCGGCCGGGACCGATTCGCAATCCTGTTGGCCCAGGCCGTCGTGCGTTCGCGTCGGGACCGGGTAGGGCTTGCCGATGGCCTGACTGACCTCATCGGCGCTGAGCAGGGCGCACAGGTTCGCAGGCACGTGCACGATGTCGCTGCTCGCGCCGTTGGCGTCGGCCCCGCACGCCGATGACGTCAGCGCGGTCCCGAGTAGCGTCGCCGCCACGACCGCGCGTGCCCTGCACATGGGTTCAACGTATCCGCCCACCCACGGTCGCGTGACCACAAATCCTCGGCCAGATTGCTAGCCGAAGTACGCGCTGAGCAGCCGGTCGACCAAGCCGGCCGGATCGTCCTGATTCGGGATCGTGAGCTTGCTGAACATGTAGCCGTTGAGCAAGCGGCTCAGTTCTTCCATCTGGTCAGGCGTCGGGTCCAGGCCCGCGGCCTCGAAAATAAGGGTTGCGGACTTGACGGCAGCGGCTTGCAGTTGCGCCAGCAACGGCCGCAGTTCGGGCCTCCGTGTGCCCTCCATGAACAGCTCGAACCGCGCCAACGTGTAGCGGCGCATCTGTTCGTCGGGTTCGGCGAGCATGCGTGTCATCAGCGCCTTCAGGCCGTCCCGGTCGAGGGAGCCGACCGCCGCGCGCAACGCATCCACGCGCTGCCAATGCAGCTCGACGGTTCGTGCGGCGGTGGCCTCAAGCAGCGCCGGGCGGGTGCGGAAGTAATTGGACGTGGTACCGGACGGCAGTTTCGCAACGGCGTCCACATGGCGATGCGTCAGACCCCCGACCCCTTCGTCGGCGAGGATGCCGATGGCGGTGTCGAGGATCTGAGTGCGTCGTTCGGGGTTGGGGGGCATCAGGATTCTTTGTAGCGCAGCCGCCAGAACATGGTCAGGAAGACCGGGTAGACCACGATCAGCAGGAGGTAGCTGAACCACATCGGGAACCAGGTCACGATCGTGGTGTCCATGACGATGTACGAGCAGTAGACGTGCAGCGGGACGCTGCCGGCGATGTAGACGACCGACCCCGTGAACAGCGCCCGGTGTCGCTTGTTGGCGAACTTCACCCGCCGCCACACCAGGATTCCGGTGATGCCGGCATACGTCATCGGGACGAGCAGGATCCGGTCGTTCGTCACGTTCATCACGTACTGCAGGGTCAGGGCGTCTCCGAAGATCACTCGGTAGACGTGCATGACGACGCCGAGCGAGATCGTCAGCATCGCGACTTCTCGGAAGAAGTAGCCGTGTCGCCGGTAGGTGTCCCACCAGGAACTGTTGCGCTTTGCTTGTACTACATCTGTAGTGGTTGTCATGGCATGACGGTAACACTACAGATGTAGTGGTTGCAAGAGGGTTCCTAGAAGAGGGCGAATTGTTCGTCGATCAGGGTGGTGTCGGCAAACTGCTCCATGGTTCGGCCGCCGACGACGGAGCCAACGCAATCCAGGAATTGGGTGTCGGAAACCACCGGTACGCCGAGCTGGAGGGCGTGGTATCCCTTGCCCTGTTCCGGCGCGACGTCGTTGCACACCACCAGGGAGGTGTCGCGATCGACGTCGTCGGCGTAGGCCAATCCGGCATGCAAGATCCGCTCGACGAGTTCCTCGTGCGTCCGTCTCACCTCCGCCGCCAATGCCACGCGCATGCCTTGGACCAGCGGTCTGCCCGCGACGTAGCGGCCGGGGTTGAGATACGGGCAGGGCATCCGCGACGCCAGCACCTTCAGCGGTCGCACCTCGTCGTGGGTCACCCTGCCGTTCGGCCAGCGACGTCGGGTGACGGGATGGATCGGCAGCCAGACGTCGCGGTCACGGGCACGCGCCAGCGCGGGTGCCAGGATCCCGCTGAGCACGCGCGCGTCGTCAAACGCGTCGTGCGGCCGTTCTTGGGCGACGCCCCAGTGCGCGGCGAGGGTCTCCAACCGCAGATTGTCCAGGCCTAAATCGAGTCGGCGGGCCAACTCGACCGTGCACATGACGGTGTCTATCGGGAGTTCGGCGTCGGCCAGCTCCGCTTCGGCGGCCAGGAACGCGTAGTCGAAGGCGACGTTATGTGCCACCAAAGTGCGGCCGCGCAGCACCTTCGTGACGTCGCCCACGATGTCGGCGAATTGCGGCTGGTCCTCGAGCATCGCGGCCGTCAGGCCGTGCACGTGTGTCGGCCCGGGGTCGACGCCGGGGTTGAGCAGGCTGACCACGGATTGCTCCACTCGGCCCGCGGCGTCCAGGCCGAGGACCGCCAGGCTGATGATCCGGGCTTGACCCGGCCGGAAACCGGAGGTCTCGACGTCGATGACGGCCCAACCTGCGTCCGGCTCGCGCGCCGGACGACCCCAGGAAATCCGGTTCATGGCATGAGGATGGCACGTCAGACCGACATGCCATCCGCACCGCGCACCGTGTCGGCCATTTTCGCTGCGGTGTGACCTGCAGCGCGACCCGCTGCACCCGCTGCGCCTGGCCCCTTAAACTGCCCGGGTGGTTACCGCGCGTGCTCGTCTAGCCCTCGCTGCCGGCTCCGGCGCGCGTTGGGCGTCGCGGGTGACCGGTCGCGGCGCCGGAGCGATGATCGGCGGCCTGGTCGCGATGACCCTGGACCCCTCGGTGCTGCGTCAGCTCGGTGAGGGCCGGCGCACTGTCATCGTCACCGGCACCAACGGCAAGTCGACGACGACCCGGATGACGGCCGCCGCGCTGGGGACACTCGGGGACGTCGCCACCAATGCCGAGGGCGCCAACATGGACGCCGGTCTCGTGGCCGCGCTGGCCGCGAAACGTGACGCCGAGCTGGCGGCCCTGGAAGTCGACGAGATGCATGTGCCGCATGTCGCCGATGCCGTTTCACCGGCCGTCATCGTGCTGCTCAATCTGTCCCGAGACCAGCTCGACCGGGTCGGGGAGATCAATGTGATCGAGCGAACGCTGCGATCCGGCCTGGCCCGACACCCGAAGGCAACCGTCGTCGCCAACTGTGACGATGTGCTGATGACGTCGGCGGCCTACGACAGCCCGGACGTGGTGTGGGTGGCCGCCGGCGGTTCATGGGCGAACGACTCGGTCAGCTGTCCCCGCAGCGGCGAGGTCATCGTCCGCGAACAGGGGCACTGGTATTCCACCGGCGCGGATTTCAAACGGCCGAGCCCGGACTGGTGGTTCGACGACGACAAGATCTACGGGCCAGGTGGGGTCGCGCTGCCGATGAAGTTGGCGCTGCCCGGCGAGGTGAATCGCGGGAACGCCGCGCAGGCCGTGGCGGCCGCCGTGGCGTTGGGTGCGGACCCGTCGTCGGCTGTGGCCGCGGTGTCGAACGTGGACGAGGTGGCCGGGCGCTACCGGACGGTCCGGATGGGGGCGCACGAGGCGCGGATTCTGCTGGCCAAGAATCCGGCCGGCTGGCAGGAAGCGTTGTCGATGGTGGACAAGCACGCGGCGGGGGTGGTCATCGCGGTCAACGGGCAGGTACCCGACGGCGAGGATTTGTCCTGGTTGTGGGATGTGCGCTTCGAGCACTTCGAAGAAACCGCGGTGGTCGCCGCCGGCGAACGCGGCACCGACCTGGCGGTTCGCCTGGGGTACGCCGGAGTCGAACACACCCTGGTGCATGACACCCTGGCCGCCATCGCGTCCTGCCCACCCGGCCGCGTGGAGGTCGTCGCCAACTACACGGCGTTCCTGCAGTTGCAACGAGCATTGGCGCGCCGTGGCTGACTCGGTGGTGCGGATCGGGCTCGTGCTGCCCGACGTCATGGGCACTTACGGCGACGGTGGAAACGCCGTGGTGCTGCGGCAACGGCTGCGGCTGCGGGGCATCGCCGCCGAGATCGTCGAGATCACGCTGAACGATCCGGTCCCCGACTCGTTCGACCTGTACACACTGGGCGGCGCGGAGGACTACGCGCAGCGGTTGGCGACCCGGCACTTGCAGCGGTACCCAGGTCTGCAGCGCGCGGCCGAGCGAGGGGCACCCGTGCTGGCGATTTGCGCAGCCATCCAGGTGCTTGGCCATTGGTACGAAACGTCCTCGGGGGAACGTGTCGACGGGGTCGGCCTGCTGGATGTAACGACGTCGCCGCAGGATTCCCGCACCATCGGCGAGTTGGTGGCCAAGCCCTTGTTGGCGGGGTTGAGTCAGCGTCTTACCGGGTTCGAGAATCATCGAGGCGGGACGGTGTTGGGGCCGGACGCTGCTCCGTTGAGTGCGGTGGTCAAGGGCGCGGGGAACCGGGCCGGCGATGGTGTCGACGGCGCGGTTCAGGGCAGCGTCGTCGCTACCTACATGCACGGGCCGTGCCTGGCCCGCAACCCCGAGTTGGCCGACTTGCTGCTCGGGAAGGTGGTGGGCTCGCTGCCCCCGCTGGAACTGCCCGAGGTGGAGTTGTTGCGTCGGGAACGGTTTACGGCGCGTTAGGGG
>NZ_MVHT01000107.1 GCF_002086275.1 Mycobacterium intermedium | reverse complement strand
GGGGGGGGGGGGCCGCGGGGGGGGGGGGGCCCGGGGGGGGGGGGGGGGGCGGGCGGCGGGGCCCCGGCCGCCGCGCGCCCCGCCCGCGCGGCGCCCGCCGCCGACGGCCACGCGGGCGTGACGCTCGACGAGACCGGAAGCAAGAAAACCGCCGGCTGGGCCGCGGTTGTCGCCGCCGGTCTCTTTCTGGGTTTCGCGGCGACTTGGTACACGCTGCTGGTGGCCTACAGCGCGTTCACGGTGACGCTCATGGCGCTGGTGCTGGCCGCCTCGCGCTGGCGCACCAACAGGAAGGCGGCGCTGGACCCGCTGTACCGGCTGGCGGTCATCGCGGTCATCGCGGCGGCCATCGCGTCCATCACCTGGCTGCCGTACCTGCTGAGAACACTCAACTCCCCGGTCAGCGACAGCGGCAGCGCCCAGCACTACCTGCCTGCCGACGGCGCTCAGCTGAGCTTCCCCATGCTGCAGTTCTCCCTACTGGGCGCGATCTGCATGATCGGCACGCTATGGCTGGTCATCCGGGCGCGGTCGTCGGTAAGGGCTGCGGCGCTGGGCATCGGCGTGCTGGCCCTCTACCTGTGGTCGCTGCTGTCGATGCTGACCACGCTGGCGCGCACCACACTGCTGTCGTTCCGGCTGCAGCCGACCCTGAGCGTGCTGCTGGTGGCTGCCGGGGTGTTTGGCTTCATCGAAGCGGCGCGGGCGCTGGCCGGCCGCAGCCGGGTGGTCCTTCCCCTCGCCGCTGCCATCGGGCTGACCGGCGCGATCGCGTTCAGCCAGGACATCCCCGATGTGCTGCGGCCCGACATCACCATCGCCTACACCGACACCGACGGACACGGCGAGCGCGGCGATCGTCGGCCCCCCAGTTCGGAGAAGTACTACCCCGCCATCGACGCCACGATCCAGCGCGTCACCGGTAAGCCGCGCGACGAAACCGTCGTCCTCACCGCCGACTACAGCTTCCTGTCCTTCTACCCCTACTGGGGCTTCCAGGGCTTGACGCCGCATTACGCCAATCCGCTGGCACAGTTCGACAAGCGAGCCGCCGCAATCGAGAGCTGGTCCAAGCTGCAGACAACCGACGAGTTCATCAGCGCTCTCGACAAGCTGCCGTGGCAGCCGCCGACGGTGTTCCTGATGCGCCGCGGCGCGGGCAACACCTACACCCTGCGCCTGGCCGAGGACGTCTATCCGAACCAGCCCAACGTGCGCCGGTACACCGTCGAGCTCAAGTCATCCCTGTTCACCGACCCGCGGTTCGCCGTCGAAACCATCGGGCCGTTCGTCCTGGCAATTCGCAAGCCCGAGGCGCGTGCCTGATGGCCACCGAAACCTCACCGCGCATCGTCGAGCAATTAGCATCTACCTCCGTGAGCGACGCGGGCGCGAAATATCGGATCGCTCGCGTCGTCGCGATCGTCGCCGGTCTGCTCGGGACCGTTCTTTCGCTGGCCACGCCCCTGCTGCCGGTGAAGCAGACCACCGCCGAGCTCAACTGGCCGCAGAACGGCACGTTCAGCAGTGTGGAAGCGCCGCTGATCAGCTACGTCGCGACGGAGTTGACCATCACCGTGCCGTGCCAGGCCGCCGCCGGGCTGTCCGGACCCCAGAACAACGGCAAGACGGTCCTGCTTTCCACCGTTCCCAAGCAGGCCCCGAAAGCCGTCGACCGAGGGCTACTGCTGGAACGCTCCAACGACGAGCTCGTGCTCGTGGTGCGCAACGTCCCGGTGGTCAGCGCCCCCATGAGCGAGGTGCTGAGCCCCGCCTGCCGGCGCCTGACGTTCACCGCCCACGCGGACAAGGTCACCGCCGAATTCGTCGGTCTGACTCAGGGCCCCAAGGCCGAGCACCCGGGTGAGCCACTGCGCGGCGAGCGGAGCGGCTACGACTTCCGCCCGCAGATCGTCGGGGTGTTCACCGACCTGAGCGGCCCGGCGCCGGCCGATTTGAAGTTCTCGGCGACCATCGACACCCGCTACAGCAGCGCTCCGACGCCGCTGAAGCTCGCCGCGATGATCCTTGGGCTCGCGCTCACCCTTGCGGCGTTGATCGCGCTGCACGTCCTGGACACCGCGGACGGCACCCGGCACCGCCGCTTCCTACCGGCCCGGTGGTGGTCGCTTGGGCCCCTGGACGCGGTGGTCATCGCGGTGCTCGTGTGGTGGCATTTCGTCGGGGCCAACACCTCCGACGACGGCTACATCCTGACCATGGCGCGGGTATCCGAGCACGCCGGATACATGGCCAACTACTACCGCTGGCTGGGCACTCCCGAGGCCCCGTTCGGCTGGTACTACGACCTGCTGGCCCTGTGGTCGCATGTCACCACGACCAGCATCTGGATGCGGCTGCCGGTGCTGGGGATGGCGTTGACCTGTTGGTGGGTGATCAGCCGCGAGGTCATCCCGCGACTGGGTCACGCCGTGAAGACCAACCGGGCCGCGGCGTGGACGGCGGCCGGCATGTTCCTGGCGGTCTGGCTGCCGCTGGACAACGGATTGCGGCCCGAGCCGATCATCGCCCTGGGCATCCTGCTCACCTGGTGCTCGGTGGAGCGAGCGGTGGCCACCAACCGACTGCTACCGGTGGCGACCGCCTGCATTATCGGTGCCCTGACTCTGTTCTCGGGGCCGACGGGCATCGCCTCCATCGGCGCGCTGCTGGTCGCGATAGGTCCGCTCCGCACCATCATGCACCGCCGGTCCAGACAGTTCGGCGCGCTGCCGCTGCTGGCGCCCATCCTGGCCGCGGCCACCGTCACCACGATCCTGATCTTCCGCGACCAGACTCTGGCCGGCGAGATGCAGGCGACCGCCCTCAAGCGCGCCCTCGGACCCAGTTTGAGCTGGTTCGACGAACACATTCGTTACGAGCGGCTGTTCATGGCTAGCCCGGACGGGTCGGTGGCGCGACGCTTCGCGGTCCTGGCGCTGGTGCTCGCGTTGGCGATCACGGTGGCAATGTCGTTGCGCAAGGGCCGCATTCCGGGGACCGCCGCCGGTCCGAGCCGCCGCATCGTCGGGATCACGATCATCTCGTTCATCGCGATGATGTTCACTCCCACCAAATGGACGCACCACTTCGGTGTGTTCGCCGGGTTGGCCGGATCGCTGGGGGCGCTGGCCGCCGTTGCGGTCACGGCCGCGGCGATGCGCTCACGACGCAACCGGACAATGTTCGCCGCGGTGGTGCTGTTCCTGGTGGCATTGTCGTTCGCCAGCGTCAACGGCTGGTGGTATGTGTCCAATTTCGGTGTGCCGTGGTCGAATCAGTTCCCGGAGTGGCACTTTGGGTTCACCACCATGCTGCTCGGGCTGACGGTGGTGGTGTTGCTGCTGGCAGCCTGGTTCAACTTCATCGCCACCGAGAACGAACCTCCGAAAACGCGGCTCGGGACGCGGCTGGAAGGAATTGTGCAGGCGCCGTTGGCAATTGCGGCGTGGGCGCTGGTGACCTTCGAAGTGGCGTCGCTCACCCTGGCGATGATCGGGCAGTATCCGGCGTGGACGGTGGGTCGTTCCAACCTTCAAGCGTTGACCGGCAAGACGTGCGGACTGGCCGAAGACGTGCTGGTGGAGCAGGACCCCAATGCCGGCATGCTCTCGCCGGTGAACGCCCCGGCGGCCGACGCGTTGGGTGCGGGTCTCTCGGAAGCCTTCACGCCCAACGGTATTCCTGCCGACGTGTCTGCCGACCCGGTGATGGAGCGCGCCTTCGACCGCAGTTTCGTCAGCGACGACGGACTGATCACCGGCAGCGACCCCGGCACCGAGGGCGGAACCACCGCCGCGCCGGGCATCAACGGCTCTCGCGCCCGATTGCCATTCAATCTGGATCCGGCCCGCACGCCGGTGCTGGGCAGTTGGCGCAGCGGTGTCCAGGTACCGGCCACGCTGCGATCGGCCTGGTATCGGCTGCCACCGAGGGACGAGTGGGGCCAGGCGCCACTACTGGTGGTTACAGCGGCCGGCCGGTTCGATCCCCGAGAAATCCAGGTACAGTGGGCCACTGACGAAGACGCGGCCAGCGGGCACCCCGGCGGATCGCTGGGCTTCGCCGACGTCGGCGCGGCACCGGCCTGGCGCAACCTGCGGGCGCCGCTGTCCGCAATTCCAAGCGGTGCCACCCAGATTCGGCTCGTCGCCGAGGACCAGGACCTGGCGCCCCAGCATTGGATTGCGCTCACCCCGCCGCGCATCCCCAAGGTGCAAACGCTGCAGGACGTGGTGGGTTCGAAGGATCCGGTGTTCCTGGACTGGCTTGTCGGACTGGCCTTCCCGTGCCAGCGTCCGTTCGGACATCAGAACGGCGTCGACGAGACACCGAAATGGCGGATCCTGCCGGACCGGTTCGGCGCCGAGGCCAACTCCCCCGTGATGGACAAGAACGGCGGCGGACCGTTGGGCGTCACCGAATTGCTGTTGCACACCACAACGGTGGCCAGCTACCTCAAGGACGACTGGTTCCGGGACTGGGGGTCGCTGCAACGCTTGACGCCGTGGTACCCCGACGCGCGGCCCGCCGAACTGAACTTGGGCACCGTGACGCGCAGCGGGTTGTGGGATCCGGCGCCGCTGCGACGGAGCTGACTCGGCGCCTTCGGGCCTTCGCGTCGAGCGTGGGGGTCGTGGCCGCAGGCCGGCGGGAAACTTCAAGGTCCTGGCGCCGACTGTGGGGGTTCTGGCCCCGGACCTCGCTGCGCGGGTACATATCCCACACATTCGACGCCTAGGCCGTTGCGCCGGGCGCCGAACGGCGCCCGGCTACGGCTCACAGTTGGGCAGGAACGGAATGCACACCCGCGGCGGCCGCGGAGGCGGAAAGCCTTCGATGATTCTCGAGTCGGTCAACGGGCTGTTCTGGTCGAAATACCAAGGGTGACAGACGCTTCGATCCCAGTCGGGCATGTTCTTCAGTTCCGGCGAACCGGGACACCACTGATAGGTGCAGCTGTTGGTGGGGGTCGATTTTGTGCCGCCGTCCTGGCACACCATGGGGGCAGGGTCGGCGTGGGCACTGCCAGCCGCGAATATTATTCCCGCAGTGCCGAATACGCCGATACCACCGGCCGCTACCGCGCCGGCAACCCTCCTGTTCAATTCCCGAGAGATACTCATGGCACCAGATTGCGGTGTGCCACTTGCAGAATTCTTGCGCCGCGGGCGCCGCAATCAATCCACGGCTCGGAGTTCAAAGATGAACTGGTAACCACAGATGGAGATCCGGTCGCCGTGCGACAGCGGCGCACTGCCCGTGATGAGCCGCCCCTCCACCTCCACACCATTGGTGGACCGCAAATCGGTGATGACGTATTCCGTTCCGGTGTCGCTGATTACGGCGTGGTAGCGGCTGACGTCGGTGTCCTCGATCACGACGTCGTTGTCGGCGAGTCGCCCGATTCTCGTCGTCGCACCGGTGAGCCTGTGTCGTCGCCCGGCCGAGTCGGTCAACGTCGCGACGACCGACTTCGGCATCCCGAGTGTCGGCAGCTCTTCCCGGAAGACGGAGCGCCGACGGGTTTTCAGGTCCGGCCGCAGGGTGCCCAGCCGCTCCTGACGCAGAATGCGCTCATGCAACGCATTGATAGTGGGCCCCGGATCGATGCCAAGCCCGTCGGCCAGGGCCGTCTTCAACCGGCGGTAGGCGTTCAGCGCGTCTGACTGGCGCTCGGTGACGTAGTAGGCGGTGATCAGCTGCGCCCACAGCGGTTCGCGGAAAGGGTGCTCGGCGGTGAGCGTCTCGAGTTCGCCGATCACCGCGCCGGCCCGTCCGCAGGCGATCTCCGCCTCGGCACGGGCGGTGTGCACGGCCACCTTCTCTTCCATGAGCGCCGTGTTGACCGCGTCGACGAACGCCAGGTCGCGCAGGTCGTCGAGCACCGGTCCACGCCACTCAGCCAGCGCTGCCGACAGGTGTCTGCTGGCTTCCTCATACCGTCCTTGGGCGGCGGCCTCGATGCCCGCCCGCTTTTCCAGGCTGAATCGGCCGTGATCGCAATTGGCGTCCGGGACGCTCAGTTGATAGCCCGGAGGCGCGCTCGCCAGCACCCGCACCGGATCGACGCCGGCCTCGCGCAGCAGCCGGCGCAGGTTGGAGATGTGCGATTGGATGCTGGTCCGCGCCGCCGGTACCGGTTCGTCGCCCCATACGGCGTTGATCAATGTCTCGACAGACACCGGCCGGTTGCGGTTCATCAGCAGCACGGCCAAGACTGCCCGCTGCTTCGCCGGCCCTAACGGCACCAAGGCACCGTTGGAGATCATCTGCAACGGTCCGAGAACGCCAAACCCAAGCGCAGTGTTGGTCATCGCGCTAGTCAGCCTACGCGTATGCCGCACTGATCTTCATCGGTTGCTCGCCGAGTGATCGGAGCCAGAGCGCGACATCGCGCCTCACCGCAGCCCCGGCTTACATGCATCGCCTACGATCGAGCCTCGTGCCCCACGACGGTAATGAGCGATCTCCGCGGATCGCCCGTCTTATCGCCGTCGCCGCCGGAATCGCCGGTCTGCTGTTGTGCGCGGCAGTGCCGTTGTTGTCCGTCCGGCAAACCACGGCGACCATCCTGTGGCCGCAGGGCACCAATTCGACCGACAACAACGTCACCCAGATCACCGCACCACTGGTCTCCGGCGCGCCGCAGTCATTGGACATCTCCATTCCCTGCTCGGCGATCGCCACCCTGCCACCCGACGGCGGTCTGGTGCTGTCCACCCTGCCCGCCGACGGCTTCGAGACAGGCAAGTACGGGCTGTTCGTCCGAGCCACCAAGGACAGCGTCGTCGTCGCGTTCCGGGACACGGTGGCCGCCGTCGCACCCCGGGCGGCCGTCGCCGGCGGGTGCAGCGTCCTGCACATCTGGGCCAACCCGGGCGGCGTGGGCGCCGATTTCGCCGGCATCCCCGGCGCGACCGGGACCCTGCCACCCGAAAAGAAGCCATCGGTCGGCGGTATCTTCACCGACCTGAAGGTGCCCCCGCAGCCCGACCTGTGGGCCCATGTCGACGTCGACACCCGATTCATCACCCAGCCCACCCTGGTCAAGAAGATCGCGCTGGTCTTGGGTGCACTGGCGGTGCTCACCGCGATCCTGGCCCTGGGTGTGCTGGATCGGCACAGCCGGGGCGACACGCTACGCAATTGGCGCTCCCCCATCGCGTGGCTGTCCCGCTACCGCCCCCGCGTACATAAGAGCATCTTCTGGCGGGTCGGCTTCGCGACCTGGCTCGCCGACGCCGGTGTGATCGGCACGCTGCTGCTGTGGCATGTCATCGGCGCCACCTCGTCGGATGACGGCTACAACCTGACCATCGCGCGCGTCGCGCCCAAGGCCGGCTATATCGCCAACTACTACCGGTACTTCGGGACCACCGAGGCGCCCTTCGACTGGTACCTGTCGTTGCTTTCGCACATGGCGTCGGTGAGCACGGCGGGCGTCTGGATGCGGCTGCCGGCCACCCTGGCCGGTATCGCGTGCTGGCTGCTGATCAGCCGTTTTGTGCTGCGCCGGTTGGGGCCGGGCAAGGGCGGTCTGGCGTCCAACCGGGTAGCGGTGCTCACCGGCGGCGCGGTGTTCGTGGCCGCCTGGCTGCCGTTCAACAACGGCCTGCGGCCCGAGCCGCTGATCGCGCTGGGCGTGCTGGTCACCTGGATCCTGGTGGAGCGCGCGATCGCGCTGGGACGGCTGGCCCCGGCCGCCGTCGCCATCATCGTCGCGATGCTCACCGCGACGCTGGCGCCGCAGGGGTTGATCGCCGTCGCCGCGCTGCTGGTCGGCGCCCGCGCCATCGCCCAGCGGATTCGGCGCCGACGCGGCACCGACGGGCTGCTGGCGCCCCTGGCCGTGCTGGGGGCCTCGCTCGCCTCCATCACGCTGGTGGTGTTCCGCAGCCAGACGCTGGCCACGGTGGCCGAGTCGGCCCGCATCAAGTACACGGTCGGGCCGACAATCGCCTGGTATCAGGACTTCCTGCGCTACTACTTCCTCACTGTCGAATCGAACGCCGACGGCTCGATGTCGCGCCGCTTCGGCGTGCTGGTGTTGCTGCTCTGCCTGTTCGGCGTGCTGTTCGTGCTGCTGCGGCGCGGCGGGGTGGCGGGCCTGGCCAGCGGTCCGGCCTGGCGGCTGATCGGCACCACCGCCCTGGGTCTGTTGCTGCTGACGTTCACCCCGACGAAATGGGCCATCCAGTTCGGTGCGTTCGCCTCACTGGCCGGTGCGCTGGGGGGCGTCACGGCCTTCGTCTTCGCCCGGATCGGGCTGCACAGCCGACGCAACCTGGCGCTGTACGTCACCGCGTTGCTGTTCGTGCTGGCGTGGGCCACCTCGGGCATCAACGGCTGGTTCTACGTCGGCAACTACGGCGTGCCGTGGTACGACATCCAGCCCGTCATCGCCAGCCGCCCGGTGACCTCGATGTTCCTGACGCTGTCGATCTTCACCGGCCTGCTGACCGCCTGGTACCACTTCCGCATGGACTACGCCGGGCACACCGAGGTCAAGAACAACCGGCGTAACCGCTTCCTGGCGTCCACGCCGCTGCTGGTGGTCGCGGTGATCATGGTCCTCGGCGAGGTCGGCTCGATGGCCAAGGGCGCGGTCTTCCGCTACCCGCTCTACACCACCGCGAAGGCCAACGTCGCCGCGATCAAGTCGGGGTTGTCGCCCACCAGCTGCGCCATGGCCGACGACGTGCTGGCCGAACCCGACCCGAACGCCGGCATGCTGGAACCGGCCCCGGGCCAGCAGTTCGGACCCGCCGGCCCGCTCGGCGGTGTCAACCCCGTCGGGTTCAAGCCCGAGGGCGTCGGCGACGACCTCAAGTCCGACCCGGTGGTGAGCAAGCCAGGCGTGGTCAACTCCGACGCCTCCCCCAACAAGCCCAACGCCGCGATCACCGACTCCGCGGGCACCGCCGGCGGCAAGGGCCCGGTCGGGGTCAACGGGTCGCACGCGGCCCTGCCGTTCGGCTTGGACCCCGCCCGCACCCCCGTGATGGGCAGTTACGGCGAGAACAACCTGGCGGCGACGGCCACGTCGGCCTGGTACCAGTTGCCTCCGGATTGGCAGGCGCAGCAAGCGGAGCGCCCGCTGGTGGTGGTGTCCGCGGCCGGCGCCATCTGGAGCTACAAGGAAGACGGCGACTTCGTCTACGGCCAGTCGCTCAGATTGCAGTGGGGCCGGACCCGCCCCGACGGCACCATCGAGGAGCAGGGGTTGGTCTTCCCGATCGACCTTGGCCCGCAGCCCGCCTGGCGCAACCTGCGCTTCCCGCTGACCTGGGCGCCGCGGGATGCCACGGTCGCGCGCATCGTCGCCTACGACCCGAACCTGAGTTCCGAGCAGTGGTTCGCGTTCACCCCGCCGCGGGTGCCGCACCTGGAGACGCTGCAGAAGTTGATCGGCTCGCAGACGCCGGTGTTGATGGACATCGCCACCGCCGCCAACTTCCCCTGCCAACGGCCGTTCACCGAGCACCTCGGCATCGCCGAGCTTCCCGAGTACCGAATCCTGCCCGACCACAAACAGACCGCGGTGTCGTCGAACCTGTGGCAGAGCCGTTCGACCGGTGGGCCGTTCCTGTTCACTCAGGGGCTGCTCTGGACGTCGACGATCTCGACGTACCTGAGCGGTGACTGGTACCGCGACTGGGGATCGGTCGAGCAGTACCACCGCGTGGTGCCCGCCGACCGGGCGCCCGACGCAGTGGTGGAAGAGGGCGTGCAGACCGTGCACGGCTGGACCCGCCTCGGACCGGTGAGGGCCCTCCCATGACGGCAGTGACGGCCCGAGAGGCTCAAGAGATCAGAGCGGACCGCAACGTGCGGCTGACGCGATGGGTTGCGACGATCGCCGGGCTGCTCGGCTTTGTGCTGGCGGTCGCCACGCCGCTCCTCCCGGTGGTGCAGACCACCGCGCTGCTGAACTGGCCGCAGGATGGCCAACTCAACAGCGTCACCGCGCCGCTGATCTCCCTGACGCCGGTCGATTTCGAAGCCACCGTGCCCTGCAGCGTCGTGCGCGACATGCCGCCCGACGGCGGCGTGATCCTGGGCACCGCACCCAAGCAGGGCAAGGACGCCAACCTCAACGCGCTGTTCGTAGTCGTGCGGGCCAAGACCGTCGACGTCACCGACCGCAACGTGGTGATCCTGTCCGTGCCGCGCGACCTGGTGCTCTCCGCGGCGTGCGAACGCATCGACGTCACCTCCACGCATGCGGGCACCTTCGCGCACTTCGTGGGGCTGAAAAATCCAAAGGGGGAGCCGTTGCGCAGCGGCTACCCCGACCCCAACCTGCGCCCGCAGATCGTCGGGGTGTTCACCGACCTGACCGGTCCCGCCCCGCCCGGGCTGAGCCTCACGGCCACCATCGACACCCGGTTCTCCACCACGCCGACGATCCTGAAACTGGCCGCGATGATCGGCGCGATCGTGTCCACGATCGTGGCCCTGATCGCGCTGTGGCGCCTGGACCAGCTGGACGGCCACCGGATGCGCCGCTGGATTCCCACCAACTGGCGCACCTTCACGTTGGCCGACGGGGTGGTGATCTTCGGGTTCCTGCTCTGGCATGTCATCGGAGCGAACTCGTCGGACGACGGCTACATCCTGGGCATGGCCCGGGTCGCCGACCACGCCGGCTACATGTCCAACTACTTCCGCTGGTTCGGCAGCCCCGAGGACCCGTTCGGCTGGTATTACAACCTGCTGGCGCTGATGACCCACGTCAGCGACAACAGCCTGTGGATGCGGTTGCCCGACCTGTTCGCCGGACTGGTCTGTTGGCTGCTGCTCTCGCGTGAAGTGCTGCCGCGGTTGGGTCCGGCGGTCACCGGCAGCAAGGCCGCGAACTGGGCGGCCGGCATGGTCCTGTTGACCGCGTGGATGCCGTTCAACAACGGCCTGCGGCCGGAGCCCATCATCGCCCTCGGCTCGCTTGTCACCTATGTGCTCATCGAGCGTTCGATGCGCTACAGCCGACTCACGCCGGCGGCGCTGGCCATCATCACCGCGGCGTTCACCCTCGGTGTTCAGCCCACCGGCCTGATCGCGGTGGCCGCGCTGGTGGCCGGCGGCCGCCCGATCCTGCGGATCTTCATGCGCCGGCAGCGCGTCGTCGGCAAGCTGCCGTTGCTCTCGCCGATGCTGGCCGCCGGCACGGTCATCCTCACCGTGGTGTTCGCCGACCAGACGCTGTCAACGGTGTTGGAAGCCACCAAGATTCGCACCAAGATCGGACCGAGCCAGGCCTGGTACACCGAGAACCTGCGCTACTACTACCTGATCCTGCCGACCGTCGACGGCTCGCTGTCGCGCCGGTTCGGCTTCCTGATCACCGCGCTGTGTTTGTTCACCGCGGTGTTCATCATGTTGCGCCGCAAGCGAGTTCCCGGTGTGGCACGTGGCCCGGCTTGGCGGCTGATGGGCGTCATCTTCGCCACCATGTTCTTCTTGATGTTCACCCCGACCAAGTGGGTGCACCACTTTGGGCTGTTCGCCGCGGTGGGTGCGGCGGTGGCGGCGTTGACGACGGTGTTGGTATCGCCATCGGTGCTGCGCTGGTCGCGCAACCGAATGGCGTTCCTGGCGGCCGTGTTCTTCATGCTGGCACTGTGTTTCGCCACCACCAACGGTTGGTGGTATGTGTCCAGCTACGGGGTGCCGTTCAACAACGCCATGCCGAAGATCGACGGAATCACCATCAGCACAATCTTTTTCGCCTTATTCGTGCTGGCGGCGGCGTATGCGGCCTGGCTGCACTTCGCGCCCCGCGGCAGCGGCGAAGGCCGGCTGGCCCGGGCGCTGACGGCCGCGCCCATACCGCTGACGGCGGGCTTCATGGCGGTGGTGTTCATCGCCTCGATGGTGGCCGGGATCGTGCGGCAGTACCCCACCTATTCCAACGGCTGGTCGAACCTGCGTGCGCTCGCGGGCGGCTGCGGCCTTGCCGACGACGTGCTCGTCGAACCGGATCCCAACGAGGGCTTCATGACGCCGCTACCTGGCGACTACGGCCCGCTGGGACCGCTGGGCGGGACCGATCCCGTCGGCTTCTCGCCCAACGGGGTGCCCGAAAAGACCGTCGCCGAGGCGATCGTGATGAAGCCGAACCAGCCCGGCACCGACTACGACTGGGATGCGCCCACCAAGCTGACCAAGCCGGGCATCAACGGGTCGACCGTGCCCCTGCCCTATCAACTCGACCCGGCGCGGGTTCCCTTGGCGGGCACCTACACCAGCGGCGCGCAGCAGCAGAGCCGCCTCACCTCGGCGTGGTACCAGCTGCCCGAGTCTGACCAGGCTCCGGTGGACAGCCACCCGCTGGTGGTGATCACTGCCGCCGGCAAGATCGCCGGCCACAGCGTGTTGCACGGCTACACCCCCGGGCAGACGGTGGTGCTGGAATACGCGCGGCAAGGGCCCGGCCCGCTGGTGCCGGCCGGCCGGATGGTGCCCGACGACCTCTACGGCGAGCAGCCCAAGGTGTGGCGCAACCTACGCTTCGCTCGGGACAAGATGCCCGCCGACACGGTCGCGGTCCGAGTGGTGGCCGAGGACCTGTCGCTGACGCCGGAGGACTGGATCGCGGTGACCCCGCCGCGGGTGCCGGAGCTGCGCTCGCTGCAGGAGTACGTCGGCTCGACCCAGCCCGTGCTGCTGGACTGGGCGGTCGGCTTGGCCTTCCCGTGTCAGCACCCGATGCTGCACCGCAATGGCGTCACCGAGATCCCGAAGTTCCGCATCACGCCGGACTATTCGGCCAAGAAGCTGGACACCGACACCTGGCAGGACGGCACCAACGGCGGGTTGCTCGGGATCACCGACTTGTTGCTGCGGGCGCATGTCATGGCGACGTACCTGTCTCGCGACTGGGCCCGCGACTGGGGGTCGCTGCGCAAGTTCGACACGTTGGTGGACGCCCCGCCCGCGCGGCTTGAGCTGGACGAAGCGACCCGCAGCGGCTGGTGGACGCCGGGGCGGATTCGGACGAATCCGTAACGCGCGGCGCCGCTGGCCTTTACGCCGTCGGCGGGGCCCCGCCGACTGTGTGGGATAAATCCCGCCGCACGCCGTCTTCGGGCCATAGGCCACACACTCGGCGCAGACGCAGGCCGCGGCGCGCAAAGTTCCCGCGCCGAACGTGTGGGATAAATCCCGCCGCACGCCGCTATGGGGCCAAGAGCCTCACACTCGGCGCAGACACAGGCCGTTTCGCGTCAACTTCGCCGCGCCGACGTGTGGGTATTACACCAGGCGACCGCCAGCGGAGGCGGGTGAAACACTGGGGCGCATGGGCTCGCGGCGTCCCGCCATCGCATCGGTCGCGGCGGCCGTGTGCCTCACGTCGTGTGCGTCGCCGCCGCCGCCCGGCCCGGGCTCCGTCGCCCGCCCGCGCTACGTCGCCATGGGCGACTCCGTCGCCGCCGCGCCCGGAGTGCCCGAGCCGGCGGCTCCCCGCGGATGCCACAAGTCGACCAACAACTACCCGTCCGTACTGGCACGACGGGTCGACGCCGCCACCTTCACCGACGTCACCTGCAGCGGCGCGACGACCGATGACATCACCAACCGCGCCCAACAGACCGACCACGGCCTCATCCCGCGTCAGCTCGACGCCGTCGAGCCCACGACCGATCTGATCACAATCACCGTCGGCGCCAACGACATTGGCATGTCGGGCAACGCCGAAGCCTGCCGCGCCGGCACCCCTGACCCGAAGCCGTGCAGAGCGGATTTCGTCGTCGGCGGCGTCGACAAGGCTTCCGAGGTGATCAACGCGCAGGTGCCGATCTGGGCCACGATGATCGACGAGATCCGCGCAAAGGCACCGCGGTCTCGAATCATCTTGGTGGGCTACGGAATTTTCATCCGTTCCGGAGGATGCTTCCCCAGCCAACCGTTACTGCCAACCGACGCCGATTACCTGCAAGCCAAAGTCGACGAAATGAACGACCGGCAAAGGGATCTCGCCGGGCAGAAGAAAATCGAATTCTTCGACACCCGGGTGCTGTCGCAAGACCACGACATGTGCGCGCCGCCCGCTGAGCGCTACGTCGAAGGCTACGAAACGACCGTTGGCGCGGTGCCGTTGCACCCGACCGCGTTGGGTGCCGAAGCGGTGGGCAATGCGCTCACCGACTACCTGACCCGATCCGCGTATAGCTAACAGGGTGCACAATCTTTGCGAGCCCTTGATTCGGGTCCGGTACCCGGCCAGTATGAGGAAATGGTGCAGCCAATGCGAGACGTGAGACGTGCAGGAACATCCGCCGCAGCAATCACTTTCGCGGCTTTCTTGGGACTAGGGACGGCCAGCGCCGCGCCCGAGCCATCGGGACCCACCCGGGTGCCCCTTAACGCCTACCTGCGGAATTGCGACTTCAGCAAGGTCCAGAACGCGGTCCAGATACCGCTCACCTTCAACGGCCAAGGCACGGCGATCGTCCGCAAATCCGGATCCTCAGTGGTCGCCGACATTCAGATGGTCATCGCCAGTGGCGGCCCCCAGCATTACGACGTCGTCATGATTCCGACGCCGCGCGCCTCGTCGAACCCCTGCGGCCCGGGCGCTCCGGGCACCACCACCGTCGGCCTGGACACCAACGAGGGCGGTATCGGGTCGGCAACCATCGGCGGCACCCTTCCGTCGGGCTCCACGGGTGTCTGGTTCTCCGTTTCGCGGCCGGGCCCCAACAACCAGGCCCCGGCGGAGTATTACTCCTCTGAATTCGCCGTGCCGCTCTAACTCAGGCGTGGCCTACAGGCCAGCCCTGTATAAGTACGGGCATGGGTGATTACGACACCGAAGCGGTGGACCGGCTCCCCTTCTCCACACCGGAAAAGGCGCGGCGCTACCAAACGGAGAACTTCCGGGGTGCGGTCGGACTCAACTGGTACGAAACCGATCCGACGCTGCAATCCACCATGGCGTACTACCTGCACCCCGACGAACTCGCGGTGGTCGAACCGCACCTGACCCGCATCGGGGCGCTGATGGGCGGCCCGGTCGCCCGATGGGCCGAAGAAACCGACCGCAATCCACCGCGTCTGGAACGCTACGACCGGTGGGGGCACGACATCAGCCAGGTCGTCATGCCCCCGTCGTTCACCGCGTCCAAGCAAGCGGTGCTGGAAGCCCAGCGTGCATTGCGCGCCGACGCACGGGCGGCCAAGGTCAGCTCGTCGCTGCCGTTGTTCGCGTCCAACTACCTGCTCAACCAGGCCGACATCGGGATGGGCTGCGCCCTGGGAACCGGCGGCGGGATGGTGCAGTCGCTGGTGGCCGCGTACGCGCCCGCCGACGTGCGCGACCACGTCCTCGCCAAGTTCGAGTCGGGGGAATGGGCGGGTGAGACGGCGCAACTGCTGACCGAACGCACCGGCGGCTCCGATCTTGGCGCGCTGGAAACCACCGCCACCCGCAACGGCGACTCGTGGTTGCTGAACGGATTCAAGTGGTTCGCCTCGAACTGCGCCGGCGAAGCGTTCGTCGTGCTGGCCAAGCCGGAGGGCGCGCCCGACTCGAGCCGCGGCGTCGCCAACTTCCTGGTGCTGCGCACCCGCCGCGACGGGTCCCGCAACGGGGTCAGGATTCGTCGGCTCAAGGACAAACTCGGAACGCGCTCGGTCGCATCCGGCGAGGTCGAGTTCGTCGACGCCGAGGCCTTCCTGCTGTCCGGCGAGCCGTCCGGCGACTCCGGCCCGTCCGACGGGAAGGGCCTGGGGCGGATGATGGAACTGACCAACGCCGCGCGCCTCGGCATTGCCCTGTTCGGGCTCGGCAATGCGCGCCGCGCGCTGGTGGAGTCGCTGTGCTACGCCCGCCGGCGTCAGGCGTTCGGCGGGGCGTTGATCGACAAGCCGCTGATGCGCCGCAAGCTGGCGGAGTTGATCGTCGACGTCGAGGCCGCGCAGGCATTGGTGTTCGACGGCATCGGCGCCGCGAATCATCGCCAGCCACGCAGCATTCGGCAGCGCATCGCGGTGCCCGTCACCAAGCTCAAGGTGTGCCGGCTGGGAATCACCGCCGCCTCCGACGCCATCGAAATCCACGGCGGCAACGGCTACATCGAAACCTGGCCGGTGGCAGGGCTTTTGCGCGATGCACAGGTCAACACCATCTGGGAGGGCCCGGACAACATCCTGTGTCTGGACGTGCGCCGGGGCATCGAGCAGAGCAGTGCCCACGAGGCGCTGTTGGCGCGCCTGCGCGACGCCGTTTCGGTTTCCGACGACGACGAGACAACGCAGTTGGTGGTCCACCGCGTCAAGGATCTCGACGCCGCAGTCACCGCCTGGTCAAAGCTCAACCACACCAACCGGGATGCCGCCGAGGCGCGGCTGTTTCCGTTGGCGCAGTTCATGGGCGACGTCTATGCCGGTGCGCTGCTCACCGAGCAAGCGGCGTGGGAACGCGAGGTTCGAGGCGCCGACCGCAAGGCCCTGGTCGCCCGGTTGTACGCCCAGCGGTATCTGGCCGACCGCGGGCCGCTGCGCGGCATCGACGCCGACTCGGACGAGGCATTGGACCGCTTCGACGAACTGGTGGACGGAGCGCTGCGATTATGAGGAAGTTCGGCATTGCGGCACTGGCAGCGGTAGCGCTCATGTTCTCGCCGCCTGCGACCGCCGACCCCTCGATAGTTGAGCAAGACACCGTTCATCAAGTCTTGATCGGCGCACCGGACGCGCCGGTGAAGGTGCTCTTCGGCCGCCATGCCGCCATTTATCTGCTGGACCGCAATGACCCGAATTTCGCTGCGTGGCTTGCCATTCTGCAGCAGGCGCACGATCAGGGCAGCCAGGTGCGCTTCGCCTACGACGTGTACGGACCGCGTCTTACCCGGATAGAGCCCGCGCCATAGGAGCGCGAGTGGCGACCTACAACTCGCGGGCGTCGAGAGCCTTCTGGACTTCCTGCGCTTGTGCCACTTGCCGCGCGGTGTAACCGATGAGCAGCGCGACCGCGGCGAGCAGCGCAATGACCCCGCTGAGCCACAGCATGCCGTAGGTGTAGCCGTGATCCAACGCATTCAGTTGAGCGGGGTTCATGAACTTCACCGGACCCGTGGTGCCGCCGAGGTGCAGCGTGCGCGCCATGACTGCGGCCTGCGTGAAGGGCAGCACGATCGGCCCGCCCAGGCTCGCGACCATCAGCGCGATCGCTGACGTGGGTCCGATGCGGTCGGGCCCCACGCTCGCGATGAGCGACAGCCCGAGAGGGACATTGATGATGCCCAGGCCCAGCCCGGCGATGAAGATCGGCAGCGCAAGGTTCGGGAAATACGGGACGCCGCGGTTGAGCGTCGAGCCGTATAGCAACGCACCCAACACCAGCGCGCAGCCGATGATCACCACCACGCGCGGCGAAAGCCGCGCGACCAGTTGCGATGACACACCCACCCCGACGCCCGTCGCAATGGCAAAGGGAATGAAGCTGATACCTGCGCGCAAGGGGCTGTAGCCCATGATGTCCTGCACGTACACGGCCACCAACACAGTCAGGGTCAACGCCACGCCACTGACCAGGAACATGGCCCCAAATGTGGCCAACCGGCTGCGGTCGAAGAACAGGCTGAAGGGCACGATGGGGTTTTCGGCGGTCCGCTCCACCACGACAAACGCGGTGAAAGCGCCGACGGCCACCACGGCCGAAGCGATCATCGTGACCGACAGCCAGCCCTTCTCCGGCCCGAGAGAAAGCCCGTAGAACGCCGCGGTAGAAAACAGCGTCGCCAGCAGGGCCCCGCTGACGTCGAGCTTCATCCGTTCCTTATCGGTCTCGCCAAGCGCGGTCCGAGCCAGGTAAAGCGCCAGCAGTCCGATGGGCACGCAAATCAAAAACACCAGCCGCCAGGACACGTCGGTCAGGATCCCGCCTACTGCCAAGCCCGCGACTGAGCCGATGACGGACATCGCACCGAAAACTGCCATCGCGGCGTTGCGGGTGGGGCCCTTCGGGAATGTCGTGGCTACCAACGCCATACACGTGGGTCCGAGGATCGCGAGAGCTACGCCCTGCAGCAGGCGCGCCAGAATAAGCGCGCCCCCGCCCCATGCGAAACCGCACATCGCCGAGGACAAGGTGAACAGCGCCGCCCCGATCATGAAAGCGCGTTTGCGTCCGATGGTGTCGCCCAGGCGACCGCCCAGCAGCATCAGCCCGCTGTAGGTCAGCAACGGCGCGATGAACACCCAGGTCCGTCCGGAGTCGGAGAGATTCAGTTGGTTCTGGATCTTGGGCAGCGCGACGATCGTGATGGTGACGTCCATCGTGCTCATCAATTGCATGCTGCCGATAGTGGTGACCGCGGCGATGAAGCGCCCAGACGGCAGTTCGGTTTTGATTTGTCTCTTGGTGCGGTTAAGCATCGTCCCTCCGGGCGCGGAGCGGTAGTCGTCGCAAAGCTACAGCAGTCCGAGCAGTTCCAGGTCGGTGGCGTACTTGCGGATCACCGCCGGTGTCACATGCGGAATGTCATTCTGGGGGCCGATTTTCGCCCGTTGCACCGCGGCTCGGAATCGATCGGTCGGCGCGTAGGACCCCTGCATCGGCTGTCCGATAGCCCTGGGTGCGTCAGAGCCGAAGATCGCGGTGGCCGGGCCTTCGGCTTGGTGCGCGGCGCCGCTGTCCGATTCATCGGCATCGCTTAACCGGGCGATGAATTGCACCGAATGGCGGCGCTGCCGCTCCGGCAGCGCGCGCAATGCGGTTTCGAACCGCTGTAGCCACTCGTCGAAATCGTCGATGCGCTCGATCGAGTAGCCGGCCTCGATGAGCCAGTCGACATACTCGTCGGGCCCGATACCGTCGTCGTGCGGGTTCATCACGTGATAGGTCTCGAACCCGCCGAGCGCCTGGGCGCCCAGCGTGGTGATCGCTTCGGCAATGAATTCGACTGGCAGACCGTCGAAGTGGGTTCGCTGCCGGTTGCCGTCGGCGTCGGGCGGGTAGAACGAGCTGGGAGCGACACCGGTGGCCAGCACGCTGAGCACCATCCGGGTGAAAATGTCGGTGACGTTGAGCTGACCCGCATACGTGGTGTCGGCCAAGATCATGTCGCAGCGGAATACCGCGACGGGCAGCCCGCACAGATCGTTGGCCTCGCGCAGCAGCACCTCGCCGGCCCACTTGCTGTTGCCGTAACCATTGGCGTAGCCGCCGTCGTTGGAGCGGGTCGGGCAAATCTGCCGGATGTCGGCATCCTCGGTGAACGCGGATGGCTCGACCCCGTCGCCGACGTTGGCGGTCGACACGTAGCTGAAGAGTTTCAGTTTGGTGGTGAGCGCCAGCCGAATCAGCTCCGCGGTCCCCGCAACATTGGGTCCGAATAGCTCGCTGTAGGGCAGGATGCCGTTGACCAGCGCCGCCGAATCGACCACGAGATCGACGGTTTCGGCCAACCGCTGCCAGGCGAGGCCATCGAGACCCAGATTCGCTTCGGCCTTGTCGCCGGCTACGACTTGTAGGTGGTCGGCGGCAAGCTCCTGGTAGTGCGCCAACAATTTCGGGTCACCACTGTCGAAGATGGCGTCCAGTCGAGCCCGTGCCTCCGAATCGGATTTGCCCCGCACCAGACAGATCAGCGTGCCGCCGACGGTCTTCATTCGCTGCAGCCACTCCAACACCAGGTAGCGGCCCAGGAAGCCGGTCGCCCCGGTCAGGAGCACCGTGGATATCTCCGCGCTGACGCCTGGCAACTCGGGGGCAGCAGCCAGCGTCGGGGCGTCGATGAACTTGTCCAGCGTGAGGTCTGCGGCACGGAGTTTCGCGGGCTCGCGGCCGTGCACCAACACGAAGCGCTCGTCGCCGGCATGCTTCTCCAGATGCCTGGTCAGGTCGCCCGGTGTGGGCGCCTCGAATATGGCGCGCACGGGTAATTGGGTGTCCAGGGCTGCGTTGATCGCGGTCATCAGGCGCATCGCCGCCAGCGAATCCCCGCCCAGGTCGAAGAACGAGTCGTCCACGCCGACCCGTTTAGCACCGAGCACCTCGGCGAATGTGCTGACCAGGATCTTCTCGACGGCGTTGGCGGGGGCGCGGTAGTGGTTGCCGGTGTATTCCGGTGCCGGCAGCGCGCGGGTGTCGAGTTTTCCGTTGACCGTCAGCGGCACCGCGTCGATGACCACGACCGCCGCGGGCACCAGATACGCCGGGAGCCGCTCGGCCAGCGCGGTACGCAGGATGGTGGGGTCGGCGGTGCCGGTGACATAACCAACCAGACGCTTGTCCCCGGGGCGGTCCTCGCGGGCGATCACCACCGCTT
>NZ_MVHT01000106.1 GCF_002086275.1 Mycobacterium intermedium | reverse complement strand
CAATCTCGCCGCACCCCGTGGCGCGCAGGGGGAGCTTTTGCGGCGAGATGGCCGTGAGGGTTGTGGTGGGGGCGCGAAGCGCGACCGTAGCGGCAATCTCGCCGCACCCCGTGGCGCGCGGGGGTGAGGAAACCGAAATATTCCTGTGGCTAACGTGACATATGTGGCGTGTGATGCTTGAACGAGGTGAATTACAGGTGTGTAATTGCCCTGGTCATAACAGACCCGGCCGCGGTGGCTGACGATCCAGCCTCGCGGGGCAGCGGAACCGAAGAGAGCAGGTCATCATGCCGAGCATCCCGCAGTCGTTGTTGTGGATATCGCTTGTGGTGCTTTGGTTGTTCGTGCTGGTGCCAATGCTGATCAGCAAGCGGGAGGCGGTGCGCCGCACCAGCGATGTGGCGCTGGCGACCAGGGTGCTCAACGGCGCAGCGGCTTCGCGGCTGCTCAAGCGCCGGGGCGGGCCCGCGGCGGGCCACCAGAGTGACCCGGACTGGCAAGCAGATGAGCACGCCGATTCGGACTTCTCCGACGAACACGACGAGGACGACGACGCCCCCACCGACCAGCTGCGACGCGCTCGCCCGCTGGTCATGGCCGTCGCGCGGGACGCCGAGCCGAGCGAACCGGACTACTTGGACGTCGACGTCGTCGAGGACTCGTCGGCGCTGCCGCCTGGCGAAAGCGTCCGGTTGGGCGAGCCCAAGTTGGTGGCAGAGCCCGATCCGGTCGACGATGCGGTCGAGGAGCCGGCGGAGGAATCCACCGAACCAGAGGTCGAGGCGGAACTGCGCGACGACGAATACGAGTACGTCGACGACTCTTCGGGTTTGGAGCCTCCGGACGACGGCGCGGAAGACGACGGGCCGGTGCCCTTCACCCCCGGTGTATCGCGGCGACGCCGGTTCGACAACAAGACCGCCGCGGTGGTCAGCGCTCGCAAGTACCGGTTCCGCCGGCGCGTCCTGATGGCGATGGCGGTGGTCCTGGTCGGTTCGGCCATCACGGCCTTCGAAGTGACCCCGTCCGCTTGGTGGGTGTGTGGGACCGCCACCGCGGTGACGCTGATGTACCTGGGGTATCTGCGCCGCCAGACCCGGATCGAGGAGCAGGTGCGACGCCGTCGGATGCAGCGGATGGCACGGGCGCGGCTCGGCGTCGAGAACGCGTACGACCGCGACTACGACGTGGTGCCGGCACGGCTGCGCCGCCCGGGTGCAGTGGTTTTGGAAATCGACGACGAGGACCCGATCTTCGAGCACCTGGACTACGCGATGCCGGTGCGCAACTACGGATGGCCACGCGATCTCCCGCGGGCAGTCGGTCAGTAGGGCCGCGGTTCGGCTCATCGCGGCTTCGGCTGGTAGCCTGCTAGCGACCAGGGGCTATGGCGCAGTTGGTAGCGCGACTCGTTCGCATCGAGTAGGTCAGGGGTTCGAATCCCCTTAGCTCCACAGAGTTTGTGCAGATCAGAGGGCATTCCCCTCCTAGCGGACAATCCCGACTAGTTTGACAACGATTCTGCGGGCGTCAGTTTGACCGCGAGGCGCGTTGGCCCACGAAGCGAACTGTTGGTGGACCAGGTGGTCTCGCCGACCGCGTCGATATGGGAAACGCGGGTGACAAGCTCCCTCAGCACCGCCTGAGCCTCCATCCGGGCGAGAGGTGCGCCAAGGCACATGTGAGTGCCATAGCCAAACGCCACATGCATGCGAGGGTTTCGATCCGCCCGGTACTCGTCGGGGTTCTCGAACAACGACGGATCGCGATTTGCCGCCCCGAAGGACAGCAGCACGCGCGACCCGCTCGGGATCGTGACCTCACCCACTTTGTAGTCGGCGCGGGTGTAGCGATAGAGATTCTGTATCGGGGTCGTAATTCGCAGTTGCTCCTCCACGGCCATGGGGATGAGGTCAGGATTCGCGCGAATCAGGCTGTACTGGTCCGGATTGCGTGCCAGGGTGTCGAACATTCCGCCCAGCAGATTGGTGGTTGTTTCGTTGCCTGCAATCAACAGATGAATAGCGATGACGAATAGTTGTTCGTTGGTGAGACTTCCATCGGTGTTGTGTTGGAGCAATCTGCCAAGAACCGTCTCGGACCCCTTCAAGCCCCCAGCGGCGAACTGCTGAAAGAAGTAGCGCCGCAACGCAGCGGCGGCGGTCATCGACTTCGCAGCGCCGACAACACCTTTAGGCGTCGGCGAGAGGTCCATGATCCGTACGGCGTCCTCGGACCATCGCCGGAAATCCGCAACGTCGCATTCGGGCACGCCGAGTATCTGGGCGATCATTCGGATCGGCATCGGTATGGCGAGCTGCCGTACGACATCAGAGCCGGGGTTGGCCAGCAACTCCGAAACCAACTCAAGAGCAAGCTTGTCCGTCATTCCCTGCCAGCTGTCCATGGCTCCCTTGCTGAACCCTGGCTGCACTTGCTTGCGTAGGCGTGCATGCTCCTCACCATCAGTTAGGACGGCAAGGGGAGCAGTGAACTTGATCCGGGTGACACCCTCACTGCTGGTCACGCTGTCCGTGTCACGTAACGCAGCTCTGACATCTTCCAGACGATGCAAAATCCACGTCGAACGCTTCGGGTTGTAATGCACGCGGCCACCGCGATGGAGGGCACGATAGGCATCGAACGGCTGCGCTGCGGTAGCGCCGTCCAGCGGGTCATAGTCGGTGTTGACCGCTCCGGTCCAGCCCCGATAACCGCGCCGGCGGGTCCGCACTGCCGCTGTTAGGTTCAAGCGCACCGCATTGGCGAACGGCCTGATTGTTTCAACGATGCCCGGAGAGCCTGCTGTCACGTCATCTCTGCCCTGCAGCACAGTTTACGATCGACAGCCAAACTGTAACGCCGCTCGGTGGCGCGGGCAACGATGGGAGCGCGAGCGAGAAATGGCGCGTACCGGTCTGGTCTACGGACTCCTCACCAGCGGCATCGGGTTAGCTCACTTCGCTGCGCCTGCGCTGTTCGAGCCCGTCAACCGAACCCTCGGGTTCAAGAACCACACCCGCAGGCATGTCTACATCAACGGCGCAATAGCGACGCTCATCGGTCTCAGCATGATGCACCCCAGGACACGCACGCTCACTCCGGCAGCAGGCACCGGCTACTCCGCCTATCTGCTGGCCAACTACATGCGAGGTAAGTCAACCGGCGTCGGCCACGGTCTTGATTAGCGCGTCATCAAACGCTGACCGGGTTGGGGGGAAGCGCGTCACACCGCGCGGTGTCGTTGTTGGTCAACGCACTGCTAGACGGACTCAAGTGCGCTAGCCCGAATCGCCAGCGGTTCAGGAAGTGCCGAGTCGGGTCTGCCGGGTGACGATCGACGGCCCCGCCAACGGCGCATCCAAGAGGCCAGGTGCCGCATCGATGACAGCCGGGATCGCATTGACCGCCGCCAACGCCGTTGCCGCGACGCCGGGGTTGGTTTTGTCGCCTTTCGCAGGGTCGAGACGGAGGGCGAGGGTCATGCTGGGGGAGCCTTCGATGCGGAAGACCATGCCGCCCTGGCCGGGCTGTGCTGGGCGCGGCCACGTCTCGGGCCACGGTGTGGAGGTCACGGTCGCGAAGTATTGGACGGACACGACCGGTCGCCCGTCGCAAACGGCGGCGAGTTGCCAGCGGTGCCCGCAGATGGTGCCACCCGGAATCACCCCGAGCGCGGTGTCGAGATCGTCGGGGGCCAGGATTGTTTCCCAATCCAGCGCAACGTCTTCAACGTCGACCGACAGCGTGTCAGCGATGTACCGCACGACGGGTCCCCAGTCGTTGTGCACCTTGCCTGACGCGATGCGGATGGGAACGTGGCCGTCCGGTTTCCCGAAGCCCATCGACTCGTGCAGCACTTCCCAGATCGGATAGGCGAGGTCGAGGTCCAGCGCGTACTCGTCCATGCGATAGGTGTCGATGACACCGGCCCCGGTCAGCAATGCGGTGGGGAGGTTCAGGCTCACGAATCCGGGTTCGCATCCGGTCGCATAAAAGGTCGCGTTGCCTTCGCGCGCGGCGCGCTCGATCGGATCGCGCCATTTCGCCGGGGCCGCTTGGGGATACACCATCGGGATGGCGGAGATGGTGACGACATTGATGCCGGCTTCCAGGTAGCCGACGATGTCGGCGATCGCTTCGTCCTCACGCCTGACGGCCGTTGCGCAGTAGGCGACGCAATCCGGCTTGGCGTCCAGCACCGCGGCGACATCATCGGTGGCTGCGATGCCGACGTCGGGCCGTCCACACAGTTGGCCGGCATCGACGCCGACTTTCGTCGGCGAGGACACCTTGACCCCGATCAACTCGAGTGCGGGGTCGTCGATGATCGCGCGCAGTGCCACGCTGCCCGTCAAGCCGGTGCCGACATGCACCACGCGACGCTTCGCGGTCGCGGAGCCAGGGGATGGAGTCACAAGAGCCGCCTCACTGTATGTCCACTAGTAAGACTTACCAGAAGCGGTTCGGCGGTCGGAGTCAGCTCACCCCGTCGGCTGAGCTGACGCCGCCTTGGCGGCGTCGACCGCGAAATACCCGCGCAGCGCATCGGCCATCTGGGTCCGGATCGGAGCTCCGGAGACGACGACGTCGACCATCGGTACCGACAAGTGCGTGTGACCTCGGGCCCGCACCACCTGCGTCGGAACCCCCGCTGTCGCAAGGGCTTCGGCGTAGGCGACGCCCTCGTCGCGTAACGGGTCGAAATCTGCCGCGACGATCGTTGCTGGTGGCAGGCCCGACAGATCGGCCGCGCGCAGCGGGGCAAGTCGCGGATCGTGTCGTACGTTCGGGTCGGAGTACTGGTCGAAGAACCAACGCATCAGCGCGGCGGTCAGACCGTAGCCCTCGGCATTCTCGACGTAGGAGCCGCGGGTGACGTCAGTATCGGTGACGGGGGTGAGCAACACCTGCCCGACGATCCTCGGCCCGTCCGCGTCCCTGGCGAGCCGGCACGCCACCGTCGCGATATTGCCGCCCGCGCTCCACCCGCACACCGCCAGCCGGCCGGGCACGCCGCCTAGCTCTTCGGCGTGAGCCGCCACCCACTGCAGTGCCGCCCAGCCGTCGTCGTGGGCAGCCGGAAATCGGTGCTCAGGGGCGTGCCGGTAGTTCACCGACACGATGAGCGCATCGCTGAGCACGCACAAGTCACGACACAGCGGATCGTCTGAGCCGGCGTCGCCCAAAACCCAGCCGCCGCCGTGGAAATAGACGACGACGGGATGCGGCCCCTCGCTCGCAGGCCGATACAGGCGATAGGCGAGCGGGCCGGCCGGCCCGGGCAGGGTTCCGTCGGCGATCTCGCCGACCTCCGGGCCCGGTGGGCGGGCGAGGTTGACCTCGTCAAAGAAGGCGCGCAGCCCGTCGGCCCCCATCGATTCCAACGGAGGCAGGTTCAACAGCGCCGTTTGCTCCAGGACCATCTGGACATCGGGCTGCAACCGGCGCACGACGCCGTCGTTGCAGTGCGAGCCGCCGGGGCCGGACAACCTGAAGCCCAGATAGTCCCGCGCCACCACCTCGTCGCAGGTCAGCCGGTAGAAGTCGACACCGACGGTGTAGGCCATGAAGACGCGCGGCTTGCCGGGTATGTTGGCGCCCACGTACCACGAGTTCGCTTGCGGGAAAAGCGTTATCGCCGCGGCGTCGTCAACGTGCTGCATCCAGCCTGCCTCGGCGAGCTCGGTGGGTTCGATCTGGCCAAGGCCGTGATTGCGCAGGTAGGTCAACGCGTCGGCGACGAAATCGATGTGCTGCTCGATCGACACCGCCATGTTCGACAGCACCGAGGGACTGTTGGGGCCGGCGATGAGATAGAAGTTCGGAAATCCCGCGACCGTCAGACCCAGGTATGTCGATGGGCCGTTGGACCATTTGTCCCTCAAGACAACTCCGTCGCGGCCGACGATGTCGATGCCCGCGACGGCACCAGTGATGGCGTCGAATCCAGTGGCGAACACGATCGTGTCAAATGCGAAAGATTCACCGGCCGTGTCGATTCCGGTCTCCGAAACACCGAGCAACGGCTGTTTCTGCAGGTCGACCAACCGCACATTGGGCCGGTTGTATGTTTCGTAGTAGCCGGTGTCTAGGCACAGCCGTTTCGACCCAACCGGATAGGTCTTGGGGCACAGCGCTTCCGCTGTCTGCGGGTCATGCACGATACTGCGGATCTTGCCGCGGATGAATTCGGCGAAGTCGGCGTTCGCCACCGGGTTGCTCATCGTGTCGGTATAGAGGTTGAGCACTTCGAGCAATTCGCCGCGCTGCCAAGCCCGTTCGTAGCGTTGCTGACGTTCCTCGGCGGACACCGCGAACGACGGAGTGATGGTGCGTTCTAACGGCACCCCGCCGAAGGAGTATTTCGCCGCCTGCCGGTAGGCGGCGTCGTCGGCCAGTTGCTCGAGTTTCTCCTGTGAGATCGGTCCGTTGTGGGCGGGGATCGAAAAACACGGTGTGCGTTGGAAAACCACTAGCTGCGCCGCTTGCTCGGCGATGAGGGGGATGCTTTGGATTCCCGATGACCCGGTGCCGACGACACCGACGCGCTTGCCGGTGAAGTCGACGGGTTCGTGGGGCCAGCGACTGGTGAAATACATCTCGCCGGTGAAGTTTTCGATGCCGTTGATGTCGAGATCTTTGGGTCGGGAGAGGCAGCCGGTCGCCATGACCAGGTGGCGGCAGGTGATTTCCTCGCCGCGGTCGGTGCCGACGCGGTACCCCGACAGGTCGTCGTCCCAGTGCGCGTACAGGACGCGGGTGCGGAACTGGATGTCGCGACGAAGGTCGTGCTTGTCGGCGACGTGGTTGAGATAGCGCAGGATCTCGGGTTGCGTGGCGTACTTCTCCGACCATTGCCAGTCGCGCGACCAGTCAGGGTCGAAGCTGTACATGTAGTCGACGCTGGGTATGTCGACACGGGCCCCGGGGTATCGGTTCCAGTACCAGGTGCCGCCGATGTCGTCGGCGGCTTCGAGTATGCGCATGGAATGACCGGTGAGTCGAAGCCGGTACGCGGCGTACAGACCGGCGAAGCCCGCACCCACGACCACGACATCCGTGTGATGTACGTCACTCATGCGCCTATCATCGCCGCTTGGGCGTGTTTTAGATAGCAGGCAATGGCCAGCAGATCTGATCGGGCAGGCGCTTTAGACCGGACGCGCTGCCGCGGCCTAGAGCTTGCCGGCGACGAAGCTCGCGGCTTGATCCACCAGACCCGAGTCGATGTACGACGGCTGCAGATGCGACGGCCAGTCGGTCCCTCGGCCGCAGATCGGGTCGCCGTCCGCGCACTGGTCGATCGTCCTCCCGGCGAAGGCTGCCGGCGGGCCGAGTCGCTTGGCGCCATTGCCGAACAGTGCGACCGCCGCGACATTCTGATTGACACCCGCCGGAATCATCCCCCTGGCCGCCATGTCGGCCGCCGTCGCACCCAGCGAATAGCCGCCGATCACCATGCGGGTGTTGGGGCAACTTTTCGCCATGGATTGAACGTGATTGCTGATATCGGCAGCACCGGCGGCGGCGTTGATGTTGGCCGGATAATTCACCCCGTACACCCCGATCGAGACGCCGGTCTTGGCGCGCAAGGAACCCACGAAGGCATCGCCGACGGCGCCGACCCCGGGCGGCTCCTCACGGCCGCGAGCGAAGACGACTTCGGCGCCGGGGCAATCCGCCGACGCGACCGGGAGCAGGGCTGCGGTCGGAATGATTGCCGGGCCCATGACGAATGTCGCCCCGAGCAGGGCGACGGTTGCCGGGCGACGATATCCCCCCGATTTCCTAGCAACGAGCGTCATCCGGCCGATATTACGAATCGAACTTTAGAGCCCGCTGTGACGTGAAAGACCGTGGCCGTATGGTCCTGTGGGTAATCACCCGGACATGCTGAGGAGCGTCGCCTGATGTCATCGATCGCCGCCGATCCAGTCACCCTCGAAATCGCCAACGCGGTTGCCCGAGTGACTCTCAACCGGCCGGACGCCGGCAACGCGATGGATGCGCCACTGGGTCGTGCACTGCGCGACGTCGCCGAGTCGCTCCAAAAGCGCGACGACGTCCGCGCGGTCCTGCTCAGCGGAAACGGCCCCCGGTTCTGCGTCGGCGGCGACTTGAGCTACTTCGCGTCCTCCGAGGACATCGGCGCCGCCCTGGAGTCCCTGGCCGGCGACGTGCATGCGGCCGTCGAGGCCTTCGCGGCGCTCGACGCTCCCGTCGTCGCCGCCGTCCACGGCGCGGCCGCCGGTGCCGGGCTGAGCTTGGTGGCGGGTGCGGACCTCGTGATCGCCAGTGAAGCAACGAAGTTCACCATGGCCTACACGGCCGCGGGTCTGTCGCCGGATGGCGGCGCCACCTGGTTCCTGCCGCGGGTGATCGGCCACCGGCGCACCGCGGAACTGGCCATCACCAACCGGGCGCTCACGGCCGCCGAAGCACTCGACTGGGGGCTGGTGACCCAAGTGGTGGCCGACGAGGAGCTCAGGCCCACCGCGGAGAAGCTCGCCGAAAGGATCGCATCGGGCCCGACGGCTGCGTTCGGAACGGTCAAGCGGCTGCTGAACGCGTCGTCGAACGCGACGTTGCACCAACAACTCGCCGATGAAGCCGACGGGATCGTCGCCAACTCCGAATCTGCGGACGGGCGCGAGGGAGTGGCCGCGTTCCTGGAGAAGCGCCGGCCCAACTTCGTCGGCCGTCGCATCGAGTGAAAGGCAGAGACCGATGAGCCAGTGGGGAGATTCCAAGCAATACGTGGAGGTTCTCGGCCGGCGCATGGCCTACGTCGAGCAGGGAACGGGCGACCCGATCGTCCTGCTGCACGGCAATCCGACGTCGTCCTACCTGTGGCACTCCGTCATCCCCGAACTCACCGGCAAAGGCCGGTGTATCGCTCCGGACCTGATCGGCATGGGTGACTCGGACAAACTTCCCGGACCCAACGACCCCGGGTACACCCTCGCGGGTCACCAGAAGTTCGTCGACGCTTTTCTCGACGCCGTCCTGGGCGACACCGAAAAAGTCGTGCTGGTCATTCACGACTGGGGCTCGGCCCTCGGGTTCGACTGGGCGCGACGCCATCCCGGCAGGGTTCGCGGGATCGCCTATATGGAGGCCATCGTGCGGCCACTCGACAGCTGGGACGAGTGGCCCGAGGCCGCACGTCGCATCTTCCAGGGGTTGCGTTCCGAGGCGGGCGAAGACATGGTCCTCAACCGCAACCTGTTCGTCGAGGCCATCCTGCCGAACTCCATCAAGCGCAAGCTGTCCGACGAGGAGATGAACGAGTATCGCCGCCCGTTCGCCAACCCGGGTGAGGAGCGTCGCCCGACGCTGACCTGGCCACGCCAGATCCCGATCGAAGGGCAGCCGCCCCAGGTGGTAAGGGTCGTCGGCGAATATGCGGACTACTTCGCGTCGACCCCAGGAATCCCGAAGCTCTTCATCAACGCCGACCCCGGCATCATTCTCGTTGGCGCGCAACGGGAGTTCTGCCGCTCCTGGCCAGACCAGACCGAAATCACCGTGTCCGGCCTACATTTCATCCAGGAAGACTCCGGACCTGAAATCGGCAGGGCCGTAGCAGCTTTCATCGACGACTTATAGGTATCACAGGCGTGCGGCCAAGGTGGCTTGCCCGGGGCCAGTGAGTTCTGGCAAAGCGGCCGGCCGGCCCGTCATCGCCATCAACAGGGCCTCGCCGGGGCCGTAGACGTCGGGCCCGCTGCCGTGTTCCCAGTCGACGTCGGTCGCCCGCAGGTGTAAGCCTCTGATGCGCCGGCCCGCGCCGAGGCGCGGGTTTCCCGGCACCAGAGGCAGGATGCGAGCAAGACGCTCGGGCGGAACCGTTCGGGAGCGACCGAGTGCACGACGGATGTCCTGGTGATGAACAGTTCCGTCGACCAGCGCGATCATCCCGCCGAATCCTGCGGTAAGGCCCTGTGGGCGTAGATGTTTGCGCAGAAAGGCGATCAACTCGTCAGGCGATTTCGCGGAGAACTCTTTGACCCCCACCTCGTTGGCGCGGATGACACCGCCTTTGACGAACCGCTTGACCAAGCCGAACCAGTTCAACTCTTCGTAGCTGATGACGTGTGCGACAACGTCTTTGACCGTCCAGCCTCGGCAGAGGCTGGGGGATTCCCAGTCCTGCGGGTTCAGCGTCTCGAGGAACGCCGCGAGGTCCGACCGCTCCTGGAAGGCCAAGTCCATCAACGACTTTGTGTCCGTGCTCATTGGATCGCCTCCCTCGTTGACTCGGCGTAGCGGTGCAGGTACAGCGGCCACCCGGCGTCGCCGTCGACTCCGTCGGCCACGGATCTCCACCCAGCGCCATGGCGGTCCAGGTGGCGATGCTCCAACTCGACCCGCGTGCGATCAGCGGACTCGGCGACGAAGCGCACTTCGACTTCGCTCGTTTTGGTGTGGTCGTGTTCCAGCTGCCAGGTCGGCCCGATGTCCCAGGAGAAGACCACCCGGGAGGGTGGCTCGTAAACCAGGACGCGAGCCCATTCGCATCGACTGCCGTCAACCCCCACGTCGTAGATGTGCCCGCCAACGCGAGGTTCGAACACGGTCTTGTCGATCGGGACCGGCAGCAGGTTGTGCTCGCGCGGTTTGACGGCGTCGAACTTGTCGACGAACAGCGCGAACGCGCGCTCCACACCGGTGTTGACCACCACGCTCTTTCGGATCGGCGGCACACTTGATGACGTCATCCTGCTTCCCCCTCTTCCTGGTTCTCTTCTGCGACTAGCCGGTATGCGTCCAGAGCCTTCTCCCAGAACACGTCGAGCTCCGACCTGAGCGCCTCAAGGCCCTTCGGATTCAGCTGGTAGATCCGGCGGGTGCCGACTGGCCGGTCGGCAACCAGTCCGGCGCGCTTGAGCACTTTGAGGTGCTGCGAGACGGCCGGCCTGCTGATCGGCAGCCCATGGGCCAGTTCGCCGACGGCCATCGGGCCGCCCGCCAGGCGCTTGAAAATCGTTCGGCGGGTGGCATCTGCCAGAGCCCCCCAGGCATCTTCTACTTCGTAAGTCACCACTAACGGTAAGCCTACACTTACGCTAAGGCCCAGAGCGTAACTTGATGCACAGAGCACCGGGGAGGACGGGTCATTGCCTACAGCGACCTCCGGCGAGGCGCGTGTCCAGATCCACGCGGCACCGCTGAGCGTTTACCAACTCGTCAGCGATATCACGCGAATGGGCGAGTGGAGCCCGGAATGCCATCGCTCGGAATGGCTCGACGGGGCCACGACCGCCGCCGTAGGCGCCCGGTTCCGGGGGCACAACCGGATTGGCTTGATCCGTTGGCGCCGGGATGCGGTCATCACGGTGGCTGACCTCGGACGCGAGTTTTCGTTCACCACCTTGAACCCGAAGGGGCGGGAGGAAACGTCGTGGCGCTACCAGCTTCGACCAGTTGGTGAGGGCACCGAACTGACCGAGTCCTACCGATTTCTGTGGTGTTCCATCGCGAGCCGGATCGCCGAGCTGCCGCTACCGCGCGACAAGCAACTCCGGCGCGGCATCCGAGAAACTCTCGAGCGAATCAAGGTCGTGGCCGAACGGGAGTAAGAACACGTTACAGTTGCGCAGAAGAACGGGCTGTTCAGCCTGTTGACGCAGCACTAGAACCTGTTATGTTGCTCCCGGCCGTCAATCACCACGTCAAACGGGGGTAGGAGTGCGATGGGCAGCTCAGACCACTTCAACGAAACCACGGACATCGTCGTAGTCGGCTTCGGCGCGGCGGGGACCAGCGCAGCAATCACCGCGCGCGAGCAGGGTGCGGAGGTGATCGCCCTCGACCGCGCCAACGGCGGCGGCGCAACGGCCATCTCGGGCGGCATCATCTACGCCGGCGGAGGTACCGCGGTGCAACGCGAGGCTGGGGTGGCCGACACGGCCGAGCAGATGCTCACCTACCTACGCCTGGAAGTCGGCGACGTCGTCAGCCAACAGACGCTGGAATCGTTCGTTCGTGGCAGTGCGGAGATGATCGACTGGCTCAAGGAGCAGGGCGTCCCGTTTGACTCGACGCTGTGTCCCTACAAGACGTCCTACCCCACCAACCGGTACTACCTGTATCACTCCGGAAGCGAGAACGCGGGCGCCTTCCGCAGTCACACGCCGCCGGTCCAGCGTGGGCACCGGGTCAAAGGCAAGGGCACCTCGGGTAAAAAACTGTATGCGCCACTGCTGAATTCGGCGCTGGCGCACGGAGTCGACTTCCGGCCGCACACGACGGTCACCAAGCTGCTGCAGGACGCCACCGGCCGCGTCACCGGTGTGGAGGCCACAACGATGGGCCACGCGCCGGAGCGGATTCAGCGGTTGTATTCGAAGATGGCCGCGGTATCGACGAAGCCTGGCGTCTACTACCCCCCGCTGCGCCGCGCGCTCGAATACCGGCTGAGGAAGCTCGAACACCGCTACGGCCAGACCATCCGGATCACCGCTCGTCGCGCGGTGATCATCTGTGCCGGAGGATTCATCGCCAACACCGAATGGATCGAACGCTACGCGCCGGAATTCAAGCACGGCCTCGCGCTGGGCACCGCCGGGGACGACGGCAGCGGCATCGCGCTGGCCGAACGCGTGGGGGCCGTCACCCAGCGCATGGACAACGTGTCGGCGTGGCGGTTCATCACGCCGCCGAGCGCGTTCATCAACGCCATCATTGTCGACCAACAGGGACGGCGGGTCATCGACGAAAGCCGGTACGGCGCGGCGGTCGGACAGGCAATAGTGCGGAACCACAATGCAAAAGCCTGGCTTCTCGCCGACGCCGCGCTGATGCGCGAAGCCCGCCGGCAATTGATCGGTCAGACATTGTGGTTCCAGCGGCTGCAGACCACCGCGCTGCTGCTCACCGGTTCGAAACGCGGTGCGACGCTGCGGGAAGTCGCGCAAAAGGCGGGCATCGACCCGGACGGCCTGCAGGCCACCGTCGACGCGCACAACGCCGCAATCGATTCGGGCGCACCGGATCCCGTGGGAAAGCATCCCGATTTCACCCGACGGATCGCCAAACCGCCGTTCACGCTGTTGAACATCTCCGTCCGGCCCAGCCTGGTCAATCCCACGCCCATGCTCACCCTCGGCGGCGTGCGAGTGGACGAGGTCACCGGTGCCGTCGTGGACGGATCGGGCGCGCCTATCCCCGGTCTCTACAGCGCGGGCCGATCCGCGGTCGGCGTCGCCTCGAACTCCTACGTCAGCGGCCTGTCCATCTCCGACTGCGTGTTCTCCGGCCGTCGCGCCGGGAAGCACGCCGCGAATCAGTCGTCGGAGTCGTCTTCGGAGCCGGCGTCTGGGCCCAGCGAAAACAGCCCCGATGCAACGGGTTTGGTGACGTAGGTGCGTGCCCCGGAGGTCACCGCCAGCACGATCTGCGGTGGCTGACCCGCGACGCGCCCGGCGACCTGGGCGAACCGCCGCGCGTGCTGTAGTTCGGTGATGAAGATTGCGCTGCCGCCAGCCGGTATCTCGAGCGGAACCTCGTCGCCGCCGATCGGCTTTTCGACGGGCACCAGCGACGTGCCGCTCGGTTCGGCGCGCACGGCCCACCCGTCGACGTAGCAGGGTGTCCGACCCGTGTTGACGACCTTGACTCCGATGATGAACGGACCGGCGGACAGGTTCCCCTCGGCATCGGTGATCACCTCGCGCACATCGGCGCTGGCGTCGTTGGTCACCAAGCCGTGGGGCGTCATCAGCCCTACCAACGGCGTCAATTTCGGCCGTGGACTCCGTCGCGCGAAGTCGATCGACTGCCAGCTGAGCGAGGCCACTGAAAGGACGGTTGCGACGACGCCCAGGACGAATGCCGCGACGCTCATGGCGCGTGCCTCAGACCGTTGACCATGTCGTAAACGCTACTAAAGGAAAGCCGCTTGAAGTCGAAGTGCAAGTACCACAACATGTGACCTAGCTCCTGCTAGGTCCCTCTCGTTACCGCTGCATGGGTGCGCAAAGATGGCCTGATGGAACAGTTCTCGCGCGGACAACTCGTTTTCGACGTTCGGGATAGCGGGCCAGAGGATGGGCCGGTGGTGGTTCTGCTGCATGGACACCCGCAGACCAACTCGGCTTGGGACGGAGTTATCCCGCTGCTCACCGCGCGTGGCTACCGATGCCTGGCGCCCAACCAGCGCGGGATTTCCCCCGGGGCGCGGCCGCCGCGACGGCGCGACTATCGCGTTTCGGAACTGGTCGACGACGTCGGCGCCTTGATCGACGCCAGCGGCGCACACCGGGTCCACCTGGTAGGGCATGACTGGGGTGCGTTGGTGGCCTGGGCTTTTGCCGCGAGCCACCCCGACCGGCTGATCACCCTGACGGCGCTGTCCGGGCCCCACCCACGCGCGCTGCGGCGAGCGCTGCTGACCGGGCAGCAGGGGATGGCGTCTTGGTACGTGTACTTCTACCAGCTGCCGCGCATTCCGGAGCGCGTGTACCTCGGCCGGGACGGCAAAGGTGCGAGGCTGTCGGCGATGATGCAGGCGGGCGGTCAACGCCTCGAGTTCGCCGACCGCGACGCGCGGGCCCTGGCCGAACCGGGTGCCTACACCGCCGCGCTGAATTGGTATCGGGCGATGCCGTGGTCGGGGCGGGTCGGACCGGTCAGCGTCCCGACGTTGTACGTCTGGGGCGATAACGACCCGTACATCCTGGACCGGGCCGCGCACACCTGCGGCAACCACGTCACCGGTTTCTACCGGTTCGAGATCCTGCGCCGCGCGGGCCACTGGCTGCCCGACGAACACCCGGACACCGTCGCGGACCTGCTGCTGGAGTTTTTCGCAACCCGGCGCGCATAGCCTTTCCTGTCAGGAACCTGATGATCTTCCGAAGATCAGCTGAACATCTGTTAAGACCGTGTTTTCGCGCAGGACACAGGTTCTCGGCGCCCTTACTGTCGGGGCATGAGCACTAGGTATTACCTGCAGAAACTACCTGTGGAGTCCGTCGAACCGGGCTTCTCACTGGCGGTGCACGACGGGGACGACTACCGACTGTTCCAGGTCGACTGCACGCAGATGTGCCGGCGCAATGGTCAGCCCGTGATGATCACGCTGACGTCGGAACCCGTCGACGGCGGCGACCCCTGGGTCTTGGAGTACGAGGCGGGAACGCCGGTGGTAAGGCTGCTGGGGGTCTGCGCGGCCGCTTCCTAGTCGGGCTTTGCGTTCCTAGTCGGGCTGTGCGTTCCTAGTCGGGCTTTGCCGCGGTGACGAACTGCAGCACGCGTTGGGTTTGCTGCTCCACGTCGACCAGGCCGGCCGAGGCGAAAAGATCGACGAAACTGTCCTGGTCGAACATGGTGACCCCGATCAACGCGGCCGTCGCGGTCAGTGCGTGCCGGATGGGCGGCACTTGCCCGGAGTAGCTGGTGAGGATTGCGATTCGGCCGCCCGGCTGCAGCACCCGCACCATCTCGTGAGCGATCCGGAACGGTTCCGGCATCAAATACAACGCACCGAAACAGCAGACAGCGTCGAAAGTTTCGTCACGGAAAGGTAATTGGCGGGCGTCGCCGCGGACATAGCAGGTCTGCGGCCCGCTGTTGTCCTGGACGGCACGGGTGAGCATCGCCTCGGAGATGTCGAATCCCACCGCCAGACCTCCGGCGGGAAGCTGCCGCGCCAGCGGGGCCGTGAAATTGCCCGGGCCGCAAGCGACGTCGAGCAACCTCGTCGCCGACGACACGTGTAGCGCCTGCGCGGCGCGGCGCTGCTCGGCGCCCGTGGTGACCCCACTGGCCAGGTAGAACGAGGTCGGCCGCCACAACCGCTCGTACACCGTGGCGACGAACGAACTGTTCATGGCCCGCTGAGCGAAGGTCGGCGCCGGAGAACTGGTGGCTTCACCCAGCACATCCAAAAAGCCGTGTCGCACTGTGGCGCCTTGGTTGAGCAGGCCACGAGTCAACTCGAGCGGATCCTGGTCGGCGTTCATTTCCGGTCCAGGCTAGTGCGCATCCTTGCCCGCACAACGACGGACGCCATAACCTGAAGCGGATCTAGACCGCGGAAAGACGGGATGGCCGAATTGACCGGCGCGGGGGCCCAAGAACTCGCGGGAATGGACATCTTCAAAGGATGCCCCGCCGAGGAGCTGAAACCCTTGGCGGAAGTCCTTTCGCCGCTGCGTGCCGGCGCCGGACAGGTGCTGATGCGGCAGGGCGAACAAGCGGTGTCGTTCCTGCTCATCTCGTCTGGCACGGCCGAGGTCATCCACGTCGGCGACGACGGAGTGGTGATCGTCGAGTTGGTGGTGCCCGGCACCATCGTGGGGGAGATCGCGCTGCTACGTGACATTCCGCGCACGGCGACGGTGACCACGGTCGAGCCGCTGACGGGCTGGATCGGCGGCAAGGACGCATTGGAACTCTTGGTTCACATCCCGGAAGTCATGCCGCGGTTGCTGCGCATGGTCCGTCAGCGGCTGGCGGCCTTCATCACGCCGATCCCGGTACGGTTGCGCGACGGCGCCGAGTTGATGCTGCGCCCGGTGTTGCCCGGCGATAGCGAACGGACCGTGCACGGGCATGTGCACTTCTCCAGCGAGACGATCTACCGACGGTTCATGTCGGCCCGGACCCCCAACCTGGCGATGATGACCTACCTGGTCGAAGTCGACTACGTCGACCACTTCGTCTGGGTGGTGGTCGACGACGGCGACCCCGTCGCCGACGCTCGCTTTGTCCGCGACCATGACGACCCGACGGTCGCTGAGATCGCGTTCACCGTGGCCGACGCCTATCAAGGGCGCGGCATCGGGACCTTTCTGATCTCCGCGCTGTCCGTGGCGGCCTGGGTGGACGGAATCGAAAAGTTCTCCGCGCGAATGCTTTCCGACAACCTGCCGATGCGCACCATCATGGACCGGCACGGCGCCGTCTGGCAGCGCGACGACATCGGTGTGATCACCACGGTCATCGACGTGCCCGGACCGCGTGACCTGAGTTTCGGACGCGACATGGCCGAACAGATCAAGCGGGTCGCCCGGCAGGTGATCGAGGCGGTCGGCTGACCGATGCGGCCACCATGGGCATTGTGGCTGAGCCCGGTCGTGGCGTTTGCGGTGGCAGGTTGCGCACAATCGCCCTCGCGCCCGTCGGCACCACCTCCGTCGTCGTCGGCAGCGTCGTCAGGTGCGCAGGCGACCGGCATCAATCCCGCCAACATCAAGCGGGTGGCGCGGGAGTTTCCGGACGGCTATGAGGTGACCCGGTCCATCCCCAGCGACGCTTCACCGCGGCTGATCTGGGGTCTTCGGGCCGGCGCGGCCGATCCGCCGCAGTGCGCCGCGCTGGCCGACCCGGGCAACGGGCGCGAGCAATCCGCCCAGGGGGTGTCCGGGTCGGGTGCGGGCGGCATCGTCAACGCCGTGGTGGTGAGCTTGCGGTCAGGCCAGGTCAGCTTGGATTCCGACGTCGTCGCCGCCTGCGGGCGGTGGACCGGATCCGACGGGCGCAAGACGGTCAGCGTCAGCCTCCTCGATGCCCCGCCAATCGACGGCGCGCCCACCGTCGGCATGGTGGCCGATGTCAAGACCTCGGTGGAGTCCGGGACCCAAATCGACGCGCGGACATACACGTTCATCGCGTACCTCGGCAGCCACTACGCGTTCACCACGCTCACGACGGACCCCGGGTCCATGCTTCCGCCGCTGCCCTCGCAATTCGTGGCCGATCTGTTAGTCAAAACGGTGGCGACGTTAAGGGGCTGAGCGCCGCGCTGTGGGTAGCGTGGCCCAGGTGTCGAGCAGGGTGTCGAGGAGGTTGTCAGCGATCGCATCGGCGTGTCTGGTCGTCGGCTGCTCGCCCGCGCATTCGGCTCAGTCGGTCAACGCTGACATCAACAAGGTCTTCGACGTCAAGTCGAGCTTCGGGCCGGAGTTCAAGATCACCGACGTCACCCCCCGGGCCATCGATCCCCAGTTCTTCGCCGCGCGGAAACTCCCCGAGGGACTCAAGTTCGATCCGCCCAACTGCGCGAAGGTGGCGGCTGGGCCTGAGATGCCGCCGGACCTGCAGGGCAATATGGCCGCAATCTCCGCTGAGGGCAACGGCAATCGGTTCGTCGTGATCGCGGTGGAGACTTCCAAGCCGTTGCCGACCAACGACCCCGGGCCGGACTGCAAGAAGGTGGCCTTCGTCGGCGCGCAGATCAGGGGCGGCATGGAAGAGGTCGAGGCGCCCACGATCGACCGGGCGCAGACGTTGGGCATTCACCGCGTGCTGCAGGCCGTGGTCGCCGGGGCGCCGCGCACCGGCGAACTCTACGACTACTCCGCCCGCTTCGGCGATTTCCAGGTGATCGTGGTGGCCAACCCGCTGGTGATTCCCGATCGGCCCGTCGCCAAGGTCGATACGCAGCGTGCCCGCGACTTGCTGGTCAAGGCCGTGGCGGCAATTCGCGGCTAACGCACGCCGCGCGGGCGGAACTGGATGCTGACGCGCGGACCGGTGGGCGTGGACGTCTTGGGCACCGAATGCTCCCAGGTGCGTTGACACGATCCGCCCATGACCAGCAGATCGCCGTGTGCCAGCGGCAGGCGCAACGACGCGCCGCCACCGCGTGGGCGCATGGCAAAGGTGCGGGTGGCGCCGAGGCTCACGATCGCCACCATGGTGTCCTCGGTGCTGCCGCGGCCGATGGTGTCACCGTGCCAAGCAACGCTGTCGGAGCCGTCCCGGTAGCAGCACAAGCCGACGGTGCTGAAGGGCTCGCCCAGTTCGCCGCCGTATATGTCGTTCAGTCGGCGGCGCAGTCGTGACAGCAGCGGATGGGGTGGTTCTTCGACCGAGAGGTCGTGGAAGCTGACCAGGCGCGGCACGTCGACCACCCGGTCGTACATCTGGCGCCGTTCGGCGCGCCACGGGACCGTGGTCAGCAGCGCGCTGAGCAGGTCGTCGGCGTCGGTGAGCCAACCGGCGCGAACATCGATGAAGGCGCCGTCACCGAGTTGTCTGCGCTCGTTGTACTCGAATAGCGAGCCCTGTACCGCGATCGCCACGACGCCCATTCTATCGCACACCAGTTCGATCACCTGGCGTGTGACGCGACCGGCAAGCCGTCCGCCGCTACGGTTTATCTGTGGTCGAGTTGGGGTCCAATTCCGAAGTAGGGGCGTTGCGCGTCGCCATCCTGCATCGACCCGGGGCCGAACTGCAGCGACTCAATCCCCGCAACAACGACCAGCTGCTGTTCGACGGGCTGCCCTGGGTCTCGCGGGCGCAGGAGGAGCACGACCAATTCGCCGAGCTGTTGCGTGCGCGCGGCGTCGAGATACTGCTGCTGGCCGACCTGCTGACCGAGGCGCTGCAGCACAGTGGCGCGGCGCGGATGCAGGGCGTGGCCTCCGCGGTGGACGTGCGTCGGCTCGGAGTTCCGTTGGCGCAGGAACTCTCGGCGCATCTACGCGGGCTCGACCCCGCGGCTTTGGCACACGTGCTGACCGCGGGTATGACGTTCGACGAGTTGCCGCCCGAGACTCGAACCGACGACTCACTGGTACTGCGGATGCATCGTGGCGACGATTTCGTCATCGATCCGCTGCCCAACCTGGTGTTCACCCGGGACTCGTCGATCTGGATCGGGCCGCGGATCGTGATCCCGTCACTGGCCCTGCCGGCACGGGTACGCGAGGCGGCGCTGACCGATCTGATCTACGCCCACCATCCGCGGTTCACCGGTGTGCGCAAGGCGTTCGAATCGCGGGCGGCGCCGGTCGAGGGCGGTGACGTGCTGCTGCTCGCCCCCGGCGTGGTCGCCGTCGGAGTGGGGGAGCGGACCACCCCGGCCGGGGCAGAGGCGTTGGCGCGCAGCCTGTTTGACGACGATCTCGCCCATACGGTGCTGGCCGTGCCGATCGCTCAGCAGCGTGCGCAGATGCACCTGGACACGGTGTGCACGATGGTCCACGTCGACACCGTGGTGATGTACGCCAACGTCGTTGACTCACTCTCGGCGTTCACCATCAAGCGGACGCCGGACGGCGTAACGATCAGCGATGCGGCGCCTTTCGTGGATGCCGCGGCCGACGCGATGGGGATCGACAAGCTGCGCGTCATCGACACCGGACGGGACCCGCACGTCGCCGAGCGCGAACAGTGGGACGACGGCAACAACACCTTGGCGCTGGCGCCCGGCGTCGTCGTCGCCTATGAGCGCAACGTGCAGACCAACGCCAGACTGCGCGATGCGGGCATCGAAGTGCTCACCATCGCCGGGTCCGAGTTGGGGACCGGCCGCGGCGGCCCCCGGTGCATGTCGTGTCCGGTCGCCCGGGACTCTCTTTAGTGGTTTTCGTCGAGATGGCCGCCACGGTTGTGGTCGGCGGCCAAAGCGCAGCCGTCACGGCAATCTCGCTGAGCGCGGGCCGTCG
>NZ_MVHT01000105.1 GCF_002086275.1 Mycobacterium intermedium | reverse complement strand
CTGGAAAACACCCGCCGAAGCCCTCGACGAACTACTGTCAAACCCGCCCACCGTTGCATCGACCGCTTGAAACCGCCGTCCGGAGGCGGTACTTAAGGCCCACACTCGACGCGCGAAACACGGCCGCCGGGGCTAGCCGGAAGGCGCAGGCGCGGCGTGGACGTCGCGGTCCAGCGCGGCGTCCACCGCCTCGTCGTCGGGCAGCCGGGGAGTACCGGCGATCGCGGCCTGCAACCACAGCTTGGCCTGCACCACCGGCCGCCGCAGGACGCGTTCGCGCTGCAGTGCGCGGCGCATCCTCTCCGGCCGGTTGGTGTAGCGCCACCGCGCCCACGGCGCATGCGGCCGCGACAACCGGATCGCCCCGACCACCAACAACACCACCAGGAACATCCCCAGCAGGCCGGTCCACACCTTGCCCTTCAACAGCACGATCACCGCCAGCGGCAGCGTCAACACCACCCCCACCACCACGGTGGTGTGCAGCAGCACCCAGTCGTGGTTGTGCCGGATCGGCAGGAAGAACATGAGCGGGTGCAGGCCCATGATCAGCAGTCCTGCCACCGCCGCGGCGGCGAACACCGCGTCCACCGAGGTGCGGCCGTCTTCCTCCCAGTAAACGTCCGAAAGATGCAGGATCAACGCATACTCATCGAGCACCAGCGCGGCCCCAATGCCGAAAAGAGTCGCTGCCAAAGTGATTTCGAGCGGTTGCCCGTCCATCGAAAGCGTCACCAACGAAAGCCCGGCGATCATCACCAAGATGACGCCGAACGTCACATGGTGCAGGTGAACCGACCCGATGTGCAGGTTGCGCGGCTGCCACCAGCGAGCCGGAGGCCCACCCCGTTCCGCGCGACGGCGGATGACACGCACGCAAGTACGGGTAACGAAGAAGGTCAGGATGAAAGCGACCAGGCAACACAACAGGGGAAGGCGCCCACGGTCGACGATGTCATGCTGCAACCAGCGGAGCACGTTACGAACATAGGCCCGCACCCCTTGAACTGGACGAAGCCGCGCTGTGCGGCGCAACACATGCCCAATACCGATTAGGCTGTGTTCCGAAATGAGTAAATGGCGCTCGCCCGAAGTGGGCAGTCGACTCGGGCGGGTTCTGCTATGGAGCCTGCTCTGGTTGGTGGCCGGCTGGGCACTGAGCAGGCTGCTCCGCGACCTGTTCGTGAACCCCGCCTACCGCATCGACATCGACGTGTACCAGATGGGCGCCCAGGCCTGGCTAGACGGGCGTCCGCTGTACGACGGTGTGTTGTTCCACACACCGATCGTGGACTTGCCGTTCACCTATCCCCCGCTGGCGGCGGTGTTCTTCAGCCCGTTCGCCTGGTTGAAGATGCCCGCCGCGGGCGCGGTGATCACCGCGTTGACGCTGGTGGTGCTGATCGTGTCGACAACGGTGGTGCTGACCCGCCTGGACATCTGGTCTCAGTCGAAGGTGTTGTCCGGCCCGGCGTGGCTGCGCCGGGTGTGGCTCGCGGTGATGATCGTGGTCCCGGCATCGATCTACCTCGAGCCGCTCAACTCCAACTTCGCTTACGGCCAGATCAACGCCATCCTGATGACCCTGGTCATCATCGACACCTTTCCCCGGCACACGCCGTGGCCACGCGGGTTGGCGCTGGGCATCGGCATTGCGCTGAAGCTGACGCCGGCCGTGTTTCTCCTCTACTTCCTGCTGCGGCGCGACAACCGCGCGGCACTTACCGCATTGGCGACGTTCGTCGGCGCGACGCTGGTGGGTTTCGTCCTGGCCTGGCGCGATTCCTGGTCGTACTGGACGCATACCCTGCACCACACCGACCGGATCGGCGAGGCCGCGCTCAACACCGACCAGAACATCGCCGGAGCCCTGGCCCGGCTGGGACTCGACGAACACGAACGCTTCCCGCTGTGGGTGCTCGCCTGCGTGCTCGTGCTGGCCGTGACGATCTGGGCGATGCGACGCGTGCTCAAGGCCGACGAACCGATGCTGGCTGTGATTTGCGTCGCCCTGTTCGGGTTGGTCGTTTCGCCGGTGTCGTGGTCGCACCACTGGGTATGGCTGCTGCCTGCGGTGTTGGTGATGGGAACGGTGGCCTGGCGTCGCCGCAACGTGGCGCTGGGGGTGCTCGCCCTGGCCGGGGTGGCGCTGACCCACTGGACGCCCATCGACCTCATGCCCAAGCACCACGAACTGACCGCGTCGTGGTGGCGGCAACTCCTCGGCATGTCCTACGTGTGGTGGGCCCTAGCCGTCATCATCGCTGCCGGAGCCACCGTCACCGCCCACGTCACGGCGCAACGCTCAAGCACGCCCGAGAAGCTGACGCCCGTACCCGCAGCCGGCTGACGAACCCGTCGGCCGAATTAGCTCGAATTAGCTCGCGGCCGTCTCAGGGATCCGCGTGATGTCTTTTGGGCCGCCGCCGTCCTTGATGGTCGCGGCGTAGATGTCGACGTATTCCTGACCCGAGAGCTGCATCAGCTCGTACATCACCTCGTCGATCACCGCGCGCTCGATGAAGTGGTTGCCGGCCAGGCCTTCAAACCGAGAGAAGTCCATCGGCTTGCCGAACCGAACGGTGACCCGGCCGAACCGCAACATCTTCTTGCCGGGCGGGTTGACCTTGTTGGTACCGATCATCGCGACCGGAATCACTGGCACCCCCGTCTGCAGGGCGAGCCGGGCCAGGCCCGTCTTGCCCTTGTAGAGCCGCCCGTCAGGCGACCGGGTGCCTTCGGGGTACATGCCCAATAACCGGCCCTGACTCAGCAATCCCTGTGCGGTGTCCAGCGCGGATTGCGCCGCATCGGCGTCGGTGCGGTCGATGGGCACCTGCCCGGACACGGTGTAGAACCACCGGTTGATCCAGCCCTTGATGCCGGTGCCGGTGAAGTACTCCGCTTTCGCCAGGAACCAAATGCGCCGACGCACCACCAGGGGCAGGTAGAAGCTGTCCGCCACCGCGAGGTGGTTACTGGCGAGGATGGCCGGCCCGGAGGACGGAATGTGTTCTAAGCCTTCAACTTTCGGCCTTCCGAGCAGCTTGAAGAGCGGGCCCATGAAGATGTACTTAAAAAGGTAGTACCACATGTCTCCCTCTCCCCCGCCCGCACCGACCGGTGTCTGCGCCAACTGTACCCATCCGGGCTGGCAGCGACCACCTGCGGTTGGCCGACACTCATTCCTGAATAGTCACCGGTATGGGCTGGTAGTGCGATTTCGAGCCGCCGTTGGCACCGTTCGGGGTGGGCTGCGACCCGGTTGCGCTCTCCGGCCCCGGCTCGGTGCCCTCGTGCGAGCTCGGCGCGTCGTCCAGCAGCGATTCCGCCGATCGATTGATGTCGTCGACCATGGAGCGGAGCACGTCCATCAACGCCACGCTGTGGTCTGCGACGACGGTGAGCAGCGGGTGCTGTTCGCCGGACAACAGCGCCGCGACGGCGCATACCGGGCACCACACCTGCTGGCACTTACCCACGCCGGCGCTGGACGCCACCGCCGCAGCAGCCCGCACCGCAGGGTCGAGTCCAGCGAGCACGGACTGCGCCAACTTGCGCAGTTCCGGACCTAGATCGGTATGCCTTGTCACTTTGGCCATACCTCCGGATTCGGTCGAAAACGAACTGTCAGTTCCGTACCCCGGAGCCGCGCGTCCAGCACCGTACACCGTCGTAGTACCGAAGCCAACCGGACCCGACGCCGTACGCCGCCGGCACTGATCACGAGATCGTCCTCGGATCTGCCCAGGGTGAGCGAAGCGGGGTCGAGCTGTGGCAGCTCCAAACGCAACCGGTATACCGACTCCAGCCCCGAACCCGATTCCAAGTCCACAATAGGGCGCAATGGGCCCGGCGGCGCGTCACCGCGACGGCGACGCGCACTGTCGAGCAAGCCGGCCAGCGCCTTCGGACCGATCGGCTCGCCTGCCAGGTGCGGCACCAACACCAGTTCCACGTCGCCGATGGTGGCGTCGAGTTCCTCTAAGACGGCGCGTTGTTCGGAGATGCGTTCGGCGTACCAGTAGAACGCGGGGTGGTCGGGCAGGCTGTGGTACTCGTAAGCCTCGTCGCGCACGAGGACCTGGTTGACCAGCAATTCCTCGACGCGCACGCCCATCAGCGCCAACGAACCCAGCGTCCGGGCGGCCTCGGCGGCGACCACCCGCTCGGGTGTGAGCACTAGATGCGCACCGACCACAGCGCCGTCGGTCAGGACCGCGCTGAGCCGCTCAACGGCGGCGCTGGTGCGCTCGAGCAGATCTACCACCGCGGCCGATCGGGGATCGTCGATGCTGAGCCTGCGATGGCGCGGCCATGCGCGTTCCACATACAGCCCAAAGGTGGCCGGCAGGGTCAACATTCGCAGTGCGTCGGCCGTTGACGCGCAATCGACCACGATGCGGTCCCATCGTCCGGCCGCCGCGAGTTCGGCCACCGCGTGCAGGCCGAGGACTTCTTGAATGCCGGGCAAAGTCGAAAGTTCTTCGGGCGCAATGGTGCCCAAGTCGGACTCAGGGAAGCGCCGATCGAGGGCGTCGACCACGCCGCGCCACCGGTCCTCCAGCAGCGCCAGAGTGTCCAGGGCCAACGCGTCGAGAGACCCGCCGGTACCCGCCTCTCCGGTGTCCAGGTCGACCAGGACGCGAACGGGTTCGCCGTGACCGGTCGGGGGCACCGGGACTCCCAGCACATCGCCCAGCGAGTGCGCCTGGTCGGTAGACACCAGCAGCACGCGCTGGCCGGCGCTGGCATCACAGACCGCCGTGGCCGATGCCAGCGTGGACTTCCCTACCCCGCCTTTGCCGACAAAGAGACTGATCCGGGCCGGGGTCGACGCAGCGGAATCGCTCAGCCCTCGACTCGTTTCTTCAGATCCTTCAGGGCGGCGTCGATCAACCTCTTTTCCGCCTTGCGCTTGAGCATGCCGATCATCGGGATGGCCAGGTCGATCGCGAGTTGATAGGTGACGTCAGTGCCAGAACCCTTTGGCGCCAGGATGTACGAACCTTCAAGAGACTTCAGTAGCGAGCTGGATTCCAGCGTCCAGCTCAACGACTGGCGATCGGCTGGCCACTCGTAATTCATGATCAGGGTGTCTTTGAAGATGCCCGCGTCCATCACCATCCGAGCCTTCTTCGGGTACCCCTCGTCGTCGGCCTCGAGGACCTCGACTTCCTTGTACTCCGAAATCCATTGCGGGTAGGACTCGATGTCGGCGATCGCCTTCATCACCTCGCCTGGATCCGCGCCGATGTGGATCGTCTGTTGCGTTTTCTCCGCCACCTAGCTAGTCCCTTTCCGATTCTGTTCCCGCACAGCGGGTCGACCCGGCCATCTGCAGGAGCGCCCCAGACTCCCGGCAGAAACGCTACTCCACTCTCGCCGTCCTGAACCCCTACTTGACCCGGCTAAGCTACCGGAGAGACACCGATCGGACGCGACGCTTCCAGGGCCGTTTTCACCTCGAACGCCATATTCTTTCCGGCCACTCGGCGACGGTGCGTCATCTTCGCCAGATTCAGCTTGGCGAGCTGCCACGCCGCCACGCCGGAGGGTTCGGCGTGCAGGAAATAGTGCAGCACGACACCGTCCAGGGAAGGCTCTAGCCAGATCTCCATGGTGCCGGTCAGGGCGCCGGTGACCGCCCACCTGATGCCCTTCTCGGCACGGTCCTCGGTGACTTGAAGTCGCAGATCGGGCCACCACCGGTTCCACTTCGACCGGTCGGCGATCGCGGCTCCTACCCGCGCTCCGTCGGCGGCGATGTATGTCTCGTCAGCAATCTGGATGCTGTTCATTGCCCCAGCTTCACATATTGACCCAGCCGCCGTGGCGCTACCCCGCGCTATCGAATCGTCCCGTTGACCAGCCGTGCCACGCTGGGCAATGTCACGATTAGGCTGGACAGCAGCAAGTAAGCCGCAACATCGTCAAGCAACGTCAAGCGAGGTCCCAAGAGTGCGCCAGTACAGTGTTCCCGCCCGCTTCACCATCGACGAGCACGACAATGTCGCGGCGACGGTGTACCAACATGAGCGCGACGATCCCGACTACCCCATCTACCAACGCCTGGTCGACGGCGTGTGGACCGACGTCACTTGCGTCGAAGCCGCCAGCCAGATTCGCTCTGCCGCATTGGGTTTGATCGCCATGGGGGTGCAGGCCGGTGACCGCGTCTCCATCTTCTCCGCCACCCGGTACGAGTGGACCATCCTCGACCTCGCGATTTTGTCGGTCGGGGCCGTCACGGTGCCGATCTACGAGACGTCGTCGGCCGAGCAAGTGCGCTGGGTGCTGCAGGACTCCGGGGCCGTGTTGGCGTTCGCCGAGACCGATACGCACGCATCGATCGTCACTGAACTCACCGGTGAACTGCCGGACTTGCGCCGGGTGCTGCACATCGACGGTTCCGGCCCGAAGGCGCTGGATCAGCTCGCCGAGGAGGCCCAGTCGGTGGAACCAGCTGAGCTGACCGCCCGACTCGAGGCGTTGCGCGCCGACGACCCGGCCACGCTCATCTACACCTCGGGCACCACGGGTCGCCCCAAGGGCTGCCAGCTCACCCACTCCAATCTCCTCCACGAGATTCGCGGGGTGCAAGAGGTCCTTCCGACGTTGATGACCAAGGGGCAACGGCTGCTGGTCTTCTTGCCGCTGGCGCACGTGCTGGCTCGGGCAGTGGCCCTGTGCGCGTTCGCCAACAAGGGGACCGTCGGCTTCACCAGCGACATCAAGAACCTGCTGCCGCTATTCGCCCAGTTCAAGCCGACCTTGGTGGTGTCGGTGCCGCGGGTCTTCGAGAAGGTGTACAACACCGCCGAGCAAAACGCCATCGACGGCGGCAAGGGGGCGATCTTCCATGCCGCAGCGAAGACCGCCGTCGACTGGAGCCGCGCCCTCGACGATGGCAAACCGGGGCTGTGGTTGCGCGCCAAACACGCGGTGTTCGACCGGTTGGTGTATCAGAAGCTGCGCGACGCGTTGGGCGGCGACTGCATCGCCGCCATCTCCGGTGGTGCGCCGCTGGGTGCCCGGTTGGGCCACTTCTACCGCGGCGTTGGCGTGACGATCTACGAAGGCTATGGCCTGACGGAGACCAGCGCGGCGATCGCAGTCAACCAGATCGACAAGCTGAAGATCGGGACCGTCGGCAGCCTGCTGCCCGGGAACAGCCTGAAGATCGCCGAAGACAAAGAACTGCTGGTACGCGGCGGCGTGGTGTTCCACGGCTATTGGAAAAACGAGAAGGCCACCGAGGAGGCGTTTACCGACGGCTGGTTCCACACGGGTGACCTCGGTTCGGTCGACGAGGATGGCTTCCTGACCATCACGGGCCGCAAGAAGGAACTCATCGTCACCGCGGGAGGCAAGAACGTCGCCCCGGCCGTGCTGGAGGACCAGTTGCGCTCGCACCCACTGATCAGCCAGGCGATGGTGGTCGGGGACAACAAGCCGTTCATCGGCGCCCTGATCACCATCGATCCCGAGGCGTTCGAGGGCTGGAAGCACCGGCACCACAAGGCGGCCGACGATACGGTGGGTGATCTGAAAACCGACCCGGATCTGCTCGCCGAGGTGGAGCACGCCGTCAAGGAAGCCAACCAGCTGGTTTCCAACGCCGAGGCGATCAAGAAGTTCCGCGTCCTGCCGGTCGACTTCACCGAGGACACCGGGGAGTTGACGCCCACCTTGAAGGTCAAGCGCAACGTGGTGGCCGAGAAGTTCGCCTCGGAGATCGAAGCGATCTACAGCAAGGAGTAGTAGGCGGCGCCCCGGCGCCCACAGTGTCGTCGCCGAACGTGGGGGCTATGGCCCCCACCCGAAAATTGCCGGGCCACAGGGCCCACACTCGAGCACGCAAACGCGCCCGAAGCGCGCTAGGCGCGCAATAGCTCGGCCAGTCGGGCGGTCAGTCCGTCCCAGCGCCACTCCGCGGTCACCCATGCGCGCCCGGCGGCTCCCATCGCGGCCGCGCGGTCGCGGTCGGTCAGCAGTTCGATCACCGCGTCGGCAACCTGGTCCACCGAGGTGCCGTCGACCACCAAACCGGTTTTGTTGTGTTGCACCGCTTCTGGCGCTCCCCCGGACTTTCCGGCGATCACCGGCACCCCGGTCGCGGAGGCCTCCAGATACACGATGCCCAAACCTTCGACGTCCATTCCGGAGCCGCGGGTACGGCAGGGCATCGCAAAGACGTCGGCCAGGGCGTGGTGGGCCGGAAGCTCGTCGCCGGGCACCCCGCCGGTGAAGGTCACGTGCTCGGTCACGCCGCAGTCCTGCGCCAGCTTGCGCAACGTGTCCAGATACGGGCCGCCCCCGACGATCACCAGGGCCGCTCCATCGACTCGGCGACGAATCGACGGAAGCGCCTTGATCAGCACGTCCTGACCCTTGCGCGGCACCAACCGCGACAGGCACACGACCGTCGGCCGCTCGCCCAATCCGTAGCGCTTACGCAGTTCCGCCCGGGCGGCGGGATCCGGCCGGAACCTGTCGCTGTCCACTCCGGGTGGCAGGTATTCCAGTGCTGCCTTAGGTCCGAAGGCCGGCGCGAACCGCGACCGGGTATAGCGGCTGACGAACGTGACCACGTCGGTGCTGTCGCCGATCCGGCGCAGCACCGAGCGCGCTACCGGAAGCATCGACCAGCCCACCTCGTGGCCGTGGGTGCTGGCGAGCACCCGGGTCGCGCCGGCCTGGCGGGCGCGCGGCGCCAGCAAGGCCAGGGGCGCGGCGGCACCGAACCAGACCGTGTCAATGTCGTGTTCGGCGATCAGGCGGCGCATCCGCGCGTCCACGGTAGGAACGGGCAGCATCAGCGTGGTGGGATGGCGCACCACGTGGTAGCCGGCTTCCCGGGCGTCACGGTCGAACTCGTCGGCGCCCTTCCACCGCGGCGCGTACACCGTCACCGTGTGCGAACCGGCGTCCACCAGGCGGCTGACGAATTCTCCGAGGTAAGACTGGATGCCGCCACGTCGTGGCGGAAAGTCGTTGGAGACCAGCAGCACTCGGCTCATTTGTGCCGAGCAGACGCAAAATCTCCCAAAACCGCGGCGTGTTGGAGGATTTTGTGTCTGCTCACGCTAGAGAGGCTAGCGTCCCAGCCATTCGCGCCAACGCTCGAGGACTTCGTCGGCTCCGATACCGAGTACGGAACGCAGCGCGGGCGGCAGGTCGGTGTGGCCCACGCCGCACGCCGCCAGGTAGAGCCCACGCAACTTGTCTGGCCCGTAAACATCGGCGACGAACCGCGCAAACAGCCAGGAGCGGTCGTAGGCCAAGGAGCGCTGCTCCCCTGGTGTGTCCAGGTCGGCGTCCGACGGCAGCGCCATCGTCGACCGCACGACACCGGCGGGCACCTGTTCGACCGGGCGGGCCACGAAGTCGGCGACCCCTTCGGTCAGCCAGCGCGGCGCGTCCAGGGCGGTGTCGGCCCGTGCGGCGTAGTGAAAAAGCTCATGCCGCAGCACTATTCGTAACGCACCCGCGTGCATGCGGCCGGCCTCCGGGGCGAACATGATGCGTTGACCCGCCACCCGGCGGCTGACGGGATCGACGCTCTCGACGAGGGTCACCGCCGCGATGTCCTCCCACTGCGAGGCCGGGCCGCCGGCAGCCGACAGAAACTGGTCTCGGGTGCCGGCCGCCACCACCACGACGTCGCGCGACCAATCGGGGCCCCAGAACGCCACTACGGCGTCGATCGCGGCACCGATGTCGGCCGCGATGCGCGACAGCAGATGATCGGCAGCCGGACCGCCGAGGCTGTGCAGGTGAACGGTGCGATCGCCAACAGTCACTACCGCCGGCGGGACGTCGGCGTGCGGCGCGGCCGACGGTGCGGCGGGCACGTCGCGCGCCGGGAATGCGAACACGGCCACAGTGACTACCAACTCAGCGGCAAACACACCCGCCAGCAGTAACCGAAACCACTTGCGCTGCCGGGAAATCCGCCAGGCTCGACCGTCAGCGACCGCCGTCAGTAGCGGCGGGCGTCGTAAATCGGGCCGGACGACTCCATCGGCACGACGGCCACCGGCACACCGTAGGTGGAGGCGTGGACCATCAGGCCGTCACCGATGTAGATGCCCGCGTGGGAGGCATCCGAGTAGAAGGTCAACACGTCACCAGGCTGCAGGTCCGACAACGCCACCGGGGTACCGCCGTGGGCTTGTGCCTGGCTGGAGTGCGGCAGTGAAATGCCAGCCTGCTGGTAGGCCCACATCACCAATCCGGAGCAGTCGAATCCGCCGGGTGCGGCGCCACCCCACGTGTAGGGCGTACCTACCTGCGTAAGCGCTGCCTGAACCACGACGTTACGGTCGGCGCCACCGCCGCCGCCACCACCGGGCAGCCACGGCAACGCGCCAGCGGGCTGCGGAGGCTGGCCGGGAGCCAACGCCTCGGGGGGCGCGCCGGGGCCACCCGGCGCTCCGGGCGCCAACGCCTCGGGGGCCGGGACCGTAAGTCCCGCCGGGACCGCGCCCGGGTTGGCGAGCGCCTCGCGCTGGGAAGGTGTCAGAGCTTCGTATTGCGACTTGACCACGGCAATCTGGCTCTGCAGCTGACTTTGCTTGTGCTGCAGGCTCGCTCGCACCGCCGCGGCTTGTTCGGCAGCGGACTTGGCGTCCGCGGCCGACTTGGCCGACGCCTGCTCGGCCTTGGTTGCCTGCTCGTTGGCGGCCCGGTAGGCGGCCATCTGCTCGGTCATCTGACCCGCCATCACGCGCTGCACCGACAGCCTGTCGATGAGCATTTGCGGCGCGTCAGCCGTCAAGATGGCATTCATCGCGTCGGTGCGGCCGCCCATGTACGCGGTGACAGCGGCCTTGTTGACGGCAGCTTGGAAGGTGACCAAGCGAGCCTTCGCGGCTTCTGCCCTGGCCTGGTCTTCATCGTGCTTCTTCTCCGCCGCCTGCAGGGCCGCCAGCTTGGCATTCAGATCGAGTTGGGCGCTGTGCATCGCCTCGGTGGTCTGCTCGGCTTGCCGAGACAGATCGTTGAGCCTTGCCAGCGCCTCGTCGGCGGGATCAGCCATCGCAGTTCCGGCCAGTACGCCGGACAACACGACGAAGCTCGCTAGCAAACCGATGGACGATCTCTTGAAAAAGAGCGCAATCGAGTACCGAAGGTCGAGCTTCAAAATTTTGCTTCCTTAAACTGCCATCAACGCTTTGCGTCGAGCGGGTTTAGGTCTCAAACAGGTTACGAAACGATATCGGCGTTTGTCCAAAGGGGGAGATTAAGAAAATGGACAGAAAACTGTCATTTTCGTGTGGGCGGCCGGACACTCGACTATGAGCTCCGGTTGGTCGGTCACGCAAAGACCTTACGCCACACCGGATCCGCGGGCACGCCGCAGGGGTACGAGTCGCAATTTCGGTGCCAATCCGGCCTCGGCAAGAACCTCTAGCGCTGTGCGTTCGTCGTAGGAAAGGGTTTCCGGAACCCCAAGCAACACGCTGACAACACAATCACGACAACCGGGGCCGCGCACCGCGCAATCGTCGCAATCGATGACAACGGTTCCCCTGGATGCCACATCTTCACCATTCTCGGATCCGCTGCTTATTGCCACTGTGGTCGGTCCTTTCCGTCTGCTCTGAGGAGCATTTGACAAGCGCAAGTCGGGCTTGTGCCGAACGCTAGCGGGCACCACCGACATCTCCGCGAGCTCCGTGTTGGCGCTTGCCGGCGGCCTGCGGCGTGGGAACCGTCCGATGTCGGTGCGGGTGCCTAACGTCCCACCCATGGAGGTCGCCGGTGGAACTCAACTGAGTTTTCCCGGGCTCGATGCGGTCGACGAGATTTCGCTGCGTGAAACCACCTTCGTCGTGGTCGATCTGGAGACCACCGGCGGGCGCACCGCGGAGACCGCCACGGCTCCCGCCGACGCCATCACCGAGATCGGCGCGGTCAAGGTGCGCGGCGGCGCGGTCCTCGGCGAGTTCGCCACCCTGGTCGACCCGCAGCGCAGTATCCCGCCCCAAATCGTCCAACTGACCGGCATCACCACCGCGATGCTGGTCGACGCCCCCACCATCGACGCCGTGCTGCCGATGTTTCTGGAGTTTGCCGGCGACGCGGTCCTGGTCGCCCACAATGCCGGATTCGACATCGGTTTTCTGCGTGCGGCCGCGCAGCGGTGCGACATCCCGTGGCCGCGGCCGAAGGTCCTGTGCACCGTCCGCCTGGCGCGCCGGGTGCTGAGCCGGGAAGAGGCACCCAGCGTGCGACTGGCCGCCCTTTCTCGCCTCTTCGCCGTCGCCACCCAGCCCACCCACCGCGCCCTCGACGACGCCCGAGCCACCGTCGACGTGTTGCACGCCCTGATCGAACGGGTCGGCAACCAGGGCATCCACACCTACGCCGACTTGCGTGCATACCTGCCCGACGTGACGCCGGCCCAGCGCCGTAAGCGAGTGCTCGCCGAAGGCCTGCCCCGCCGGCCGGGTGTCTACCTGTTCCGCGGTCCCTCCGGAGAAGTGCTCTATGTCGGGACCGCGGTCGACCTGCGCCGCCGGGTGAGTCAGTACTTCAACGGCGCCGATCCGCGCGGCCGGATGAAGGAGATGGTCGGTCTGGCCGAAACGGTCGACCATGTCGAATGCGCTCACTCGCTGGAGGCCGGGGTGCGCGAGCTGAGACTGCTGGCCGCCCACGCCCCGCCTTACAACCGCAGGTCGCGGTTCCCGCACCGTTGGTGGTGGGTGACGCTGACCGATGAGGCATTCCCGCGCTTCTCCGTCGTCCGCAGCCCGAATCACGACCGCGTCATCGGCCCGTTCCGGTCTCGTGCCGACGCCGCCGACACGGCCACGCTGCTGGCCAGGTTCACCGGGCTGCGGACCTGCACCCGGCGCCTGGCGCGCTCGGCCGTGCATGGTCCGGCCTGCCCCGAAGTGGAAGTGTCGCCCTGCCCCGCCGCGCGCGGGGTGACGGCAGCGCAATACGCGGCGGCGGCAGAGCGCGCGGCGGCGTTGATCGACGGGCGGGACAACGCTGCGTTGGCCGCCGCCGTGCAGCAAGTCACGGCGCTCGCCGAGCGCAGCCGCTACGAAAGCGCAGCCAGGTTGCGCGATCACGTCGCCACCGCGGTCGACGTGCTATGGCGGGGTCAACGGCTGCGCACGCTGACCCACCTGGCGGAGCTGGTCGCGGCGGCGCCCGACGGCGGCGGGGGTTGGCACTTCGCGGTCATCCGCCACGGCCAATTGGCGGCGGCCGGTTCCGCCCCGCGCGGCGTGCCGCCCATGCCGGTGGTCGACTCCATCGTGGCCGGCGCCCAGACCGTCCTGCCGTCGTCGGCGCCGCTGGGTGGCGCGCTGGTCGAAGAGACCGCGCTCATCGCACGCTGGCTGGCAGCGCCGGGCGTGCGCATCGTTCGGGTCGCTGGGGAAAGTACCGACGCCGGGTGGGCTTCGCCGATAGGGTCTGCGGGCGCCTGGGCGGGCTGGGCCGCGGCGGCGCGATCGGCGCGACTGGCCAGCGAACAAGCGCTCGACGCCTGGGGCACCCAATCAGAGCTGCTGGCTGAACCGCACCCATCGCGCGAGCAGTTGTTCGGCCGCCCCGCTGTCGATCGCCGCGGCGGCTTGTTGCAACCCGTCCTCCCACGCCGGCAACCATTCAGCGCGGCTGGATAACCCGGCGTGGGCCACCAGTGCGCCGGCGGCATTGAGCACCACCGCGTCTCGAACCGGCCCCTTGGCACCGGCGAGCACCTCGCGCGCCTGGGCCGCGTTGGCCTGTGCGTCGCCCCCACGCAGCTCGTCGAGCTCGGCGCGGGCGAACCCGAAGCCTGCGGGATCAAAAGTCAGCTTGTCCACGGTTCCCGCCTGCACCCGCCACATGGTGCTGGTCGTGGTGGTGGTCAGCTCGTCTAGCCCGTCGTCGCCGTGCACCACGAGCACGCTGGACCGGCGCGCAGCAAACACACCGGCCATCACTTCGGCCAGGTTGGCAAACGCGCAGCCGATCAGCCCGGCCGGCGGCCGCGCCGGGTTTGTCAGCGGCCCAAGGAGATTGAACACCGTCGGCACGCCGATCTCGCGACGCACGGCGGACGCATGCCGATAGGACGGGTGGAACTGCGGCGCGAAACAGAATCCGATGCCCACTTCGGCGAGGCTTCGGGCGACCTGGTCGGGTCCCAGGTCGATGCGCACCCCTAGCGCCTCGAGCATGTCGGCGCCGCCGGACAACGACGACGCCGCTCGGTTGCCGTGTTTGACCACCGGGACGCCGGCGGCCGCCACCACGAGCGAGGCCATCGTGGACAGATTGACCGTGTTGACGCCGTCCCCGCCGGTACCAACGATGTCGACGGTGTCGTCCCGGATCGCCCGCGCCGGCATCGGACGGGCATGCTTGAGCATCACGTCGGCGAGCTCGGTGACCTCCGCCGCGGTTGGGACCTTCATCTTCATCGCCACGGCGAAACCGGCGATCTGGGCCGGACTGGCGGCCCCGCTCATGATCTGGTCCATCGCCCAGGCGGCCTGTCCCCGGGCCAGGCTGTGGCCGTCGGTCAAACTGCTCAGCAGCAGTGGCCACGACACGGCGTCTTTCGCCGCCGAAGCCTCAGATGACACAGCCACGCGCCGATCGTCCCACGAAGACCACCCGCCCCACCAAGCGCACGCCACCTACCACGAACCCGACCGCGACCCGCCCACCGACGCGACACGAAAACCGGATTGCCCAAAATTCGTGACCCGGGTGGAGTTAAACAACTACAAAGCGTCATACTTGCGGATGTGACGACCGCTGTGGGGACCTCAGGTACCGCGATCACGTCCAGAGTGCATTCGCTGAATCGGCCGAACATGGTCAGTGTTGGCACCATAGTTTGGCTTTCGAGCGAGCTGATGTTCTTTGCTGGCCTGTTCGCTTTCTACTTCACTGCACGCGCTCAGGCCGACGGGCACTGGCCGCCGCCGCCGACCGAGCTGAATCTGTACCAGGCTGTGCCGGTGACGCTGGTGCTCATCGCCTCTTCGTTCACCTGCCAGATGGGCGTCTTCGCCGCTGAGCGCGGCGACGTCTTCGGCTTGCGCCGCTGGTACGTGATCACCTTCCTGATGGGCCTGTTCTTCATCATCGGGCAGGGCTACGAGTACTTCCACCTGGCAACGCACGGGACCACCATCCCGGGCAGCGCGTACGGCAGCGTGTTCTATCTGGCCACCGGCTTCCACGGGCTACACGTGACCGGCGGCCTCATCGCGTTCATCTTCTTGCTGGTCCGAACCGCGATGACCAAGTTCACGCCCGCGCAAGCCACGGCCAGCATCGTCGTTTCGTACTACTGGCATTTCGTGGACATCGTCTGGATCGCGCTATTCACCGTCATCTATTTCATCCGTTGAGCAAGTCCGCGACGAAGAGGAGTGCTCGCTTGAAGAAAATCGGGTTGACCCGACCCGCCAACAAGAAGGCGATCTCGCGCCGACGTCTCCGACGTCGCTTATCGGGCGGGCTGCTGCTGCTGATCGCGCTGACCATCGCCGGTGGACTTGCGGCCGTGCTCACCCCCACGCCGCAGGTCGCCGTCGCCGATGAGTCAGACGAGGCGTTGATTCGTACTGGCAAACAGCTCTACGAGACCTCGTGCGTCTCCTGCCACGGCGCCAACCTGCAGGGCGTGCCCGACCACGGGCCCAGCCTGATCGGCGTCGGCGACGCGGCCGTCTACTTCCAGGTCTCGACGGGCCGCATGCCCGCCATGCGTGGCGAGGCTCAGGCGCCCCGTAAGGAGCCGATCTTCGACCAGCCGCAGATCGACGCGATCGGCGCCTACGTGCAGGCCAACGGCGGTGGACCCAGCGTGATCCGCGAAGCCGACGGCAGCCTCGCGATGCGCTCACTGCGCGGGAACGACCTGGGCCGCGGCGGCGACCTGTTCCGCCTCAACTGCGCCTCGTGCCACAACTTCACCGGCAAGGGTGGGGCGCTGTCGTCGGGCAAGTACGCGCCAGACCTCGGACCCGCCAATGAGCAGCAAATTCTGACCGCCATGCTGACCGGGCCACAGAACATGCCCAAGTTCTCCGACCGTCAGCTGTCACTGGAAGCCAAGAAGGACATCATCGCCTACGTGCGGAACTCCGCCGAGGAGCGTTCGCCGGGTGGCTACGGGTTGGGTGGATTCGGGCCCGCACCCGAAGGTATGGCGATTTGGATCATCGGGATGGTCGCAGCCATCGGGCTGGCATTGTGGATTGGGGCGCGGACATGAGCGACGGACCCAACGTTAAAGACGGCGCTAGCGGCGACGTCGGGTCTGACACTGACACCAACAAAAACCTTGGGGCTACCGGCGAACCGGATGAGGCCACCCTGGCCACGCTGTCCCGCGAGGAACTGCTCGAACTGGGCAGCAAGCTGGACGGCGTTCGGATCGCCTACAAGGAGCCACGCTGGCCTGCTTCCGAAACAGGAAAGGTCACCAAGGCCGAGAAGCGCGCCGAGCGCGGGGTGGCCCTGTGGCTGCTGGCAGGTGGCGGGTTCGGACTCGCGCTGTTCCTGATCTTCTTGTTCTGGCCGTGGCAGTACAAGTCCAAGGAAGAAGCGGGCAGCCTGTGGTACACGTTCGCCACGCCGCTCTATGGCTTCACCTTCGGCATGTCGATCTTGTGTATCGCCATCGGTGCCATCCTCTACCAGAAGCGCTTCATCCCCGAAGAGATCACGATCCAGGAGCGCCACGACGGCGCCTCGCGCGAGATCGACCGAAAGACGGTCGTGGCGAACCTGACCGACGCTCTCGAGGGCTCGACGATTCGCCGCCGCAAGTTGGTCGGCCTCACCTTCGGACTGGGGTTGGGCGCGTTCGGTCTAGGCACCTTGGTGGCGTTCATCGGCGGCCTGGTCAAGAACCCGTGGAAGCCGGTCGTCGACACCGCCGAGGGCAAGAAGGCGGTGTTGTGGACGTCGGGTTGGACCCCGCGCGTCAAGGGCGAGACCATCTACCTGGCCCGGGCCACCGGGGCCCACGACGGTCCCCCGTTCGTCAAACTGCGCCCCGAGGACATCGACGCCGGCGGCATGGAGACCGTCTTCCCGTGGCGTGAGTCCGACGGAGACGGCACCACGGTCGAGTCGCGCGAGAAGCTGAACGAGATCGCGATGGGTATCCGCAATCCGGTGATGCTCATCCGGATCAAACCCAACGACATGAGCCGGGTGGTCAAACGCCAGGGCCAGGAAGGCTTCAACTTCGGCGAGTTCTTCGCCTACACGAAGGTCTGCTCCCACTTGGGCTGCCCCTCGTCGCTGTACGAACAGCAGTCCTACCGGATCCTGTGCCCCTGCCACCAGTCGCAGTTCGACGCCCTGCACTTCGCCAAGCCGATCTTCGGCCCGGCGGCGCGCGCCTTGGCGCAACTTCCCATCACAATCGACACCGAGGGGTATTTCGTCGCCAACGGTGACTTCATCGAGCCCGTCGGACCAGCATTTTGGGAGCGCACAACAACATGAGTCCGAAATTCAGCCCTCCAAAAATCGGTGATGTCCTGGCCCGCCAAGGCAATGACATAGACAGCCGCTACCACCCGTCCGCGGCTGTTCGTCGCCAACTCAACAAGGTTTTCCCCACCCACTGGTCGTTCCTGCTGGGCGAGATCGCGCTCTACAGCTTCATCGTCCTGCTGATCACCGGGGTCTACCTCACGCTGTTCTTCGACCCGTCGATGGTCGAGGTCACCTACAACGGCGTCTACCAGCCGCTGCGGGGTGTGGAGATGTCGCGTGCCTACGAGTCCGCGCTGAACATCTCCTTCGAAATCCGCGGCGGGTTGTTCGTGCGGCAGATCCACCACTGGGCGGCGCTGATGTTCGCGGCCTCGATCATGGTGCACCTGGCGCGGATCTTCTTCACCGGAGCTTTCCGACGCCCGCGCGAGGCCAACTGGGTGATCGGTTCGCTGCTGCTGATCCTGGCCATGTTCGAGGGTTACTTCGGTTATTCGCTGCCCGACGACCTGTTGTCGGGGCTGGGCCTGCGGGCCGCCCTGTCATCGATCACGCTGGGCATGCCGGTGATCGGAACCTGGCTGCACTGGGCGTTGTTCGGCGGTGACTTCCCCGGAACGATCCTGATCCCCCGCCTGTACGCACTGCACATCCTGTTGCTGCCCGGGATCATCCTGGCGCTGATCGGGGCGCACCTGGCGCTGGTGTGGTTCCAGAAGCACACCCAGTTCCCCGGCCCTGGACGCACTGAGCACAACGTCGTCGGCGTGCGGGTGATGCCCGTCTTCGCGGTCAAGTCCGGCGCCTTCTTCGCCGCCATCGTCGGCGTGCTGGGCCTGATGGGCGGCCTGCTGCAGATCAACCCGATCTGGAACCTGGGGCCCTACAAGCCATCACAGGTGTCGGCGGGCTCGCAGCCGGACTTCTACATGATGTGGACCGAGGGCTTGGCCCGTATCTGGCCGCCGTGGGAGTTCTACATCGGGCACCACACGATTCCTGCGGTGGTGTGGGTAGGCATAATCATGGGCCTGGTCTTCGGGCTGCTGATCGTCTACCCCTTCCTGGAGAAGCGGTTCAGTGGTGACAACGCGCACCACAACCTGCTACAGCGCCCACGGGACGCACCGGTCCGCACCTCCATCGGCGCGATGGCGATCAGCTTCTACATGCTGCTCACCCTGTGCGCCATGAACGACATCATCGCGTTCAAGTTCCACATCTCGCTGAACGCGACGACGTGGATCGGCCGGATCGGCATGGTCATCCTGCCGCCGATCGTCTACTTCGTCACGTATCGGTGGGCGGTGGGCCTGCAGCGCAGCGACCGCGAGGTGCTCGAGCACGGTGTGGAGACCGGCATCATCAAGCGGTTGCCACACGGCGCCTACATTGAGCTACACCAGCCGCTCGGGCCGGTCGACGAGCACGGCCACCCGATACCGCTGGAGTACCAGGGCGCCGCGCTGCCGAAGCGCATGAACAAGTTGGGCTCCGGTGGCTCGCCCGGGTCGGGCAGCTTCCTGTTCGCCGATCCCCCGGCCGAGGACGCAGCACTGCGCGAGGCGGCACACGCCTCCGAGCAGCGTGCCCTCACCGCCTTGCGCGAGCACCAGGAGAGCCTCAACGGTTCGACGAACGGCGAACACGGCCACTGATAGAAGACGGTCCCACCTGGGACCTGCAACGTAGCGTGACTTGCCGGCCCGATACGGGCCGGCAAGTTGCGTTTTAGGCGGACTGCAATTATGACCGCTCCAGGCCTGCGAGCCACAGCCCAGAAACCACGCTTTTGTCGGCCGACGGCACTGCCCGTGGCGTCCACCCCGAAGCCCGAACCCAGCGTGAGGCGTGTTCGACAGCGGTCAAAGGGGCGCTAGTGGACCTCGCGCACCCGACGTATCTGCCGTACGTAAAACCACTCGACAACGGGTAAGCCGGCAGTGACAACCCCGGCGGCCCCGTAGCTGAACCATGCGGCGCCATCGTGGCCGTCAGCCATGAGGTAGGTCGCCGTCGCGGCGGCGATCAAGGCTACCCCGGTGACGCCCGTCAGCGCGACGGCGCCGCGCAGCCAGATCCGGTCGACGGCCTCGCCGGACCACTCGGTGACCTCTGTGTACGCCTTGGCGGGCGACCGAAGCGCCGATTCGGCCAACGGTCGCGAACCGGCCCCGCCCGTCCGGACCGGCGTCCTGGACTCCACGCGGCCGATCAAGCTCTTCGATCGCACGATCGGCTCGGGCGCTGTTTCGCGGCGAGCCCGGATCAAGATCGGAATCGAGCCCGCGATGACCAGCGCCGAGATCGCGATGATCGTGTACAACACCCAACTCGTGTTCGAATCGCTCGACACCTTGTGCAAGCCGCGGCCCATATCCGCCAACGCAACACCGGCCGCGACGCTGACACCTACCAACACCAGCCAGACCGCGGCGCACGCGCCAATCAGAATGCGATCAATGAGATCGGGTGAAACGACCGGGTCCGGCCCACGGCGATACGCGGAATACCTACCTACCATCAGCAGCTCGTCTGCGGTGCGTCGGTGGAATTGGCGGACAGCACCGTTCCATCGCTGGTGATGATCGAGCAGTTGAGTCTGCTGACGCGGAAGAGGCTGGATGCCTCGACCGAGCCCACGTCGGACGTCGAGATCGGTGTGACCGTCATCGTCCAAGGAATGTAGACGTTGTGCTGCGTCCGGCGGCGGCCGGAGGCGTCCACGTAGGTGACCGAAATGATGTCCCCCGGTGCTTTGGTGCCGGTGACCGAGTAAGTGACCTGCCTCGGCCCGGTCGGGGTGGGAGCGGGCGGCGGTGCCACCGCTGGCGCGCTGGTCGGAGGTAGCGGTGCCGCCGCGGTGGTCGATGGCACCTGAGAAGTAGTCACCGGCACCAAAGCACCGGGGGACATCATTTCGG
>NZ_MVHT01000104.1 GCF_002086275.1 Mycobacterium intermedium | reverse complement strand
CCACCAGTACCGCCGCGGGCGGCGCCGGTGGTGCCGGGGGCGCCGCCGGCGTTCTTTCCGGCGACGGCGGCGCCGGCGGCACCGGTGGGATGTCCCGCTTCGGCGCCGCTGGGACGGGTGGAGCCGGCGGTAAGGCCGGGATGCTGTTCGGCGACGGCGGCAACGGCGGTGTCGGCGGGTTCGCCTTCGCCGGTTTCGGCGGTGCCGGCGGCAATGGGGGCCAGGCAGGATTGATCGGCAACGGCGGTGCCGGCGGAACCGGCGGGCAGAGCATCGGGCTCACTGGCGGCGGTGATGGAGGTCGCGGCGGCAACGCCGGGCTGATCGGCAACGGCGGTAGCGGCGGTAACGGCGGAACTGGACCCACCCCGGGCAAAGCGGGCGCCGGAGGTACCGGCGGCATGTTGCTGGGCCAGGACGGCATGAACGGGCTGCCGTAACCGGCTGGCCCGCAGTGACTTTGGGCGATGCCCGCTACTTGGTGGTGGGTCGCCGCCAAGCCGCCCCAAGGCACTTCGCTTGGTGGGTTTCCCGAGACCCAGCCTCGGGATGACCACCATGCCGGGTCGGTGGGGCTGGGGGCGTCTGGTACGAGCGCACGCAGGAACTACGACCCCCAGCACGGCGCATCTACGTCCTATGACCGAAGTTCTTCTCCACGTCGCGCCAGATCCTCAAAATGGCGATTCCGTAACGGCGGGAGGACAGCGATGTCGTTTGTAGTAGTGGGTCCCGAGATGCTGGCGGCGGCCGCAACGGATCTGGAAAACATCGGGTCGGCGTTGAGCGCCGCCAACGCGGCAGCAGCCGCTCCGACCATGTCGTTGCTCGCCGCGGCCGAGGATGAGGTGTCGACGGCGTTGGCGGCGGCCGCCTCAGCGGCGCCATAGGACCCCGCACCGGCAGTCAGGGTCTGCACAAACCGGTCATGAAACGCGGCCACCTGCGCGCTGAGCGCCTGATAGCCCTGGCCGTGGGCGGAAATCAGCGCTGCGATGGCCGCCGAGACCTCATCTTCGGCGGCGGCCAGTATGCCCGTGGTCTGAGCCGCCGCGGTGGCGTTGGTCGTGTTGAGCGTTGATCCGAGACGAGCTAACTCAGTTGCCGCGTTCTGCAACAACTCTGGCGTCGCGATTACAAATGACATCGCAGATCTCCCCACAGGCCCCCGCGACCTAGGTTGTGCCCGCGATCGCCCCCGCGTTTACCTAATAAACCCAACGTAGCCCTATGCGGGACACGTCACACCGGTTTTTGCGAGCTTCCCGCAATTTGTCCGGTGCGTGCGGCGACGATCGCTGGCCCGATAGTTCAGATACGTTGCGCCCCAAGTAATTACACGATGATGCAGCTCGGCCGGCCGGGACTCAGAAGTGGCTGGCTCCCTCGTGAACGAGCTGCACGCGCGAATTGATGCCCAACTTCGTGTACACGTGCGTGAGGTGCGTTTGTACGGTCCGCCGCGAAATGAAGAGTCGACCGGCGATCTCGTTGTTGGCCAGCCCGTCGACCACCAGGCGCACCACATCGCGCTCGGTGGGGGTCAGCGATGCCCACCCGCTGGTCGGGCGCCTGCGCTCGCCCCGGCCGCGCCGGACGTAGGCGATCGCCTCTTCGATCGACAAGCCGAGGCCTTCGTTCCATGCGACCTGGAAAGGCTCCGGGCCCAGGGCCTCGCGCACCGCCGCTACCGTCTGTTCGTGTTCGGCGTCGTAGACCTTGAACCGGACGGCGCCCATCTCCCGGCGGATTCCGTGCGCCGCGCCGAATAGCCGGGCCGCATCGCGATAGTTCAGGCCGTCGACGGTAAGCCGGCCGAGGCATTCGAGGATATCGGGGACGGCCAGGTGCGCCTGGTGTTCCGCGGCGCACGCCAGCGCTTTGTGCGCGTCTCGTTCGGCATGGTCGGGCTCGGCCTTGGCGATCGCAATGCGAGCGCGGGTGGTCAACGCCCGAGCGAGATGCCAGCCGGCCGACGCCGCAACTTCCTGGTCGGCCCAACTCCCGGCGGTGGCGAGATCGCCACGCGCCAAAGCGATCTCGGCCATCGGATTGGTATTCGCCCCGGCGAGTTCACCCTGCACGCTGAGCCGCTGCTGGGCGGCTTCGCTCGCTTCGGCCGCCGCCGCGACATCACCGGCGGCGACGGCCGCGGTCGCCAGCATCGCGTAGCTGAAGCCCTCGTTGTAGGACCAAAGGTCGGCCGCGGCCGCCAACGACGCTTGGGCCGCGCCGCGGGCCCCGTCGGCGTCACCGTGAAAGGCGAGTGCATCGCTCAGCGCCAGCCGGCTGCCCCAGCGGAACAGCACGTCGTGCGCGGCGTCGGCGTCGGCGGTTACCGCGCGGAACTGGGCTATTGCGGCCGGCAGGTCGCCCTGCATCAGCTGCGCCAACCCCAGGGTCCAGCGGCACGAACGCGAATGAAATTGGTCGCCAATGACTTCGGCGATTTCTAGTCCCTCCTGGGAGGCGGTGTACGCCGCAATCGGGTCGCCGGCGTAGAACGCACCATAGGCCTGCCAGGTGAGGATCTGGGTGAGTCGCCAGCGGTCGCCGAGCTCGCGCGCGATGCCGAGGGCCTCGGCGAGATACGGCCGCGCGGTGTCCGCGCTATAGGAAGTTATTGCGCCACAAGCGGTTAGCGCCCGGGCCAGCAGTGCCGGGTCGCCGAGTTCGCGCGCGATCGCGACGGCTTGCTGCGCCTGGTCGAGGTTGTCGTGGATGCTGCGCGACGCGTCCAGCGCAGCCTTGTCGGCGAGCGCCCGGCCGCGCACCAGCGCTGAGACGTCGGGAAGCTGGGCGCGCTCATCCACCAGGACCGCGTTGAACCAGGCCAGCCCCTCCTGGATGCGGCCCCGAGTCAGCCAGAGCGGCAGCAGCGCCGATGTCAGTTCCAGTGCCCGCTGGATGTCGTTGTTCTCGCGGCAGTACAGAAACGCCGCCCGCAGGTTGTCGATCTCGAGTTCCACCTGCTCGATACGGAGTTGCTGGTCAGTGTCGGCGGGACTGTCCAGCAGTGCGGCCAGGTGCAGGTAGTGATCACGGTGGCGCGCACGGAGCCGATCGGCTTCGCCCGATTCACGCAGCTTCGCCACGGCGTAGTGGCGCACCGTCTCCAGCATTCGGAAACGCGTCCGGTCGCCCTCGGCCTCGGCGACCACAAGCGACTTGTCCACGAGCTGGCCGAGGCGGTCGAGCACCTGGTGCCGTTGCGGGTCGTCGCCGCAGACGCTGCGAGCCGCGTCGAGGTCGAAGCCGCCACTGAACACCGCTAGCCTGCGGAACAGGATGCGTTCGGGCTCACTGAGCAACGTGTGGGACCAGTCGACCGATGCTCCCAGCGTGCGGTTGCGGCGCAGCGCCGTCGGCGCATCGTCGGTCAGCAGCCGGAAGCGGTTGCGCAGACCGTCGTCGATCTCGGCCAGGGACATCAGCCGCACCGCCGCCGCGGCGAGCTCGATCCCGAGCGGCAGTCCGTCGAGTCGACCGCAGATGTCGCGCACGACGGCGGTTTCGGCCGCCGTGATGCCGAAGTCCGGCCGGGCCAGTCGCGCCCGGTCAAGGAAGAGCTCGACCGCTTCGTCGGCGAGCGACAGTGCCGGCACCCGCCAGATCAGCTCGCCGGGCAACCCGATCGGAGCACGGCTCGTGGCCAGGATTGTCAGCCGCGGACAAGCGCCCAGCAGTCCACCGACCAGCGTCTCGCACGCAGCCGTCAGGTGCTCGCAATTGTCCAGCACCAGCAGAACTTCCCGGTGACCGGCGAATCGAACGAGCGTGTCCATCGCCGAGCGCCCAGGCTGATCCGGTAACCCCAGCGCGCGAAGTACCGCCAGCGGCACCACCTCCGGGTCGCTCACCGGCGCGAGGTCGACGAACCAGACCCCGCCGGCGAATTCCGCCGCCGCCTGCGCGGCGATCTGTGCCGCCAGCCGCGTCTTACCGACGCCACCCACGCCGACCAGGGTCACCAGCCGGTTGTCGCCCAGGAACTTCCGTACGTCGTTGATCTGGGCTGCGCGCCCGACGAACCGCGTCAGTTGCAGCGGAAGGCCATGCGGCACAACGGCACTGAATGTTCGTAACGGAGGGAAGTCGACCCGCAGGTCGGCGTGGCAGAGTTGCGCGACGCGTTCGGGGCGCTGCGAATCGGGCAGCTGATAGGTCCCCAGATCGGCCAGCCAGACGTCGGTCTGGAGTTGATCAATGACCAACTCGTGCGTGGTGCTCGACACCAACACCTGCCCGCCGTGCGCCAGGTCGCGCAGCCGTGCGGCCCGGGTGAGGGTCGGGCCGGCAAAGTCGCTCGCCTGGCCCAGCGGCACCTCGCCGGTGTGCAGTGCGACGCGTAATTCGATCGGCGCGAGTGGCGCACGCTGCAGAGCTACTGCGCAGGCTAACGCGTCGGTCGCGCAGGGGAACATGGCTACAAAACCGTCCTCGCAAATGTCGACGCCTTGCCAGACCGGCCCAACACCGGCGTCGGCCGCGATGATGTCGGTTACCGTGCGATCGAGGTGCCCGACGGCGGACGCCATGGCGCTGGGCTGGGTTTCCCACAGCTCGTTAGAGCCCGCGACGTCGGCGACCAGCAAGGTCACCGTTCCCGTCGGCAAAAACTCACCCACGCACATGTCGTTCCGATCCACGGTGATGAATCCGTGACTAACTCAGTGTCACGCACTCGGGTCGGCAACGGTTCAACATGAGTAAAAAACCCCGGCTACGACCCGTGCGCCGAGCGAATATACGACCCCCCGCCGGGTCCAGGTACGTGTCCTGACCGACGTTCCTCGGGCCGCCCGACCGCATTCTCGACTCAGTTTGACGCAACGTCGGGGTACCAGCGGGCCTCGCTGACGAGGGATGGTCGTGATGAGTTTCTTGGTGATGCCGCCCGAGGTCAATTCGGCGCGGATGTATCTAGGGGCGGGCCCGGGGCCGATGCTGACGGCCGCGGCGGCGTGGGAAGCGTTGGCCGGCGAACTTGGCTCCGCGGCGGATGCGTTCGGGTCGGTGACGTCGAACGTGGCGGGTGGCGTGTGGCAGGGTCCGGCGGCGGCGGCGATGACCCGCGCCGCCGCCCCCTATCTGGGCTGGCTGACCGCGGCGGCGACGCACGCGGAAGGCGCGGCCGGGCAGGTTCGCGCGGCGGTGTCGGCGTTCGAAGCGGCGGTGTCGGCAATCGTGCACCCGGCGGTGGTGGCGGGTAATCGCAGCGGTCTGGTGTCGCTGGTGATGTCGAACCTGTTTGGGCAGAACGCGCCGGCTATCGCGGCCGCCGAAGCCGACTACGAGCAGATGTGGGCCCAGGATGTGGCGGCGATGGTGGGCTACCACGGCGCCGCTTCAGCGGCGGCCGCGCAATTGGCGCCCTTCGGTCTGCCCCAGCTGCTGCAGGGCCTGACGGGGCAGGTCGGTCAAGCGCAGGCGGCGGTCGCCAGCGTCCTCGGCGATTTCAACATCGGAACCGGCAATGCCGGTGGCGGCAATGTCGGCGGCGGAAACCGCGGTAACGGCAATCTGGGCAGCGGCAACCACGGCAACCAAAACGTCGGCAGCGGCAATATCGGCGACACCAACCTCGGCAACGGGAACAACGGCATGAGCAACGTCGGCAACGGCAACCGTGGTGACCTCAACCTGGGCAGCGGAAACGCGGGCAACAACAACACCGGGACCGGAAACTCCGGACTTGGCAACGTCGGCGTCGGAAACAAAGGCAACGGCAACCTCGGCGACGCGAACCTCGGAAACGCCAACATGGGCAGCGGAAATCGCGGTGACTTCAACATGGGTGCCGGAAATCGCGGTATCGGCAATACCGGCTTCGGAAATACCGGCAACAACAACTTCGGCTTCGGCAACACGGGCAACAACAACATCGGCTTCGGCCTGACCGGCGACAACCAGGTGGGCTTCGGGGCGTTGAACTCCGGCGTCGGGAACATCGGCATCGGGAACTCGGGCACCGGAAACATCGGCTTCTTCAACTCGGGTACCGGCAACATCGGCTTCTTCAACTCCGGCAACCACAGCTTCGGGTTCGACAACTCCGGAAGCCTCAACACGGGGTTCGCCAACTCGGGTGCGGGAAACACCGGCTTCGGCAACGCCGGCTTCAGCAATTTCGGTTTCGGCAATGCGGGTGCCAACAACATGGGCATCGCGAACGGCGGATCCCAGAACGTGGGGTTCGGCAACTCGGGCTTCCAGAACACGGGCAGTTTGAACGCGGGCTCTGTCAACACGGGCGACCTCAACGCGGGCGACATCAACACGGGTTGGGCCAATTCAGGCTCAAGCAACACCGGAGGTTTCGACTCGGGCAACCTGAACACCGGTTTCGGCAGCGTGATCACCCCTGCCGGGGTGATGAACTCCGGCTTCGGCAACACCGGAATGGGTAGCTCCGGCTTCTTCAACGCGGGTGGCATCACCTCCGGATTTCAAAATTCCGGTCTAGTCGAGGAGTCGGGCTTCGGGAATTCTGGAAACGGCAACAACGCCGGGTTCAACAACTCGGGCAGCTTCCTGGCCGGCATCGCCAACATCGGCTTCGACAACATCGGGATCGGCAATTCCAACGTGTTCAACTCGGGCATCGGAAACTCGGGCAACAGCGACTCGGGGTTCTTCAACCGGTCGGATGCGCAGTCCGGTCTGTTCCGTTGAGCCCCCGCCGAACGTCACGTCAGCGTGGCGTTCGAGCGCGAGCGTTGCGCCGGCGTGACGCTCGACGCGAGCGCCAACGACCGTCCGGCGCCTCAGCTGCGGCAAGCCCCTTCGGTGGCGAGCTGTACCCGAGAATTGAGCCCGAGTTTGGCGTACACGTGCGTGAGATGCGTTTGCACGGTGCGTCGCGAAACGAACAGCCGCGCAGCAATCTCGTTGTTGGCCAACCCATCTCCGACCAGGCGCACGACGTCGCGCTCGGTGGGGGTCAGCGAGGCCCAACCGGTGGTCGGGCGTTTCCGTGTCCCGCGACCGCGTCGCGCGTACGCCACGGCTTCGTCAATCGACAGGCGTGCCCCCTCAGCCCACGCCTCGTCGAACTTGCGGGACCCCATGGCCTGGCGAACCCGGGTCACGACCGCCTCGTGCTCGGCGTCGTAGATCTTGAACCGGGCTGCGCCGAGCCGCCGCCGGATTCCGCTCGCCGCGCCGAAAAGCCTTGCGGCGTCGCGGGTTTGCCCGTCGGCGGCCAGCGTCGCCAGGCACTCGAGGAGATCGGGGACGGCGAGGTGCGCCTGCAGCTTCGCCGCACTGGCCAGCGCCTTCTGGGCGTCGCGTTCGGCCGGCACCGGCTCGCCGTTGGCGATGGCAACGCGGGCGCGCATCGTCAACGCCCGCGCTTGATGCCAGCCTGACATCACCGAGACCTGCTCGTCGGCGAATCGTCCGGCCTCGACCAGCTCGCCGCGCGCCAAGGCGACCTCGACCACCGGGTTGATGTTCACCATCGCGAGTTCGCGCTGCGCTCTCAGCCGTTCCCGGGCGGTCTCGCTTGCCGCGGTCGCACTTTCGACATCGCCGGAGGCAATGGCCGTCACCGCCAACGCCGCATAGCTGAAGCCCTCGTTGTACCGCCACAGATCGCCAGACAGCGAGACGGCCTCGGTGGCCGCCGCGCGAGCCGCTTCGACCTCGCCGCGAAAGGCCAGCACCTGCGCGAGCGTGAGCCGGCTGACCCAGCTGAACACCAAGTCGTGCGCCGCGTCCGCCTCGACGATCACCGCGCGAAGCTGGGCGGCCGCGCCGGCGAGATCGCCTTTCATCATCTGGGCCAGGCCCAGGTTCCAGCGGCAGGCTCGCGAGTGGAACTGGTCACCGATCGCGGCGGCGAGTTCGCTGCCCTCTTGCGCCGCAGCGTCGGCGGCCACCGGATCGCCGGCGAAATACGCCCCGTACGCCTGCCAGTTCAGAATCTGCGTCAGCCTCCACTGGTCGCCGAGGGTGCGGGCGATGCCGATGGCCTCGGTGAGGTAGGGCAGGGCGGTGTCGGCGTTATAGGAGGCGATGGCTCCGCAGGCCGTGAGCCCGCGCGCCAGCAACGCCGGGTCGTCGATTTCGCGCGCGATCGCCACCGCTTGCTCGGCCTCGTCGAGGCTGTGGTGGAAGCTGCGGGTTGCGTCCAGGGTTGCCTTGTCGGCCAGTGCCCGACCCCGGACGAGCGGGGACACGAGAGCGGATACGCCGTCGTCCTGGTCGGCCAGGACCGCGTCGAACCACGCGAGCCCCTCCTGCAAGCGGCCGCGGGTCAACCAGAGCGGCTGCAGTGCCGAGGCGAGCTCCAGCGCCCGCTCGATCTCGGCGTTCTCCCGACTCCAGGCGAACGCGGCCCGCAGGTTGTCGATCTCGATTTCCGCCCGCTCGATGGGGCGGTGGCTGCCGTTCTCGGCGTGACCGTCCAGCCGGGCGGCCATTGCCGCGTAGTGATCGCGGTGCCGAGAGCGCATCTCCGGGGCCTCGCCGGACTCCTCGAGCTTCTCCATCGCGTAGTGGCGCATCGTTTCCAGCAGCCGGTAGCGCGTTCGGTCGCCGAAGCGTTCGGCGATGACCAGAGACTTGTCCACCAGCAGCGTGAGCTGATCGATGACCTGATGCTTGGGCAGATCCGCGCCGGCGGCGACGGCATGCACCGCGTCGAGGTCAAAGCCGCCCCGGAAGGCGGCCAACCGGCGGAACAGGGTGCGTTCAGGCTGGCTCAGCAGGGCGTGTGACCAGTCGATGGAGGTGCCCAGCGTCTTGTTGCGACCGGTGGCGGAAGGGGTCGCGTCCGGAGTCAATCGGAAGCTGCGCAGTCCTTCCAGAATCTCGGTCAGCGACATGACGCGCACCCGCGCCGCCGCGAGCTCGATGCCCAGGGGTAGACCGTCGAGGCGGCGGCAGATCTCGTTGACTTTGTCGATGTCGGTGGCGTCGTCGGCGGTGAACGCGAAGTCCGGCCGGGCCAGCTGGGCGCGGTCGACGAACAACTCGATCGCCTCATCGGTCAGCGACAGCGAGGGCACCCGCCAGGTCAGCTCCCCGGCCACGCCGATCGGCTCACGGCTGGTCGCCAGGATCGTCACCCGCGGACAGGCACCCAGAATCGTGGCCGCCAGGTGATTGCACGCGTCCAGCAGGTGCTCACAGTTGTCCAGGACCAGCAGCATGTGTCGGTGGGCGACGAACCGCAACAGGGTGTCCATGGCGGAGCGCCCTGGCTGGTCGGGGATGCCCAGCGCGCGGATCGCCGCGACAGGCACCACCGCCGGATCGGTCACCGGCGCGAGGTCGACGAATGCCGCCCCGTCGGCGAACTCGCCGGCCAGTTGCGCAGCCACCTGCGACGCCAATCGCGTCTTGCCTACCCCGCCCGCCCCGGCCAGTGTCACCAGTCGGTTGTCCACCAGGACTTTGCGGATGTCGTCGATCTGCCCGACGCGGCCCACGAAACGCGTCAATTGCATTGGGAGACCATGCGAGGCAACGGGTTTCGATGATCCGCGCAGGGGCGGGAACTCGACCCGAAGATCGGGATGGCACAACTGCGCGATGCGCTCCGGGCGCGGTAGGTCGCGCAATTGGTGGGTGCCCAGGTCGGTTAACCAGAAGCCGGCCGGTAATTGGTCAACGACCAGGTCGTGAGTGGTGCCCGACAGCACCACCTGTCCGCCGTGGGCGAGTTCGGGCAGTCGAGCCGCCCGGGCCAGGGTCGGATCGCCCTGGTCGGTCGCGTCGGTCGCGTCGGTGAGCGTCATCTCACCGGTGTGCACTCCGACGCGCAGCTGGATGGGCGCCAGCGGCGCCCGCTGCAGCTCGACCGCGCAGGCCAGGGCGTCGGTGGCACGCGCAAACATCGCCACGAATCCGTCGTCGGGTCCCTGCTTCACCGGTCCTACACCGCCATGAGCGCCAATCATGTTGAATGCCAGGCGATCCAGGCGCGTCAGGGCAACGGCCATCGCTTCGGGCTGGGTCTCCCAGAGCAGGTTGGAACCTTCGATGTCGGCGAACAGCAAAGTCACTGTTGTCGTCGGCAGAAACTCGTTCACGCCCACGTCACTTCCGTACTTCCGTCTTCGAGGCGAATGCATCCGTGTACCAGGGGTTCACGCGCGCGAATCGGCATTGGTTCGACGCGGGTTCAACAGAACCGAAAGTCCTAACGGGTGCCCCGCCGGTTGGCGACCGCGCACCCGGACCGCAGACTCAGGCCCGAATGCGCGACAGCTTGCACCATCCGTAGCACGCGCTGACGATGCGCGAAAGCTACGACCCCCACGCCTTCCCTTTCTACGACCCCCGGATTCTGCATTTCTACGCCTTTTGACCGACGTTCGCAGGCCGCTCCGCCGCGCATCCTTGCAACGACGGAGTTGGGGAATGTCTTCCCGACCAGCTGCTGACGACAAGGGACGGTCACGATGAACTACGCGGTGTTGCCTCCGGAAGTGAATTCGGCACGGATTCACCTGGGCGCCGGAGCAGGCCCGATGCTGCAGGCCGCGACGGCTTGGGATGGGGTCGCCGACCAGTTGGACACCGCGGCCAGCTCCTTCGGATCGGTGACTTCGGGACTTGCCGGCGGTGCGTGGCAGGGGCCGGCCTCGGCGGCAATGCTCGGGGCGGCCGCTCCGTACGCGGGCTGGTTGGGTGCCGCATCGGCCCAGGCCCAGGGCGCGGCCAGTCAGGCCCGCGCTTCGGCTTCGGTATTCGAGTCGGCGTTGGCGGCGACGGTCCACCCAGCGGTGGTGACGGCCAATCGCGACGCGTTCGTGCACCTGGTGTTGTCGAACCTGTTCGGGCAGAACGCGCCGGCGATCGCCGCAGCCGAGGCCGACTACGAGGAGATGTGGGCGCAGGACGTGGTCGCGATGGCGGACTACCACAGCGGGGCTTCGGCGGTTGCCGCAGAGCTGACGCCCTGGCAGAAGGTGCGATGAGCTTTTTTGCTTTTCCGCCCGAAATCAATTCGGGGTTGCTGTACGCCGGAGCGGGTCCCGCTCCGCTGCTGGCGGCCGCGTCCGCATGGGACGGCGTGGCCGCGGTGATGCATGGGTTGGCGGCATCGTTTGATTCCGTGGTCACCGGATTGACGGCCGGACCGTGGACGGGCCCGTCGGCGGTGGCGATGGCGTCCGCAGCCGTTCCCTATGTCGGCTGGTTGAGCGGCGCGGCCGGGCAGGCAGAGTTCGCTGCGGTACAGGCTCGGGCGGCGGCGACCGCCTTTGAGACGGCGATGTTGGCCACGGTCCATCCGGCTGCGGTGACGGCGAATCGGGTCTCGCTGGCATCGCTGGTGACGACGAACCTCCTGGGCCAGAACACGCCGGCGATCGCCGCCACCGAGTTCGACTACATGGAGATGTGGGCTCAGGATGTGGCCGCGATGATGGGCTATCACGCCGATGCGGCCGCGGCCGTGTCGCCGCTGTCGTCCTTCGCGGTGCCCCCGGTGAGTCTGTCCGGCGTGACATCGGGAGTGTCGAGTGTGGTGTCCGGGGTTCAGGGCCTGGCCGGGCAGGCGCAATCGGCGCTCTCCTCGGTGGGCTCGGCCGTGCCGATCGAGTCGTTGGAATCGGTCGCGCAGTTCGCGACGCTACCGGTCAGCATGATGATGTCGCCGCTGCTCAGCCTGGCGTCGCAGTCGGCCAATGCGGGCACCGCCGGCCTGGCCGGTACCGCGTCCAGCTTGGCTGCCGACGTGCCGAATGTGGTGAACGCCGTCCCGCTGGCCAGCACGGGGGGAGCGGTAGCCGCCGGTGTGGGAAAGGCGAATCTGGTCGGGTCGCTGTCGGTGCCACCGGCGTGGGCCAGGACGGTTCCCGCGGCCGCCGGTTCGGCATTGACCGGACACCCGGCAGGGTTGGCCGGTGCGCAGGCAGCCGCGGAATTGGCGGGGACGGCCGGTGCGACCGGTGGCATGCCGATGATGCCGATGCCGCTGGGCGCCGGTGCCGGGGCCGCGGCCGGTATGCCTCCGGGCATGGCGGGTCGCGGTGGTGGCGGCACGCAGGTGGTGCAGTCGCGGCCGACGGTGGTGCCGCGGGTGGGGATCGGGTAACCAGCCAACTCAACCGGCAACCTTGCGGAAACCTGCCTCGTTCCTGGGGATTTCCTGGACGTGAGCGATTTATGGCGGCTACTCTGATGTGATCTTTCTTTGAATTAGACCTGACGGGTTAGCGGGTTGACGGTGCCGCCTCGGTGGCTGGGCTGGTGGGGGTTGCGATGTTCTTGGATTACGCGTGGTTGCCGCCGGAGATCAACTCGGCACGGATCTTCGGCGGCGTGGGCTCGGGTCCGTTGGCGGCAGCCGGGTCAGCCTGGGAGGCGCTGGCCGCCGACTTGCGGACCTCGGCTGCGGCATTCGAGTCGGTCATCACCGGTCTGGCGAGTGGACCCTGGGCCGGTCCGTCGGCGGTGTCGATGGCCGCGGCGGCGACGCCGTACATCGGATGGTTGAGTGCCGCCGCGGCACAGGCCGAGGCGGCGGCAAGTCAGGCTCAGGCGGCCGCCACCGCGTTCGAGACGGCCTTGGTGGCCACAGTGCATCCCGGTGCGGTGAGCGCAAATCGGGTTTCGCTGGTTTCCTTGGTGGCCACCAACTTCCTTGGGCAGAACGCGCCGGCGATCGCGGCCACCGAGTTCGACTACGTCGAGATGTGGGCCCAGGATGTCGGCGCGATGGTGGGGTACGAATCGGGTGCGCAGTCGGTCGCGGCGGCGCTGGTTCCGTTCAGCGTGCCGCCGCTGGACTTGGCCGGTCTCGTCTCGACGGCCAGTGCGGGAGTGGCCGGGATAGCCGACGGGGTGACGGCCGCGGTGTCACCAGTGGTCGAGGGTGCGTTGGTGGCGGGGTCGGGTGTGGTTGCCGGAGTGCAGTCGTTGGCTTCGGCGCTACCGCTGCAGTCGGTGATTTCGGTGGCGCAGGCGGCGGCGACACCAGCGAGCATGCTGATCGGGCCCCTGATGCAGGCGGGACAGTCGGCGAGTGCCAATACCGCGGCGTTGGCGGGCGCTACGGCGGCCGACGTGCCGAAGTTTGTCGGTGACACGGCTCCCGCGGTCGGTGGACTGGGTGGCGGTGGCGGACTGGGGGCGGGGACGTCGGCGGGTCTGGGCCAGGCTCGGTTGGTGGGTGCGATGTCGGTGCCATCGACCTGGCCGGGATCCACGCCGGCAGCCATGGGCAGTTCGGCAGTGCGTGGCTTGGGGGCCGTGAACGCTGCTGAGATGGCGCAGGCCGCTGCCGCCGCCCCCACGACCGGGGGTGGCATGCCGATGATGCCGATGCCGATGGGCGCCGGCGCCGGTGCCGGCGCGGGTATGCCTGCCGGCATGATGGGCGGCCGGGGCGGGGCCAATCCGCATGTGGTGCAACAACAACGGCCCAGCGTGGTGCCACGCACCGGGATCTGATTAGCTGGATGGTTAAACGATTGCGGCCGAGGCGATTTCGGCCGCAATGACTTCGGACGCTGCGCGTTCGCCGGAGCGAATCGCCCCGTCGATCCACCCGCACATGGTGGCCGAGGTTTCGGTGCCCGCCCAATGCAGGCGTCCGCAGGGCGCGCGCAACGCCGGACCGTATTCGGTCAGCACCCCGGTCGGGGTGTGGCTGATCATCCCACCGCCGGAATACTTTTCGACGGTCCAGTTCTGCTCGTGGTATTCCAGCGGATGCGCGGCCCTGCCGCCGAAACGGTCGATCAGTTCGCCGATGATGGCGGACCTGCGCTCGGCCTCGTCGAGACGGCTCAGCGCACGCGCTGCGCGCCCCTCGGTGATCGCACACATGATCCCGGGACTGCCGGTGTCCGTGCAGGCGTCGATGGTCAGCGTGGCCGGAGTCCCCGCCGCGGCCGACTGGCCGGAAAGTCCGTCGGCCCGCCAGAACGGCTCGTCATAGACGACCGAGGTCTTGATGACGGCGCCGCCGGGCATCCGCTGGTTCAGGAGGGCCCGATCCGCGGGCAAGGACGGCTCATAGTCGATCGAGCCGGCGATCGCCATGGGAATCGCGACGATGGCCCGGCGTGCTCGTACCGTCAGGCCGTCGGACTGGACCGTCACCCCGTCGGCGTCCTGGCTCACCCGTCGCACCGGACTGGACAGGTGCAACGCATCGCCCAACTCGGCGACGATCGGGCGATAGATGGCGCCCATTCCCCCGACGGGACGGGCATCTTGGGAACCGCCCTTGCCGCCTATCACAAAGCCGGGGCCACCGCCGGAGGCCATCTGCAGCAGCATCCACAACACAGACGTTTCGGTGCCCGCACAGGTGTAGGTGCCGCCCAGCACCATGTCCAACATCTCGCGGGCGCCCTTGGACGGCACGTTGCGTTCCAGCCAGTCACCGACACTGATGCGGTCCCATTCGGCAGCATCCTTTGCCTCCCAGGGGCTTTCGCGCGGAATTGTCTTGCACATCTGCTCCACGGACAGCAAAGCCAGTCCCAGATTGGCCGTCGCCCACGGGCTCATCCGCCACGGGACCTTGCCGGAGTACCGGTGCTTTTTGCCGCCGAGGACCATCATGGCATCGCCGTCGTTGTGCTGCTTGTACTCGGGTACGCCGAATTCCTGCATCAGCGCGTAGATTCGGTCCTGCCCTGGTCCAATCCAGGCACCGCCGCGGTCGATCCATACCCCGTCGTCGCGGGTGAAGGTGTACGTGCGGCCACCGACCCGGTCGCGAGCCTCCAGTACTGCCACCGAGTGGCCGGCTTGCTTGAGCCGAAACGCAGCGGTCAAGCCCGCGAATCCCGCTCCGACTACGCAATACTCCACATCGGTCACGCCAGTCTCCTCAGTTGACCCCTGGGTCCCAGCAACAAGGTACGCCGATTGACCTGCTTGCGACCGGATTCGACAGATTGACTGGTTGTTCAATTTGGTTGGTCCGTCACGGAATACGGCGAGCTGGGTCCGCTGGTCATCCAGACCACCGAGACGTATTCGATGGTTGCGTACGCTGCGATCCATGCAGATCCACGAGGTCCGGGCGCGACGCAGTGCCGAGGACTTTCCGCGCACCGAACACCTGGCCTGGAAGCTGGCCGAGGTTGCTGTCGATCCGGTGGCCGTGCCCTCGGAGACCGAGGCCATGGTTGTCAACCGGATCATCGACAACGCCGCCGTCTCCGCGGCCGCGATTCTTCGTCGACCGGTGGCGACGGCACGGGCGCAGGCGCTGGCGCATCCTAGATCAGAGGGCGGCGCAAGGGTTTTCGGTGTCGAGGGCAACTACTCCCCAGAATGGGCGGCTTGGGCGAACGGTGTCGCGGTGCGCGAATTGGACTTCCACGATACGTTTTTGGCCGCGGACTACTCCCACCCGGGCGACAACATTCCGCCGTTGCTAGCCGTCGCTCAGCATCTCGGTGTGGGCGGCGCAGATCTGGTCCGCGGCCTGGCCACCGCTTACGAGGTCCAGATCGACCTGGTCAAGGGAATTTGTCTGCACGAACACAAGATTGACCACGTCGCGCATCTTGGACCGTCGGTGGCGGCCGGCATCGGGACGATGCTGCGGCTGGACACCGAAACCATTTACCAGGCCATCGGCCAGGCGCTGCACCTGACCACCAGCACCCGCCAATCCCGCAAGGGCCTCATTTCGAGTTGGAAGGCGTTCGCACCCGCATGGGCCGGAAAGGTCGCCATCGAGGCCGTTGACCGTGCGATACGCGGGGAGGGCGCGCCGGCACCCATTTATGAAGGCGAGGACGGCGTCATCGCCTGGTTGCTTTCGGGGCCCGAGCACACCTACCGCGTCCCGCTACCAGGGCCCGGCGAGCCCAAACGCGCCATCCTGGACAGCTACACCAAGGAGCACTCCGCGGAATACCAGAGCCAGGCTCCCATCGATCTCGCCCGCCGCATGCGGGAGCGGATCGGCGCGCTGGACCAGGTTGTCTCGATAGTGCTGCACACCAGCCATCACACGCACCACGTGATCGGCACCGGTTCCAACGATCCGCAGAAGTTCGACCCGGACGCCTCGCGGGAAACGCTGGACCACTCCTTGATGTACATCTTCGCCGTCGCTTTGCAGGATGGCAGCTGGCATCACGAGCGCTCATATGCGCCGGAGCGGGCACACCGGCCGGACACGGTCGAGTTGTGGCGCAAGATCTCCACGGTCGAGGATCCCGAATGGACGCGGCGCTACCACGCGGACGACCCGGCGCAAAAGGCATTCGGCGCCCGTGCTGAGGTCACTCTGAAAAGCGGCGAGGTGATCATCGACGAACTCGCGGTGGCGGACGCGCATCCGTTGGGGGCCAGGCCGTTTGGCCGCGAACAGTACATCGCGAAGTTCACCGAGCTGGCCGACGGCGTGATCGACGGCGCCGAGCAGCGGCGGTTCCTGTCGGTGGTCGAGCGGTTGCCGGAATTGGAGCCGGGCGGCGCAGGCGCGCTCAACATCGTCGTCGACCCGGGCGTGTTGAAGAACGCGCCGCCCATCCCACCCGGAATCTTCGGCTGAGCGACACCCCGAAAGATCCGGGCCATATCGTTGGGCCCATGGGTGCGCACGACTGATGGCTGGTCTATTGGTCGCCGGCACGACGAGTGACGCCGGCAAGAGCACCGTCACCGCCGGGCTGTGCCGAGCACTGGCCCGCCGCGGGGTGCGGGTCGCGCCGTTCAAGGCGCAGAACATGTCCAACAACTCGATGGTCTGCCCGCTGGACGAGGGCGGCGCAGACGGCGTGGAGATCGGACGGGCGCAATGGGTGCAGGCCCTGGCGGCCAGGACCACACCCGAGGCGGCGATGAATCCGGTGCTGCTCAAACCGGGCAGTGACCACCGCAGCCACGTGGTGTTGCTGGGCAGGCCGTGGGGGGAACTGGAATCCTCGGACTGGTTCGAGGGGCGGCGGGCGCTTGCCGAGGCGGCACACCGGGCCTTCGACGACCTGGCCGCGCGCTACGACGTGGTGATAGCCGAGGGGGCCGGTAGTCCCGCCGAAATCAACTTGCGCGCAGGCGATTACGTCAACATGGGACTGGCCCGTCACGCCGGGCTGCCGACCGTCGTCGTCGGCGACATCGACCGCGGTGGGGTGTTCGCCGCCTTTCTGGGCACCGTCGCGCTGCTGTCGGCCGAGGATCAGGCGTTGGTTGCGGGGTTCGTCGTCAACAAGTTTCGCGGCTCCCTCGACCTGCTGGCGCCCGGTCTGACCGACCTCGAGCGTCTGACCGGTCGGCGGGTGTACGGCACCTTGCCGTGGCATCCCGACCTGTGGCTGGACTCCGAAGACGCCCTCGATCTGGCCGGCCGCCGCGCGGCGGGCCCGGCGGCCCGGCGGGTGGTCGTCGTGCGATTGCCGCGGATCAGCAACTTCACCGACATCGACGCGCTGGGCCTGGAGCCTGACGTCGATGTCGTGTTCGCGTCCGATCCACGGGCGTTGGGCGATGCCGACCTGATCGTGTTGCCGGGCACCCGCGCGACGATCGCCGACCTGGCTTGGTTGCGGGAAAGAGGATTGGACCGCGCGCTGCGACAGCACGTGGCCGCGGGCAAACCGGTGCTCGGCATCTGCGGCGGCTTCCAGATGCTGGGCCGCACGATCAGCGACCCCCACGGCGTCGAAGGTCCCGCCGGCGACGTCGACGGCTTGGGGGTGCTCGACGTACACACCACGTTCGGCGTCGAGAAGGTGCTGCGGTTACCGCGGGGCGAGGGACTGGGAGTGCCGGCGTCCGGGTACGAGATTCACCACGGGCGCATCACCGTCGGCAGCGGCGTCCAGGAATTCCTCGGCGGCGTTCGCAGCGGATTGGTGTTCGGCACGATGTGGCACGGTGCGCTGGAAGGTGACCCGTTGCGCGAGGCCTTCCTGCGGGAGGCGCTGGGCCTAGCCCCGTCGGGCACCTCCTTCTCGGCCGCCCGCGAGCGTCGCTTGGACCTGCTCGGTGATCTCGTCGAACGGCACCTCGACGTCGACGCCCTGCTCGACCTGGCGCACCACGGCTGTCCGAACCTGCCGTTCCTCCCGCCGGGAGCGACCGGGGCGCCGTGACGGTCTAGCCCGGACCGCCGTACTGCCACACCAGGCTGTGGTCACCGGTCATGGTGGGGTTGCACCACAACGTCCGGCCGTTCACGTCGTCGGTGGTCGCGTGCAACACCGTGCAGGGGTCACCCGGAGATGGGGGCTCGGCAGTGGCGGGCGGGCCGGCGACGGCGCTCGCGACGACGAGGCTGAGGGCCGTCAGCAACGGGAGTCGAAGTCTGGTCATGTGTGCCTCCTCCCCGGCAAGACTCAGCGTATCCGGCCGGGTAGCCGTCAGCAGGCGGATGAGTTAACCATTCGCTACCCGACTGCGCGGGCCCAGAACGCGTCCTAATCTGTCAAACCATGGGATTCCTGAAGCCGCAGTTGCCCGAGGTCGACATCGACGAGTGGAGCAAGGGCACCCGCAGCGAGAAGATCCGTCCGATGGCCAGGCACTGGGCCGAGGTGGGCTTCGGGACGCCGGTCGCACTGCACCTGTTCTACGTCGCCAAGATCCTGCTCTACATCCTGGTCGCGTGGTTGATCGTCATATCCACCAAGGGCGTTGACGGCTTTACCAACGTTCGAGCCTGGTACGCCGAGCCGATCGTCTTCGAGAAGGTCGTGCTGTACACGATGTTGTTCGAAGTGGTGGGACTGGGCTGCGGCTTTGGGCCACTGAACAACCGGTTCTTCCCGCCGATGGGCTCGATCCTTTACTGGATGCGGTTCGGCACCATCCGGCTGCCACCGTGGCCGGACCGCGTGCCGGGAACCTACGGCACCAGGCGCAAGCCGATCGATGTCGCGTTGTACGCGTTGCTGCTGTTCATGTTGGTGACGGCGCTGTTCACCGACGGCGGTGCCCCGGTCCCTGAGATTGGGGCGACGGCCGGGCTGTTGCCGACGTGGGAGATCGTGGTGATCCTGCTGCTGCTGGTGGTGCTGGGCCTGCGCGACAAGGTGATCTTCCTGGCCGCCCGAGGCGAGGTCTACGGCTCGCTGACGGTGACCTTCTTGTTCGGCGGGGTGGACACGATCATCGCCGCCAAGCTGGTTTTCCTGGTGATCTGGATGGGCGCGGCGACGTCAAAGCTGAACAAGCACTTCCCGTTTGTCATCTCCACGATGATGTCCAACAACCCGCTGTTCCGGCCGCGGTTCATCAAGCGGCTGTTCTTCGAGAAGTTTCCCGACGACCTGCGGCCCGGGTTGCTGTCGCGAATCTTCGCCCACGCCAGCACGTTCATCGAGATGTGTGTTCCGGTGGCGTTGTTCCTGGCGCACGCCGGCTGGCCGCTGACGGTGGCCGCCATTGTGATGATCTGTTTTCACCTGGGCATCCTGACCGCGATCCCGATGGGCGTGCCGCTGGAGTGGAACGTGTTCATGATCTTCGGCGTGCTGGCGCTGTTCGTCGGCCACGCCGACATCGGCTTGAGAAACGTGAAACACCCTGTGCCGGTGGCGATTCTGTTCGCACTCCTCGCCGGAACCGTGATTTTGGGAAACCTGTTCCCGCGCAAGATCTCGTTCCTGCCGGCGATGCGCTACTACGCCGGCAACTGGGACACCACGCTGTGGTGCATCAAGCCGTCAGCCACCGACAAGATCAACCGGGGCATCGTCGCGATCGCCAGCATGCCGCAGGCGCAGCTGGAGCGCTTCTACGGCAAGGACCGTGCGCAGATCCCGATGTACCTGGGGTATGCGTTCCGCGCCATGAACACTCACGGCCGGGCGCTGTTCACGCTGGCGCACCGGGCGATGGCCGGGCAGAACGAGGACGACTACGTCATCACCGACGGGGAGCGGATCTGCAGCACGGCCGTCGGGTGGAACTTCGGTGACGGACACATGCACAACGAGCAGCTCATCGCGGCGATGCAGCGACGCTGCGGCTTCGAGCCCGGCGAGGTCCGCGTCGTCCTGCTCGACGCCCAGCCCATCCACCGACAGATCCAGCGGTACCGACTGGTAGATGCGGCGACCGGAGAGTTCGAGCGCGGCTACGTGCGGGTGGCCGACATGGTCACCCGCCAGCCTTGGGACGACGAGGTGCCGGTCTTCCCCGACGGGCAACCGGACACGCAACCCGACACCCGGGTCGATGCAGGAAATGGTTAAGAAAATCGGACGAAATTGCGGATTCGCGCATGCATCCGATCCCGTAACGGTAGGGTCCCTGACCTGATCGAGTTGTTCGATCAACCGTCGGCTTAGAGCAGTTCATCTCTGGGGAATCGAGGGGAGCCTAAGAGTTGTCTTACCTGATCGCGACACCTGAGGTGCTGGCAGCGGCGTCGGCCCATCTGAACGGGATCGGGGCGGCGCTCAGCGAAGCCAACGCCGCGGCCTCAGTTGCCACGACGCAGCTGCTGCCCGCGGCCGCCGACGAGGTATCGGCGGCCATCGCGACGTTGTTCGGCACCTTTGGCCAGGAGTATCAGGCGCTTTCCGTTCAGACGGCGCTGTTCCAGGAGCGCTTTACCCAGGCGTTGACGGGCAGTGCGACCAGCTACGCGACCGCCGAATCGATCAACCTCGGGCCATTGCAGCCCCTCCTGGACCTGATCAACGCGCCCACCCGGTTCCTGCTGGGACGGCCGCTGATCGGCGACGGCTTCGACGGGGCACCCGGGACCGGCCAGGCCGGCGGGGCCGGCGGACTGTTCGGCCCGGGCGGCGGCTACGGCGGCGCCGGCGGCACCGCCCTTGCCGCGGCTG
>NZ_MVHT01000103.1 GCF_002086275.1 Mycobacterium intermedium | reverse complement strand
GGAGTCTCTCCATCCCCGCCCTCGAGTCATTAATTGTCAGGGGGTGGGCGCCTCAACTCAGGTTGGCAGAGAGGGGAGCGACGTTTCGTTTCTTGGCTAAAAGGGTAGATCCCTGAGGTCGAGTTCAGATCAGAGCCCGCGCAGAAAATGTCTTGCGGACGAGGATTTGAGGATTGATATGACGTTGACCGGCGAGTACGCAGACGTCGCCGAAATGTTTCGCCGTCTGAACGAGTTGCCGCCAGAGTCTGTCGCGTATCGCCAGCAGCGAGATCTGATTGTGCAGCGGTGCCTACCGTTGGCCGACCACATCGCCAGTCGCTACCGAGGACGGGGCGAGTCCCTCGATGATCTCGTGCAGGTGGCCCGAGTAGGTTTGATCAATGCCGTCAACCGTTTCGACGTCGACAACGGCGCAGACTTTCTAGCATTCGCGGTTCCAACGATCACGGGCGAAGTTCGTCGCCACTTCCGCGACCACGGATGGGCTGTGAAAGTGCCGCGACGGATCAAGGAACTTCAGTCGCAATTGAACACGGCGACAAACGATTTGACGCGGCGGCTGCAACGAGCTCCCAACGCTACAGAACTTGCGGAGCACCTAGGTATCGACCGAGCGCTGGTAGTGGACGTGATGGTAGCGAACAGCAACTATTCGGTGTTATCCATTGATGCCCCACGAGGAGAAGGCGACGAAGGGGACTCGTTGAAAGACACGATGGGGGATACCGATCCGAGCCTGGACAAGATTCTCAGTGTTGAGACGGTGCGCCCCCTGATCGCTGCTCTGCCCGAGCGGGAGCGAATGGTCATCAAACTGCGCTTCTTCGACGAGCTGACACAGACCGAAATCGCTGAACGAGTCGGGTGTTCGCAAATGCACGTCTCTCGTCTACTGGCCCGCGCTCTGGAAAAGCTGCGTAGCGGCGCTCATCGGCCAGACCTGGCCGCGACTGGCTGACAAGACCGCCGAACGATCGACGAGTCCTGCGAGACATGACAGCGGGCTCGGTGATCGAGCTCAGCAAGCGTCGACTTCGCCTATTTGAGTAGTCGATTACTCAAGCCAACCGTGCCCATTCGAGCGACAATAACGTAATTCCTGTTAGCCCGCGTTGGCTTCGCACAGTGAGGACGGTGGAATGTCGCATGTGATCGTTGCGCCGCACATGATGATGACGGCGGCAGAGGACTTGAAAATCATCGGGTCGGACCTCAGCACAGCACATGCGGCTGCGGCTATGCGCACCGTCGCCGTGGCGCCCGCAGCGGCCGATGAGGTGTCCACGGGTATCGCGCATCTGTTTTCCTATTACGCACAGGGTTATCACGCGTTGGCCGAGAAGGCCGCCGCGTTTCAAGCGCAGTTCGTGCGCAGTTTGGACGCGGCGAGGGGCGCGTATCTGACTGCCGAGGAGGCTAATGCTTCACTGTTGCAAGTTGGCCCCGCTGCTGTGGTCCACGAGCCGTCGATCGACGTGCCGCCACCGACGCCGTCGCTAATACGGTCGCCGGTTGAGGCGCTCTTCGACATGTGGCGCAACACCATTGAATCGCTCTTTCTCCAGCAGATGGTGGGCAGATACAACCTGTTTCTGACGCTCGTGTCCAACGTCTTAAAGACGATGTCTGACACCATGGGTTCGATAGTGCAGAACCTGAGGTAGGCGCCGGTCGCGGGGTTACGTCGCCGACCGTTTCGACTTCAACGCGACAACGTTCTAATCGCTTTGTGCGCCTGCGCTTGTCCGCCCGCCACCACGTTCGGGCGCTGCTAGCCGCATTCCTCTGGACGCCAGGCTCCCGGAATCCCGTGCCAGATGATGCGGATCGAGTTCCAACGCTGGACATCGACGGCACCGCGAAACAACACCAGCGCTCCGCAGGCGTATCGCGCGTTGGCGCTCTGACCGTCGAATGAGTACAGCCCAGGCACGCCACCGTCGCCCGGGGCGCCGAAGGACACAAGCTCGCCACGCAGCGAGGGGGGTAAGACGGTGTCGAGTAACGCTGCGGCGGTTGCCTTTTCGAACGCCCCGCCGGGCGGCGCAAAGATTGTCGCTGCGTACGCGTAGCGCTGGCCTTCGGGCGGCTGCACGAAGTTGATGAAAAGATCTACACCCCGGGCGAGGGTTCGCCGGGCTACAAAGCCGCGTGCCTCGCCCTCCGGATGGAGCCGACGGTAGTGGTAGGCGAGATGCCAGCAGGCGCGCCGGCAGATCTCGGCCTCGGCGCTGTTGCCGAGCTCGACGAGGATAGGTTCCATGTCGGCGACCTCGTAATCGATCTCCGTGGCCGCCTCTACCGCCAGCTCACGATGTCCCATGTCGAGGAGCCGACGTACGTACCCGGGGTAGCCACCGAAGATCTCGTGGGCGAAGAAGTCGATGCCATTGCTGCACGGCAGAGTGTCCGGCTCGGGATGCTTACGTTGGGCCAGGATGGTGCACAACCAATCCTCGACCTGTACCTCGGCACGTTCGGCGAAGTCCTCCATGCCGAAGCCGTACCAATTCGAAAAGAATGGCCCCGCGATGCCCGGCCGCTCGATCTCCTTGGCGGTAAGCCGCGATACGAACTCGGGGATTGGTGGTGAGAGTTCCTCTCGAGCGTCGCAGTAGCGCTTGCCGAGCGCACGCGCAGCGTAGGCGCGGACCATGTCATCGGCGTGGTCGAGATAGCCGACAACTGATTCTCCAGGAGGCTCCCACGCGGCCCGCCCGTCGAGATAGGCGATCCGCGCCGCGAGCTCCAGCGGGGATCCGGCGGCGACCGCCGCGATGAACTCTTCAACGACCCGCTGGGGCGCGCAATCAGCCAGGTCTTCGACGTGGACCTGGTCATCGACCGTGCGGAGTAATGACTTCTCTCCGCTGCGAACCAGCGAAGTCAGCGCCGGCAACAGTTGAGCCGTGCGGCGTTGTACGTAGGCCGAGCGTTCCTCCTGGATGGTGTCGTCATAGGGCGGTCCGTACTCGGTGCTCATGACGATGCGCGCGTAGTGATCGCAAAGCTCGCGGACCCCGGCGACCTCACTGCCGAGCCCGCGTAGCAAGACCACAAACAAGCGGTCCCAACAATCGTGCCGCCGCGCGCGCTGCTCGTGGAAGGGGAAGCGCCAGAGGTCATCCAACGCCGCCGCCAGACGAGCGTCGTCGCCGGCAGCCGACGCCGCCTCGAGCTCGCCCAGCCAGGGTTCCCAGTCCTCCGCACTCATCGGCCGCCATCATCCCGTCTAGGCGTCCGATATGCCATCCGCTGCGGGCGCCCAGCTCGTCGAACATTGAATTTCTCACGGTAGCAATGGATTACGGGGGGCCTGGTGCTATCTGGCAGCGGGTGTTATGCGGGCCGGCCGTCGCGGCCGCCGGCGCCCTTGCCGCCGGTGCCGCCGGTGCCAATACCGGTGCCGGCTGCTTCGCCGGTGCCACCAACCGGTGAATCGGCCCCGGATCATCCAGTCGGCTATTCGTGGAGAACGACAGGGAGTCGTGTCGGCCCGCGTAGTGAGCTGTTGGTGGACCACGTCGTGGGTCCGGTGACGGAGATTCGTGACACCCGGGAGACCAGTTCGCGGAGGACGGCTCGTGCCTCCATTCGTGCCAGCGGTGCACCGAGGCACAAGTGTGGACCATAGCCAAATCCCACGTGGGAGCGTGGGTTTCGGTCGGCGCGGAAGGTGTTGGGGTCGTCGAAGGCGAGCGGGTCGCGGTTGGCCGCTCCGAACGACAACAGCACGCGTGAACCCGCTGGGATGGTGACCTCGCCGACTTGATAGTCGGCACGTGTGTAGCGGTAGAGGTTTTGAATGGGACTGGTGTAACGGACATGTTCTTCGATGGCCTGCGGGATGAGGTCGGGGTTGGCGCGGATCATGTCGTACTGCTCGGGGTGATGGGCGTAGGTGTGCAGCATCCCGCCGAGAAGGTTGGTTGTGGTCTCATTGCCGGCGATCAGCAGCAGGATGGCGATGTAGAACAACTGGTTGTCGGTTAGCGCACCATCGGAGTTGTGCGCCAATAAGCGGCCGAGGACGGTGTCCGAGTCTTTGAGATGCCCGTCCGCGAGTTGTTTCAAGAAATAGCGGCGCAGAGCCGCTGCGGCCCGCAGGGATCGCGTTGTGTCGACGAAAGCCTTTAACCGTGGGCGTGAAGTTGATTATCTGAGTGCTCTCGTCCGACCAACGGCGGAAGTCGGCGATGTCGCTTTCCGGGACGCCAAGGATCGCCGCGATCACCCGAAGGGGCATCGGCGTCGTTAACCGCTCTACTGCATCACAGCCGCGCGAAGCGATCATGTCATCGACGAGTTCGGCGGCGAGCCTGTCGATGATGTCGCGCCAACTGTCCAGCGCCCCTTTGGTAAAGGCTGGCTGGACTTGTTTCCGCAGGCGGCTGTGCTGCTCGCCGTCGGTGAGCACGACGAGATCGGCGACTACGCGTATTCGAGTCACTCCCTCGCTGCTGGTCACTCGGTCGGTATCGCGTAGCGCTGCGCGGACATCGTCGAGTCGGTGCAGGATCCAGGTCGCGCGTCGGGGGTTGTAGTGAACACGTCCACCGCGGTGCAGTGCGTCATACGCAGCGTGGGGCTGCGCTGCCACCGCTGGGTCCAGCGGGTCGTAGTCCGCGTTGACCGCACCCGTCCACCCGCTGTACCCACGCCTGCGCGTGCGAATCGCCGCCGAGACGTTCAACCGACCCGCAGCAATGAGCGGCGAGAACATCATGGCGGCGGCGTCAGTGGCCTTTGCAACCTTCAAGATTCAGCGCACCTTCCCCGAGAGCTCACCTAAGACTCGGTAGGGCCACCCAGGCGGTCAATATCTCGTGATGAAGTTGAAAGGCCGCGCACCGGGCCAGCGGGCGCAGCGGTCGTCAGAACTGGCCACTAGCTGCGCATACTGCTGAGACATTTTGGCTGAAATGTCTCGCGGTGATAGGGCGGGTTTGTTGTCTATCTCTTTCGTAAGCCGGGCTAACGCACCGTGACGTCGATCGCGAAGCGGCGCGCGACGTGATCGCTGTTGTCCGCCTGCACCAGGGTGACGTGCACCGTTCCGGCACGACCGGCCCGATACTTGCTGGTGAAGGTGCCACCCTCGCCGCCGCCAGGAGGCTTGCGCTCGGGTTCGAATCTCATCCCCAGTGGTTCGAGAACCGAGGTGTCGTACGTCTGCTCGTCACGCCATTGATGGTGCGACGTCTCGTAGTCGTCGGCCAGGACGATGTCCAACGTCTGGCCGCTCTTGAGCTCGATGTGACGACCGTTGTCGGAATCGTTAACCGTCACGTATCTCGCCGACGAGCATCCAGCCACCAACAACAGGCAGCACACCGACAGAAGTGCCCTGGTCCAGTGCACGCCTTACACGCTAGCGGGTAGTGGCATTAGGAACCGCCGTTGCCGCCGTCGCCAGCCTTGCCACCGCTGCCGCCGGTGGCGCCGACCGCAATGCCGCCGGGTCCGCCCGTGCCGCCGGGGCTACCGGTCTGGCCGTTTCCGGCGGTGCCGCCGTGGCCACCGCCGCCGCCCTGGCCACCGTTGGCGCCGGCACCGGCCGTGCTGCCGGCGCCCGTGGCGGCGCCGCCGTTGCCGCCAGTTCCGCCGGTGCCGCCATTGCCGCCCTTGGCGCCGACCGCGGACGAACCGGGGGAGGCGTTGCCGCCGGCGCCACCTTCGCCCGCTTGGCCGCCTACGCCGCCGTTGCCGCCGATGCCGCCGATGCCCACCGCACCCCCGGCGCCGCCAGTGCCACCGTGGCCGCCGACGCCGCCCGCGCCCGCCGCGACGGGGGAGCCGCCGACGGTATGACTGTTGTTGCCATGCCCGCCGTTGCCGCCGGTTCCCCCCGCGCCGCCGGCCCCGCCGATGTTCTGGGACAGGCCGCCGGTGCTGGCACCGCCGGCTCCGCCCGCGCCGCCGGCTCCACCGCCGCCGCCGGCGAGTGGTACTGGCGCCGTCTGGAGTGAGATGTTGCTCCCATTGCCGCCCTTGCCGCCGTTCCCACCTGCGCCGCCGGTCGCGACGAGGTCGCCGACGCCGCCCGCGCCACCGTTGCCGCCGTTCCCGCCGGCGCCGCCGGTCGGTCCGGGCGGTAGCGGGCCGATGGTGCCAAGGTCGACGGCATTGCTGCCGTTGCCGCCGTTGCCGCCCTTGCCGCCGGTGCCGCCGACGGCACTGGTCGCCCCGCCGCTGCCGGCCTTGCCGCCGTCGCCGCCGTTACCGCCGTGACCGCCGTTGCTGCTGGTCTGTGCCAGGGTGCCGTTCTTGCCGCCATCGCCGCCGTGCCCGCCGTTGCCGCCCGAGCCACTGGCCCCGTTGGTGCCGCCGGCACCCGAGTTCCCGCCGTCGCCGCCTTTGCCGCCGGCCCCGCCGCTGCCACCGTTGTTCCCGGCGTTCTCGAGAGTGCCGTCGGCGCCTTTGGCGCCGTCACCGCCGTTGCCGCCGGTGCCGCCCGTGCCGCCGTTGCCTGCCTTGGCGCCGGCACCCGCGTTGCCGCCGTTGCCACCATGGCCGCCGGTGCCGCCGGACGGAGCGCCGGCGCCAGCATCGGTCCCGCCGGCGCCACCGTTTCCGCCGCCGCCGCCGGTGCCGCCATTGCCGCCGACACTGCCGACGCCGCTGGCGTTGCCGCCGTTGCCGCCGAGCCCGCCGGTGCCGCCGATGTCGCCGGATTGGCCCGCGTTGCCGTGGAGGCCGTCCGCGCCCTTGCCGCCGTTGCCGCCGTTGCCGCCTGTGCCGCCGGCGCCCGCAGTGGCGCCGCTGCCGGCCGCGCCGGCGTTGCCGCCGCTGCCTCCGTTTCCGCCGGACGCGGCGGTAACCCCGGTGCCGTGGGTGTCGACGCCCCCGTTGGCGCCGTTGCCGCCGTGACCACCGTTGCCGGCCCTGCCGCCGACACTGCCGGCGCCGCTGGCGTTGCCGCCGTCGCCACCGGCACCTCCGGCGCCGCCGTGGTCACCGACCAGGTTGGTGATGACGATGGGGTTGCCGTTGCTGCCGTTGCCGCCGTTGCCGCCTGCGCCGCCGACGCCGCCCTGGCCCGCGGTGGCCCCGGTGCCGGCCTTGCCGGCGTTGCCCCCGTCGCCGCCGGCCCCGCCGGATGGCGCGGTGCTGCCACCGGTGCCGGCATCAGTCCCGCCGTGTCCGCCGCTGCCGCCCTGGCCACCATGGCCCGCGTTGCCGCCGACACTGCCGACGCCGCTGGCGTTGCCGCCGTTGCCGCCGGCTCCGCCGTGGCCGCCGGAGTCGCCGGCCTGACCGGAGGCACCGGAGTTGGCGTTGCTTCCGGCGCCACCGTCGCCGCCGCTCCCACCGGTGCCGCCCTTGCCCGGGCTGCTGCCGCCGGTGCCGACCAAGCCGGCGTTACCGCCGTTGCCGCCGGCTCCGCCGTCCGGGGCGGCGACACCGCCCTTCCCGGTGTCGGCTCCGCCGTCGCCGCCCTTGCCGCCGCCGCCACCGTGGCCGGCGTTACCGGCGGCGCCACCGGTGCCCGAAGCGGTACCGCCGTTGCCGCCGATCCCGCCGGTGCCGCCATGACCGCCGCTGTCACCGACGGCACCATTGGCGCCGACGCCGCCGTCACCGCCGCTGCCGCCGGCGCCGGCGACGCCACCGGTCGCGCCACCGCCGAGGACGGAGCCCGGCCGACCACCGTTACCGCCCCGGCCGCCGTTGCCGCCGGCGGGGGCACTGGTGCCGCCCGTGCCGGTGTCGGTTCCACCTGCGCCGCCGTCCCCGCCGTTGCCGCCGTTACCCCCGTTACCGGCCTGGCCTCCCGCGCCGCCGGCGTTGCCGCCGTTGCCGCCGTTGCCGCCGAGGCCGCCGTGGTCGCCGGTCTTGCCGGCGGTGTCGACGCCGCCGTTGCCGTTGCCCCCGTTGCCGCCGTTGCCGCCGTTGCCGCCGTGCCCGCCGCTGCCGGATTGGGCGCCGGTGCCGACGACGCCGGCGTTGCCGCCGTTGCCGCCCGCCCCGCCGGCCGCGGCGGTGGCGCCGCCCTTGCCGACGTCGATGCCGTTCCCGCCGTCGCCGCCCGAACCGCCGTTTCCGGCACTGCCGCCCAGGCTGCCGGTGCCAGTGGCGTTGCCTCCGTTTCCGCCTGCTGCGCCATGGCCACCGGCCCCGCCCGCCACCGCGCCGACCTGGCCGTCGCCGCCGTGGGCGCCGTCGCCGCCGTCGCCGCCGACGCCGCCGATGCTTCCGGTGCCCGCGGCGGTGCCGCCGTTGCCGCCGGCGCCGCCACTGCCGCCGTTGTGACCTTGGCCGCCGTTGCCGCCATGACCGCCATAGCCGCCGTAGCCGCCGCCACCGTTGGTGGCGCCGCTGCCGACGGCGCCGGCGTTGCCGCCGTTGCCGCCGACGTTTCCGTTGCCGCCCTTGCCGACGGTGGTTGCGTCGCCGCCGTTGCCGGCGTTGCCACCGGCGCCCCCGTTACCGGCCTTGCCGCCGGTGCCGGTGCCGGTCGCGGTGCCGCCGTTGCCGCCCGACCCGCCGTGGCCGCCCGCGCCGCCGTCGCTGCCGTTGACGTTGTCGGGGTTGGTCGCGCCGCCGTGGCCGCCGGCACCGCCCTGCCCGCCGGTGCCGCCGGCGCCGGCAGTGCCGCCGGAACCGGCGCTGCCGCCGTTGCCGCCGTTGCCGGCATTGCCGCCGCTGCCGCCGTTGTCGACGCCATTGGTGAAGATCGGATTAGTGGCGCCGTTGCCCCCGTGGCCCCCGTTGCCGCCAGTACCGCCGGCGCCGCCGTTGCCGGAGATCGCGCCGGTGCCGCCGTTGCCGCCGTTGCCGCCGTTGCCGGCGTTGCCGCCATTGCTGGCCTTTGCACTGCTCAGGGTGTCGCCGCCGGCGCCTCCGTAACCGCCGGCACCGCCGTTACCACCATTGCCGCCCGTACCGGTAACGCCGCCGTTGCCGCCGTTGCCACCTGCGCCGCCGTCACCGCCGACGTCGCCGTTGTATCCGGACAACCCTTTCGAGTGGTTGAAACTGCCGGTGCCGCCATCACCGCCGTTGCCGCCGATACCGCCGGCGCCCGCGGTGGCGCCCTTGCCGGCGGCGCCGGCGTCGCCGCCGTCCCCGCCAGCCCCGCCGGTGTAGCCGATGAGTTGGCCGGTTTGCTCGCCGACGGAGCCCAAGGCGTTACCGCCCTTTCCGCCGTCGCCGCCGCTGCCGGCTTTGCCGCCTACGCTGCCCGTGCCCGTGGCGTTGCCGCCGTTGCCGCCCGCGCCGCCCTTGCCGCCGTTGTCACCGGGGGTCTTGGCGTCGCCGCCGTTATTGCCGACGGCGCCCTTGCCGCCGGTGCCGCCGTCACCGCCCGTGCCGCCGGCGCCGGCGGTTTCGCCGCTGCCGACCGCACCGGCGTTACCGCCGTTGCCCCCGTTGCCGCCGGTCGGAGCGTTGACACCGCCCTTGCCGGTGTCGGACCCGCCGTTGCCGCCCGCTCCGCCGTGGCCGCCGTTGCCTGCTTTACCGCCGATACTGCCGACGCCCGTGGCGTTGCCGCCGTTGCCGCCGGCCCCGCCGTGCCCGCCGTTGTCGCCGGCCAGGCCGATGCCGCCGTTGTTGCCGGTGCTGCCAGCGCCACCGCTTCCGCCGTCGCCCCCGATGCCGCCGCCGCCATTTGCGGCCCCGGTGCCGGCCTGCCCGGCGTCGCCGCCGTTGCCGCCCTTGCCGCCGGCCGGGGCAGAGGTGCCGCCCGTGCCGATGTCGGCGCCGCCGTGGCCACCGGTGCCACCTTGGCCGCCGTTGCCGGCCTTGCCGCCGATGCTGCCGGCGCCCGTAGCGTTGCCGCCGTTGCCGCCCGCTCCGCCTTTGGCGCCGTCGTGGCCGGCTTGACCTGCGCCGCCGACGCCGCCGTTGCCGCCGTCGCCGCCAGTGCCGCCGGCGCCGCCGATTCCGCCCCGGCCAGCGGTTTCGCCAGTGCCTACGCTGCCGGCGTTGCCGCCCTGGCCTCCGGCGCCGCCAGCACCGGCACCGGTGCCGATGTCGTCGCTGCCGTTGCCGCCCAGGCCGCCTTTGCCGCCGTTGCCGGCATTACCGCCGACACTGCCGGTGCCGGTGGCGTTGCCACCATTACCGCCGGCACCGCCGGTGCCGCCGATGCTGCCCGCGTTGCCGCCGAAACCTCCTGCCGCGTTGCGCCCGTCGCCGCCGTCGCCGCCATTTCCGCCTTTGCCGCCGTGGCCCGCGGTGGCTCCGGTACCAGCCGTGCCGGCATCGCCGCCGTCGCCGCCCGCGCCACCGGCAGGGGCAACCACGGAGCCCAGGTGGTCGACGCCGCCGTTCCCGCCGTTTCCGCCGTTTCCACCGTTGCCGGCGTCGCCGCCGATGCCGGTAGCACCGCCCGACCCGCCGTTGCCGCCGACGCCACCTTTGCCGCCCACGAAGCCGGCGTTGCCGACGTTTGCGTCGCTGCCGTTGCTGCCGTTGCCGCCGTTGCCGCCGGTCCCTCCCTTGCCGCCGAGGCCCGGTGTGGTCCCGGTGCCGGCCTTGCCGGCGTCCCCGCCGTTGCCACCCGCACCGCCGACGGCGCCGGCGCCGCCCGCATTACCGAACTCGTCGCCCAGACCGCCGTTACCGCCCGTGCCGCCGGCGCCGCCGTCACCGGCGTTGCCGCCGATGGCGCCATTGCCGCCGTTACCGCCCGTGCCGCCGGCCCCGCCCTGGCCACCGGCACCGCCCTGCAAGCCCGACTGGAAATTGCTGCTGCCGCCGTCACTGCCGTTACCGCCACGGCCACCGATACCGCCGGCGCCGGCGGCGCCCCCGGAGTTGCCGCCGGTACCGCCGCTTCCGCCGGCGCCGCCAGCGAAGCCCACCGCCCCGGGGGCGGCGTGCGCCCCGTCCGCGCCAGCACCGCCATTGCCGCCCGCGCCGCCGTGGCCGTAGGCGCCTGCCACGCTGCCGGCTCCACCGGCGCCGGCGTCACCGCCGCGTCCACCGGCGCCGCCATTGCCGCCGTTACCAGACGTGCTGACACCGACCCCGCCGGTTCCGCCGTCGCCGCCGTCGCCGCCTGCACCACCGACGCCTTTCGCACCGCCGAGGCTGCCCGACCCGCCATCGCCACCGAGTCCGCCTGCCCCGCCCGCTCCGCCGGTTCCGCCGGCCAAACCCGTGCCGCCTGCACCGCCGGCGCCGCCCGCGCCGCCCGCACTGCCCTTCCCGAGCGCGATTTGCCCGGAGGCGCCACCGGCTCCGCCGTTCCCGCCGGCCCCACCGGGCTGTCCGGGCGCACCTGGCGCGCCCTTACCTCCGGCCCCGCCGGCCCCACCGATGTTGCCGAACGTATTTCCGCCGTTGCCGCCAGCCCCACCGTTGCCGCCGGCCCCGCCCGGAACCACCGCGTCACCACCGGCCCCGCCGTTGCCGCCGTTGCCGTTCCCGCCGGCCGATCCGCCGTTGCCGCCGTTCTGACCGGGCGCTCCGGACCCGCCGTTGCCGCCGTTACCCCAGATCAACCCGCCGTCGCCGCCGTTTTGCCCGGTGCCCGGCGCGCCGTCGGCGCCGTTGCCATATAAGGGGCGGTCCATCAGCAGCTCAGTGGGCGCGTTGAGCAAGCCCATCACGTTGGTCATGAACGGGTTGTTCAGCAGCGGCCGCAGGAACAATGCATTGGTGGACTCGGTGCGCGCATAGGCGTCCGCCCCGCGCTGAAACGCCTGCGCGAACGCGTCGTTGGCCGCCGCGGATTGCGCGCTGAGCGCCTGGTAATCCTGTCCGAAGGTGCCGAAGAGTGTGGCGATGGCGGTGGACACCTCGTCGACGGCCGCCGCCTGAATGCCGGTCGTCCACGGAGCCGCCGCCGCGCTGGCCGCCCTGACCGCCTCGCCGATCCCCCATACGTCCGCCGACGCCGCGGCCAGTGCCGCGGGTGCGGCAATCACGTATGACGACACTCTCGTTACCTCCGAATTAGCAAGTGGGACAGGTGGTCACACGCCTAGAACAAGGTGAGCTTGCCGGCCAGGCCGATTGGAATCCGGTCGATGGTGATCGACGGGAGATCGAACGCAGGCAAACCGCCGGACAGGCCCAACCCGACCGGTAGGTGGGGAATCGACAGACCCGGGAACGTCAGGGATGGGATGGTGACCGATAAGGGCAGGCGGATGTCGATGGGGTCGACGGGGAAGCCAAAGCCGGGGATTCCGCCGCCCGGTGGGAGCTTCAGGTCGAACGGGGGGATGCCGAACGCCGGTGTCGTGCTCGAGCTCGTGCCGCCGACCTGAATAATTACCCCGGCAAGTCCGCTGACTCTGACCGCGAAATCGCTGGTCGACAACCCGGTCTTCATCTCGCTTACTTCGATTCCCTCTACGCGGAAAACGAGCTGGTCGAAGCTGATGGGGCGGATGGTGACAGGCCCGCCGGTCACGGAAGGGTCGAGGCCCAGATGGATGGGTGGGGTGGAGAACGACGGAATGGTGATGGGGCCAATGCCACCGTCTAGGCCGAAGCCCAGCGGAATCGACGGGATGTGGAAAGACGGGAAGACCGCGGGCCCGACGCCGCCGGTCACGCTGATGTTCAAGAAATTGTATGGGGGGAGCAGGCTGCCGTCGGTTGCGATGCTGACGATGCCGTGCAGGTCTGCGGAGATGGCCTGAATCGTTCTTGCCGGGATGGTGAAGGCCTGTGATCCTGCCTCCAGGTTGAGGTTCAGCAGGTTGTTCGCGGGGAAGGTCAACCCGCCGGGGAAGATCGTGGCGCCGTCGATGCCGCCCGGCAGCTCGAAGCCCAGCGGAATCTGATTGATCACGATTTCCGGCGTGTTGAACGCAAAGGTGAACCCCTGCAGGGTCGCCGACCAGGGTTCGGAAGTGGCTCCGCCGAAGATCAGTGGTCCATGTGGCAGCGGAAAGGGCGCGTCTTGCCAATTTGTGCCCAACGCTATGAAAGCCGGGCCGGTCGTAGCTAGGTCCCACGCCGCGTTGGCTGGCGTCCAGATGTAGAACGGGTCTATCTTCATGCCCGCGCTCTGGGACTGGTCGAAGTGGAGGGATGCCAGTGGGTTGCCCGCGATGCTGGCGATGCGCTGGGGGTCGATCCCGATAGGACCTAGGCCGATGTTTCCGCTGACATTGATGGGGACGTTAGGAATTTCGATGGGCGGAATGGTGAAGGCGCCGTGGCTGAGATTGGCGTTGAGGCTAAACGGAATCGCGGGGATCGGTAGATCAGGGACAGTCGCTGGGCCGAGCCCGCCGTACATATGGAAGTCCACCAGGTTCAGCGAGGGTGGAACGCCGTCCAGCGGGTTAAGCAGGTTGGCGTCGAGTCGCAGGTGCAGCGGGATCGGGTCGATCGTGTAGCCGTCGGGGAAGATGGTGAACGGCTGCAAGCCGCCCGACACCAGCAGATTGACCGGGATCGGGCTTTCCGGAAGCGACAGCCCGCCCGGGAACAGTGAGAACGCTGGGATACCACCCGTCACGTCGATGCTCAGGGGTATCGGGTTGGTGGCGATCTTCGGAATATTGATCTCGGGAAGGTTGAATTCGACCCTGCCCGTTCTAGCGCTACTGGCGTTGAAGTGGATGGTGATGCCCGTGGTCGGCTGCCCGCTGGTGGACCTCGGATCAGACGTTTGGCCGACGAAGAAATCTTGTACGGCGCCGTGGAAACTGCCGAAGAAGGTCGTGGCCGTGTATTTGATGACGGGAAGGGTCATGGTCGAGGCCGTGCCGGCGGGTATCTCGAACGGGATGGTATGGAGCTCGGCGGGCATGTGCAGGCCCTCGAACAGGGTGATAGCCGGCAGGGTGAGGCTTTGGTGGATGTCGAGCGGTATTGCCGGAACATCGATTTGCGGGATGGTGAACGGCCCGAGGTAGAAGGTTTCGTTGATATTGATCGGCAGTCCGGGGACGTGGATGGGGTCGATGTGGACCGGTCCGAGGTTCTGGTTTATATCCAGCAGGTTGATGCCGGCGCCGCCCTGCAGATCGCCGGTGAACAGGGCGCCTACGTTGTGGTTACCGGCGATAAGCACGCCCTTGTTGAAGTTGCCCGAGTTGGCCACGCCGACGTTGGCGTGACCGCTGTTGAACAAGCCCGTGTTGGCATTGCCTGGATTGAAGGCACCGGTGTTCGAGGTGCCCGCGTTGAAGACGCCCTTGTTGAACGCGCCGGCGTTGCCGACACCGTTGTTCCAGACGCCAGAGTTGAACAAGCCGGTATTGGCCTGACCCGAGTTGCCGAAACCGCTGTTGTTGCTCCCCGAGTTGAACAGTCCCCAGTTGCCGCTTCCGGAGTTGAACAGGCCGACATTGCCGCTGCCCGAGTTCCAGCCGCCGAACCCGCTGCGGTTGTCCCCGATCAGTCCGATACCGCTGTTCCCGTTGCCCGTGTTGCCGAACCCGATGTTGCCCGAGCCGGTGTTACCGAACCCGATGTTGCCCGAACCGGAATTGCCGAGGCCAAGATTCTGGCCGCTCAGGGCACCCAGGCCCGAGTTGCCGAGACCGATGTTGGCCACGCCGATATTGCCCCAGCCGAGGTTGTAGCTGCCGATGTTGCCGTCGCCGAAGTTGAATTCGCCGAAGTTGCCGTTGCCCAGATTGGCGACGCCGGCGTTGCCCAGGCCGGCGTTCGACAACTGACGGCCGAGCCAGTCGATGCCGGCGTCGAGCGCGACACTCAACCGCGGTCCGGCATTGGCGGCGTTGCCGACGATGGCGTTGAACAGGTCCGCCACCCCGCCGCTGGAGCTGAGCGTGTTCCCGCCGAGAGGTATCGCGGGAAGGGTGGTGTCGGGGATGTTGAACACCGGGGTATCTACTGAGAAATTCAGTGGAATTGATTGGTTGTGCGTGATTGCCGGAATGGTGATGGCCGACAGAACATCAAAGGGCATCTCGAGCGGAATAGAATCAGTCAGGGACAGCGGCGGAATGGTGATGGGGCCAGTCGTGAAATCGATCGGCACGACCATGGAGGAGATGGACTGCCCGATGCTGAACGGCGCGACGGTGCCCTCGATCTTCAGCAGGATCGCCGGTACTTCCATTCGTAGCGGGAACGAGGCGATATTGATGGCGGCGTTAATCTGGCTGATGGCGAGATTGCCCTTACCGCCGAAGGGCGAAATATTGATCGGTTGGTCGGTGCGGAAGCCATAGTTCGCGATTCCGTGCAGCCCGCCATGGATGGCCGGAAGAGGAATCGACGGCAATCCGAGGTTGAGATCGACGTTGCCTGTGACGGCCCCATGTATCGCCGGGAGAGCGGGAACCGCCGGTATATGGATGGGGCCGATGCTGCCCGTCGTGGATGGAGTTGGAGAAAAAATCTCGGCGTGAAACCTGAAGGGGAATTGGTCGATCTTGAAGCCATTGGGGAAGATCGTGAAGGGATTGGTGCCGGCGGAGAAATTGGTCAGACTCACGGAATTCTCCGGGAAGGTGAGGCCGCCGGGGAACAACGTGAACGGATCGAGGCCACCCGCCAGGTCGACTGTCACTATGTTTTGGATCGGAATATCGATATTCGGTATACCGAAGGGCTCCGTGTTTAAAGTTAAGCTCTCAAAACCAAGCGGAGTCACCGCCAGCGCGGCGGTAATGTTTTCCATATAAATATGAGCCGCAGTGCCAAATGACTGGGTAATGACCGGAGCGAAAATGTGCGGACCGGTGATCGGGCCGAGGGCCAACTGTGCGTGGATTTCGAGAGGATCAAGAATGCGGACGTAGGCCTCCGAGATGGTGTTTTGTGCCAGGCCGACGGTTCCCGACGCGTGCAGCGGAAGGTGGGGAACAGCGATCTGCGGCACGGTGAAGCTGCCGACGCTGACCGATGCATTGGTGATGGCCAGGTGCGCTGCCGGCATCGAGATGGGCGCAACGTTCAGAGCCCCGAAGGTGCCGTCGACGTCGACGTGCAACGGGATGGATGGCAAGGGAAAAAGGGGCACGACCCGGTCGGCATGAACGGCGACGTGCAGGTGCGCTGGAACGGCGTCGACAGTGATTGCCGGAGTGCTGAAGCCGTCGATTTGGCCGGCGATGTTTATCGTCAGGGGAATTGCCTGCTCCGGAAGCGAGAACCCGGGAATGGTGAAACCCCCGGTGCCCGCCGACATGCCGACGTCTAGATGGATCGGGTTGTCCGGAACATTCAGGCCACTCGGGAAAAGGGTGATCGAAGGAATCGAAAGACCGACTTGCGCGGTGGTCGCGTCGACACCTAGATAGAGCAATAACGGCACACTGCCGGGGAACATGAAGTTGACAATCGAAATTCCATCGCTGGGACCGATGTTAAAGGCAGGGATAGGAATGATCTGACTGTCGATGGTCGCACCGGGGAAAAAGGTAATCGGCGATATGTTCAGCGGCCCGATGTCGATCGGTATGGAAATTCCCGCCAACGGAATCGCAGGCACATGGATGTCCGGTACCGCCAGCGGACCCAACAGGAAGGTGTGGTTGAAGTTCAGCGGAATCGTCGGAAGAATCTGAATTGGTTCAATGGTGACCGGGCCGATGCTGCCACCGACATTGAGGTCTAAAGGCAAAGTAATGGGGAAGAGGTCAAGATCGGCGCTGGGATTAACAGTTCTCAAGAAACTGTTGATGAAACCGTCGAGGTCCACGCCGGCCACGCTCGCGGCGCTGCCATTGGTAGGACCAAACGTCTTGAACTGCCATTGGGAAAGCCAATTGCGCAACAGGCCGGTTCCTGTACTACCCGTACTCGACCAGCCGAAATTCCCGATACCCGAGATATAGCCGCCAATGCCGATGTGGCCATTGCCTGTCAACCCCGCAAAGCCTGTCAACCCCGCAAAGCCGGTCAACCCCGCCGCGCCCGAGACGCCCACGTTCTGGACGAGTTGTTGACCCGCGGTCGCGACGGATCTGACGGTCCCGCTCAGAGCGCCCAGCCCGGCCGGCGCCGGCTGGCTGAACTCTTGCAACGCAGACACCACCGCCGACACATCGAGGTGATAGCTGGCCATCGCGGCCACGTCCTGGGCCCACATCAGCTCGTAGTCCCACTCGGCCGCAGCGATCGCCGGAGTGTTCTGGCCGAAGATATTGGATAGCGCCAACGACACCAGTTCGGACCGGTTGACCGCAATCAGCGCGGGATCCACGGTCGCGGCCAACGCCGCTTCAAATGCGCCCACCACGCCCCGCGCCTGCGCGGCCGTCGACTCGGCCGAAGCCGCTGCCGCACTCAACCACCCCGCGTACGGGGCCGCCGCCGCAGCCATCGCCGTCGCCGAGGCACCCTGCCACGAACCCCCGACCAACCCCGACGTCACGTTCGCGAACGACTCCGCCGCAGCGGTCAGCTCGGCCGACAGTCCATTCCACGCCGTCGCGGCTTCGAGCCAAGGTCCCGTCCCTGCGCCGGCAAGGAGCAATGCCGAGTTGACCTCAGGTGGAAATACGAGAAAGCTCACTGCCTACCTTTTGCTTGAGTCCATTTCGGGCACATCGAATCGCTGCGGCGCAGGCAATTTATAGCGCAGGTCGGCGCCGAGGCCCGGCGGTTTCCGTAAAGTCTGGGCAAATTGCCCAATCCGAAGATTCTGGCCGGTGTGCACGCACATCGGCTGTTCGGGACGTGCCACGTCCTCGAAAAATGCAGGTGTTTAGCTTACGGAATGGAATACCAACCCCGAGGGCGCTGGCAAGCACATGTGGTGATTCGGTTGATCGCGGCCCTGCTCTTTGGGCTGGTGGCGGCCGCGGCGGTCAGGTTCACGACGGGCTGGACGTATGCGCCCACTGTCGGGTGGATTGTCGCCGCGTGCGTATACCTCGGGTGGACATGGCGCGTCGTGTTGCCGATGGACGCCGACCAGACACGCGATCACGTGCGGCCTGAGGACCCGCCAAGGGGGTGGGTCACCGACGTCATCATCTTGTCGGCAAGCGTGGCCAGCCTGGGCGGGGTTGGACAACTACTGGCCGCGGGTTCAAAGGCAGGAGCGGAAAGGGAGATAGCGGCGGCGCTCGGGGTGGTCAGCATCGTCGCCGCTTGGTGTGTCGTCCACACGGTTTTCAGCGTCCGCTATGCCGACGTCTACTACTCCAACTCTGCACGTGGGATCAGTTTCAACGGGACGGAAAACCCTCGGTTCGTGGATTTCTTCTACCTCGGGTTTACCGTCGGCATGACTTACCAGGTGTCCGACACCACCTTGCAGACCGGCAAACTGCGCGCCATCGCCCTCTGCCAGGCTGTGCTTTCGTATCTTCTGGGCGCCGTAATCCTGGCGGTCACCATCAATCTGGTTGTCGGATTGAGCAACTCGGCGAGCTGAGCAACAAGGCGTCGGCATCTCCCTAGCTCTGGCGTGTGATCTCGTTCTGGCCTCCGGAGCGGAGTCCCAGTCGGCGGCCGAGGCCCTGGATTGCGGCTTGATCGGTGTGTCCATTCGTCCGAGAAGCTGCGGTGCAATCAAACGACTTCCTCGAGGGTGCAACGGCTTTCCAACAGCGCCGAACTTCGATCTGCACCGACTCCTGGCCGCGAGGTATGCATAGTGCTCGCTAGCGTGCTTTTTTTCAGCGTGACTTTTACGCGGTCGGCGGACGGCAGCGGCTTGGCACCGCGTTGGCAAGGGTGCGGTTACCGTTGTGGACGGCTTGCGTCCTACCTGTCCAAGAACGTCGCATAAGTTTGCTGATCGATATAAACGTACAGTTGTATCCGGGTGGCATGGGTAGCTGTACGAGTGGCTCCGCACTATGCGGTGCGTCGCAACCGCGCGCCCGCCACACCGGCGAGGCCTGGGGATTGACCCGCGGCCCGGTTGCCCGCGCCAGTGCGCGTTGTCCTTCGCGTAGCGCGCCGAAACGTCACGTCGCTGCCGCCCGGCAGAGGCATTAGGCTTCCCGCCATGCATGTGGCACCCGGCGTTCTGGCGTGCGACATCCTCGTGCGCTGTTGTCATTGACCCTCTAACGCCTGGCGCGCGTTGTGGTGCGGAGTTGGCTAACCCTTCTCGGTGTCACGCAACGTTCCGCTGCTAGGGGATAGAGCTCAGCACTTTCGCACCAAAACCGAGGGGCCGTCAATGCCGCAGATTTTCACACGCATCCGCAGTGCGGCGCGCTGGCGGCACGCCGTGGCACTCACGATGATCGTCGGCGTCCTGTCGGCGTGTCATGGCGGATCCAGCGATGTGTTCGGCGGCGGGAGACTCAGCGTCGTCAACGCGACGATCACCCTGGTGGCCTACTCCGTCCCGGAACCCGGCTGGAGCAAGGTTATTCCGGCATTCAACGCCTCGGAGGAGGGCAGGGGTGTTCAAGTGATCACCTCATACGGTGCCTCTGGTGACCAGTCGCGTGGAGTTGTCGCCGGCAAACCTGCTGACGTAGTGAACTTCTCGACCGAGCCCGACGTCTCGCGCTTGGTCAGAGCGGGGAAGGTCGCCGCAGAGTGGGCCACCGACTGGGCCAAGGGCATCCCGTTCGGTTCGGTGGTGACGTTGGTCGTGCGCAAGGGCAATCCGAAGAACATCAAGGATTGGGATGACCTGCTGCGGCCTGACATTGAAGTGATCACACCGAGCCCGTTGAGTTCGGGCTCGGCGAAATGGAATCTGCTCGCCCCGTACGCCGTCAAGAGTCGCGGTGGCCGAGACAGCCAAGCTGGTGTGGACTACATCAGCAGACTGGTGCGCGATCATGTCAAGCTACGTCCGGGGTCGGGTCGGATCGCCACCGATGTCTTCGTCGAAGGCAGCGGCGATGTGCTGCTCAGCTACGAGAACGAGGCCCTAGCCGCTGAGCGGCAAGGCAAGCTGGTCGAACACGTGATTCCGCCACAAACGTTCAAGATCGATAATCCGATAGCGGTGGTCAATACCAGTCCGCAGTTGGCCGCCGCCACCGCATTCAAGAACTTCCAATACACCGCCCAAGCGCAAAGACTCTGGGCACAGGCCGGTTTCCGACCGGCTGTTCCCGCTGTGGCCGCCGAATATCGTGGCCAATTCCCGGCGCCGGCGAAGTTGTGGACCATCGCCGACCTCGGCGGCTGGAATGCCGTGGATCGGCAACTCTTCGACAGACACACCGGCAGCATCACCAGGATCTACCTACAGGTCACCGGATGACGACCCTAACGCCCGACCCGGCGGACCTTCACCCCGGACTCGCTCCCGAACCAACCCAACCAGGCCAGGTGCGGCCGAGCGCACCGCCTTTCAGCACCTCGCTTCGGGTCGGCGTGGCGACCCTATGGGTCTCGGTCCTGGTGCTGTTGCCACTGTTGGCCATCGCGTGGCAGGCGGTCGGTGGCGGCTGGCAGGCTTTCTGGCTGGCAATCACCTCGCATGCCGCGTTGGAGTCGTTCCGGGTGACGCTGACGGTCTCGGTAGTGGTCACCTTGCTGGACGTCTTCTTCGGTGTTCTGACGGCCTGGGTGTTGGTGCGCGACAACTTCATTGGCAAAGGATTCGTGGATGCGGTGATCGATCTGCCTTTCGCGTTGCCGACCATCGTGACCAGTTTGGTGATGCTGGCACTTTATGGGAAAAGCAGTCCAGTCGGTGTGCACCTGCAACACACCCCGCCGGGGGTGGCAATGGCGCTGGCATTCGTCACCCTGCCATTCGTGGTCCGCGCTGTGCAGCCCGTGCTGCTGGAGATCGACCGTGAGGTCGAAGAAGCCGCGGCCGCGCTGGGGGCCAATGGATTCAAGGTTTTCACCTCGATCATCTTGCCCGCGCTCACACCGGCGTTGTTGTCGGGCGCGGGCATGGCGTTCTCACGTTGCATTGGCGAGTTCGGATCGGTGGTGACGATCGGCGGTGCGGTGCCGGGCAAGACCGAGGTCTCGTCTCAGTGGATTCGCTCTTTGATCGAGAACGACGACCGCACCGGCGCGACCGCGATCGCCATTGTGCTGCTGTCGATTTCGTTCTGTGTGCTGTTCCTGTTGCGGATTGTGGGTGGGCGGGCGGCCAAGCGTGAGGAAGCGGCCGAATGACGACGCCGACCCCTGCGGTCCGTTACCTCACCCGGATCGGCGCATTGTCCTACGTCACGGTGATGTTGATCGTTCCGGTGTCGCTGATCCTGTGGCGGACCTTCCGGCCCGGCTTTGCCCAGTTCTACGGTTGGGTGACCACTCCGGCGGCCATCTCGGCGTTGCACTTGTCGCTGCTGGTGGTAGCGATCGTGGTGCCACTGAACGTCGTCTTCGGTGTGACCACGGCATTGCTGCTGGCGCGTAACAAGTTTCGCGGCAAGGCCGTATTGCAGACGATCATCGATCTTCCGTTCGCGGTCTCGCCAATCATCGTGGGTGTGGCACTGATCGTGTTGTGGGGATCGGCGGGCGCGCTCGGGTTCGTGGAGAAAAGCCTCGGTATCAAAATCATTTACGGTGTCCCGGGGATCGTATTGGCCACCATCTTCGTCACCCTGCCGTTTGTGGTGCGCGAGGTGCAACCGGTGCTCGTCGAGCTGGGCACGGAACAGGAGGAAGCGGCCGCGACCCTGGGTTCTGGTTGGTGGCAGACGTTTTGGCGGATCACCCTGCCGTCCATCCGCTGGGGTTTGACCTACGGCATTGTCTTGACCACCGCGCGTGTGCTCGGCGAGTTCGGTGCGGTCATCATGGTGTCGTCCAACCTTCCCGGCCAGACTCAAACACTGACGCTACTGGTCAATGATCGTTATCAGCGCGGGTCCGAATACGGCGCCTGTGCGCTGTCGACCCTTCTGATGGGGGTCGCGGTCACTTTTCTGATTGTCAAAGCAATTCTGCTGATCCGCCGAGCACGAGCTAATAAGGAAGCCTGAGAGGAAGATTCATCGATGACGGACACGAACAACCATGCGATCGTGGTGCGCGATGCCTATAAGAATTACGGCGATTTCGTGGCGCTGGATCATGTGGACTTCGAGGTGCCCAG
>NZ_MVHT01000102.1 GCF_002086275.1 Mycobacterium intermedium | reverse complement strand
GCCGCCAACCCCGGCGGCCCCACCGGCTCCCCCCGCGCCGCCGGTACCGGCACCGAAGCCGATATCGGCCCCACCAGCGCCGCCTTGCCCGCCTTGGCCGCCGTGGCCGCCGATACCGCCGTTGCCGCTGATTCCCGCCTGGCCGAACAACGGGGACCCCTGGCCTCCGGCGCCGCCGACGCCGCCCATGCCTCCGGAACCGCCTTTGCCGCCGATACCGCCGGTGGCGTTGGCCGCGGGGCCGGCGATGCCGGTTCCGCCCATCCCGCCGGCACCTCCGGTGCCGCCGGCACCGCCCTGGCCGCCGGCGCCACCATTGCCGTAAAAGAGGCCCCCGCGCCCGCCGGCGCCGCCCGCACCGCCGATGCCGCCGTTGCCGCCGCTGGTGCCGTTGGCTCCGGGCGCGCCCTCGGTGCCCGCGGCGCCGGTAATCCCCACCCCACCGGCACCGCCGTTACCGCCGTTGCCGAACAGCCCGGCATCACCGCCCCTGCCGCCCGCCTGCCCTGGGGCGCCAGATCCGCCGTTGCCGCCGTTGCCCCACAGAATTCCGCCGGCGCCCCCGTTTTGCCCGGTGCCGGGCGCCCCGTGAGTGCCGTCGCCGATCAGCGGGCGACCCAGCAGCGCGTTGGTGGGGGCGTTGATCAGACCCAAGACATTGGCGTTGGCGGATTCAGCGGCGGCATACCAATTTCCGGCGCCGCTCAGCGCCTGCACTAACTGCTGGTGGAACGCCGACGCTTCGGCCGCGAGCGATTGATACGCGGTGGCTTGGCTGGCAAAGAGCGACGCGATTGCGGCCGATACTTCATCACCTGCGGCGGGCAGCAACACGGTGGTATGGGCAGCCGCGGCCGCATTGGCCGCGCTGACCATGGCCGCGATGCTGCGCAGGTCCGATGCCGCCGACGCCATCGTCGGCGGTGCTGCTATCACGAAGGACAATTGATGGCCCTTTCGACGGCCACGGGCGTGCCGACGCAGGAACGGACTCTACTAGGTCACCAACTCGGGTACAGAAAATTGACAGATCCTTAAACCAGCCGGAAGAGCCTGCGGGGAGTCGACCGCCCGCGCATCGGCGCTGTGCCGCCACCGGTCGGTGTTAACCTACCGGTTGGTTGGTAGATCGCTCCGAGCGAATACACCAATGGATGGAGGCACACGTGGCTACCGTTTCCGGTGCCGTGCGTATCGCGAACTGTTCCGGTTTCTACGGGGACCGGCTCTCGGCCATGCGCGAAATGCTGACCGGTGGCGAACTCGACTACGTCACCGGTGACTACCTCGCCGAACTGACCATGCTGATCCTCGGCCGTGACCGGATGAAGAATCCCGACCGCGGCTACGCGAAGACCTTCCTCACCCAGCTAGAGGAATGCCTCGGCCTGGCCCACGAACGCGGAGTCCGCATCGTCACCAACGCGGGCGGCCTCAACCCCGCCGGGCTGGCCAATGCGGTCCGAGCCTTGGCCGAGCGCCTGGGCATCCCGGCCCGGGTCGCGCACGTCGAAGGCGACGATCTGCAGCCCCGCGCCGCAGAACTCGGTCTTGGCTCGCCGCTGACCGCGAACGCGTACCTGGGTGCCTGGGGGATCGTCGACTGCCTCAACGCCGGAGCCGACGTCGTCGTCACCGGCCGGGTCACGGACGCCTCGGTGATCGTCGGGTCTGCCGCAGCGCACTTCGGCTGGGGCCGCACCGACTACAACCAGCTCGCCGGTGCGGTGGTCGCCGGGCACGTGATCGAATGCGGCGTCCAGGCCACCGGCGGCAACTACTCCTTCTTTACCGAGATCCCCGACCTGCTTCATCCGGGCTTTCCCCTGGCCGAGGTCAACGAGGACGGCTCGTCGGTCATCACGAAGCACCCCGGCACCGGCGGTCTGGTCAGCGTCGACACCGTTACCGCGCAACTGCTGTACGAAATCACCGGCGCCCGCTACGCCAACCCCGACGTCACGGCCCGAATGGATTCCATCGAACTGTCGGACGACGGCCCTGACCGAGTCCGCATCAGCGGAGTCGTCGGCGAGCCGCCCCCGCCCACCCTGAAGGTGTCGCTGAACAGCATCGGCGGATTCCGCAACTCCATGACCTTCGTGTTGACCGGTTTGGACATCGAAGCCAAGGCCGAATTGGTGCGCCAGCAGCTGGAATCCAGCCTCACCGTCAAGCCGGCCGAGTTGGAGTGGAACCTGGCCCGCACCGACCGCCCCGATGCCGACACCGAGCAAACCGCCAGCGCCTTGCTCACCTGCGTGGTCCGCGACCCCGATCCGGCCAATGTGGGACGCAAATTCTCCGGCGCGGCAGTCGAATTGGCACTTGGCAGCTACCCGGGATTCACCTCAACCGCTCCGCCGGGAGACGGACAGGTCTACGGCGTCTTCACCGCCGGCTATGTCGATGCCGCCGAAGTGCAGCATGTCGCCGTCCGCCCTGACGGCACGCGCACCGAAATCCCGCCCGCCACGGAGACTTTGCCGCTGGAGCCGGCCGACGAGGCGGCACTGCCCGAGCCGTTGCCCGCCGGGCCCACCCGGCGGGTCCCGTTGGGCCTGATCGCCGGGGCCCGCAGCGGAGACAAGGGTGGGTCGGCCAATGTCGGGTTGTGGGTGCGCCCCCACGCCCAGTGGCGCGGGCTGGCCAACACTTTGACCGTCGAGCTGCTCAAAGAGTTGCTGCCCGAAACCGCGGACTTACCGGTGACCCGGCACGTGCTGCCTAATCTGCGGGCGGTGAACTTCGTGATCGAGGGAATTCTCGGGCAGGGCGTCGCCTATCAGGCGCGCTTCGACCCACAAGCCAAGGGGCTGGGCGAATGGTTGCGCAGCCGCCACGTCGATATTCCGGAAGGGCTTTTATGAGTTTGTGGAACACGCCAGAGCGTGAGCAGCTGCGAAAGACGGTGCGCTCCTTCGCCGAACGTGAGATTCTGCCGCACATCGACGAGTGGGAACGCATTGGCGAATTGCCGCGCGAGCTACATCTGAAGGCCGGCGAAGCGGGCCTGCTGGGTGCCAACTTCCCCGAGTCCGCCGGTGGGGGTGGCGGTGACGCCGCCGACGCGGCGATCATCTGCGAGGAGATCCACCAGGCGGGTGTGCCGGGTGGGGTGTTCGCATCGTTGTTCACCTGTGGCATCGCGGTGCCGCACATCATCGCATCCGGCGACGAACGGCTGATCGAAACCTATGCCCGCCCAACGCTGGCCGGTGAGAAGATCGGCGCGCTGGCCATCACCGAACCCGGCGGCGGGTCCGACGTCGGGCACCTGCGCACCACCGCGGTCCGCGACGGCGACCACTACATTGTCAACGGCGCCAAGACCTACATCACCTCCGGCGTGCGCGCCGACTTCGTCGTCACTGCGGTGCGCACGGGAGGTCCCGGTGCGGCGGGGGTTTCGCTGCTGGTGGTCGACAAGGGCACACCGGGATTCGAGGTGACGCGCAAGCTGGACAAGATGGGCTGGCGGTCCTCGGACACCGCGGAACTGTCCTACACCGACGTGCGGGTACCGGTGACCAACCTCGTCGGCGCCGAGAACAGCGGCTTCGCGCAGATCGCACAGGCATTCGTATCCGAGCGGATAGGCCTTGCCGCACAGGCGTATTCGAGCGCGCAGCGGTGTCTGGACATCACCGTGCAGTGGTGCCGCGACCGGGAAACGTTCGGCCGTCCACTGATTTCGCGGCAGGCGGTGCAGAACACCCTGGCCGAGATGGCCCGTCGCATCGATGTCGCCCGCGTCTACGCGCGGCACGTGGTGGAGCGGCAGCTGGCCGGGGAGACCAACCTGATCGCCGAGGTGTGTTTCGCCAAGAACACCGCCGTCGAGGCGGGGGAATGGGTGGCCAACCAGGGGGTTCAGTTGTTCGGTGGCATGGGTTACATGTCCGAATCCGAAATCGAACGTCAGTACCGTGACATGAGGATCATCGGCATCGGCGGCGGGACCACCGAGATCCTGACCGCGTTGGCGGCCAAGCTTCTCGGGTACCAGGCATGATCGCACCTCTTCCTCCTCAGCACTCCGTTCTGCATCGTCGGAGGCGGGCATGACTGCGCTGAAGTCCACGCTCGATCCCCACGCCGACTCCTTCACCGAGGCGGCGGCAGCGGCGACCACCAAACTCGACGAGATCGCGGCCGCGTTCGCCGAGGCCATCGCGGGTGGCGGCCCCAAATACGTTGAACGGCATCACGCCCGCGGCAAGCTGACGGCGCGGGAACGCATCGAGTTACTCGTCGACGCGGACTCACCGTTCCTCGAGCTCAGCACACTGGCAGCCTGGGGCAGCCAGTTCAAGGTGGGCGCCAGTACGGTCACCGGGATCGGTGTGGTCGAGGGCGTGGAATGCATGATCGTCGCCAACGACCCCACCGTCAAAGGCGGAACCAGCAATCCGTGGACCCTGAAGAAGATCCTGCGGGCCAACCAGATCGCTTTGGAGAACCGGCTTCCGGTGATATCGCTGGTGGAATCCGGCGGCGCCGACCTGCCCACGCAGAAGGAGATCTTCATCCCGGGCGGGCGGATGTTCCGCGATCTCACCGAGCTCTCTGCGGCCGGAATCCCCACCATCGCATTGGTTTTCGGCAACTCTACGGCGGGTGGTGCCTACGTTCCGGGCATGTCCGATCACGTGGTGATGATCAAGGAACGCTCGAAGGTGTTCTTGGCCGGTCCCCCGCTGGTGAAGATGGCCACCGGTGAGGAGTCCGACGACGAATCGCTCGGCGGCGCCGAGATGCATGCCCGGATCTCGGGTTTGGCCGACTACTTCGCCGTCGACGAGCTCGACGCCATCCGCATCGGACGCCGCATCGTGGCCCGGCTGAACTGGAAAAAGCAGGGCCCGCAACCAAGGCCGGTAACCGAGCCGCTCTACGACACCGAGGAACTGATCGGCATCGTGCCCGCGGACCTGCGCATACCGTTCGATCCGCGCGAAGTGATCGCGCGCATCGTCGACGGCTCCGAATTCGACGAATTCAAACCGCTCTACGGGTCGTCGCTGGTAACCGGGTGGGCACAGCTGCACGGCTACCCGATCGGCATCCTGGCCAATGCCCGCGGTGTCCTGTTCAGCGAGGAATCCCAGAAGGCCACTCAGTTCATTCAGTTGGCCAACCGCTACGACACGCCGCTTCTGTTCTTGCACAACACCACCGGCTACATGGTGGGCAAGGACTACGAAGAAGGCGGCATGATCAAGCACGGCTCGATGATGATCAACGCCGTGTCCAACTCGACCGTCCCGCACATTTCGCTGCTGATCGGCGCATCGTACGGAGCCGGCCACTACGGCATGTGCGGGCGCGCCTACGACCCGCGGTTTCTGTTCGCCTGGCCCAGTGCAAAATCCGCGGTGATGGGTGGTGCGCAGCTGGCGGGTGTGCTGTCGATCGTGTCCCGGGCCGCCGCGGAAGCCCGCGGACAGCAGGTCGACGAGGCGGCCGATGCCGCTTTGCGCGCCGCCGTCGAGGGTCAGATCGAAGCCGAGTCGCTGCCCATGGTGCTGTCCGGCATGCTCTACGACGACGGGGTGATCGACCCGCGCGACACCCGAACCGTATTGGGAATCTGTCTGTCCGCCATCGCCAATGGCCCGATCAAGGGGACGTCGAACTTCGGCGTCTTCCGGATGTGAGCGCGATGATTACTCGAGTGTTGGTCGCCAACCGCGGCGAGATCGCCCGGCGGGTGTTCGCCACCTGCCGGCGGCTAGGTCTGGGCACCGTCGCCGTCTACACCGACCCCGACGCGGCCGCCCCACACGTCGCCGAGGCGGATGCGCGGGTGCGGCTGGCGAAGACGAACGACTACCTCAACGCCGAGGCCGTCATCGAGGCCGCGCGCGCCGCCGGCGCCGACGCCATCCACCCGGGCTACGGATTCCTTTCGGAGAACGCCGAATTCGCCGCGGCCGTCCAACAAGCGGGCCTGACGTGGATCGGGCCGCCAGTGGACGCGGTGCGCGCGATGGGATCCAAGATCGAGTCCAAGAAGTTGATGGCGTCGGCCGGGGTGCCGGTGCTCGAGGAACTCGACCCGCAGACCGTCACGCAAAAACAGCTGCCGGTCCTGGTCAAGGCGTCCGCGGGGGGCGGTGGCCGCGGCATGCGTGTGGTCCACGAGTTGTCCGCTCTGCCAGGCGAAGTCGAGGCGGCGCGGCGCGAAGCACAGTCCGCGTTCGGCGACCCGACGGTCTTCTGTGAACGCTACCTGCCGACCGGACACCACATCGAGGTCCAAGTCATGGCCGATACCCATGGCACCGTGTGGGCCGTCGGCGAACGGGAGTGCTCCATCCAGCGCCGCCACCAGAAGGTGATCGAAGAGGCACCCTCACCGCTGGTCGAACGGATCCCGGGGATGCGGGACAAGCTCTTCGAGGCGGCTCGACTGGCTGCCGCAGCAATCGGCTACACCGGCGCCGGGACAGTCGAATTCCTCGCCGACGATGACGGCGACTTCTTCTTCCTGGAGATGAACACCCGGCTGCAGGTCGAGCACCCGGTCACCGAGGAGACCACCGGCCTGGACCTGGTCGAACTGCAGATCGACGTGGCTGCCGGCGGTCGGCTGGGCTCGGAACCGCCGACGGCGCAGGGATATTCGATCGAGGCGCGGCTTTATGCCGAGGATCCGGCGCAGGGCTGGCAGCCGCAGGCCGGCACCGTCCACAAGATCCACGTGCCCTCGGTGCGTAGCCAGTTCAACTCGCTGGGGCACCGGACGGGAATCCGGCTGGACTCCGGCATTGTCGACGGCTCGGTGGTGTCGATCTACTACGACCCGATGCTGGCCAAGGTGATCTCTTACGCTCCCACCCGTCGGCAATCGGCGCTGGTGCTCGCCGACGCGCTGGCCCGCACGCAGGTGCACGGCCTGCGCACCAACCGGGAATTGCTGGTGCACGTGCTGCGTCATCCGGCGTTCCTCGACGGCGCAACGGACACAGCGTTTTTCGACACACACAACCTGGACGAACTGTCGGCCCCGCTGGCCGACGAGGCGACGGTCCGGTTGTCGGCGATCGCGGCCGCGCTGGCCGACGCCGCCCACAACCGTGCCACCGCCACGGCGCTCAAAACGATTCCCAGCGGGTGGCGCAATCTGTCATCGGGCTATCAGGTCAAGACCTACCTTGACGACACCGATACCGAGCACAGCGTCGAATACCGCTACACCCGCACCTCATTGGTGTTGCCCAACGACCCGACAGTGCACTTGGTCTCGGCGTCGCCGGACGAGGTAGTGCTGGCCAACCACGGAGTGGCCACCGCCTACGCGGTCGCACGCTACGGAGACGATGTCTACGTCGACTCGGCGCGCGGACCCGTGCACCTGGTAGCGTTGCCGCGCTACCCCGAGCCCGGTTCGGCCGTTGCGCAAGGGTCCTTGGTGGCCCCCATGCCCGGCAACGTCATTCGCATCGGCGCCGAGGTCGGCGCCACCGTCACCGCCGGCCAGCCGCTGATCTGGCTGGAGGCAATGAAGATGGAGCACACCATCACCGCGCCGAACGACGGTGTGCTCGTGGAGATCAACGTGAACGCAGGCCAACAAGTCGAAGTAGGCGCCGTTTTGGGAGTGATCGCAAGCGCTGCGCAGCCGGGCGCCGCGGGTCACGACCAGGCAGACCAAGCGCGAGTGGAAGCGCCTGAAGCAGAAGGAGATTCATAATGGTCGAGACCAGTTTTATCGAAAGTGAGGACCGCCGGGCGCTGCGCAAGGCGGTGGCCGAGTGGGCATCCAACTACGGGTCCGAGTACTACCTGCGCAAGGCACGCGCTCAGGAGCACACCGACGAATTATGGGCAGAAGCCGGCAAACTCGGCTTTCTCGGTGTGAACCTGCCCGAGGAGTACGGCGGCGGCGGCGCGGGCATGTACGAACTGTCGCTGGTCATGGAAGAGATGGCGGCCGCGGGCTCGGCCCTGTTGCTCATGGTGGTGTCCCCCGCCATCAACGGCACCATCATCAGCAAGTTCGGCACCGAAGAGCAGAAGAAGCGCTGGCTGCCCGGCATCGCCGACGGCACCTTGACCATGGCGTTCGCCATCACCGAACCCGACGCCGGCTCCAACTCGCACAAGATCATCACCACCGCACGCCGCGACGGCAGTGACTGGATCCTCAAGGGGCAGAAGGTTTTCATCTCCGGCGTCGACCAGGCGCAGGCGGTGCTGGTGGTGGCACGTACCGAGGAAGCCAAGACGGGCAAGCTGCGTCCGGCCTTGTTCGTGGTTCCCACTGACACTCCCGGCTTCAACTACACCCCGATCGACATGGAACTGATCAGCCCCGAGCGCCAGTTCCAGCTGTTCATCGACGATGTCCGGCTGCCCAGCGATGCGTTGGTCGGCGCCGAGGACGCCGCCATCGCCCAGCTTTTCGCCGGCCTGAACCCCGAGCGCATCATGGGCGCGGCCAGCGCGGTGGGCATGGGACGGTTCGCGCTCAGCAAGGCCGTCGAGTATGTCAAGACCCGCAAGGTCTGGAGCACTCCGATCGGCGCCCACCAGGGGCTCTCACATCCGTTGGCGCAGAACCACATTGAGATCGAGCTGGCCAAGTTGATGACGCAGAAGGCGGCCACCCTCTACGACAGCGGTGACGACTTCGGCGCGGCAGAGGCCGCCAACATGGCGAAATACGCTGCCGCCGAGGCATCGACACGCGCCGTCGACCAAGCCGTGCAGTCCATGGGCGGCAACGGGTTGAGCAAGGAATACGGCGTGGCCGCCATGATGACGTCGTCCCGGCTGGCGCGGATCGCCCCGATCAGCCGCGAGATGATCCTCAACTTCGTCGCGCAGACGTCGCTGGGCCTGCCTCGAAGCTACTGAGCCGGCAGCGATGGACACCCTCGTCGAGTACGCCGGGCCGGCCGAAACCGGTGGCCCGGTCGCCAAGCTGACACTGAACTCACCGCACAACCGCAACGCGCTGTCCACCACGCTGGTCAACCAACTGCACCAGGGCCTGCGGGACGCCGCCGCCGACCCGGCGGTACGGGTGGTGGTGCTCGGGCACACCGGCGGCACGTTCTGCGCGGGGGCTGACCTGAGTGAGTCCGGCAATGGAGACCCACGTGGCGATCGCGAGCGCGGCGAAGCCGGGCGAAGCGGGTCGCCACCATCGGCATACGAGCTCGCTGCGGCTCGGGCAAGGGAGATGACCGCGCTGCTGCGCGCGATCGTCGAGTCACCCATGCCGGTGATCGGCGCCATCAACGGGCACGTCCGGGCGGGTGGGTTCGGTTTGGTCGGGGCGTGCGACATCGTGGTCGCCGGGCCGCGGAGCACTTTTGCCTTGACCGAGGCGCGGATCGGTGTCGCGCCGGCGATCATCTCGCTGACCCTGCTGCCGAAGCTGTCGGCGCGGGCGGCGGCGCGCTACTACCTCACCGGTGAAACGTTCGGCGCCAACGAAGCCGCCGAGATCGGGTTGATCACCCTGGCCGCCGACGACGTGGACGCGGCGGTGGCTGGGGTGGTCGCCGATGTGGGCCGCGGCTCGCCGCAAGGCTTGGCGGCGTCCAAGGCGTTGACCACCGCCGCGGTGCTCGCAGGATTCGACCGCGACGCCGAGCGACTCACCGAGGAGTCGGCGCGGCTGTTCGTCTCTGACGAAGCCCGGGAGGGCATGCTGGCGTTCCTGCAGAAGCGCCTGCCCAGCTGGGTTGCCAACCCCGCTGAGCAGGGCAAATAGCGACGACGTCGCTGGGCGCGAGCCGCGAAGGTTGCAGTTTAGCCAACCCCTCTTGCAGCAAAATAGAGAAGTCGTACGCTCGTGGATGATGAGCAACCCGGCCCAACATGACGCGAAGGACGCGCGCGACGAGTGGTCGCGCGCGGCGGACACTGACCGCATCCAACTCGCGCAGTTGCTGGGGTACGCGGCCGAGCAGGGTCGCCTCGAGTTGAACGACTACGAGGAGCGCCTCACCAAGGCTTACGCCGCGACGACGTACCAGGAACTTGACCGGCTCCGCGCCGACCTGCCCGGTGCACCGATGAACCCCCGCCGGGGTGGCACCTGCAATCCGGCGCCGTCCACCACGTTGCTGGCGCTGCTCAGCGGCTTCGAGCGGCGCGGCCGGTGGAATGTGCCCAAGAAGCTGACCACCTTCACGTTCTGGGGCAACGGCGTCGTGGACCTGCGCTATGCGGACTTCACCTCGACCGAGGTGGACCTGCACGCGATCTCGATCATGGGCATGCAGACGATCCTGCTGCCGCCCGAAGTCAACGTAGAAATCCACGGTCGCGGCGTGATGGGGAGCTTCGACCACGAGGTCGTCGGCGAGGGCACCAAGGGCGCACCGAAGGTGAACATCCGGGGCTTCTCGCTGTGGGGCGGCGTCGGGATCAAACGCAAAGCCCGCAAGGCCCACAAGTAACAATCCACAACCACCACATCGCCCACTCGGGTGACTGGCTGAGCGATGCCTGCCGTGTGATGCTGCGCCGAAAGTTCGCATCGGCGAAGGCGAGTCGCGATGGCAGACGAGTTGCGCGTGATCCCCGAAGTTCTGAACCGCGTCGGCGCCCAGCTGGCAGACCACGGCGACCACCTGCTGGCCGTACAACAGGCCTGCCGCGGCCAGATCGAAGACGCACACGGAGGCTGGGTCGGTGCTTCGGCAGGCGCGTTGTCGGCCCTACTCGACGGATGGGCCCGCGCCAGTAGCGCACACCTGGACTGCTTCGGGCATCATGCCGCGGGCATGCAGCTGGCCGCCGCCGCGTTCACCGAGCTGGACCAGCGCACCGCCGGCGCGCTGCGATGACGCTGACGTTGGGCGACATCGACCGTTGGGATCCCGACGCCATCAGGACGGTCTTCGACGCCGCGATCCAGCGCGCGCACGGTACCCGGACGGCCGTCGCTGCGTTGAGCGAGACGATGAGGCTGGCCACCTTCGGGGGCGACACCGCCGACGCCGTGCAGGCGGCGGTACACGCCACCACCCTTGTCCTCGACAGCCACGCCGACGCCTGTGAGACGGTCGGGAGGGCAGCGGAGAAGGCGGCCGAAGAGGTTGCCGCAATCAAATGGCAGCTGGCCGCGATCCGAGAAACCGCGCGGGAAAGCCATCTGGCGATCGACGACGCTTCCGGCACGGCACTGCCTCCCTTGAACCTCGCCGCGTATCCGGCCCGCGAGCAGGGCCGCATCCTCGACGCCGCGGTTGACCTGACCCAGCGCATCAAGCGGCTGTTGGCCGATGCGCAGGACGCTGACGAAGACCTGGCCGCCGCCGTCCGCGGCGCTGCCGGAGACCTGTCGGCCCGACAGGTCGAAACTCAACTCGCCCACCGGACCCTCGACCTGCCTCAGTTGCCGTCGCCGGGTACCGATCCGGATGCCGTCAGGACGTGGTGGCACGGCCTGACACCGGGTCAGCAGGATCGGGTCAAGGATTGTTTTCCCGACGCGCTGCGCAACCTGGACGGCATCCCGTGCCACATTCGCGATGGGCTGAATAGGGCTGCGCTGCAACGGGAAACGGCCCGGCTGCGGCACGGCTGGCTCGACGCTCGCGGATGGCACACCGATCCCGCGAAGTTGGCGGATCTGACCACCCTGTGCGACGCGCTGGCCGAACACCCCGACGCCAGCCTGCTGCTGTTGGACACCCGCAGCCATCCTCGAAAAGTGTTGGCCGCCGTGGCCGTCGGCGACGTCGATAACGCCGAGCGCGTCGGCGTCACAGTCGGCGGCATGACCACCCGGGTGAGCGCCAGCCTCCCGAATATGTTGCGTGACGCCCATTCCCAGCGCACCGAAGCAGGGCTGTTGCGCGCCAACGCGCAAGCGGCTCAGCCCGACGCGGTCGCCACGATCGTCTGGTTCGGCTATGACGCACCCGACTGCATCCGCGAGGTGATCAACGACTGGCAGGCCCGCGACGGCGCGCGGTCGCTGAACAGCTTCTACCGCGGGCTGGCCGCCACCACCAACGTCGCGGCGCAGCACATCACCGCGTTCGGACACTCGTACGGGTCACTGGTCACGAGCCTGGCGTTGCAGCAGGGGGCCCCGGTGAGCGACGTCGTCCTCTACGGATCGCCGGGCACCGAACTCACCGACGCCGCGCAGCTGGGCGTGCAACCCGGACACGCTTTCTACCTGATCGGGGTCGATGACGATGTCGCCACCCTGATCCCGGAGTTCGGCAAGTTCGGCCAGCCCCCGCAGGACGTGCCGGGCATGACCGAGTTGTCGACGAGCACCGGTTTGGCGTTGGGCGGTCGGTACGGGGACGGCCAACTACATGAGCGGGCCTACGGGCATTCGGAATACACGCGGGCGGGAAGCAACGGGGCGCTGCGGATGAGCGCTTACAACATGGCGGCGGTGCTCGCCGGCTTGCCCGACGACCTCGTCACGCCGCGCTCGGTGGGTGTGGACCGGCTGCCCGGGGGTGCGGGCCCCTTTGAATTGCCGCCTCCAATACCGCGGCACGTCTCGTGACTTCGCTCGCCTTAGCGGCGGCGGCGCCGCGACCGCAGGTAGTCGCCGACGACGGCCGCACCCAGCCCGTCGAGGTCGGGCACCACGACGCGTCCTTCCACCCGTCGCGCGACCTGATCGATGAAGCGCGCCAGGCCGGGGTCGCTGCCCAGGCGGAAGATCGTGATCTGCGCACCCAGTCGTGCCATGTCGTCGAACCCGCGCACGGTGTGGGCGATCGTCCTCGGATGCGGCGGGTAGTCGAAGAAGACCGACGATCCTTCACCGCGAATGTCTTCCAGGTGAGCGGTCGGCTCGCCGTCGGTCACCACCAGCACGACGGGCTGTGCGTTCGGATGGCGCCGCAGGTGCCGGCCGGCCAACGCGAGCGCGTGATGCAGGTTGGTGCCCTGCTCGTAGACGCCCTCCAATCCCGTCAGTTCCGCTGCCGTCACCGTTCGGGCGTAACGACCAAAGGCGATGATCTGCAACGCATCCGAGCGGAATCGCGTGCACACCAGGTGGTTGAGCGCCAGCGCGGTCCGCTTCATCGGCAGCCAGCGGTTCTCCATCACCATCGAAAACGAGGTGTCCACCAACAAGGCCACCGCGGCCTGGGTACGTGTTTCGGTCTCGGCGATCTCGACATCGTCGACGGCTATCCGGATGGCCGGGCCGGAGTCAGAATCCACTGCCGGGGTACCGGCTTGGCGCAGCACGGCATTGGTCAGAGTGCGCGAGATGTGCCACGGCTCGGTGTCGCCGAACTGCCAGGGGCGGGTGGCGCCGGTCAGTTCGCCGGCGGCCCCGGCACGGCGGTGGTCTCGCTCGCCGTGTCGACCTGAAAGCTGTTGCGCCACATCACGTAATGCCGTTTCACCGAGCCGACGCATCGCCTTGGGCGAGAGTCGCCACTGACCGTCGGAACCGCGGTCCAGGAACCCCTGATTGACCAGCGCCCGTTCCAGTTCGGCCAGTGTCCGTGCGTTGACGGCGGCTTCGTCGCCGAGTTGGCGCGCCAGCGCGTCGAGGTCGACGTCGTCCATGGTCGCACCCGGGTAACTCTGTGACAGTTGCTCGGCCAACTGCTCCAGTTCGGCGATGTCGGCCAGCGCTTGGGCGCCTTCACCCATGCCCAGCGGGTTGTCGCCGGAGAACCGCTCGGATCCGGTCCAGTCCTCGCCCGGGCGCGCGGCCTGCAGATGGGCGTCCAACCGGCTGAGCGACTGCATCAGTTGCGGCGATCCAAAAGCCTGTTGCGCCAACGCATCCAGCTCGTCTCGCTGTTCCTGGGTCAGGCTGTTGCGGAAGCGCTGCGCGGCGGAGGCCCGTTTGGCCAACGAGTCCAGCAGTTCCTCGACATTGCGCGGGTTCTCCGGGAAGAACTCGCCGTGCTTGTCCATGAAGTCCTTGAAATCCTGCTCGGTGTCCTCGCCGCGGGCGTGCTTGTCGAGCAGGTCGTTGAGGTCGTTCAGCATGTCGTTGACGCGCTGACGATCCTCATCCGTGGCGCCCTGCAGCGCCTCCTTCATGCCGGCGAAGCGCTGGTCCAGCATCTCGCGGCCGAGCAGATCCTTGATCTGGTCGTACTTTTGACGCGCCTCGTTGCTGCGCCAGTTGTACTCGGACAGCTCCTGCACCGCCTTGGCCGGCGACGAGGGCAGCGACTCCAACTGAAGTTCGTTGAAGCGGGCGTCGTCGTCCAGGGCGCGGGCCAGTTCCTTGCGCTCGGCCAGCACGGCCTCGTCGAGCAGGCGCTTGATCTCCTGCAAGGTGCCGTCTAAGTTGTTGCGGCGCAGCAACTCCCGTCGCCGTCGATTGGCCTCCGCGGCCAACCGGTCCGCGCCGGGCATGTTCTTGGTACCGCGCCGCATCAACTCGGCCAAGGCCCGGCGCGGCGAGGTGCCCGCCATGACGTCCTGCCCGATCTGTTCGAGCGCCTCACGCAGATCCACCGGCGGAGCCAGCGGGTCCGGCCCGCCGGTGTACGCCGAGTATCGCTGTGAGTGCCCTCTACCCATAAACGGTTTGACCCTCTCCGGATACCTTGTCGATTCGCTTAGCCAGGTACAACGCCTCCAACGCCAATTCCAATGCCGCGGCGCGTTCGCCTTCCGATTCAGCGTCCAGCTTCTGAGCGATCTTGTCCACCACCGGCAGCCCCGGTAGCGCGCCCAGCACATCCTTGGCCGACACCTTCTCGCCCGTCGTGACCGCGGAACCCTTCTCGACCGCGGCCACCAGCGTGCCCACGTCGATGCCGCCCAGCACCCGTGAGGCGGTGTCGGCGGTGGCGCGACGCAGCAGGTGCTCGAGCACGGCCTGCTCGCGACCTTCCTCGCCGGATTCGAATTCCAGCTTGCCGCGCAGCACTTCGATGATGGTGCCCAGGTCGACCACCCGGGCCACGGGATCGGTCTCCCCCAGCACCGCCGCGCGGTGACGGGCGGCCGCCGCAACCGTCTCGGCCGCCGCGATGGCGAACCGTGCCGACACCCCGGAGCGCTGATCGATCGACTGCGATTCGCGCAGGTAGCGGGCGAACCGTGCGATCACCTGCATCAGATACTCGGGCACCTGCGCACTCAGGTGTGCCTCCTGCGCGATGACGCCAACCTCGGCCGAGAGCTCCAACGGGTAGTGGGTGCGGATCTCGGCGCCGAAGCGGTCCTTGAGCGGCGTGATGATGCGGCCGCGGTTGGTGTAGTCCTCCGGGTTGGCGCTGGCGACCACGAGGACGTCCAGGGGTAGGCGCAGCGTGTAGCCGCGGACCTGGATGTCGCGCTCCTCCATCACGTTGAGCATCGAGACTTGGATGCGCTCGGCGAGGTCGGGCAGTTCGTTGACGGCGACGATGCCGCGGTGCGCCCGCGGAATCAGCCCGTAGGCGATGGTTTCGGGGTCGCCGAGGCTGCGGCCCTCGGCCACCTTGATCGGGTCGATGTCTCCGACGAGGTCGGCCACGCTGGTGTCGGGGGTGGCCAGTTTCTCGGTGTAGCGCTCGCTGCGGTGCTTCCAAGCCACCGGCAGGTCGTCCTGCAGTTGCGCTGCCTTTCGGATCCACTCCGGCGTGATCGGCGTGTAGGGATGCTCGCCCAGTTCGGAGCCGGCGATCACCGGTGTCCACTCGTCCAGCAGGCCGGTCAGCGCCCGGAGAATCCGCGTCTTGCCCTGACCGCGTTCACCCAACAGGACGAAGTCATGACCCGCGATCAGAGCGCGTTCCAACTGGGGAATCACGGTGTCGTCGAATCCCAGAATGCCCGGCCAGATCGCTGAATTGTCCAGCCCGTCGGCCAACTTCCTCAACAGGTTTTCCCGGATCTCCTGCTTGACACCGCGTTCACGATGACCGGAGGCGCGCAGCTCGCCGAGGGTGCGGGGCAGATTGCTCGGTGAAGTCACCATTCCAAGTTACGGTGCGGCGTGGGATCGCGTTCACCCGCTGGTGCTGAAGTGAAATTTCATCACCCAATCCCGGCGATTTTGTGGGCGAGATTGCCGCCACGGCTGTGGTGGGTGCCCACGGCACAGCCCTCACGGCAATCTCGATGAGCCCCGGTCGGCGAGATTGCCGCCATGGTCGTGGTCGGCGCCCCAGCACAACCCTCACCGCAATCTCGGCAGCCCCGCTCGGCGAGATCGCGGCCACGGTCGTGGTCGGCGCCCCAGCACAACCCTCACCGCAATCTCGGCAGCCCCGGCTGGCGAGATTGCGGCCATGGTTGTGGTCGACGCCCACAGCACAGCCCTCACGGCAATCTCGGTGAGCTTCGGTCGGCGAGATTGCGGCCACGGTCGTGGTCGGCGCCCACAGCACAGCCCTCACCGCAATCTCGGCAGGCCCGGTCAGCGAAGTGGGCTCAGCGATGCGCGGTGCCGCACGCCGACGGCGCTAGTGCGCGAAGTGCCGCGCGCCCGTCAGGTACAACGTGACGCCGGCCTCGGCCGCCGCCGCGGTGACCTCTTCGTCCCGCACCGAGCCCCCAGGGTGCACGATCGCCTTGACCCCCGCACGGGCCAGCGTTTCCAGTCCGTCGGGGAACGGGAAGAAGGCGTCCGAGGCGGCCACGGCGCCGCGCACCCGCTCCCCGCCGCGTTCAACCGCCAATCGGGCGGCGTCGACCCGGTTGACCTGCCCCATTCCGACGCCGACGGTGGCGCCGTTGGCGACGATCACGATGGAGTTGGACTTGACCGCCCGGCAGGCGCGCCAGGCGAAGGCCAGGTCGGTGAGGGTTGCTTGGTCGGCCGCCGGTCCGGTCGCCAGCGTCCAGTTCAGCGGATTGTCTCCCTGCGCGTCGAGCTCGTCGCGCTGCTGAATCAGCAGTCCCCCGCTGATCGGTCGCAGCTCGGTGCCCCCGCTCAACGGCTCGGAGGCCACCAGCACCCGGATGTTCTTCTTACGGGTCAACAGCTCAAGGGCCGCCGGGTCATAGGCGGGCGCGACGATCACCTCGGTGAAGATGGTGCTCACGAACTCCGCCATCTCGACACTGACCTCGGTGTTGGCCGCGATCACTCCGCCGAAGGCGCTGAGCGGATCGCATTCGTGGGCCTTGCGGTGCGCGTCCGCAACCGAAATCTCGGAGATCGCAATGCCGCAGGGGTTGGCGTGTTTGATGATCGCCACGCAGATCTGTTCGTGGTCGAATGCCGCGCGCCACGCCGCGTCCGCATCGGTGAAGTTGTTGTACGACATCTCTTTTCCGTGCAGCTGCTCGGCCTGCGCCAAACCCGGCCAGGCGGCTGGGTCGACGTACAGTGCCGCCTGCTGATGCGGGTTCTCGCCGTAGCGCAGCGTCGAGGAGCGGTGCCAGTTTCTGGCGAACCACTGCGGAAACAGCGATGGTGGTTCTTCGGGCGCCAGGGTGGACTGCATCCACGTCGCGACAGCGATGTCGTACTCGGCGGTATGCCGAAACGCCAGCGATGCCAACCTTTTGCGCTCGGCGAGGGTAAACCCGCCGTTGCGTACCGCGGCGAGCACTCCGTCGTATCCATTCGGGTCGGTGACGACGGCCACGCTGGGGTGGTTCTTGGCTGCGGCGCGCACCATGGACGGTCCGCCGATGTCGATCTGCTCGACGCATTCGTCGACGCTTGCACCGGACGCCACGGTCTGACTGAACGGGTACAGGTTCACGACGACCAGTTCGAAGGCCTCGATACCGAGCCGTTGCAGCGCCAATTCGTGCTCGGGTTTGCGGAGGTCGGCCAGCAGTCCGGCGTGCACACGCGGATGCAGCGTCTTCACCCGACCGTCGAGCACCTCGGGGAAACCGGTGAGCTCTTCGACGGGAGTCACCGGAATCCCCCTGGCCGCAATCGTCTTTGCGGTCGATCCGGTCGACACGATCTGTACACCCGCGTCGGCTAGGCCTTGAGCGAGCTCGAGCAGTCCGGTCTTGTCATAGACGCTGATCAATGCGCGCCGAATTGGTCGCCTTGCCTCGTCGCTCATGCGTTGCTCATTCCGTGCTCACTCCTAGGTTCGCTTTTCGTCCGCTAACGGTCACGCCACCAGTCGCAATCTCAGCCACCACGTCCACCAGGAGTTGGCGTTCGGCGACCTTGATGCGTTCATGCAAGGTCTCTTCGTCGTCGTCGGCGAGCACCGGGATGGGTTGCTGCGCCAGTATCGGCCCGGTGTCCACGCCCGCATCTACCAGATGCACCGTACAACCCGTGACCTTGACGCCGTAGGCCAGCGCATCGGCCACTCCGTGCGCACCAGGGAAGGCCGGCAACAGCGCTGGATGGGTGTTTAGGGTTCGTCCGGAGAATCTCGAGAGGAACTGCGGTCCAAGGATTTTCATAAATCCGGCGGAGACGATCAAGTCGGGCGAGTGCGCGGCGGTGGCCTCGGTGATGGCCGCGTCCCACGCCTCCCGGCTGGGGTAGTCCTTGAGCCGGACGGTGAAGACCGGCAGTGATGCCCGCGCGGCGATTTCGGTGGCGCGGCAGTCGCGGTCGACGCCGACGGCGACGACGCGCGCCGGATAGTCGCCCACTGCGGCCTCGAGCAGTGAATTCAATAGCGACCCGGTGCCCGATGCCAGCACCACCAGCCGCGCCGGCGCACTTGGGGGTACCCGGAGCGGTTCTTGCACACGGGAAGCCTAGTCGGGCGACGATGACGGCCGTGTCAGCGGCCGGAGGAGGAGCCCGACAATCTGGACCAGTCGGGCGACGATGACGGCCGTGTCAGCGGCCGACGTCTATTCCTCGCCGGGGTGCTCGGCGTCGGCGGGCGACCCCGCCCGCTGGCCGTCGTCGAAAACGGCTTCGTCTTCGGGCAACCGCAGTCCGCCTTCGTCCGCGACCAGCGGCCGTTCGCCTCCGTCGCCGTCGTCACCCTCGGTCCCGACGCCTTCGCTCTCCCCCTCGTCGAAAAGATCGGCCAGCGTCGTTTCGTCCTCCGCTGTTTTTTCCTCCGGTGGCCGCTTCGCCTTAGGCCGCCTGGGACGCCGCCGGACACCACCGGCCATCACCACGGTGAGACCGCCCACCACGGCGAACCAGAGGAACACTCCGATCAGCAATGCGCCCAGATCCACGCCGACATCACCGAAGTTGCCGAGCTTGCCGCCTCCCCCATACGCGAGCAGACACATCGCCAAGGCACCTAGTACCGAAGCGACGAATACCTTGGCCAAGGCTGCGAACAAGGGCAACGGGTGGCGAGCACACTGCTGCCCAACCGCCACACCGGAGGCCGCGCCGATGATCAGCAGCGCCACCCACACCGGCGCAAGCGGCGGCGTGGGCGACGCAGCCAAGATCGGCAACGCCGGGATATCGCCCCCGAAAACGGTGAACGAACTGAACGTCGCGAAGCCGATGTGGGCGCTCGAACCCACCGCTATCGCGGACGCGCCGACGATCACGTTGGGTGCGTACAGCACCGACAGCGCGGTGAGATTGAACTGGCCCCAGATGGACTCGGTGATCCCGTAGAGCTCCTGCATGGTGCCCCAGTGCACGACCAGCGAAGCCGCCGCCACCATGCCGGACATGCCGAGCAACGCCAACACCCCCGCAGCGGCGGCACGCACCGAATCACCGAGCCAATTGGGCAGCGGCGACACTGCCAGTGCCCGGCGGCCCAACCGTGACCACACCCCGATCGCCGCACCAACACCATGCACCACCAGCACGCTGGTGAAGGCGCGTAGTGCACTGGGCGTCTGAAGTTCGGTGAGAACGGACGACGCGTCGTGGATGACCGCCAGCGCAATCGCAGCGATCAACAGGGGCCCACCCAGCGCCGAGCCGAACACCCACCGCACGACCAGCCACGACGAATACGGCGACGTGGCACGCGCCGTAGTGCGGGCCGTCCCCCACACCATCAACAGCGCCGGCAGCAGTGGCATCACGCCCAACTCGCGGCCACCGATGGAGATCGGCACCTGATGCACACCCAGCCAGATACTGGCGATGGCACCCAAAGCGCCGGTCATGTCGCTGTTGGCGATCAGCAACTCCAGCAGGGTGATCGCGGCGATGATCACCAGCGCCACCACGGCTGGGGCAAAGGCAACCCGGACTAGATCGCGCGCCTGACGCGCGCCCGCTGCCCGATCGTCCTGCACCCGTGTCACGCTTCGCGCACGTGTCCGGCTATGCGCGTGAGCGCTCGGTTAAACAGGCGCCGATCCGGGGGACGACTGCTGGCCGTATTGTTGCCCCCCGCCGGCATTTCCCCCGCCGGGGTTCCCGTAGTTGACCGGTGCTGAACCACCGTCGGATCCCGACCCGGCGCCCACCGGAGGGGGCGGGCTGAAGCTCGGGAAGCCGGTGGGCGGGGTCGACGATCCCTGCTGCGTTGGCGACTGCGAAGGCTGCGCGCTGAATCCACCGCTCTGACCCGGCTGTTGCGACTGTTGACCCTGGCTACCGGGATACCCGCCGTACTGCTGCTGCGATCCGTAGCCTCCGGCCTGCGGATTGGCCCCAGACTGCTGCGGAGTCGAACCCGACTGCTGCGGATTGGGAGCGGACTGCTGCGCTCCCGGCGGCGGGTAGTAGCCGCCCGCCTGGCCCCCGTACTGGCCGTACTGCCCGTATTGCCCGTATTGCCCGTACTGGTCAAACTTGGGCCGCGGTGCCGGCGCGGTGATGACGCCCGCGTCCAGCAGCAGAGCCCCCACCGCGGCAACGGCCTGGAAAACGGTGAACACCAAGACAACCCATAGCGCCCAACCGGTCGAGTAGGAGCTCGGCTTGTTGAACGTCGAGGAGATCAGCAGGAGTACCGCTAATACCGCTAGTACGCCGACGACCGGGAAGTAGTTCTTGACCTTCGGCACCAGACTCACCCCGGCAAGCAGCCCGGCCAACAGAGCCACGATGACGGCCAGTTCAGCGCCGCCAGACGACGAGCCGCCGCCGCCCAGTTCCGAGCTCAGGGTGAACAACGGCCCGAAACTTGCGAGATACGCGGCAAGACCCAGGGCTGCTACCGCGATGCTCAGATACAGCGGAAGCTTGCTTTCGCCACTGTCTTCCTTGGCGAAGGAGGGTGTGGAAGCTCCATAGGGGCCGGAGGGCTGTGAGGGCGGATATCCGGGGCTGCCGGGCTGGTAGGTCATGGCTCCTCCTGTTGGTGCCGTCGCGGTGCCTCGGCGACAGTGCGACGTTGCACTGCTGCGACGCCGTTCGAACACCCACGCTAGCGCACGCTCGGCTTGCGGCGTCGAAGCGACGTTCCCATAACCTCGGCCCAGCACCCAAGCATGGACGCCGCTTGCCCAGCCTGGGTAGAACACGTTCTAATCCTGTGCATGGACTACGGCCTAGTGCTTTTCACCAGTGACCGTGGAATCGCTCCGGCAGCAGCCGCCAAACTTGCTGACGAACACGGTTTCCACACGTTCTACGTGCCGGAACACACCCACATACCCATCAAGCGGGAGGCAGCCCACCCGACCACGGGTGACGCGTCACTGCCCGACGACCGTTACATGCGCACGCTGGACCCGTGGGTCAGCTTGGGCGCGGCGTCGGCGGTGACGACGCGCGTTCGGCTGTCCACGGCGGTCGCGCTGCCGGTCGAGCATGACCCCATCACTTTGGCGAAAAGCATTGCCACGCTTGACCATCTGTCGGGTGGCCGGGTCAGCCTCGGCGTTGGGTTCGGTTGGAACACCGATGAACTCGCCGACCACGGCGTCCCGCCCGGGCGCCGACGCACCATGTTGCGGGAGTACCTGGAAGCGATGCGGGCACTGTGGACACAAGAGGAAGCCGAGTACGACGGCGAGTTCGTCAAGTTCGGGCCCAGCTGGGCTTGGCCCAAGCCGGTCCAGGCACACATTCCCGTGCTGGTGGGGGCGGCCGGCACCGAGAAGAACTTCAAGTGGATCGCGCGTAGCGCCGACGGCTGGATCACCACGCCTCGCGACTTCGATATCGACGAGCCGGTGAAGTTGCTGCAGGACACGTGGGCCGCGGCAGGGCGTGACGGGGCGCCGCAGATAGTCGCGCTGGACTTCAAACCGGTGCGCGAGAAGCTGGAGCACTGGGCCGAACTTGGAGTGACCGAGGTGTTGTTCGGCCTACCGGATCGTTCCGCGGACGAGGTCGCCGCTTACGTGGAGCGGTTGGCCGGCAAATTGGCCGCCTTGGTCTGACGCCCCGTCGTCGCGGACGAACCGCTGCGGACGTGCGATAACAGGACGACAATCCGGTAGATCGCTGGTGCCGACGCCGGGCGACCCTCGGGCTCGCCGGAGGACTCGCATTTTGCCGCTCGGGGATGGCGGGGTCCCGGGCACGCCCTGAGCATCGGGGCCCAAACGAAGCCGGTGGCCGTTTCCTTATCGCGCGCACAGCTAAATCTCAGGAAGGACGTGTCTACTTATGAGACAGCTGTTTCGACACCCTTCTCAAAGCGAAGTTGGGATCGGTAGATCGCGACAAAAATACGATTTGCTCATCGGCGACCACGGGCGGTCGCCGCAGCATGCGGAGGTCGGGAATGTCCTATCTGGTCACGGTTCCGGAGTATGTCGCTGCAGCAGCCTCGGACTTGGCGAGCATCGCTTCGACGATCAATGCGGCAAACACAGCGGCCGCCGCGCCGACATCGGCGGTGCTGGCGGCGGGTGCCGATGAGGTTTCAGCGGCCGTCGCGGCGCTGTTCAACACCCATGCGCAGAGCTACCAGGCGCTCAGCAATCAAGCAGCAACATTTCACCAGCAGTTTGTCGAGTTGCTGAGTGCGGGCGCTAACTCCTACGCCGTGGCGGAGGCGGCCAACGCAAATCCGCTGCAGCAGTTGCTCGACGCGATCAATGCGCCGTTCCAGACCCTCCTGGGACGTCCGCTGATCGGCGACGGCTTCGATGGCGTCGACGGAACCGGCTCCGACGGCCAGAACGGCGGGTTGCTGTGGGGCAACGGGGGCC
>NZ_MVHT01000101.1 GCF_002086275.1 Mycobacterium intermedium | reverse complement strand
CGGCACCGGCGGGCAGCTGCTGGGCCAGGACGGGCTGAACGGCTTGCCGTAACGGCCCGGAGCTGCGTCCCGGTCGGGCCCCAGGCCGGTCTAAACCGAGCCGGTACCGTGTAACTGAGTGCAAGCAGAGGGCGGCGCGGCCACGCTGGCACCTTTCCGACTCTGTTAGCAGGAGAACATGGCCAAGACTTCTCGGCGTAAACGCAACAAGATGCTCGCCTGGGCGGCCGCCGCCTCGGTGGCGCTGCTCGTTGCGCTGGTCATGGTGGCCGCGGTCGTCATTCTGCGCCACCGTGAAGCACCGCCCAGTGCGGTGCCGCCCGGCGTCCTGCCGTCGGGTCCGCCCACGTCATCGCAGCCGAAGAAGCCTCGGCCGGCCTACCAGGATGCGTCCTGCCCCGACGTGCAGTTGATCTCGATTCCCGGTACCTGGGAGTCGTCGTCGCAGGACAACCCGTTCAACCCGACGTTCAACCCGAACGCCCTGCTGCTGAGCGTGACGGGGCCGATCTCCCAGCAGTTCCCCGGCTCTCGGGTGCAGGTGTACACGGTGCCCTATCCGGCCCAGTTCCGTAACCCGATGGCCAACGACAACCAGATGAGCTACAACGACAGCCGCGCCGAGGGCACCCGCGCGACCGTCCAGGCGATCACGGACATGAACACCAAGTGCCCGCTGACCAGCTATGTGATCGTCGGTTTCTCGCAGGGCGCGGTGATCGCCGGCGACGTGGCCAGTGACATCGGCAACGGGCGCGGCCCGGTGGACGAGGACCTGGTGCTGGGTGTGACGTTGCTCGCCGACGGGCGCCGCGAGCAGGGCGTGGGCAACATGATCCCGCCGAGCCCGCCGGGCGAGGGCGCCGAGATCACCCTGCACGAAGTGCCGGTGCTGTCCGGGCTCGGCCTGACCATGACCGGGCCGCGACCGGGCGGCTTCGGCGCGCTGAACGACCGGACCAACGAGATCTGCGCCGAGGGCGACCTGATCTGCGCGGCACCCAAGGAGGCGTTCAGCCCCGCGAGGCTGCCGAGCACGATGAATACGTTGGCCGGCGGCGCGGGTCAGCCCGTCCACGCCCTGTACGGCACGCCCGACTTCTGGAATTCGGACGGCCAGCCCGCGACCGTATGGATATTGAACTGGGCCCGCGGTGTGATCGAAAAGGCACCGCATCCCAAACACGGCTGATCGGGCGCGGGACACAGCCCTAGTTGCGGCGGTAGCGAGGCTACTCGGCGGTACCTTGTGATTTGGTCTGCTGAGCACTGCCCCTTAACATTAAGAGAAATTTAAGAGCATGTGTTTGACCCAGTTGGGTCGAAGCCGGTTAGGACAGGCGCCCACGGGAAGCGCGCGCCAGTCCGGACCGGCTTGCGTGCAGAGGCGACTGCCGGCGTTGCCGGCGCCCAGATTTGCCCGTCGGCTCGAGAGACCGACCTAAAAATCGGCCCGAGGCCGACCTAGAGAGTTTGCGACAGGAGAGGGTGGCATGGCGACCGACAAACCGACCTACCACAACCCGTTCATCATGAAGGGGAAGATTCGCTTCCCTAAGGGCACCAATCTGGTTCGCCACGTCGAGCGGTGGGCCAAGGTGCGCGGCGACAAGCTGGCCTACCGGTTCCTCGACTACTCCACCGAACGCGACGGCATCCCCCGCGACATCATGTGGTCGGAGTTCAGCGCCCGCAACCGCGCCGTGGGAGCCCGTCTGCAGCAGGTCACCCAGCCCGGTGACCGCATCGCCATCCTGTGCCCGCAGAACCTCGACTACCTGATCTCCTTCTTCGGGGCGCTGTACTCCGGCCGGATCGCGGTCCCGCTGTTCGACCCGGCCGAGCCCGGTCACGTCGGCCGGCTGCACGCCGTGCTCGACGACTGCACCCCGTCGACCATCCTGACCACCTCGGAGTCGGCCGAGGGCGTCCGCAAGTTCATCCGCTCCCGCTCGGCCAAGGAACGGCCGCGTGTCATCGCCGTCGACGCCGTCCCGAACGAGGTCGCCTCGACCTGGGTGGAACCCGAGGCGGGCGAGGACACCATCGCTTATCTGCAGTACACCTCCGGCTCCACCCGCACCCCGTCCGGCGTGCAGATCAGCCACCTCAACCTGCCCACCAACGTGGTGCAGGTGCTGAACTCGCTGGAGGGCGCCGAAGGCGACCGCGGCGTGAGCTGGCTGCCGTTCTTCCACGACATGGGCCTGATCACGGCGCTGGTGGCCCCGGTGCTCGGGCAGAGCTTCACCTTCATGACTCCGGCCGCGTTCGTGCGCCGGCCCGGTCGCTGGATCCGTGAGCTCGCCCGCAAGCCCGAGGACACGGGCGGGGTGTACTCGGCCGCGCCGAACTTCGCGTTCGAACACGCCGCGGTGCGCGGCGTGCCCCGCGAGGACGAGCCGCCACTGGACTTGAGCAACGTCAAGGGCATCCTCAACGGCAGCGAGCCGGTGAACCCGGCGTCGATGCGCAAGTTCTACGACGCCTTCAAGCCCTATGGGCTGAAGGAGACCGCGGTCAAGCCGTCCTATGGTCTGGCCGAGGCCACGCTCTTCGTCTCGACCACCCCGATGGATCAGCCGCCGCGGGTCATCTACGTGGACCGCGACGAGCTGAACAAGCAGCGGTTCGTCGAGGTTGCGAAGGACGCGCCGAACGCGGTCGCACAGGTCTCCGCCGGCAAGGTCGGCGTGGACGAGTGGGCCGTCATCGTCGACGTCGACACGGCCAGCGAGCTGCCCGACGGGCAGATCGGCGAGATCTGGCTGCACGGCAACAACCTGGGCAACGCCTACTGGGGCAAGGAAGAGGAGAGCGTCCAGACGTTCCGGAACATCCTCAAGTCGCGGGTGCCCAACTCGCACGCGGAAGGCGTTCCCGACGACGGGCTGTGGGTCCGCACCGGCGACTACGGCACGTACCACGACGGGCACCTCTACATTGCGGGCCGCATCAAGGACCTCGTCATCATCGACGGCCGGAACCACTACCCGCAGGACCTCGAATACACGGCGCAGGAAGCGACCAAGGCGCTGCGCGTCGGGTACGTGGCCGCGTTCTCGGTGCCGGCCAACGAGTTGCCGCAGAAGGTGTTCGACGACCCGCACGCCGGGCTGACCTTCGACCCCGAAGACACCTCCGAACAGCTGGTCATCGTCGGGGAACGGGCCGCCGGGACGCACAAGCTCGACTACCAGCCCATTGCCGACGACATCCGGGCCGCAATCGCCGTTGGGCACGGGGTGACCGTGCGCGACGTGCTGCTGGTGCAGGCCGGCTCGATCCCGCGTACCTCCAGCGGGAAGATCGGCCGCCGCGCCTGCCGGGCGGCCTACCTCGACGGCAGCCTGCGCCGCGGCCTTCATTCGCCGCAGGCGTTTGCCAACGAATCGGACTGAACAGGTAGTTATGGCTGACACAGAGAACCAACCCCAGGAAAACGCGCCCGCCGGACAGCCTGCCAAGGGACCCGACATGACGGTCCCCGAGATGCGCCAGTGGCTGCGTGAATGGGTGGGCAAGGCGGTCGGCAGGTCCCCCGACGACATCGACGAGTCGGTGCCGATGGTGGAACTGGGCTTGTCGTCCCGCGACGCGGTGGCGATGGCCGCCGACATCGAAGACCTGACCGGTGTCACTCTGTCGGTCGCGGTGGCATTCCAGCACCCGACCATCGAATCGTTGGCCACCCGGATCATCGAGGGCGAACCAGAGCAGACCGAAGACGAAGCCGACGCCATCGACTGGTCCCGCAGCGGGCCGGCCGAGCGCGTCGACATCGCGATCGTCGGCTTGTCCACCCGCCTGCCCGGGGACATGAACAGCCCCGACGAAACCTGGCAGGCGCTGCTGGAAGGCCGCGACGCCATCACCGACCTGCCCGAGGGGCGCTGGGCGGAATTCCTCGAAGAGCCGCGACTGGCCGAGCGCATCGGCAAGGCGCGCACCCGCGGTGGCTACCTCAAGGACATCAAGGGCTTCGACTCGGAGTTCTTCGCGGTCGCCAAGACCGAGGCCGACAACATCGACCCGCAGCAGCGGATGGCGCTGGAGCTGACCTGGGAGGCGCTCGAGCACGCCCGCATCCCGGCGTCGAGCCTGCGTGGCGAGGCGGTCGGCGTTTTCATCGGGGTCACCAACAACGACTACGGCTTCCTGGCCATCTCGGACCCGACCGTCGCCCACCCGTACGCGATCACCGGTAACTCCGGTGCGATCATCCCCAACCGGGTGTCGTACTTCTACGACTTCCGCGGACCGTCGGTGATGGTCGACACCGCATGCTCAAGCTCGCTGGTGGCGATCCACCAGGGCGTCCAGGCGCTGCGCAACGGCGAAGCCGACGTGGTACTGGCCGGCGGCGTCAACGCGCTGATCACGCCCGCCGTCACGCTCGGTTTCGACGAGATCGGCGCGGTGCTGGCGCCCGACGGCCGGATCAAGTCGTTTTCGGCCGACGCCGACGGCTACACCCGGTCCGAGGGCGGCGGCATGGTCGTGCTCAAGCGGGTCGACGACGCCCGCCGCGACGGCGACCAGATCCTGGCCGTCATCGCCGGCAGCGCCGTCAACCACGACGGCCGGTCCAACGGCCTGATCGCGCCCAACCAGGACGCCCAGGCCGAGGTGCTGCGTCGCGCCTACAAGGACGCCGGCATCGACCCGCGCAACGTCGACTACATCGAGGCGCACGGCACCGGCACCATCCTGGGTGACCCGATCGAGGCCGAGGCACTGGGGCGGGTCGTCGGCCGCAACCGGCCCGCCGACCGGCCGGCGTTGCTGGGCGCGATCAAGACCAACATCGGACACCTCGAGTCCGCGGCCGGTGTGGCCAGCATCGCCAAGGTGGCGCTCGCGCTGCACCACGGCAAGCTGCCGCCGTCGATCAACTTCACCGCCCCCAGCCCGTACATCGACTTCGACGCGATGCGCCTGAAGGTGCTCGACCACGTCGCCGACTGGCCGCGCTACGGCGGCTACGCCCTGGCCGGGGTGTCCAGCTTCGGCTTCGGCGGCGCCAACGCGCACATAGTTTTGCGCGAGGTCTTGCCGCGTGACGTCATCGAGCGTGAGCCGGAGCCGGAAGCCACGCCTGCTCAACCAGCGGTTACTTCCGCCGGCGGCGACATCGCCGAGGGCGAAGGACATGCGCTGCGGTTCGACGAGTACGGCGAGATCATCACCGACGAGAGGGTCGGAGCCGGCGGCGCGGACGAGGAATACGAACTGCCCGGCGTGACCGAAGAGGCGCTGCGGCTCAAGGCCTTGGCGCTGGAAGAGCTTGCGGCGCAAGAGCCTTCGCCGCCGCTGATTCCGCTGGTGGTGTCGGCGTTCCTGACCTCCCGCAAGAAGGCGGCCGCCGCCGAACTTGCGGACTGGATGGAAAGCCCCGAGGGACAGGCGTCGTCGCTGGAGTCGATCGGGCGGTCGCTGTCACGCCGCAACCACGGGCGTTCCCGTGCGGTGGTGCTGGCCCACGACCACGAGGAGGCAATCAAGGGCCTGCGCGCGGTCGCCGAGGGCAAGCAGCGGCCGAACGTGTTCAGCGTGGACGGGCCGGTGACCAACGGCCCGGTCTGGGCCATGGCCGGATTCGGTGCGCAACACCGGAAGATGGCCAAGAGCCTGTATCTGCGCAACGAGGTCTTCGCCGAGTGGATCGAGAAGGTCGACTCGCTGATCCAGGATGAGCGCGGCTACTCGGTGCTCGAGTTGATCCTGGACGACTCCCACGAGTACGGCATCGAGACCAGCAACGTCACCATCTTCGCGATCCAGATCGCGCTGGGTGAGCTGCTCAAGCACCACGGCGCCAAGCCGGCGGCGGTGGTCGGTCAGTCCCTGGGTGAGCCGGCGTCGGCCTACTTCGCCGGGGGCCTGTCGCTGGAGGACGCCACCCGGGTCATCTGCTCGCGCTCGCACCTGATGGGCGAGGGCGAGGCGATGCTGTTCGGCGAGTACATCCGGTTCATGGCGATCGTCGAGTACTCCGCCGACGAGCTCAAGACGGTGTTCTCCGACTACCCCGACCTCGAGGTGTGTGTCTACGCCGCGCCGAGCCAGACCGTCATCGGCGGCCCGCCGGAGCAGATCGACGCGATCATCGCCCGCGCGGAATCCGAGGGCAAGTTCGCCCGCAAGCTGCAGACCAAGGGCGCCGGCCACACCTCGCAGATGGACCCGCTGCTCGGTGAGTTCTCCGCCGAACTGCAGGGCATCAAGCCGATGAGCCCGACCGTCGGGATCTTCTCGACCGTCCATGAGGGCACCTACATCAAGCCAGGCTCGGAGCCCATCCACGACGTCGCGTACTGGATCAAGGGGATGCGACACTCCGTGTACTTCACCCACGGCATCCGTAACGCCGTGGACAGCGGGTTCACCACGTTCCTCGAACTGGCCCCCAACCCGGTCGCGCTGATGCAGATCGGCCTGACCACCGCCGCCGCCGGCCTGCATGACGCCCAGCTGATCGCGACGCTGGCGCGTAAGCAGGACGAGGTCGAGTCGATGATCACGGCGATGGCCCAGCTCTACGTGTACGGCCACGACCTGGACATCCGCACGCTGTTCACCCGCGCCAAGGGGCCGGAGGACTACGCGAACATCCCGCCGACCCGGTTCAAGCGCAAGGAGCACTGGCTCGACGTGCACTTCACCGGCGACACCGCGGTGCTGATGCCGGGCAACCACGTCGCGCTGCCGGACGGCCGGCACGTGTGGGAGTACGCGCCCCGGGAGAAGACCGACCTGGCCGCGTTGGTGAGATCCGCCGCGACGACGGTGCTTCCGGACGCCGTCATCACGGCGGCCGAGCAGCGCGCCGTGCCCGGCCTGGGCGCCCGGTTGGTGACGACGTTGACGCGGCACCCCGGTGGCGCGTCCGTCCAGGTGCACGCCCGCATCGACGAGTCGTTCACGCTGGTGTACGACGCGCTGGTGAGCCGCGGCGGCGTTGAGTCGGTGCTGCCGGCGGCGGTCGGCGCGGGTACCGCGGTTGCGGTGTCGGCGGCGGAGCCTGCTGGTGACGTTGCGGCCATCGGGGCCGGCACCGAGGACGACGACGCCGAAACCCTGAGCGACAGCCTGACCACGCGCTACATGCCGGCCGGCTTCACCAAGTGGTCGCCGGAGTCCGGGGAGACGATCGCCGAGCGGTTGGGCACGATCGTGGGCGCGGCCATGGGCTACGAGCCCGAGGACCTGCCGTGGGAGGTGCCGCTGATCGAGCTCGGTCTGGACTCGCTGATGGCGGTGCGCATCAAGAACCGGGTCGAGTACGACTTCGACCTGCCGCCGATCCAGTTGACGGCGGTGCGGGACGCGAACCTCTACGCCGTCGAGAAGCTGATCGAGTACGCGATCGAGCACCGCGACGAGGTCCAGCAGCTGCACGAGTACCAGAAGACGCAGACGGCCGAGGAGATCGCCAAGGCGCAGGCCGAGTTGCTCAGTGGAGCGACGCCGAGCACCGTGCTGGCGCCTGCGCCGGATCCGCAGGCCGAGCCGCAGACCCGGCCGGAGCCTGCTGCCGCTCCCGAGGCTGCTTCCGAAGCTGCTCCGGAAGCCTCCGACGCGCCGATCCCGCCGCCGCCGACGGATCCGTCGGGACCGGCGGGGGCCGGTACGAACGGGACCGCAGCGGCCGGGAACGGGCAGGCGGTCGACCTGAAGGGCGCCGCAGCGGCGCTCAGCCAGGAAGCCGTCGCCAAGGCACTGAACTCCGACGTGCCACCCCGTGACCAGGCCGAACGGGTCACCTTCGCCACCTGGGCGATCGTCACCGGCAAGTCCCCGGGCGGCATCTTCAACCCGCTGCCCAAGCTGGACGAGGCGTCCGCCAAGAAGATGGCCGAGCGGCTGTCCGAGCGTGCCGAAGGCCCGATCACGGTCGAGGACGTGGTGTCGTCGGCCAACATCGAGGAGCTCGCCGACAAGGTGCGCGGCTACCTCGAGGCCGGGGTATTGGACGGGTTCGTCCGCACCCTGCGCCCGCGCCGCGAGGGTGACCCGACCCCGCCGGTGTTCGTCTTCCATCCGGCCGGTGGTTCGACGGTGGTGTACGAGCCGCTGCTCAACCGGTTGCCACCGGACACTCCGATGTACGGCTTCGAGCGGGTCGAGGGCACGATCGAAGAGCGCGCCGAGATCTACGTCCCCAAGTTGATCGAGATGCAGGGCGACGGGCCTTACATCCTGGTCGGCTGGTCACTGGGCGGAGTGCTGGCCTACGCGTGCGCGATCGGCCTGAAGCGACTGGGCAAGGACGTCCGGTTCGTGGGCCTGATCGACGCGGTGCGCGCGGGCGAGGAGATCCCGCAGACCAAGGAAGAGATCCGCAAGCGTTGGGATCGCTACGCCAAGTTCGCCGAGAAGACGTTCAACGTGACCATTCCGGCGATCCCGTACGAGCACCTGGAACAGCTCGACGACGAGGGTCAGGTCCGGTTCGTGCTGGACGCGGTCAAGGAGAGCGGGGTGCAGATCCCGGCCGGGATCATCGAGCACCAGCGCACGTCGTACCTGGACAACCGGGCGATCGACACCGCGCAGATACAGCCTTTCGATGGGCATGTAACGCTCTACATGGCCGATCGCTACCATGACGACGCGATCATGTTCGAGCCGCGGTACGCCGTCCGCAAGCCGGATGGGGGCTGGGGCGAGTACGTTTCCGACCTCGAGGTCGTGCCGATCGGTGGCGAGCACATCCAGGCCATCGACGAGCCGATCATCGCCAAGGTTGGCGAACACATGAGCCGTGCTTTGAAAGAGATCCAGAGCCGGACGAGTTAGGTAGGCACGCAGTGACGGGTACGGAAGCAACTCCGGTAGTTCACACGACCGCGGAGAAACTGGCCGAGCTGCGTGAGCGCCTGGAATTGGCCAAAGAGCCCGGCGGCGAGAAGGCCGCGGCCAAACGGGACAAGAAGGGCATCCCGAGCGCCCGTGCCCGCGTGCACGCGTTGGTCGACCCCGGCACCTTCTTCGAGATCGGTGCGCTGTGCAAGACCCCGGGTGACCCCAACGCACTGTACGGCGACGGCGTCGTCACCGGGCACGCGCTGATCGACGGCCGCCCGGTCGGGGTGTTCTCGCACGACCAGACCGTGTTCCAGGGCACGGTGGGCGAGATGTTCGGCCGCAAGGTCGCGCGCCTGATGGAGTGGTGCGCGATGGTCAACTGCCCGATCATCGGCATCCAGGACTCTGGCGGGGCCCGCATCCAGGATGCAGTGACCTCGTTGGCGTGGTACGCCGAGCTGGGCCGCCGGCACGAGATTCTGTCCGGGCAGGTGCCGCAGATCTCGCTGATCTTCGGCAAGTGCGCTGGGGGAGCGGTGTATTCGCCGATCCAGGACGACCTGCTGGTCTCGGTGCGCGACCAGGGTTACTTCTTCGTCACCGGGCCTGACGTGATCCGCGAAGTGACCGGTGAGGACGTCACCCTCGACGAACTCGGTGGCTCCGACGCCCAGGCCCGCTACGGCAATATCCATCAGGTCGTCGACTCCGAGGCCGAGGCCTTCCAGTACGTGCGGGACTTCTTGTCGTTCCTGCCGTCCAACTGCTTCGACAACCCGCCGATCATCAACCCCGGGCTGGAACCGGAGATCACGCCGACGGACCTCGAACTCGACTCGATCGTGCCCGACTCGGACAACGCGGGCTACGACATGCACGAGATCCTGCTGCGGATCTTCGACGACGGCGACTTCCTCGAGGTCGCCGCGCAGCAGGGCCCGGCCATCATCACCGGCTACGCCCGGGTGGACGGGCGTCCCGTCGGCGTCATCGCCAACCAGCCCATGTACCTCGCCGGGTCGATCGACAACGAGGCCTCGGACAAGGCGGCGCGCTTCATCCGGTTCTGCGACGCGTTCAACATCCCGCTGGTGTTCGTGGTGGACACGCCCGGCTTCCTGCCGGGTGCCGAGCAGGAGAAGAACGGCATCATCAAGCGCGGCGGGCGGTTCCTGTACGCGGTGGTCGAGGCCGACGTGCCGAAGGTGACGATCACGATCCGCAAGTCCTATGGCGGCGCCTACGCGGTGATGGGCTCCAAGCAGCTGACCGCCGACTTCAACTTCGCCTGGCCGACCGCCCGGATCGCGGTGATCGGGGCCGAGGGCGCGGCGCAGTTGTTGATGAAGCGGTTCCCGGACCCGACGACGCCCGAGGCGCAGCAGATCAAGAAGGACTTCATCGAGGGCTACAACCTCAACATGGCGATTCCGTGGACCGCCGCCGAGCGCGGGTTCATCGACGCCGTGATCGAACCGCACCAGACGCGGCTGCTGCTGCGTAGGTCTTTGCACCTGCTGCGGGACAAGCAGCTGTGGTGGCGGGTGGGTCGCAAGCACGGCCTGATCCCGATCTAATTTCTCCCGCCGAGTTCTCCCGCCGAGTTCTCCCGCCGAGCAGACGCAAAGTTGTACGAAAACCCTTGTTTCCGTACAACTTTGCGTCTGCTCGCGGGGAATTATTCGGTGGGCTCGATGGCCCGCGGACAGTAGTGCTTCGCGGATATGGTCGCGAACCGGGCGGTGTCGGCGGGGGTTAGCCCCGGGTTGTTGTCCCGGATGTCGTTGAGCAGCTGAAGTCCCGATACGCCGCGAGAAATGAAGCCGCACACCGCTTTACCGGCGCTGATGGCTTGGTTCGGATCCTGGAAGCTGATCCCGATTTGGGTGAGGTCGGCGAGGAACTCTTCGTTGTGCTCGTCGGTGGGTGGCTCGTCGGCGCCGGGCTCGGCGTGGGCGGGTGCCGCGACGACTATCCCGAACGCCACGGCGAGCAGCGCCGGCAGCAGTTTCATGAAAGTCTCCTGGTGCTACTTGGACTGTAATTCCGGCGGTGCAACGGGCGCGGCTTCCTCGCTATCCAGCACATGAACGGCGTGCACGCCGGGAGTTGTTCTCAGCTTCGCCACCAAATCGTCAAGGCCGGCTTCATCGACGCTCCAATGCTGGACCTTGTCGGGCTGTTCCTGCAGCTGCGCAATGATTCGATCGAGCTTGACCGGTTCGATGCGCCGCTCGGTGGCCGTCGTACGGGCGGCCTGCTTGCCGGTCGGATTGTTGATGACGCGGGCCGCCGGGCTGCCGAGGGCCCCGCCCATGAAGCTGCCCAGGTTCGCCTCGTCGAGCAGACCGGCGGGCAGACCCGTCGCCGTCGGCGCGGCCGCCACGCTGGTAATCCCGTTGGACGCCAGCCTGATCGCGGGGGTGGCGCTTGCCCAACTCGGCGGCACCGACAACCCCCCGACGGTGGGCGCGGCGCCAACAATCGCCGATGCGGGCTTGACCAAGGCGGCGGCCGCCCGCCCGGACGACAGACCGCCGCTCAGCGCCGACTTCGGGATCTCCTTCGCCCACGGCGCGTAGATGAAGAAGTTCTTCCATTGCGAAATGCCCATGCCGGTGGTGCTGTTGACGACGTTGGTCCAGGTGCCCTGGCTGCCGATGCCGGAAATGCTCGAATAGAGCGCCTCCCACAGCGGCGCGATCTCGCTGTTGCCGGTGACCGCCGCGATCACTTGCTCCCAGAACTTCGCGTAGTCGCTGGCGAAGGTGTTGAGGAGGTCCTCTATCTGATGGATCCACGACAGCACCGAACTGGCCGCCGCGGTGGATTGGGCCGCTGCCGCGGTGCCATTGGTGGTGGGCGGCGGCGGGGTGAACGGGGTCAGGTCACCTGCGGCAGCGGACGCACTGGCGTAGGCGAACATCGCCGCGACGTCTTGGGCCCACATCTGCGCGTACTCGCCTTCGGTGGCAGCGATCGCGGCGCCGTTCTGCCCGAAGAGGTTGGTCGTGACCAGCGATTGCAGCTGGACTCGGTTGGCCACGACCTCTGCGGGTGGCGCGACGGCGGCGAACGCGGCCTGGTAGGCGTCGGCCGCGGCCGTGGCCTGGGCGGCGGTGTGCTCGGCCTGGGCCGCGGTGGCCGACAACCAGGCGACATAGGGCGCGGCGGCGGCCGCCATGGACGCCGATGACGGGCCCACCCACGACTCGACCAACTCCGAGATCACGAGTCCGTAGTCGAATGCGGTCGAATGCAGCTCGCTGGCCAGGCGCTGCCAGGCCGCTCCGGCGGCCAGCATCGGTTCTGCGCCCGGCCCGGCGTAGATCTGGGTGGAGATCACCTCGGGCGGCAGTACCGCGAAATCAACGAAAACCATTGGCCCTGTCCTTATTTCGCGTCAGGCGGTATCACGATGACGGTGGAACTGGTGGCGATGTCGTCGACGGCCACGGCACCGGGTATTCGGACGGTAGATCCGAGGACGGCACGGGTGGTGCTGCTGCCGACGGCCCGCCCGGCCAGACTCGACAGGGCCGTCTGCCCGAACACGCCTTGCGGGGCGTTGGCCGCCATCGCGGGACCGGCGTCGATGATGGTCTCCGGCAGCTGCGACGCGATCGTCCTGACGGCCGGCACGGCCGAGGCCCAGTTCGCCGGCACCGACAGCGACCCGATCGAGCTCGCGCGTCCCAACCCGGCGGCCACCGACCCGGCCGCCTGCAGCGCGGACGCGCCGCCGGTCAGTAGCTCGCTGCGCAGCAGTGGTGCCAGGGCGCCGGTGAGAGGCTTGGGATGAAGGAGCGGGCCGATGCCCTGGATGCCGGTGCCGAGGGCCGGGATGCTGATGCTGACCTGCCACCAGTTCTTGACCAAGCCCGCCCAACCGAGCGGTGTATACGGCCCGGCGATCAGGTTGTTCAACACGGCGTTGAACGTCTTGACGATCGCAGTGACCTCTGCCAGCGGCGTCGTGGCCGCCGCGGTCGCCGGCCCGGCGGTCGATGCGAGGCTTTGCACCGCGTTGGGAATCTGCGAGATGAGCTGGGACAGCAGCGTTTGCGCGTCGGCGGCGGCCGCTCCACCCGTGTTGGTGGTAACCGGAGGCGAGGTGAACGGGTCCAGTTGCGTTGCGGCCGCCGATGCGCCGGCGTAGGCGTACATCGCCGCGGCGTCTTGGGCCCACATCTCGGCGTAGTCCGCTTCGGTAGCCGCTATCGCCGGCGTGTTCTGGCCCAGCAGGTTGGTCGCGACGAGCGACGCCAACAACGCCCGGTTGGCGGCGATCTCCGGCGGCGGGACGGTGGCCGCGAAGACGGCGTCGAAGGCGGCCGCAGCCGCTCTGGATTGCGACGCCGCCTGCTCCGCTTGTGCGGCACTGCGGCCGAGCCACGCGATGTAGGGCGCCGCCGCCTCCGCCATCGACGTCGCCGAGGGGCCGTGCCAGTTGATGCTGGTGAGCTGCGCGATTGCGGAGTTGTAGACCGCTGCTGCGGAATGCAATTCGGCGGCGATGCCATCCCAGGCGGCGGCCGCGGCCAGGTGCGGCGCCGAGCCCGGCCCAGCGTAGATTCTGCCGGAGTTGACCTCCGGCGGTAACGCTCCGAAATCCATGGCTTCCTCCGGCCCGAAGAGTCTTGGTTGTAGACGGCGTCGGCTACACGCGATCCAGCTCGGCATAGCGGTGGGGAAATAATTGCGTCGAATTCGATAGGGGTCAAAGCGTGGTAGGAAGGCCGCGCCGTCGGTTTCGGCTGGTTATCAGTTGCTGACCAATGCAATCCACGGTCGATTTCGACTGCCCCGGTGGCGCCCCAACTCCCTATCTGGTGCCGGGTCGTTTTCCCAGCCGCGGGGGTACGCAGATAAACGCACGGTGAGCAAAACGGTCCCCGTGTAACCCGTTGGCCAACAATAACTTTCGTGACCGGCCGTAAATCGGATCACGCGACCGTAGGTAGCGTCAGCGCGGTCAGCCGGTAACGGGGCGGGCGCCGCCGGCGCGTTGCACGTCAACCCGTCCAGCAAACCCCGCCGCGGGCGGATTCCATGGGCGTTCGGCGTCGTCGCAGACGGCAATTCCGAACCTTGATCAGGCGCTGGAATTCGGATACCACAGCGGTACATGTGGGCTAGGGTGATCCGGTGGTGGAAGGCAGCGTTCGAGGCGCCGAGCAAGGCCCGCCTGCCCCCGTCGCCGACGCCGGAAGCGATGCCAGCAAACGAACCGACCGTCGCGCCCCACGATTTCAAGGCAGGGCCGAAAAGGGCCGGCGGAAGCACGGACGCACCGTTTTCCAGGTTCTGAAGCGGCTGTGGATTCCGCTGGTCATACTGATCGTCTTCGTCGCCGGGGGATTCACCGTGTCGCGTCTGCACGGGATCTTCGGCTCGGAAAAGCCCGCCTCGTACGCCGACACGCGTCAAGACGAGCCCAAACCGTTCAACCCCAAGCGCCTGCGATATGAGGTCTTCGGTCCGCCCGGGACGTCCGCCCAGATCAGCTACTTCGACGTAAATGGTGCACCGCAACGTGTCAGGGGCGTAGCGCTGCCTTGGTCGTTGGAGTTCGAAATCAAGGTGTCGACCAGCGTTGGTGACGTCGCTGCGCAGGGCGACAGTGACTGGATCGGATGCCGCATCGTGGTCGACGGTGAAGTCAAGGCGGAGAAGATCTCGCAGCACGAAGTGAGTTCGTTTACTTATTGCATGCTGAAGGCCGCATGAAGCAAATGCGCAACGACCCGCCTAGTGTTGCGCGGACTATTCATCGACTGGCGGTACCGGTCATTCTGGGCTGGTTGGCGCTAGTAGTCATCTTGAACGTCACGGTTCCTCCACTGGCACAGGTCGAGAAGGAACATTCGGTAGCGCTCAACGCCACGGATGCGCCGTCCTACAAAGCGGCAAACCGGATCAGCAGAGACTTCAATCAATCCGATTCCACCAACATGGTGATGATCGTGCTGGAGGGCCAGCAACCACTCGGCGACGAGGCGCACCGCTACTACGACCACCTGATTCGCCAACTGTCAGAAGACCCGAAACACGTCACCCACATTCAGAACTTCTGGGGCGATCCACTCACTGCGGGCGCGGCGGAAAGCGGCGATGGCAAAGCCGCCTACGTCGAAGTGGATCTCACCGGCGAACCGGGCCAAACCTTGGGCAACGAATCAGTGGCAGTCGTTCGGCAAATCGTCGAGCACACACCCGCGCCGCCTGGCGTCAAGGCGTATGTCACTGGGCCTTCTGCGGTAGCCGCGGACATGGGCCAGAGCGGCGACGAAACGGTACTCATGATGACGCTGGTGAGCGTGACCGTCATCTCGGTGATGTTGCTCTTCGTATACCGCTCGATATTCACCGTAATTCTGTTACTGCTCATGGTGGGATTGGAGCTGATGGCGGCTCAGGGAGTTGTCGCCTTCCTCGGCCACCACGGGCTCATCGGCCTCACCACCTACGGCGTCAATCTGCTCGTTTCCATCGGGATTGCGGCAGGAACGGATTACGGCATATTTTTTGTCGGCCGGTACCTGGAAGCGCGTCAGGCCGGCGAGGACCGTGAAACCGCCTATTTCACGGCCTATCGCGGGGTCGCAAAGGTTGTCCTGGCGTCCGGTGTGACGATCGCAGGAGCGGTGTTCTGCCTGACCTTCACCAGGTTGCCCATCCTGAGTTCCATGGGCCCGCCGTGCGCGGTGGGCATACTCGTCGCGGTCGCGGTAGCGCTGACGCTGGTTCCCGCGGTAATTCGGGTCGGAAGCCGCTTTGGCCTGTTCGAACCCAAGCGAAGGATCCATGTCCGAGGGTGGCGACGAGTGGGCACGGCGATCGTCAGGTGGCCGGTGCCGATCCTCACCGCGACGGTGGCCATCACGCTCGTCGGACTGCTGACGTTGAGCGGTTACAAACCCAGCTATGTCGAGCAGAAGTTCATCCCCGACAACATTCCGGCCAGTTTGGGATATGCGGCCGCCGCGCGCCATTTTCCTCAGTCGGCAATGATGGCGCCCGAGATCCTATTGATCGAATCCGATCATGACCTACGCAATTCCGCCGACTTTCTGGTGTTGAACAAGCTCGCGAAGGGCGTGTTGGCGGTGCCGGGCATCGCCACTGTCCAGGCCGTTACCCGGCCCGAGGGAACGCCGATCGCGCACACCTCGATCCCGTTCATCCTGAGCATGCAGCAGGCTGCCATGCTACAGAACTTCGGATTCCAGCAAGAGCGAATGAACGACATGCTGAAGCAGGCCGATGAACTGGCAGCGACCATCGAGCTGATGCAACGCATGCAGGACCTGATGCAACGGCTCGTCGGCGCGACTCATCGCATGGTCGTCGAGACCCATGAAATGCAGGGGCTGACCAACGAGTTGCGCGATCACCTCGCGGACTTCGAGGACTTCTGGCGGCCGATCCGCAGCTACTTTTACTGGGAGAGGCACTGCTACGACATTCCCGTCTGTTTCTCGCTGAGATCTCTATTCGAAGGAATCGACGGTGTCGATGCGATCACCGAGAAACTGCGCGATATGGTCGCCGAGCTCGATCAGTTGGATTTGATCATGCCGCAACTCGTGACCCAGTTCCCGCCGATGATCGCGATGCTGCAGAGCATGCGCAAGATGATGCTGGCGATGCACGCCACCATGGCGGGGACGCTCGGCGAGATGGAAGACAATGGCGGCGATCCGACCGCGATGGGACAGGCTTTCGACGCCGCCAAAGACGACGATTCTTTCTATCTGCCTGCGGAGGTTTTCAAAAACAAGGACTTCAGGCGGGTCATGGACGTCTTCCTGTCGCCGGACGGGAAGGCGGCCCGCATGTTCATCACCCAGATGGGCAACCCCGCATCGCCAGAGGGCATTGCGCGGGTGGACGCGATAACCAACGCGGCCGAGGAGTCGCTCAAGGGAACGCCGCTGGAAAACTCCCGGATCTACCTCACCGGTACCGCGGCGTCAACGAAAGACCTCATCACCGGCTCCAAATATGATCTGATGATCGCCGGACTGGCGGCGCTCTGCCTGATTTTCGCGGTAATGCTGATAATCACGCGGAGTCTGGTCGCTGCCTTGATCATCGTGGGCACGGTACTGGTGTCACTCGGCGCATCCTTCGGACTTGCGGTGCTGGTGTGGCAATACATTCTCGGCATCCAAATACACTGGGTCGTGCTGGTGATGTCGCTCATCATCCTTTTAGCAGTGGGATCTGACTACAATCTGCTGCTGGTTTCCCGGATGAAAGAAGAAATTGGTGCCGGCATTAACACGGGCATAATTCGGGCAATGGGCGGCACCGGAAAAGTGGTGACGAACGCGGGGTTGGTGTTCGCATTCACCATGGGTTCTATGGTGGTCAGTAATCTACTCAGTATTGGCCAGATTGGCACCACAATCGGCCTCGGATTGCTCTTTGACACATTGATCGTGCGTGCGTTCATGACGCCGTCGATCGCGGCATTGTTGGGGCGTTGGTTCTGGTGGCCACAACAAGTGCGTCCCCGGCCCGCAAGTTCGCTGCTGCGGCCAACGGGACCGCGGCCATTGGTGCGCGCGCTGTTGCTGAGGCAACCCGAGTAGAGGCCGCATGGGAACCGCACCTCCCCCGACTTCTTCCATAGCGCGGTCGATCCGCAAGCTCTCTCCGGTGATCATTCTGGCCTGGATCGCGCTGATTTTGGTTGTCACGCTTGCGGTTCCACCACTGGAGCAGGTAGGCCGCGAGCATTCCGTCCCATTGGCGCCGCAAGACTCGCCGTCGGTGCAAGCCATGACCCGAATAGGCAAGGACTTCGCAGAATCCAATTCGGACAGCTTCGCCATGATCGTCCTCGAGGGACAGGAGCAACTGGGCGACGAGGCACATGCGTACTACGCCAGTTTGATTCGCGCATTGCGGGCCGACCGCCGGCACGTCGAACATGTGCAGGACTTGTGGGGCGATCGATTTACGGCGGCCGGAGCACAAAGCGCCGACGGCAAAGCCGCCTATGTGCAACTGAACCTGGCCGGCAACCAAGGAACTACCTTGGGACAGGAATCTGTGGCGGCGGTCCGCGCAATTGTAGAAAGGACGCCGCACCCGCCGGGAGTCAAAGTTTATGTCACCGGCCCGGCGGGTCTCGTTGTCGATATGCAGCGTAGTGGCGAGAACTCGATGTTGAAGATGACCATGATCGGTGCCCTGATCATCTTCACGGTCCTGCTCGTGGTCTACCGTTCTGTTGCCACGGTGATTATCGTGTTGGCGACGGTTGGCGTCGAAGTATTTGCTGCCAGGGGAGCAGTGGCATTTCTAGGCCACCATGGTCTGGTTGGTCTCTCGACATTTTCCATCAATCTGCTGGTGGCCCTCGCGATGGCGGCCGGCACCGATTACGGGATTTTCTTTATCGGTCGATATCAAGAGGCGCGCCAGGCTGGGGAGGATCCGGAGACGGCCTATTACACGACCTATCGCGGGGTCGCTCCCGTCGTGTTGGGCTCCGGATTGACGATAGCCGGGGCGATGTTGTGCCTGAGTTTTACCCGGATGCCGATCTTCCAGACCATCGGCGTGCCGTGCGCCGTGGGTATGGCCGTCGCGGTCGCTGTCGCGGTGACGCTGATTCCCGCGATTCTGGCAGCGGGAAGCGCCTTCGGATTGTGCGACCCCAAGCGGCGCTTGGGGGTTCGTCGGTGGCGGCGGGTCGGCACCGCGATTGTGCGCTGGCCGGCGCCCATTCTGGTAACGACCTTGGCGGTCGCGCTGATCGGTCTGCTGACCCTCCCGGGCTACAAAACGAGCTACGACGACCGGCTTTATCTACCCGACGGCATCCCGGCAAATCTGGGGTACGCGGCGTCTGACCGCCATTTCTCGCAGTCGAGGATGATGCCGGAAATACTGCTTGTCGAAGCCGACCACGATATGCGCAACCCGGCGGATTTTCTGGTGCTGCACCGGCTCGCCAAAGCGATATTCAGAACTCCGGGAGTTGCGCGTGTGCAAGGCGCAACAAGGCCCGAGGGAACACCTATCGAACACACTTCAATACCATTCTTGATCAGTATGCAAACCGCAGCCATGGTGCAGAGCATGAACTCCATGAAAGAGGCTGTCGATGGCCTACTCAAGCAGGCTGAACTCCTCGACAACCAGATTGCGATAATGAAAAAGCTGAACGATTTGCAACAGCGGGTCGCTGCAGTCACGCACAGCACTGTCACGGACACCAAAGAGATGGCTGGAATGATGGAGGAGCTGCGGGGTCATATCGCGGACTTCGAAGATATATGGCGACCAATCCGCAGCTATTTTTATTGGGAGCGACACTGCTATGACATTCCAATATGCTTCTCGCTGAGGTCATTGTTCGATCTGGTGGACGGTGTCGACCAGATCAGCGACAAGCTCGAAGATGTCGTCACCAACCTCGAGGAAGTCGACGTTCTGTTGCCGCAACTGGTGGCGGCGTTCCCAGGGCTCATCACGGGGGCGGAACAAGCGCGCGCGATGATCTTGAAAATGCACAGCACGATGTCCGGGATCTTCAGCGAAATGGACGAATCATCCGAGAACGCCACCGCAATGGGGCAGGCATTCGACGCTGCAAAGAATGACGATTCCTTTTATCTGCCGCCGGAAGTCTTCCAGAATCCGGATTTCCAACGGGCTCTGCATGCCTTCCTGTCGCCGGACGGGAAAGCGGCGCGGTTCATAATTTCGCACAAGGGTGACCCCACGACGCCTGAAGGCGTGGCGCGTATCGATCGGATCCGAGGCGCAGCCGTGGAGGCTCTCAAGGTGACACCCCTCAAGGACGCCCGGATCTATCTCGCGGGTACGGCGTCCACGTACAAAGATTTCCGGGACGCCTCGAAATACGACCTGCGCATCGCCTTCATCGGCGCGATCTGTCTGATCTTCATCATCATGCTCGTGCTCACGCGTAGTTTCGTGGCAGCGCTGGTCATCGTCGGTACCGTCGCACTGTCACTCGGCGCATCGTTTGGGCTTTCGGTTCTTATTTGGCAGTACATTCTGGGGATCAGGCTGCACTGGATGGTGCTGCCAATGTCGGTGATCGTCCTCCTGGCTGTGGGGTCCGATTACAACTTGCTTTTGGTATCGCGCATGAAGCAGGAATTGGGTGCTGGGGTAAAGACTGGGATCATCCGCGCGATGGGCGGAACCGGCAAGGTCGTGACAAATGCGGGGCTGGTTTTCGCATTCACCATGGCCTCGTTGGTGTTTAGCGATCTGCGGATCATCGGCCAGGTCGGTACCACCATCGGCCTGGGACTGCTGTTTGACACGTTGGTTGTGCGTTCGTTCATGACGCCGGCCGTAGCCGCGCTGCTCGGACGCTGGTTCTGGTGGCCACAGCCCGTGCGTCCCCGACCGGCCAGTTCGATGCTGCGGTCCGTCGGATCGCGCCCATTGGTAAGGACCCTGCTACTGCCGTCGTCGACCCCCGCGGATGCCGTAGCAACCGGACGGCCCTTCTCCGCCTAACTAACCCCGTCGAACCGCTACGCGTCCGCGCTACCCGAAACCGCACTCCGGTGGGCTCGCACCGGCTTTGTGGGACCCCACTCCACCAGCGCATTCATAGATTTGGGAACCACATTTTCCGACAGCCCACGCGATCAGCTGGTGCGCGATATGCTCACCGCCTACATAAGCGACGCCAAGCGGGCATGGTGTGCGGAGAGCAAACAGATTGAATTCGGGGATGGATGGAAGTGGCGGGCGTCGGGGCTTTGCCCCTGACCGGGCGACAGCTAGATATCTGGCTCTCGCAGATGGCGACTGGATCGAGCGCCGAATGGCATCTAGGACTCTTTGTAACAATTGACGGTCCCGTCAATGTTGAATTACTCCGGCAAGCAATCCGAACCGCGGTTCAAGAGGCCGCACCGGTCCGGGCCAGCTTCTTCGAGGCGGATGGCCAGGTCTTCCAGAAGGCGATCGACGACCCGGTCATAGACCTAGAACTGCATGACCTGAGGTCATCGGCGTCCCCACTGGAGGAAGCACGTGCGATCGCGGCGTCGATCGAACGTCGCCCGATGTCGTTGGCCGAACTCCCATTGAGATTTGCGTTATTCCGAACCCGCGACGCCGAGTATTACTGGTACACCTGCTGCCACCATATCGTCATCGACGGCACCGGAATTGCCCTTATGGGGCGACGTATTGCAAATATCTACACCGCACTTATGTCGGGAACTTCCGTCTCTGCCGCCTTTTTCGGCTCGTTACAGGATCTGGTGGCCAGCGAATCCCAATACGAAAAATCCGCTGACTATTTAATAGATCAGGAATATTGGCGTCAGAACCGTCCCACGGAAAGCGGACTCGACTACCCATCGACCCAGGATCGGGATCAGTCCGGTGTTTCTGCGCCGGTTCAACTGGACCCCGCACTCGGCGGTCCGATCAAGGGGTTGTCCAAAGCGTTGGGCGTGCGACGTTCGTCGGTCCTTGCGGCGGCCTGCGCATTGTTGGTGCGTGGGTTCGCCGGTGACACATCGGAAGTGGTGCTCGACTTCCCGGTCAGCAGACGCGTGGACGCAGAAACGAAGTTGCTTCCCGGGATGTTGGCGGGGACGGTGCCACTCGTATTGCGGACGTCACCGGTGTCCTCCGTCGCCGACTTTTGCCAGCAGGTTGACCGACGCATACGGGAAGCGCTGAAACATCAGCGATTTCCGGTGCACCATCTGGAGCGCGACGCTCTCGGCGGCCCGAGGCGGGTGCCCAACCGGGTAGTTCTCAACTTCGTTCCGGCCAGACTCGCGCTGGATTTTGCCGGAGTTCCGGGTACGGCGAGGTTTACCTCCTACGGGCCGGTAGGCCACTTCGGCATGTTCTTCCTCGGCGCCGGCGACGAGCAGCATTTCACCACTAGCGGCGCCGGACAACCGTTTTCGAATTTTGACGTCACCGATCTGGCGACGCGACTGCAGCGGGTATTGGTCGCGATGACCGACGATCCGCAGCGGCGGCTGTCCTCGATTGACGTTGTGGACGACGTCGAGCGAACCGCGCTGGATGAGCTCGGCCATCGGGGCGTGCTCAATGGTCCTGCGCCGGTTGGAGCTTCGCTCCCGGCGTTGTTCGAGGCGCAGGTGCAGCGCACACCTGATGCAACAGCGCTGACCTTCGAAGGTTCGTCACTGTCGTACCGCGAATTGAACGATGCCGCTAACCGCTTGGGGCTCTTGCTTGCTGGGTATGGCGCGGGCCCCGGTCAATCCGTGGCATTGCAACTGCCCCGCTCGGCGCGCGCGATCGTCGCGATTCTGGCGGTACTGAAAACCGGTGCGGCCTACGTGCCGATCGACCCGGCGGTACCGGCAGCGCGGGCGCGGTTCGTGCTCGACGACGCCCGCCCGGTTGCGGTGCTGACCACCGCCGAACTGATCGACCGCTACGAGGGGTGTGCGGCGGATGTGCTCGATGTAGATGACCTCGGGTCGGCGCCCGACCACCGGGCGATGCTGGTCGGCCCGGCCCCCGATGACATCGCGTACGTCATGTACACCTCAGGCACTACCGGTGTGCCCAAGGGCGTGGCGATTACCCACCGCAATGTGTCGCGATTGATGGGGGCATGGCAGGAGGGTCTGCCGCACCCGGGGGTGTGGTCGCAATGGCATTCCCTGGCGTTCGACATCTCCGCTTGGGAGATTTGGGGCGCGTTGCTGCATGGGGGCCGCCTGGTGGTGGTGCCCGAGACGGTCGCGGGTTCCCCTGCAGACCTGCACGCGCTGCTGATCGCGGAGCAGGTTTCCGTGTTGAGTCAGACCCCGTCGGCCGTGGGGGCATTGTCGAGGCAGGGGTTGGAGTCGACGGCGTTGATCGTCGACGGTGAGCCGTGCCCTGCCGAGGTAATGGATCAGTGGGCTCCCGGCCGGGTCATGATCGACGCCTACGGGCCGACGGAGACCACGATCTACGCGGCGATCAGTGCCCCGTTGGTGGCAGGGATGGGTCCGGTGCCGATCGGGGTGCCGGTGCCGGGGGCGGCGCTGTTTGTGTTGGATGGCTGGTTGCGGCCGGTGCCGGTGGGTGTGGTGGGGGAGTTGTATGTGGCGGGTTCGGGTGTGGG
>NZ_MVHT01000100.1 GCF_002086275.1 Mycobacterium intermedium | reverse complement strand
GCTGCGCAATAGCCGTCGCCAACAACGTCAACGACAATGGACCCCACGAATAACCGGACCGCTCCAACACCGCACCGGCCGGACCCAATAGTGAAGCGGCGGCTGCGAACTCACCCTTGATGAGCAACACATACGCCAACAACACCTCACCGACCGACCGGCCCGGCTGCTGCAGCTCGGCAAAGTCGGTGAAGCGCTGGGCAAGTGCCTGAGCGTCCTCGACCTGCCCGGCCATCACCAACGAAATGATCCGGCCCAGGCCGACAGTGAATCGCAGCAACCCGGGATGCTCGACTTCCGCCGCCCTCTCTGCGAGCCGATCGACATCGGCCAGTCGGCCCATTCGTGCTGACGACAACACTCCCGCGCTTGCCGCCCAGGCCACGGCCTGGTCGCCGGCGTCTGGAACGGACAACACCTGATTGGCCAAAGATATTGCGCGCGTGAGATTTCCGGCGTTCATTGCGAACGTGGCCGTCAGGCCGTCCAGCGTGGTACGTGCGGCCGGCTCGGTGACCCGGTTGCGGGTCGTCTGCAGAAAGGCGGTGGCCTTCTCGGGTTCGCCGAGCATCCAGAATTGATTCGCCGCCTTGGGCACCGCCCAGGCGATCAACTCGGTTTCCGACAAATCGGCGGGATTGACGGCGGCCAAGACCACACCCGCCTCGCGGCCCCGACCCTGCCACGCCAGTGCCTGGCCCAGTACTAGACGCGCCTGGAGCACCTCGGAACGATCCAGCGCCGCCCGCGCCAACCGCTCGGCGAGCTTGAGATCACCCAAGCGCAGTGCCTGCTGTGCCGCGTCGACAACGTCACTCACCGGCTGCGGTGCGTCACTGTCCACCGCCAGGGACGCCAACCGCAGCCGGTCGCTGAGGTGTTCGCAAGGATGGCCCGACAGCAGCCGGACCACCTCGGTACGTCGCTGGCGTGCACCCTCGGCACCCAGTAACAAACGTGCGCGCGCGCCGAACAATGGGTGCGCCGTGTAGACCACGGGTTCGTCGTCGTCATGGTTGCGCACTCGGGTCTCGGCCGCGCCCAACTCCTCCGCTTGACGCACCGCTCCGTCACCGGCCAGGACGGTGAGGTCGGCGACCGTCAGCGGCTCGGCGATAGCCAGATAGTCCAGCACCAGCCGAGCGGGGTCGGGCAGCCCGGCCAGGAACGCGTCTACTTCGGCTGGCGTCGATTGCCTCTCCGCGCCGGGTGGTGGCTCAAGGTCTATCCGCTCCAACAGACCATCGGACCACAACGCCGCGATCGGCTCGGGTGCGACATCGGCACGCGCGGTGACGATCATGCGCGCCGCCCCGGCGAGGGCCAATTGATACACCAGGGTGGCTGACAGGATGTCCAGGTCGTGGGCCTCGTCGACGATGAGCAGCAGGTCGCTCTCCTGGCCGGCGCGGACCAGCGAGGCGCGGGCAGCCCGTAAAAGCCTTGCGGGCTTTCCGATTTCGGAGATGTCAACCAGGTGGCCGAAGGCGCCGAACGGAACCACTCGCTCGGTCGGGGTGCCCACGACCCACCGTGTCAGCGTTGCCGGATGCCGCTCGCAGAGTTGTTCGGCGGCCTGGCGCGCCAACGTGGATTTGCCGACCCCGTCGGGTCCAAGGACAACCGCGCCCCGATGTGCTTCGTCATCCAGTGCGGCGTTCAGCCGCTCCAACGCCTCCGCGTGCTGCGGGACGTCCCATCGAATCGACACTGCCGAATTATCCCTTGCGTCATGAGTATGTCGGCGACTTGGTCTACGTTTCGGTATATGTCCCGTGACGCCGCGTCCACCGAGTGGGCGATATGCGTGTATTGCGCCGCCGGTCCCACCCACCCGGAACTGCTCGGGCTGGCCGCAGAACTCGGCGAGGCGATCGCTGAGCGGGGCTGGACTCTGGTGTGGGGCGGCGGGCATGTCTCGGCCATGGGTGCCGTGGCGACTGCGGCGCGAGCACGCCGTGGCTACACCGTCGGCGTCATCCCGGAAATGCTGATGCGACGTGAGGTGGCTGACACCGACGCCCACGAGCTGATCGTCACCGCCACGATGCGGCAACGCAAGCAGGTCATGGAGGACCGTGCCGACGCGTTCATCGTCCTACCGGGCGGTGTCGGCACGCTCGACGAGATGTTTGACGCGTGGACCGGCGGCTATCTCGCGGCGCACGAAAAGCCGATCGTTTTGCTCGACCCGTGGGGCCACTACGACGGCCTGATCGTGTGGTTGAACGGGTTGGTCGACAGGGGTTACATCACTGAGGCAGCGATGGAACGGCTCACACTGGTCGATAAGGTGAGCGCGGCGCTGGAGGCGTGCTCGCCGGCTTGAGCGGAAAACTTTAATCTCACCGCGAAGCGAGGATTCATTGGCTAATCACGACGACAGCGCGAAGGCAAGCGTCAAGTTCAGGCACATCGCGTCCGAACTGCCCAGCCTGCTGGCCGACACGCCGTCCATTTTGCGCGGGGTGCGCACCGGACTGCTCGCGCTGCCCACGTCCAAGGTGTCGATCGGCAGCGTCTTCCAGGACCGCGCCGCTCGCTACGGTGACCGGGTCTTCTTGAGGTTCGGCGACCAGCAGTTGACCTACCGCGACGCCAACGCGGCCGCCAACCGGTATGCGGCTGTGCTCGCCGCCCGGGGAGTCGGCCCCCACGACGTCGTCGGCATCATGCTGCGCAACTCGCCTAACGCGGTGTTGGCGATGTTGGCGGCGGTCAAATGCGGAGCCGTCGCCGGGATGCTCAACTACCACCAGCGCGGTGAGGTGTTGGCGCACAGCCTGGGCCTGCTCAAGTCGAAGGTGCTGATCGCGGAGTCGGACCTGGTCAGCGCGATCAGCGAAAGCGGCGGTATGGCCGGCGAGGACGCTGGCGAGGTGCTGACCATCGAGGACCTGGAACGGTTCGCCGCGACGGCGCCGGCCACCAACCCGGCATCCGTGTCGTCGGTGCGGACGAAAGACACCGCGTTCTACATCTTCACCTCGGGCACCACCGGGTTCCCCAAGGCCAGCGTGATGAGCCATCAGCGGTGGCTCCGTGCCCTGGCGATCTTCGGCGGATTGGGGTTGCGCCTCAAGCCATCTGACACGCTCTACTGTTGCCTGCCGCTCTACCACAACAACGCGTTGACGGTCGCGGTGTCCTCGACGATCAATTCGGGTGCAACGTTGGCCCTGGGCAAGTCGTTCTCCGCGTCGCGGTTTTGGGATGAAGTGATCGCCTACGACGCCACCGCGTTCGTCTACATCGGGGAGGTCTGCCGGTACCTGCTCAACCAACCGGCCAAGCCCACCGACCGGGCCCACAAGGTGCGCGTGATCGCGGGGAACGGGCTGCGGCCGGAGATTTGGGAAGAGTTCACCTCGCGCTTCAACATCCCACGGGTCTGTGAGTTCTACGCTGCCAGCGAGGGGACTTCGGCGTTCATCAACATCTTCAACGTGCCCGGGACCACCGGTATATCGCCGATACCGCTGGCTTACGTGGAGTACGACCCGGACACCGGAGAGCCGCTGCGTGACCAAAACGGACGGGTGCGACGGGTGCCCTCTGGCGAGCCCGGCTTGTTGCTCAGCCCGGTCAACAGGTTGCAGCCGTTCGACGGCTACACCGACAAGTCAGCGAGCGAAAAGAAGTTGGTGCGCAACGCCTTCAAGGAGGGCGACTGCTGGTTCAACACCGGTGACGTGATGAGTCCGCAAGGTCTTGGCCACGCCGCGTTCGTCGACCGCTTGGGTGACACCTTCCGGTGGAAGGGTGAGAACGTCGCGACCACCCAGGTCGAAGCCGCGCTGTCCTCGGACAAGAACGTCGAGGAATGCACGGTGTACGGCGTCGAGGTGCCGAATACCGGCGGGCGCGCCGGGATGGCGGCGATAAAGCTGCGTGAGGGTGCGGAGTTCGACGGCAAAAGGCTGGCCAGCACCGTGTACGGGGATCTGCCCGTCTACGCGCTGCCACTCTTTGTGCGGGTCGTCGAATCGCTGGAGCACACCACCACGTTCAAGAGCCGCAAGGTGGACCTTCGCAAAGAGGCGTACGGCCCCGACATCGAAGACCCGCTGTATGTGCTGGCTGGGCGCGAGGAGGGCTACGTGCCCTACTACGACGAGTACCCCGCCGAGGTGGCCGCCGGTAAGCGTCCGCGCTAGCTCCTAGCCTTTCGCGTTTCGCGTTTCGCGTTGATACTGCGCTTTTGGCGGTGTCTTCCCGTACTTTCCCGCCCAGGACGCAGAGTCAACGCGACGGGCGGGGTGGCGTGGCGTTGACACTGCACTTTTGGCGGTGCCTTCTCGCACTTTGTCGCCCAGGACGCAGAGTCAACGCCTTTTCGCAGCATTCCAGGCCTGCCGAACGCGACGGATCACGTCGTCGCGCCGGTGGCGGCCGACCACCCTGATATTGGTCCAGCCGACGTAGGCGATGTACTCCTGGCGGTCTACGTCCCGCGCGTGTTGAGCCGGGTCGGTCCAATGTTGTTCACCGTCATATTCGGCGGCCACCATCATGTCTTCCCAGCCCATGTCGAGGAAGTACTTGGGGCAGCCGTCGGGGCCGAGCACCGGAATCTGCGTCCGAGGCTTCGGGAAACCCGCTTCGATCAACAGCAGCCTCAGCCAGGTTTCTTTCGGCGATTGCGCGCCACCGTCGACGAGGTCCAACGCCTTCTCCAATTGACGCAGGCCTCGCGTGTGACGATGGTTGCCAGCCAACTCCTCGACATCGCGCACCTTGAAGTCGACGGCCGCCGCGAGCGCATCGAGTCTTGCCACGGCCCGGCCTATGAGGCCACGCCGTCCGATGTCGAACGCAGTGCGTTCTGGCGTCGTGACCGGAATCCCGCGCAGTCGATGAATTTCGCCTTCCAGCAGTCGGTCGTTACGCGTGACGATGCCCCGCGGCGCTCTGGCGTTACCCCAGATCAACTCAATCGGCGTCGTGTCGTCGACCCATTTTGCGCCGTGCAGCGCCGACGCCGCGGCGCCCGCCACCACCGCTTCTCGGCGCGACCACAGCCAGGCGCCGACCGCGCGATGTTGCAGCGACGGCTGGACCCGCTTGTCCAGGTAAATACCCGGGAAGATGGGGCGGTAGTACGTGCGCAACGCATGCCGCGTCAACCTCCCCTCGGCTAGTGCCTCACTGCCGATGAATGGTTGCTGCCCAGGCCCCATGCCCAGCCATGATGGCGGGGCACACTGACACCGCAATTGAGTCTGCGTCCTGGGCGGAAAAGTGCGAGAAGATGCCGCCAAATGTGCAGTGTCAGCGCGACGCCTCGGGCGGTCGCGTTGAGTCTGCGTTCTGGGCGGAGAAGTGCGAGAAGATGCCGCCAATTCTGCAGTGTCAACGCGCGCCAACCCCGCCACCGCGTTGACTCTGCGTCCTGGGCGGGGAAGTGCGAGAGGACGCCGCTAAATGTGCAGTGTCAACGCGACGCCCAACGCGACGCGCAACGCCGCCCGCCCCACGCCCCACGCGATGCCCCAAGCGTCACCAGCGCCCAGCCGCCCCCACCCAGACCCCCGACCCACCAGGCACTATGGAGGGCGTGCAAACGACGCTGTGTGGCCGACCGGTCGCCGGAGATCGCTCACTGATCATGGCGATCATCAACCGCACCCCGGATTCCTTCTATGACCGGGGTGCGACCTTCACCGACGAGGCCGCCCGCGACGCCGTGCACCGCGCCATCGCCGAGGGCGCAGACGTGATCGATGTCGGCGGCGTCAAGGCCGGCCCAGGCGAAACGGTCGACGCAAAGACCGAGGTCGCGCGGCTGGTGCCATTCATCGAGTGGGTCCGCGAAACCTACCCTGACCAGCTGATCAGCGCCGACACCTGGCGCTCTGAAGTGGCCAGGCTGGCCTGCGCGGCGGGCGCGGACCTGATCAACGACACCTGGGCCGGCGTGGACCCCACGCTGCCGGAAGTGGCCGCCGAATTCGGCGCCGGCCTGGTGTGCTCGCACACCGGCGGGGCGCAACCCCGCACGCGTCCGTTCCGGGTGAATTACGGTACGACTACCCGGGGAGTGGTGGACGATGTACTTCGCCAGGTCGTCACCGCCGCCGAACGGGCCGTCGCGGCCGGCGTAGCCCGCGACAGGGTGCTGATCGACCCGACGCACGACTTCGGCAAGAACACCTTCCACGGGCTGGTCCTATTGCGCCACGTGGGCGATCTTGTTAAGACCGGGTGGCCAGTGCTCATGGCTTTGAGCAATAAGGACTTCGTCGGGGAGACTTTGGGAGTGGAGTTGACCGAGCGCCTGGAAGGGACGCTGGCAGCCACGGCGCTGGCGGCGGCAGCCGGTGTCCGCATGTTTCGGGTGCATGAGGTGATAGCCACGAGGCGAGTGCTGGAAATGGTGGCCTCGATCCAGGGGACGCGCCCGCCGACGCGCACGGTGAGGGGACTGGCATGACAGCTTCGGAACTCGTCGCAGGTGATCTCACCAGCGACGGAGTCCACGTATACGGCCGTCCCACCTGGACGGTCAGCGAGCTCGTGGCGGCCAAGAAGAAGTTGGGCCGAACGATCTCGGTCGTCCTGCCGGCCCTCAACGAGGAAGAAACAATCGAATCGGTGGTGGAGAGCATCTCACCGCTGCTCGGCGACCTGGTTGACGAACTGATCGTGCTGGACTCCGGCTCTACCGACGACACCGAAATTCGCGCCATCGCCGCCGGCGCGCGTGTGGTCAGCCGCGAACAGGCTTTGCCCGAGGTGCCCACCCGGCCGGGCAAGGGCGAGGCGCTGTGGCGCTCATTGGCGGCGACCACCGGCGACATCATCGTGTTCGTCGACTCCGACCTGATCGACCCCCACCCGATGTTCGTGCCGTGGCTGGTCGGACCGCTGCTGACCGGGGAGGGCATCCACCTGGTCAAGAGCTTCTACCGGCGTCCACTCAATGTCGGCGACGCCGACGGCACCGCGGGCGACACCGGCGGGGGACGGGTCACCGAGCTGGTGGCACGCCCACTGTTGGCGGCACTGCGACCGGAACTCGGCTGCGTGTTGCAGCCGTTGGGCGGCGAGTACGCGGCCAGCCGGGAGCTGCTGACGTCGCTCCCGTTCGCCCCGGGCTACGGCGTGGAGATCGGATTGCTGGTCGACACCTTCGACCGGTTGGGCCTGGAGGCGATCGCGCAGGTCAATCTCGGCGTGCGGGCACACCGCAACCGACCCTTGTCCGAACTCGGCGCAATGAGCCGTCAGGTGATTGCGACGCTGCTCTCGCGGTGCGGAGTCCCCGACTCCGGGATCGGACTGACGCAGTTCGTCCCGGTCGGAGACGGCTTCAGCCCGCACACGTTGCCGGTCTCATTGGCCGACCGGCCGCCGATGAAGGTGCTCAGACCCCGCTAGCCAGATCTTGTCGGTGCCATAGGGCAATATCGTCTCCGTGGCGTTGGTGTTGGTTTACCTGGTGGTACTGGTCCTGGTAGCACTCGTGATGTTCGGCGCGGCCGTGCTGCTGTTCGGTCGCGGTGAGCAGTTGCCGCCCCTGCCCCGGGCGACGACAGCGACGGTCCTGCCCGCGTACGGGGTCACCGGCGCCGACGTCGACGCGGTCAAGTTCACCCAGGTGCTGCGTGGCTACAAGACGAGCGAGGTCGACTGGGTGCTGGACCGCCTAGGCCGAGAAATCGAGGTGCTGCGCGGCCAGCTGGCGGCGACGCGCGCATCGCCCGGTCCGCCGGCCGAGCCGGCCGAGGACGAAGCCGAAGAGCCGGAGCTCCCGGACGGCGAAGCCGTCGTGGAAGAAAGGTCGGGACCCACATGAGCGCCGCTTCCGAGGTGGACCTGGTGCGGTGCTCCTGGGCGGAGTCATTGCGCGAGGGCCCTGACGCCGAGTTGTACCGCGACTACCACGACCAGGAGTGGGGTCGACCGCTACGGGACGGGACGGCGCTTTTCGAACGGATGAGCTTGGAGGCGTTTCAGAGCGGCCTGTCCTGGCTGATCATCCTGCGTAAGCGAGAGAACTTCCGACGCGCCTTCGCTGGGTTCGACATCGAGCAGGTCGCGCGCTTTGGCGACGCCGACGTGGAGCGCCTGCTTGGCGACGCTGGAATCGTGCGCAACCGGGCAAAGATCGAGGCGACGATCGCCAACGCCCGGGCAGCCGTTGAGCTGGGCTCACCGGAAGACCTGTCGGAGCTGCTGTGGTCGTTCGCGCCGCCACCGCGGCCCCGGTTTGCCGAGTTCTCGGAGATCCCCGCTACCAGCCCCGAGTCCAAAGCCATGGCCAAGGAGCTGAAGCGTCGCGGTTTCCGGTTCGTCGGCCCTACCACCGCCTACGCGTTAATGCAGGCCACCGGCATGGTTGACGACCATGTTCTGGGCTGCTGGGTGCCATCTCCACGCTGACGGAGGAGGTCATAAGTTGGCATCGAGGCGCTCATTGTGGATGGAAAACCGGGTCTCGTACACCCAGTCACGCGGATAAGGAACAATAGAGGGGTGATTTGGCAGTTCAGTGCCGGGTGTGGCTGGAAATCCACTGGCGGGGCATGCTCGGCGCCGGCCAGGTCGACAGCGACGGGCCAGCTCGAATTCGGAGGGAGCACTCGATGGCGGCGATGAAGCCCCGGACCGGCGACGGTCCTCTGGAAGCAACCAAGGAGGGGCGCGGCATCGTGATGCGGGTACCACTCGAAGGTGGTGGACGTCTGGTTGTCGAGTTGACTCCGGACGAGGCCGCTGCGCTTGGTGACGAGCTCAAAGGCGTCACCAGCTAGACCCGCGCGAACCGGACGTATGCCGCGTGGCGTGGGTTACGCGGATACCTTCCGGTAAATCTCCAGCGTCTGTTCGGCGATCTGGGCCCAGGAGAATTCCTCGATACAGCGCTGACGCCCCGCCTGGCCGTATCTCCCCGCCCTGGCCGGGTCGGCGACCAGCGCGTTGACGGCCTCGGCGAGCCCGGCTTCATACTTGCGCGGGTCATTGGGGTCGTAGTGCACCAGCGTCCCGGTGATGCCGTCGGAAACCACCTCGGGTATACCGCCCACGTCCGAGGCCACCACCGCAGTCCCGCAGGCCATCGCCTCGAGGTTCACGATTCCCAACGGTTCGTAGATCGACGGGCACACGAAAACCGTTGCGGCTGACAGAATTTCCCGCAATTTGCCGATCGGCAGCATGTCCCTTACCCAGAAAACCCCGCTGCGGCTGCGCGCGAGTTCGGAGACCGCGGATTCCACCTGAGCGGCTATCTCGGGGGTGTCGGGCGCGCCCGCGCACAGCAGCAACTGAATGTCGGGGTCGAAATCGTGAGCGGCGGCCACCAGGTGGGAGACACCCTTCTGCTGGGTGATGCGCCCGACGAACGCGACAATGGGCCGGTGCGGGTCCACTCCTAGCTCGGTCAGTACCGACCCGGTGCGCACGGGCCCACCCGGGTACCACACGTCGGTGTCGATGCCGTTGCGGATCACGTGGACCGCGGACGGATCCAGGGTGGGGTAGACCCGCAACATGTCCTCCCGCATGCCGGAGCTGACCGCGATCACCGCGTCGGCGGCCAACACGGCGGTGTGCTCGACCCACGTCGAGATCCGGTAGCCGCCCCCAAGCTGCTCGGCCTTCCACGGTCGCTTCGGTTCCAGCGAGTGCGCGGTAAGCACGTGCGGGATGTCGTGCAGCAACTTGGCCAGATGGCCCGCCATTCCCGTGTACCAGGTGTGGGAATGCACGACGGTGGCCGCACTGGCGGCATTGGCCATGATCAGGTCCGACGACAGGGTGGACAGGGCCGCGTTCGCGTTGCGCAGCCGCGCATCGGGCTGGTAGGCGAAGGCGCCGGGCCGAGGCGCGCCCATGCAGTGCACGTCGACCGCACACAGCCTGCGCAGCTGCGAAACTAGTTCGGTGACATGCACCCCGGCCCCCCCATACACCTCGGGTGGGTACTCCCGAGTCATCATCGCGACGCGCACAAAGGCACCCTAACCGCGAAGGTGCCGACCTCGCAGCGCGCCAAGGCAAGCCGAACAGTCCGATCCCGCCGAGGCCCCGCCGAATCCATGCCGAAGACCGCCGCAACGCCGAATCAACACGGCCCGGACGGGCCAAACACCTTGACGGACAGCCCGTCAGAGCGGCCGGGAGTGCTGTTCCCCTGGCAGGGGTCCGCAGGTGCCGATAGGTTTGACCCATGAGGGAAGTGCCACACGTGCTGGGCATCGTTCTGGCCGGCGGCGAGGGCAAGCGGCTCTATCCGCTGACGGCGGACCGTGCCAAGCCCGCCGTCCCCTTTGGTGGCGCATACCGGCTGATCGATTTCGTGCTGTCCAACCTCGTCAACGCCCGGTACCTGAGGATCTGCGTTCTGACCCAATACAAGTCGCACTCGCTCGACCGCCATATCTCCCAGAACTGGCGGCTGTCGGGCTTGGCCGGCGAGTACATCACCCCGGTGCCGGCCCAACAGCGCCTCGGTCCGCGCTGGTACACCGGCTCAGCCGATGCGATCTACCAATCGCTCAACCTGATTTACGACGAAGATCCGGATTACATCGTCGTTTTCGGCGCCGACCACGTGTACCGCATGGATCCAGAGCAGATGGTCAGGTTCCACATCGACAGCGGGGCCGGCGCCACCGTGGCCGGCATCCGGGTTCCGCGCGCAAGCGCGAGCGCATTCGGCTGCATCGACGCCGATGAGTCGGGCCGCATCCGCAACTTCGTCGAGAAGCCGCTGGACCCGCCCGGAACGCCCGACGACCCGGAGAGCACGTTCGTCTCGATGGGCAACTACATCTTCACCACCAAGGTGCTCATCGACGCGATCCGTGCCGACGCCGATGACGACCATTCCGATCACGACATGGGCGGCGACATCATCCCCAGGTTGGTGCAGGACGGCATGGCCGCCGTCTACGACTTCAGCGACAACGAAGTGCCCGGGGCCACCGATCGGGACCGGGGCTACTGGCGTGACGTCGGGACCCTGGACGCCTTCTACGACGCCCATATGGACCTGGTGTCGGTGCACCCCGTGTTCAACCTGTACAACAAGCGCTGGCCGATCCGCGGCGAATCAGAGAACCTTGCGCCGGCCAAGTTCGTCAATGGCGGCTCTGCTCAGGAGTCGGTCGTCGGCGCCGGGAGCATCATTTCGGCGGCCTCGGTGCGCAATTCGGTGTTGTCGTCGAATGTCGTGGTCGATGACGGCGCGATCGTCGAGGGCAGCGTGCTCATGCCGGGCGTGCGGGTAGGCCGCGGCGCGGTGGTGCGCCACGCGATCCTGGACAAGAACGTCGTCGTCGGACCCGGCGAGATGGTCGGGGTGGATCTGGAGAAGGACCGGGAGCGGTTCGCGATCAGTGCCGGCGGCGTCGTCGCGGTAGGCAAGGGCGTCTGGATCTAGCGCAGGGTTACAGGTCTCGGAGGACCGCATTTCGGGGGACATTGACTCTGCGCCCAGGGCGGCGAAATGCGAGAAGACCCCGCCCAGGGCGCAGCATCAACGCGGGCATCACCGAGGAATCTGCGGGGTCAGCAGGTGTGCGTCGTAACGAGGCCCCCAGCGCAGCGTGACCAAGCCGCGCGGCGGGTCGGGGTAGGCCGCCGGGAATTGACCGGTCAGCGGGTTACGCGGCGACAACCAGCGTCCGGCGACGACGAGCCGGAGCTGCTCGCCGGCGCGGAACAACGTCGCCGACGGTCCGAGGGCCACATCGACGGCGACGACTTCACCGGTCTTGACGGGCGCAATCCTGGTGCAGGCGGGCACCGGCTCCCACGGGCGCGACAACTCGGGGTCGCGTTCGCGCAACACCACCCGCTGCCATCCGGTGGTGACCCGGTCGCGTCCGTAGCCGTAAGAACCTTCGAACTCGACAAACTCCCCGGCGCGCCACTTCTCCACGCCCACGAACAGGTTCGCGTCGTCGCAGCCATCCAGCTGCACCCATAGACGAGCCGCCATCGGCCCGGTCAATTCGATGTCGTCGGGCACCGTCCAATTGAAAGCGGCTGCCCGAGAATGGGTCTCGAACGTGATGCTGCCCGACACAATCGGCTGCTCGGGTGCCAGCAGGCCGGGGCCGGCCAGATACAGGGGGCGCCAACGGGTACGCGCCAGCGGCCATTCGGCTTCCTCGCGCACCTCGGCAACGGTGTCGCGGTCCTCCCGCACTTCGAGGCGCACACTGCGGGAAGCGCCGCCCGAAGCGCCGTATTCCGATAAGTCATTGCTGTCGAGCACATTTCGGAAGAAGCGCAACTGCTCGGCCCGCGCATCGTCGGAATAGAACGACTCCCATTTCCCGCCGCGATGGGTGTAGAGCCGGGCCTGTTTGGAGCCGCACCGGGTGAAGGCCCGCATCGAACCGCGACTGTGCAGGTTGTTGTCCGAGAAGCTGCCGCAGACCAGCATGGGCACTTCGATGGCCGACAGGTCGGGTACCACCGACTGCCAGTACTCGTCCCGCAGCGGATGTTCCTCCTGCATCTGCGCCAAATCGTGGCTTTGCCGGGTGGCGCGACGAACGTTGCGCGCCCACATCCGGGTGAAGCCGAACTCCCGAACGCCGCCGGGAAACAGTAGGTCGCGATAGGCGTCGGTGAACCCTTCCCAGGGGCAGATCGCGCGCAGCGCGGGCGGCCGCAGCGCGGCCACCGCGTACTGGCTGATGGCCAGGTACGACACCCCGAGCATGACGACTCGGCCGTCGCTCCACGATTGGTCGGCCGCCCACTGCACCAGGTCGTAGGTGTCCTCGGCTTCCTGGCGAGACATCAGGTCGCCGGTGCCGTCCGAATGACCGCAGCCGCGCACGTCGGCGTTGACGACGACGAATCCCTGCGGCGTCCACCACGCCGGATCGGGGGCCTCCCAACCGGTCAGGGCCGAGAAGGACAGCGGCTTGGGCTGACGCAGGATTCGGTACTGCGGCGAGTACGTCCACCGTTTGCGCTTGCGGGACGGCAGGTTGTCCTTCCCGTACGGGTGGATGCTCACTATGACCGGCCGGGGCCCGAGCTCAGGCTTCCGGAAGACGTTGACCCGCAACGTCGTTCCGTCGCGGGTGGGCACCTCGACGTCGCGTTCGACGACGATGTCGGTTGGGGGATCGGTCACCGTGACGGGCGGTTTGGCAATCCCGCGGATCCGTTCGAGCGCATACCGGAAGGCGCCGGGACGCCGCCACGGTCGGTCCAGTGCGGGTGCCGGATCTACGGCCACGCCGCTACCTTAGACGCGTGATGGACCGGAAGCGAGCACGCTGCGCGAGCAGCGACATGGGTGCGCTACCAGACGTACGGGACCAACCGATAGCGCACCCGCCGGCGATATTCGCGGTATCCGGCCAGTTCCTGCGTCAGCAATTTCTCCTCGTCGAGGATGCGTGCGACCAGCACCAGCACTCCCGGGACGAGTAGCAGCAGCCCCCAGTACGAGCCCAGCGCCAACGGGATTCCCGTCATCAGGAACAGGTTCGCGGCATACATCGGGTGTCGCACGATGCCGTAGAGCCCGTCGGAGGTCACCGTCTGACCCGCCTCCACGGTGATGTTGGCAGCGGCGTAGCTGTTCTGTACGACGACCAGCACGCCCGCGACCAGCCCGGTCACCACCAGGACGTCGCCGACCACCGAGACTGCAGCAGGCACCGACGACCAACCGAAGCGATGGTCGAGTGCGCTCAGCGCCATCATCACGAACAACACCGCAAAGGCTGCGACGATGATGACCTGCTGCGCTGTCCTGGCCTCCGCCCACGGGCCGCCGCGCATCCGTCGGCGTAACGCATCTGGGTCGGTTCGACCCAGATAGAGGCTTGGGATGATGGTTCCCAGCGTGAAAACGGCGACGAAAACCCATGCCTGCCAATAATTCGCCGTGCCGGCAGGGACGAACAGGATCGCAGCGAGTACCAGCAGACCGATCAGTCCCGATGCCAACGCCTGGAGTGCGGTCTTCATGTCCCCTCCTAACAACGCAGGTCGCGCCGGCGAAACGCGATGCCCCCCAAGGTGATCAGCACCAAATCCATGCCCAATAGCCACAGCACCGGTACGGCCGTGAAGTCATTGCCGACGCGGGGGATGTGCGCGAACGGCTCCAAATTCAGCAGCCATTGGGGTGATCCTGCCAACGAACCGAGCAGATACAGCGCGACGAAGCCGACCAGAACACCCCACGCCACCGGGGTGAAACGCGGCGCAATTCCGAACAGGGCGATGGTCACCGCAGCCAGCAGCCACACGGCGGGTAGTTGTACCGCCGCGGTGCCCAGCACTTTGGGCAGCTTCCCGGCGATGTCGCCGGCGGCCGTCCCGTAGGCCAACCCGGCGGCCAAGCCGGAAATCAGGATCGCGGCCGCAGATCCGCCCACTGCGATCACCAAATGGCTTGCCAGCCATCGTGTCCGAGACACGGCGCCGGCTAGCACGGTCTCGCCTCGTTGCGTGGACTCGTCCTGGTGCAGGCGCAGTGTCAGCGAGATCGCGAACGCCGCCGCGATCATGCCCAGCATCACGAACCCGACGGTGATGAAGGCGTCCTCCATCGCGCCGGTTCCGCCCAACCGCGCAACGATGTCGTGCGCGGCCGCAGTGTCACCCAGTTCGTCGCCGATGCCGTACACCACACTGCCGATCAACAAGCCGTACAGGGCGAGTCCGACCGTCCACACCAAGAGCGCGCCGCGGTCCAACCGCCACGCCAGGCCGAAGACGTTGCTCAGGGCCGGTCCGGCCGAGCCGGGTCCGGGGCGCTCGGCGATGAGTCCGGCACCGACATCGCGGCCCGCCAGTAACCAATAGGCCACCGCGGTGAGGACGGCCGTGGTGGCCAGATGCAGCGTCAGCACCCACCAGTGGTCACCCGCGTAGGGCTTGACCAGTAGCGACCAACCCAGCGGCGAAATCCACGAGAGCCCACCGGAACCGGCGTCGCCAATGGCGCGCAACGTGAACGCCGTGCCAAGCGCCGCGAACGCGAAACCGCGGGCGACGCGGGCGCTGGGGGACAGTTGGGCGGCGACGGCGGCCACCGCGGTGAAGACCAACCCGGAGCCGGCCAGCGCCGCGCAGAACGCCAACGATCCGCTCGCCGGAACGGCCGTGGTGAGTAGCCCGGCGGCACCGATCGCGCCGGTAACTATCGAGGCGCCGAAGCACAGCAGCAACGCCGCCGTGAGGCTGGCGTACCTGCCGACCGCGGTCGAGTCGATCAGTTCGGCCCGCCCGCTCTCCTCGTCGGCGCGGGTGTGGCGAATCACGGTAAGGATCACGGCTACCGCGATGAGCGCGTGAAACATGCTCGCTTTCCACAGGCTGACCGACCCGAGGGTGTCGTTGTAGATCTGGCCGTAGAGCGCACGCTGGGCCGGACTTGCCATGATCGAGGCCACCAAGCCGGCCCGGTCGGTAGCGGTGGGGTAGACCTTCTCGACGCTGCCGACGTAGACGGTGGCCAGCGGCACCGACAGCAGCAATACCCAGAGCGGCAGCACCACCCGGTCGCGGCGCAGATACAGGCGCAACAACCGCAGCGTGCCGACGAAATTCGAACTCCGATGTGACACAGGGAATTCAGGCGGACGATCAAGCAGTGCGGTACTCATCGGGACGGCACCTCCGCACGCTCACCGTTGACGCTGTAATGGCGCAGGAAGAGTTCCTCGAGGGTGGGCGGCTGACTGACCAGGCTGCGCACACCCGCGTCGCCGAGCACCCGGATGAGCTCGCCCAGACTTTCGCTGTCGACCTGTGCCCGTACCGTGTTGCCCTCGACGCTGATGTCTTCGACGCCCTTGATACGGCTGAGATCGGTTGGTATATGGATCATTTCGGCTGTTATCGACGTACGGCTGAGGTGGCGCATCGATTCCAGTGAACCGCTCTCGACGGTCCTACCGGCCTGGATGATGGTGACCCGCTCGCACAGCGCCTCGGTTTCGGCCAGGATGTGGCTGGACAGCAGGACTGTGACTCCGCGGTCCCGAGCTTCACGTACGCAATCCTGAAACACCTTCTCCATCAGCGGATCCAAGCCGCTGGTGGGCTCGTCCAGCAACAGCAACCGAGCCCGTGACGAGAAGGCCGAAATGAGGGATACCTTCTGGCGATTGCCTTTCGAGTAGGTGCGCACCTTCTTGTGCGGGTCGAATTCGAAGCGCTCGATCAGCTCCGCGCGGCGCTTGTCGTCGATGCCGCCGCGCATGCGGGCCAGCAGGTCGATGGTCTCGCCGCCGGTCAATGACGGCCATAGCGTGACATCACCTGGCACATAGGCAATTTCACGATGCAACCGCACCGCGTCGGTCCATGGGTCGCCGCCCAGTAGGCGCGCGGTTCCGCCGTCGGCTTTCACGACGCCCAACAGGATGCGGATGGTGGTCGACTTGCCTGCCCCGTTGGGGCCGAGGAAGCCGTGCACTTCGCCTTCCCGCACGGTCAAGTCAAGGCCATCGAGGGCTCGAACCGCACCGAAGTTCTTGGTAAGACCGCGAACATCGATGGCTGCTTGGGAATGGTTAGCTGACATGCGATTCTCCTGTCCCTGACAAGGGATCCTCCCGTTGCAGAAAGGCCTCGTACATCGTGCGATCCACCATCAACCCCTCGGTGTAGAGCTCGAGGGCCGGCAACACCATCTCGCGCGCATAGTCGCGCAGCACCGCACGCAAATCCGTTGGCGTTTCATGCATCTGCAGATACAACAGAAAGCCGCCGCCACCGGCCAGGGCCAGAAACTTGGCCCTGGCCTTCGGGTCGTGGCTGGGCTTGATGGTGCCGGCCTGCACACCCTCCTGCATGTATTGGTACGTGTTGTCAATCATGCGCTGCCACAACATGGTCGCCAGGTCGCCGCCGGACTGCATGCTGCGCACCAGGTAGGCCATCATGGGCGCATAGGACTCGATTTCCGCCAGTGCGGCCAGCCAGGTCGCGGGGTCGTTGGACTGAATGGTGGCGGACTTCTCGCTGCGGATCTCTTCGGCGATGTAGTCGTCGCACGCTTTGCGCAGGCCGTCCTTGGACCCGAAGTGATGGATGACCAGTGCGGGGCTCACTCCGGCGGCCTCGGCGATGGTGCGCAGGCCGACGCCGAAGCCGTGCTGGCCGAATTGCTCGATGGCCGCGTCGCGGATTCGGGCGGTCGCGGTCAAGTCGGCTGAACGCATGTTTAGTACACTAAACGCACGTTCAGCCGAGCGTCAACAACGGCAGGCGAAAGCCCCCGTCAGGAATCCCGAAAGCCTTCGCTCTTACAGACCGGAACCAGGAGCGCCGAGCTGGCCGGGTGCGCCCGAGCCGCCGTTGGGTTGGCCATCCCCACCTGGACCGCCGGCACCGCCGACGCCGCCATTGCCGGCGAAGAGACCGTCGCCGCCGTCGCCGCCGTTACCGCCAGTCCCGCCGAAGCCGCCCGGCCCCTGGCCAAACGCTCCGCCGCCGCCGGCACCGCCTTGGCCACCGGTACCACCGGCCCCACCGTTGCCGCCGTCACCGGGGCGCTGCCCATAGCTGTTGCCACCGGCCCCGCCCTGGCCTCCCGCTCCGCCGGTTGCGCCCATGCCACCGCTCAACCCGCTGGCGCCGGCACCCCCGGTGCCGCCGGTGCCGCCCATTCCGCCGTTACCGCCGTTGCCGCTCGCATTTTGGAATGCGCCTGCGAAAACTCCGGCCCAGCCGCCGTCGCCCCCGTCTCCGCCATTTCCGCCGGCGCCCCCCGTGCCGCCGTTCTCGCTGGGCCCACCGGCGGCGCCGGTGGCGCCGGTGGCACCGTTGCCGCCGTTGCCGCCTTTACCCCCAATGCCGTAGAGGCCTCCGTTGCCGCCTGCTCCGCCCTTACCGCCATGGCCGCCGGGGCCGGCGCCGTCGCCGCCGTTGCCGCCGTTGCCGCCGTGGCCGACGAGGCCCAGGTTGACCTCGCCGTTTTCGCCGATTTTGCCGGGCGTTGAGCCGGCGCCGCCGCCGCCGCCCCATCCGACGTTGCCTGGAGTGCCGCCGTTGCCGCCGTTGCCGCCGTCACCGCCGTTGGCGTTGCCAAAGAAGCTGCCGCCGTCGGCGCCGTTGCCGCCATTACCCGGCCGGCCGCTATTGCCGCCGCGGCCTCCGTCACCTCCGACGCCTTGGATGCCGTCCTGCCCGGAGCTCGACAGCGCCTTGCCGCCGGCGCCGCCGGTCCCGCCGTTGCCGCCGTTGCCGCCGTTGCCGCCGTCGCCGCCGTCGCCGCCGTCACTGCCGAGAAAGAATCCGTCCGCACCACGGGCACCGGTACCGCCGGTGCCGCCAATCCCGCCGGTGCCGCCGGCCCCGCCGTTCCCCCCGTTGCCGGCCAGCACGCCGCCGTTGCCGCCGGCTCCGCCCACTCCACCGTCACCGCCGGTGCCGCCGTTGCCACCGGTCTGGCCAGCGACGGTGGCGTCGTCACCACGTACGCCGGTGCCGCCCGTGCCGCCGTCGCCGCCGTTGCCCCCGTTGCCCACCGAGCCGCCATTGCCGCCCGCGCCTCCGGTGCCGCCGACCCCGCCCGGTTCGGTGGCGTCGGCGCCCCTGCCGCCGTTGCCGCCGTTGCCGCCGCTGGTGGCCGCAACGCCGTCGTCGCCCTTGGCCCCGTCGGTGGAGCCGGACCCGCCCAGGCCGCCCGCACCGCCGGCCCCCGCGTTGCCGCCGTCACCGCCGCGGCCGCCCGTCCCGTTGTTGACGCTCATATCACCGTTCGAGCCGTCGCCGCCGTCGCCGCCCATGCCGCCGTTGCCGCCCTGACCGCCCTTGCCGCCGACGCCTTGGGTGCCGTTCTGTCCCGTGACAGACAGAGCTATCCCGGCGGCTCCGCCGTCGCCGCCCCGGCCGCCGGTTCCCCCAGCGCCGCCGTCGCCGCCCTTACCGCCGTCGGCGCCCGGGTTGCCGAATTCCAGGCCATGCCCTCCGTCACCGCCACGGCCACCCGCGCCGCCGGTGCCCCCGGCTCCACCGTTCCCGCCGTTGCCGGCATGCACGCCGCCGTTGCCGCCCGCTCCGCCGGTGCCGCCGGAGCCGCCGGTGCCGCCCGTACCGCCAGTCACGGTGCCAACGAACCCGCCCACGCCCGCAGCGCCGGCACTGCCGTTGCCGCCATCGCCGCCGTTGCCGCCGTTGCCCACCGACCCGCCGTTGCCGCCGGCACCGCCGTTCCCGCCGTTGCCGCCCGGGATGCCGACGCCGAGAACCGGTTCGGCGTCGGCGCCCCTGCCGCCGTTGCCGCCGTTGCCGCCGGTGGTAGCCGCCTGGCCGTCGGCGCCGGTCGCACCCTGGGTGGATCCGGCGCCGCCCAGGCCGCCCGCGCCGCCGGCACCGGCGTTGCCGCCGTCACCGCCGCGACCGCCGGCGCCGTTGTTGACGCTCGCGTGACCGTTCGCACCGTCGGCGCCGTTGCCGCCCTGGCCGCCGTTGCCGCCTTGACCGCCGTTGCCGCCGACGCCTTGGACGCCGTCTTGACCGCCGGCAGACAACGCTTTCCCGCCCGCTCCGCCGTCGCCGCCGCGTCCGCCGGTTCCGCCGGTTCCGCCAAGGCCGCCGTTGCCGCCGTTGCCGCCCGCGCCACCGTTGCCGCCATTGCCGACTAATCCGCCGTTGCCGCCGGCTCCACCGGTTCCGCCGGTGGCTCCCTGGACGCCCAGGCCGAGCGCCGGTTCGGCGTCGGCGCCTCTACCGCCGTTGCCGCCGTTGCCGCCGCTCGCAGGTGCAAGACCGTCGGCACCGGCCGCACCCTGGGTGGATCCGGCCCCGCCCTGGCCACCGGCGCCGCCGGCACCAGGATCGCCACCGTCACCGCCGCGACCGCCGGTGCCGTCGTTGACACCCCATTGCCCGGCACCGCCATCACCGCCATCGCCCGCGACCCCGCCGGCCCCGCCGGTACCGCCCGCCCCGCCGGCGCCTTGAATGCCCGTGGCCGACAACGCGACCCCGCCGGCGCCGCCGGTTCCGCCGGCCCCGCCGGTGCCACCATCGCCGCCACGTCCACCGTCGATACCTCCGGAAGCGAAGCCGACCCCATGCCCGCCGACGCCGCCGGCGCCGCCGGTCCCACCGACCCCGCCGCGGCCCCCGGTGCCGCCGAAGCCACCGGTGCCGGTGGCGCCGCCCGCACCACCGTCGCCGCCCCGGCCGCCGTCACCGCCGTTGATGTTGGACGCTGGATCGCCGGTAGCGCCGGCGGCGCCGGTTCCTCCCTTGCCGCCTTGGCCGCCGTCACCGTTGATACCGCCGTAGAAGGTGTTGCCGCCCTTGCCCCCCTGCCCGCCGTCGCCGCCTCGCAAACCGGTGCCGTCGGGGGCGACGCCCTCGGCGTTTCCGCCGTTGCCGCCCGCGCCGCCGGTGCCGCCGGTTCCCGCGGCGCCCGCTTGCCCGGCTCTGGCGAAAACACCTGCCGCGCCGCCGGCGCCGCCCGCGCCGGCGTGACCTCCGGTGCCTCCTGCGCCACCGGTGCCGCCGTCTACGCCCACCCCGTTGACACCGTCGCCGCCGGCGCCGCCCGTGCCGCCGTTGCCGCCGACCCCGCCGGCGCCGCCGGTACCGAAGAGCAACGCGTGTGTGGCGCCACCGGCACCCCCGATACCGCCCGTGCCGCCGGTCCCGCCGGCGGCGCCAATCTCCCCGTCAACACCGGCGCCGCCCGTGCCGCCGGCCCCGCCAGCGCCACCAGACCAGCCGAGCAACGCCCGGGCCGTCCCGCCGGCACCGCCGTTTCCGCCAGTGCCGGCACCGCTGCCGCCGTTGCCGCCGGCGCCACCGGCCCCGCCGTTGCCGCCGAGCCACCCGCCCGCGCCGCCGTCACCGCCGCGGCCGCCCGCCTGCCCGGACGCGCCGGTTCCGCCGGCCCCGCCTTGGCCGCCCTCGCCGAACAGACCTGCCGACCCGCCGGCCCCGCCGGCGCCGCCCGCTTGACCTGCGACGGCGGTGGAGCCGCCATCGCCGCCTGCCCCGCCGCGGCCGTATAGCAGTCCGGCGCTGCCCCCGTCGCCGCCGTCGCCACCGCCTTGACCCGTTCCGCCGGCTCCGCCGGTGCCGAGCAGTCCGGCCGCCCCGCCCTGACCGCCGTGGCCGCCGGCCTGGCCATTGCCGCCGGCGCCGCCGTGGCCGCCGGCTCCACCGGCGCCATAGATCCATCCGCCCGTGCCCCCGTCACCGCCGTCGCCGGTTCCCGCGCCGTTGCCGCCGGCTCCGCCGGTGCCGATCAGTCCGGCGGCTCCGCCCTGACCGCCGTTGCCGCCCGCACCGCCATGGCCACCGGCGCCGCCCGCGCCGTAAAGCCGTCCGCCATGGCCACCGGCGCCGCCGTCTCCGTTTTCGGCGCCGTTGCCCCCGGCGCCGCCGGTGCCGATCAGCCCGGCAGCCCCGCCCTGACCGGCGACACCGCCGACGCCGCCGTTGCCGCCCGCGCCGCCGGCGCCGTAGAGCCATCCACCTCGGCCACCCAAACCACCAACCCCGTGCGCGGCGCCGTGCCCGCCGGCTCCGCCGGTGCCGACCAGGCCGGCCGCTCCACCGGCGCCAGCGCTGCCACCGACGCCGGCGTTGCCGCCGGCCCCGCCGGTGCCGTAAAGCCATCCGCCCTGGCCGCCGGCGCCTCCGTTGGCGCCGCTGCCGCCGTGGCCGCCGGCCCCGCCGTTACCGATCAGCCCAGCCGCCCCGCCCCGACCGCCGGCGACACCGGCTTCCGTCGGCGAAAAGCCGTTGCCGCCATTGCCATAGAGCAGACCGCCGGGCCTGCCGTCGGGGTGAGCGGCCGTTCCGTCGGCCCCGTCGCCGATCAACGGGCGGCCGAGCCATGCCTGGGTTTGGGCGTTGATCGCGGCCAGCGCGTCCTGCCCCAGCGTCTGCAACTGCGCGGCGGCGGCCGCCTCGGCCGCGGTGTACGCCCGGGCACCGGCATCCAGCGCTTGAGCGAATTGGGCATGGAACAGCGCTGCCTGCTCACTCAGCGCTTGGTATTCGTAGCCGTGGTTGCCGAACAGCGTTGCGATCGCGGCGGACACCTCATCGCCGGCCGCGGTCAGCACTTGCGTCGTCGCGCCGGCCGCCGCGGCATTGGCCGCCGTGATCGCGCGCTGGATCCCGGCTAGCTCGGCCGCCGCTGTGGACAAGAATCCAGGATTCGCAACTACCAGAGACGACGACATCAGCGTCCTTTCGCAGGACGAGGCCACACGACCCCGCGAAGAAACTTGTGATGTCACATCGTGGGACAGGTAGCCCATGGGGCGCCCCGTAGCCGACTACCTAATGCCCACCGCTGCAACCCCATTCGACTACTCCATGCGGCTGAGGGGGAGGTGCGGCCGGCGAGCACGTTCGGTGCGTACGCGCGCACGAAAGGACCGCGTATTTAAAGCGCTAAAGCAGGAAAGGTGCGCGAACCAATGAATTATGGATTGGCGCCGTTACTGCCGACGGCCCCGGTTTCGCCCATGGATCCCGGGGGACTGCCGCTCCCGCCGGAACCACCGGTGCCGCCGCCGGAGCCGAGTCCGCCCTGACCGCCGGGTGAGCCGTTGCCGCCGTCGCCGCCGTTTCCGCCTGCGCCGCCGGCGCCGCCGTGGCCACCGACACCGGAGTAGGTGGGCGTGCCTCCCACGTCGATGGTGCCGCTGTTGCCGCCCGCGCCGCCCTGACCTCCGGAACCCCCGGCGGCGCCGTTGCCGCCGGGGGCGTACCCGAAGAGGGTGGGCGCGCCGTGGCCGCCCCTACCGCCTGGGCCACCGTTCCCGCCGCTGCCTCCGTCGCCACCGGCGCCGGGGGTCCCGTGGGATCGGGGTGATGTCGGTAAGCCGGTGGCGCCGTTGCCTCCGTTTCCGCCGGCGCCACCAGTGCCGCCGTGACCCCCGGTCCCGCCGTGCCATCCGCTGCGCGCATCGAAGCCGTCGGTGCCGGCGCCGCCGGCGCCGCCATTGCCTCCCGCGCCCCCGGCTCCGCCGTTGCCGCCGTTTCCGGGGTTGCCGGCGTGGCCCGTCGGAGCCAGGGCTGCACCGGGCGCGCCGCCGTTACCGCCATTGCCGCCGTTGCCGCCGGCGCTGCCGTTACCGCCGGTGGTGCCGTCGCTACCCGTGGCTTTGCCGGCGCTGCCGGCGCCGCCGTTGGCCCCCGCCCGGCCATTGCCGCCATGACCGCCGTTGCCGCCGTCTCCTCCGTTGCCGGAAACCGACCCGCCGGACCCGCCGGCGCCACCGTGGCCGCCGTGCGCGCCGTTGCTGCCGGGGGCAGAGGTGCCGCCGCCCGTGCCGTTGCCGCCGTTCCCGCCGTTCCCGCCGTTGCCGACGATTCCGGCGTTACCGCCGTTGCCGCCGTTTCCGCCCGAGGTGCCGTTCAATATTGCGTCGCCGCCGTTTCCGCCGTGGCCGCCGTTACCGCCGGTGCCCGGCCCGTAATCACCGGCGGTGGCGCCGTTGGCCGCGTAGCCGCCGTTGCCGCCGTTTCCGGGGTTGCCGGCGTGGCCCGTCGGAGCCAGGGCTGCACCGGGCGCGCCGCCGTTACC